>NZ_JAGXJM010000003.1:0-580813 GCF_019091445.1 Streptomyces sp. GbtcB7
CGACACCACGAGAGCGGAACCGAAGGGAGGAATAATCCCCTCGGTTCACAGCGTCCTCGCTGTGCGCCTACCGAGACCATGCCCGGCAGGACTTTTTCAAAGGAACCTCGCCCCAGCCGATCGGCCGGAGACGGGGTATCAACATATCTGGCGTTGATTTTTGGCACGCTGTTGAGTTCTCAAGGAACGGACGCTTCCTTTGTACTCACCCTCTCGGGCTTTCCTCCGGGCGCTTCCCTTCGGTCTTGCTGTCTTGCTTTGTTCTTGCGTTTCCGACTCTATCAGACCGTTTCCCGATCCGATTTCCTCGGTGCTTTCCAGGTTCCCGCTTTCGCGTTTCCCTTTCCGGCGGTCCAAACACTATCAGCGATTTTCCGTCTCTCTGACCACGGCTCTGCGGACATGCAGAACCAGACCCCGAGATAGGATCTGACAAGTTGGGTGCTGCCAGGCAAGGACGCTTGGTCGCGTCGCTCGGCCTCAAGCAGGAGTACGACTCTACATGGGGGTTTGGAGCGCGCGCAAATCGTTTGCGCGGTGTTCTAGGGCCGCCAACCGGGACCTCTCATGCGGAACCGGTAGTTCGTATGACATACCCTGCTCAACAGTGCGCCGTCCGGTACAGGCAGTGACGGCCCATATGAATCTCCACCCCTGGGAGGCTTCCCATGACCATCGTGACGTCCCCTCTTGCAGGACGCGCCATCGGACTCACCGCGGTACCGGATCCCGTCTTCTCCGGAGCGATGGTAGGCCCCGGCACGGCGATCGACCCCGTGCGTGAGCCCGGGGAGGCTGTCGCCCCCGTGGACGGGGTGATCGTCTCGCTTCATCCTCATGCCTTTGTCGTCGTCGACGCAGAGGGCCATGGCGTGCTCACGCACCTGGGCATCGACACAGTGCAGCTCAACGGCGAGGGCTTCGAGCTTCTCGTCAACAAGGGTGACACCGTGACGCGCGGTCAGGCCGTCGTGCGCTGGAACCCGGCTGCCGTCGAGGTGGCCGGCAAGTCCCCGATCTGCCCGATCGTGGCGCTCGAGGCAACGGCCGACTCTCTCAGCGATCTCCGCGAGGACGGCGATGTGAAGGCCGGCGACGCCCTTTTCAGCTGGCAGTGACATCAACAGCACTGCCGTCATAGACGGCAGGTTCGAAAACCACCGCGGCGGCGGGACGCGCCGCACTACCGGAGACGGGTGAGATGGAGACAACGCTGCGAGGCGTCGGCGTGAGCCACGGTGTGGCGATCGGCGAGGTTCGGCACATGGGAACGGCGGTGCTTGAGCCGCCTGCCAAGCAGATCCCGGCGGAGGACGCGGAGCGCGAACAGGGGCGCGCCCGTAAGGCCGTCGAGGCTGTGGCGGCCGATCTGATGGCGCGCGGCAATCTGGCGGGGGGCGAAGCCCAGGCGGTGCTCGAGGCGCAGGCCATGATGGCCCAGGACCCCGAGCTGATGGCGGACGTGGATCGACGTATCGCGGTCGGCAGCACGGCCGAGCGTGCCGTCTATGACGCGTTCGCCTCCTATCGCGCGCTGCTGGCGGGTGCCGGTGAGTACCTCGCCGGTCGTGTGGCCGACCTCGACGATGTGCGGAACCGTATCGTCGCCCGGCTGCTCGGGGTGCCCATGCCGGGCGTCCCGGACAGCGACGAGCCGTACGTCCTTATTGCTCGTGACCTTGCGCCCGCGGACACCGCGCTGCTCGACCCCACCCTCGTTCTCGGCTTCGTCACCGAGGAGGGCGGGCCGACCAGCCACAGCGCGATCCTGGCTCGGGCGCTCGGAGTGCCCGCC
Organism: Streptomyces sp. GbtcB7; assembly: GCF_019091445.1. Classification (NCBI taxonomy): domain Bacteria; kingdom Bacillati; phylum Actinomycetota; class Actinomycetes; order Kitasatosporales; family Streptomycetaceae; genus Streptomyces; species Streptomyces sp. GbtcB7. The sequence continues at coordinate 1,796 of NZ_JAGXJM010000003.1, forward strand.
GTCGTCGCGCTCCCCGGCGCCGGAGAGCTCGCCGAAGGCACGGTGATCGCCGTGGACGGCAGCACCGGCGAGATCTTCGTGGAGCCGAGCGCCGAGAAGCGGGCGCAGTTGGAGGCCGCGGCTGCCGAGCGGAAGGCGGCGCTGTCGGCCTCCACCGGACCAGGTGCCACCTCCGACGGACACAAGGTCCCGCTGCTGGCGAATGTAGGCGGTCCCGCCGATGTGCCGGCGGCCGTCGAGGCCGGTGCCGAGGGTGTCGGTCTGTTCCGTACCGAGTTCCTCTTCCTGGACGACAGCAAGCAGGCGCCGTCCGAGGAGAAGCAGGTCGAGGCGTACCGGCAGGTGCTGGAGGCGTTCCCCGAGGGGCGTGTCGTGGTGCGGGTGCTGGACGCGGGCGCGGACAAGCCGCTGGAGTTCCTCACTCCGGCCGACGAGCCGAACCCGGCACTGGGTGTGCGGGGTCTGCGCACCCTGCTCGACCACCCTGATGTCCTGCGTACGCAGCTGACGGCGCTCGCGAAGGCCGCGGAGGGGCTGCCGGTCTACCTCGAGGTCATGGCGCCGATGGTCGCCGACCGCATCGACGCCAAGGCGTTCGCGGACGCGTGCCGTGCCGCCGGGCTGAAGGCGAAGTTCGGCGCGATGGTGGAGATTCCGTCGGCCGCGCTGCGGGCTCGCTCGATCCTCCAGGAGGTCGAGTTCCTGTCGCTGGGGACCAATGACCTCGCGCAGTACACCTTCGCCGCCGACCGGCAGGTGGGTGCGGTGTCCCGCCTGCAGGACCCGTGGCAGCCCGCGCTGCTCGACCTGGTCGCCGTGTCCGCCGAGGCGGCGAAGGCCGAGGGCAAGAGCTGTGGTGTCTGCGGTGAGGCCGCGTCCGATCCGCTGCTCGCGTGTGTGCTGACCGGTCTGGGGGTCACCTCCCTGTCGATGGGTGCCGCGTCCATTCCTTATGTCCGGGCGACGCTCGCCAAGTACACGCTGGCGCAGTGCGAGCGTGCCGCCGCGGCGGCACGTGCCACGGACACGGCCGACGAGGCGCGCACGGCGGCCCAGGCGGTGCTGTCCGGCGAGTAGCCGGGACCGTTCGTCGAGCGAAGGTTGCTCAGGGGCGCTTCACCTGCGGGTGGGGCGCCCCTTCGCGTTCAGTGCGTGTGGCCAGTCGCCTCCCCTCCGCTGCCGAGGTCGGGTGGTACGCAGTAGTCGACGCCTGACTCCGGGGAGACGAGGTCTCCGGATGTGACATCGGTGCAGTAGGCGTCGAAGACCTCGCCTGCGGTGAGGGGTTGCAGGCCTTCTCCGCGCAGCCGCCATCCGTAGACGCGGTCGGTCGTGTCGGGGGCGGTGGTGCGCATGACGAGTCCTCCGGCGCTGCCGGTGGCAAGACCCAGGGCCAGGACGGTGGTGAATTCGAGGGCTTCCGCCTCGTCGAGGCGGGTGGTGCCCTCGGCGTCGTCGTCGGCCCGCAGCACCGCGACGAGTGTTTCTGGTGCCGCGGAGACGCTGCACACGAGTTGGCGCTCGCCGGGGCTCGCGGTGTCGAGGACGCGGGTGAGCAGGTGGGAGGCGCGGGCGAAGGACGCTCGTCCGATGTCCTCTCCGCAGGACGCGCAGTTGCCGATGCGGGCCAGGAGTGTGGTCGCGTACTCCCAGGTCGCTTTTCGGACGGCTTCGTCGACGAGGTCGGGGACGAGTTCGGCGAGGGGCTGTCCCTCGTACGCGACGGTGGGGCCGGTGGCGGCGAGTTCGGCGGTGAAGCGTGTGCGGCTGGCGGCGGTGTCGGGTTCCAGGCCGTTGTGGGCGCAGAACTCCGCGTACTCCTCGGGGTCGAAGAGCGCGACCGTGGTGTGGCTGCCTTGGGCTGCCAGGGTCCTGAGCAGGGATTCCACCTGCTGGAGGTAGGTCGTGTGGTCGTCGAACGTGAAGGTGCGGTAGCGCCGCATCACCGTGAAGTCGTGCTCGTCGGTCAGCAGACCGATGGTGCCGGCGATTTCGCGGCGCAGGACGCGTCGCATGGTCTGGTGCTCGGTGTGCGCCATGTTTCCCCCTGTGCGCAGTCGATCAATGCTCACTCACAGTAACTGGCGGCACTGACAACGCGGTGCGGGAGAGCGGGTCGCGCACCAGGTGGTGCTGAAACACGCAGGTCACGGCGATGGTCGCGCCGAAGGCCGTCCAGCCGAGGGGGCCGGTTGCGATGGCCGCGGTGACGGCGAGTGGCCCGATGCTGCGCTGGGCGGACTGCGCCAGTCCGTGGACGCCCAGGTAGGCGCCCTGGGCCGTCCCGGGCGCGAGGGCGACCGAGAGTTCCCAGGAGACGGTGGCGTGCAGCATCTCCGCCACGGTGAAGGCGACGGCCGAGGTCGTGAGGAACAGCGTGGCGGTGAAGGCTCCGCCCGTGGCCGAGAGTGCCATGGCGACGCCACCGAGAGCGAAGGCGGCGGACAAGGGGAGCAACAGGGAGCGCGCGGCGGCCGTCGTGGCGCCGAAGCGGGCCAGCGGGACCTGAAGGGCCACGACCATCAGGTTGTTGAGGACCATGAGCAAGGGGGCGAGGCCGTGAGGGGCTTGGTCGGAGTGGGCGATCCAGAGCGGCAGGCCGACCTTGAACACGGCGTCGTCGAGGCAGAGGACGGTCTCGGTGGCTACGTACGCGAGATAGCCGCGGTCGCGCCAGGGGTTGGCCGGCCTGGTGGTGGGGGCCGGGTCCTTGGACGTGGCGATCGTGCGTGCGGGGGACGGCGGTTCGGCGCAGCGCACGGTGAGGAGGGCTGCGGCGACGAACGACAGCGCGTCTCCTGTCAGGAGCCACTGGTAGGCGGTGGTGGTGCCGATGGTGAGAGCGGCTGCTGCGGTGAGGCCGCCCAGGGCCCATCCGGCGTTGGCGACGGTTCTGGTGACGGCCTGGTAGCGGACGCGGTCGGGTCCGGAGACGCGGGTGGCGTACAGCTTGGTGAGGACGTTGGCGGCCCGGTCGCCGAAGCTGCCGACGGCCGAGAAGGCCAGGAGCAGGGCGTAGTTGTCGGTGGTGAGCAGGGCGAGGGAGGCCAGGGCTCGGAGAATCTGCAGGGAGATCAGGACGCGGGTGAGGGGCAGGCGGTCGGCGATGCTGCCGCCGAGCGGTGCGCCGGCGATGCCGATGGCCCCCGAGACCGCGGCGAGGGTGCCGACCTGTGCCACGGACAGGCCGGTGACGTAGGTGAAGTACAGGACCGACACGGCTGCCCACAGGCCGCTGCCGGTCCGGTCGACGAGGGCGATCCAGAGCATTCTTCGGCCGTCTGGGCCTCCTGGAATGCGTGTCGACCATGCGGCTGCGCGGCTGATCGGTCCCACCGTTCCCCCCTTGCCTACACTTATGTATTGATACATACTTGGTAACGTGGCAACACAATATGGGATCAGTGGCGCGACGGCCAAGGGAATTGCCTCGTCCGTCGAACGAGGCGTGGCCGAGGGCGCGTTGGGGCCGGGGGCGGCGCTGCCTCCGGTACGCAGGCTTGCCGACGAGCTCGGAGTGAGCCCGGGGACGGTCGCGACGGCGTACAAGGAACTTCGGCGGCGCGGGATCGTCGTGACGCGCGGGCGGGGCGGGACCGTGGTCGCCGCGGCTCCCTCGGTGGCTTCGCGGCGACCACCGAAAGTGCCGGACGGGCTGCGGGACCTGGCGGGCGGCCATCCCGACCCTCGGCTGCTTCCGCACCTGGTGCCGCCCTCACGGCTCTCCCCCGGCGCGCGGTCGCACCGCAGCACGCCGCGCCTGGCGCGGTTGGAGGACGCCGTGCGCGACTGGCTGCGACCGGACGGGGTGCCGACGGAACACGTGACCTTCGCGCACGGCGCGCTCGATCTGATCGGGCGACTGCTGTCGGTGGAGTTGCGTCCCGGTGACGCCGTCGCCATGGAAGACCCCGGCTATCACCATCTGCTGGACCTGGTCACGGCGCTGGGGCTGCGTACGGTCCCGGTGGCCGTGGACGACCAGGGGATGCGACCCGAGGCCTTGCGCGACGCGCTACGGGCCGGCGTACGAGCGGTGGTGTGCAGTCCACGGGCGCAGAATCCGTACGGCGGTCGCTTCTCGGCGGAGCGCCGGGACTCTCTGGTCGCCGTACTCCAGGAAGAGCCCGACGTGCTCGTGGTGGAGAACGACCATGCGTCCGCCGTCGCTGATGCGCCTCTTCATGCTCTGGCCGCGGGCGGCCTTGCGCGCTGGGTGCACGTGCGGACCGTGAGCAAGTTCCTCGGGACGGACCTGCGGTGGGCGGCTGCGGCCTGCGATCCGATCACGCTGGCCCGGCACGACGGCCGGATGCTGCTCACCTCCGGCTGGGTCAGTCACCTGCTCCAGGAGACGGTGTACGAGCTGATGACGGACGACGACACGCGCGCGTTGGTCGCCCGCGCACAGGACACGTACGCGCTGCGGCGGAACGCACTGCGACACCAACTCGCGGAACGTGGGATCCCGTCTCATTCCGTGAGCGGATTGAACGTCTGGGTACCGGTGCGCGACGAGTCGGCCGTCGTCAATGGGCTGCGGTCCTACGGATGGTGGGTCGCGGCGGGTGCGCGGTTCAGGCTCGCTTCCGCGCCCGGTGTACGGATCTCGGTCGCGGAGCTCGAACCCTCCGACGCGGTGCGCCTGGCCTCGGACTTCGCTGTCGTGCTCGGCGAGTCCGAGGCCACCTACGGAGGTTGATCAGCCGCGCTTGCGGGCCAGCTCTTCGTAGAAGTGCAGCAACTCGACGTTGTCCACGGAGCCGACGTTGACCGCCTTCTCCAAAGGGGCTCCCTGGAGAAGGCGCTTGACCGGAACCTCGATGCGTTTGCCCGTGAGGGTGTGCGGGACGCCGGGCACCTCGATGACCTCGTCGGGGACGTGGCGCGGGGAGAGCTGTTCGCGGATGGTCTGCTTGATGCGGTTCAGGAGGGCCTCGTCGAGCGCGGCGCCGGGGACGAGGTGGACGAAGAGGGGCATCCAGTAGCCGCCGTCGGGCTGTTCGACACCGATGACGAGCGACTCCTTGATCTCGGGGAGGCGTTCGACGGCTTCGTAGATGTCGGCCGACCCCATGCGCACGCCCTGGCGGTTGAGCGTCGAGTCCGAGCGGCCGTGGATGACGACGGAACCGCGCGAGGTGACGGTGATCCAGTCACCGTGGCGCCACACTCCGGGATAGGTGTCGAAGTAGCTGTCGTGGTAGCGGCTGCCGTCGGGATCGTTCCAGAAGCGGATGGGCATGGACGGCATCGGGTTGGTGACCACCAGCTCACCGACTTCGTCGATCAGGGGCTTGCCGCCGGAGTCCCACGACTGGAGGTCGGTGCCGAGGCCGGGCGCCTGGAGTTCCCCGATGTACACCGGGAGCGTCGGCACCGCTCCCGCGAAGCAGGAGCACACGTCCGTGCCACCGCTGACGGAGGCGATCCACAGATCGTCGCGGACCTCGTCGTGCAGCCAGCGGAAGCCGTCGGGCGGCAGGGGCGAGCCGGTCGTCGCGACGCACCGCACACGCGTGAGGTCGAAGTCCTGGGAGGGGTGGACGCCCGCCTTGCGGCACGCCATCACATACGCGGCGGACGTGCCGAAGAGGGTCGCTCCCGTACGTTCGGCGATCCGCCACTGGGCACCCGTGTCCGGGTATCCGGGGCTGCCGTCGTAGAGGACGATCGTGGTGCCCGTGAGCAGGCCGGAGACGAGGAAGTTCCACATCATCCAGCCGGTGGACGTGTACCAGAAGAAGCGGTCCTCGGGGCCGAGGTCGCAGTGCAGGCCCAGTTGCTTGAGGTGCTCGACGAGGATGCCGCCCTGGGACTGGACGATGGCCTTGGGGAGGCCGGTCGTGCCGGAGGAGTAGAGCACCCACAAAGGGTGGTCGAAAGGGACCTCTTCGAAGACGGGCGCCACGTCCGCCGAGGTCAGCTCGGACCAGTTCAGGGCGCCTTCGGGGGCTTCGGTGCCGAGCAGTGGGATGTGGACGACGGCGCGCAGGGTCGGCAGTTCGCGGCGCAGCTCGGCGACCACGTCACGGCGGTCGTGCTCCTTGCCGCCGTAGCGGTAGCCGTCGACCGTGAAGAGCACGACGGGTTCGACCTGCTGGAAGCGGTCGAGGACGCTGCGCGCGCCGAAATCGGGGGCACAGGACGTCCACACGGCCCCTACGGCGGCCGTGGCGAGCAGGGCGGCCACGGCCTGCGGAATGTTCGGGAGATAGCCGCTGACGCGGTCCCCGGGGCGTACCCCGAGGGCGCGCAGCTCGGCGGCCAGGGAGCCGACCTGACGGCGCAGCTCGGACCAGCTCACCGGGGCCGGCTCGTGGGTCTCGTCGACGTACAGGAGCGCTGGTTCGTCCGTGCGGGTCTCGGCCGCGCGCAGGGCGTGCTCGGCGTAGTTCAGGGTCGCCCCGGGGAACCATTCGGCGCCGGGCATCGAGCGGTCACCGAGCACGCGCGCGTAGGGGGTCGAAAACCGTACGTCGAACCACTCGGTGACGGCCTTCCAGAACGTGTCCAGTTCCCGTACCGACCAGCTGTGCAGTGCCGGGTAGCCGCCGTCGGACGGGGCTCCGTGGTGCTCGGCCGCCCAGGCCTGGAACTTCGTGACCTGCGCCTGGGTGATGCGCCCTGGGTCGGGCTGCCAGAGCGCTGAGGGGTTCGCGGTGGACATGAATCGGCTCCCGGACTGTGTGCGTCGGTCGCGCACGAGCTGGGGTGTGCGCGTCACGCGGCTGACACGGACGATGCCATGTGATCGACTTCCGCACCAGGGTGCGCCGCAGATGGTCGTCCGCGTGAAGATGTGCCCCCATCACGGGTGAACGGCAGTTGAACGACTCACTCATTTGGCGCAGGCAATGGCAGGGTGAGCAGCATGGACGGTCGTGACCTGGTGCGTTCGGTGAAGACGGTCGGTTCGACGGGGGCGGCCCAGGGCTTGCGTACCGTGCGGGCCGCTTGGCGAAGGAGGCGTGCCGACGCCGCCGGGCTACCGCGACGGGGGGCCGAGCGCGCGCGGGTGCCCGGCCCGGTGGAGGGGGCGGAGCCGGGGCCCGGGGGTGGGGTCGTCCGGTTCGCGCGGTCCGAGTTGAGGATCACGGTCGCGGTGAGCGGGGCGGTGTTCTGGGGCTGGGACGGGGCCGGTCCGGAGCCGTCCTACGCGCTCGCGGGCCGTTGCCCGGAGCCGGACCCACGGGCCGTGCTGGAGCCCGACAAGGACGGCGGCTGGCGGGTGGTGGCCGAACGAGTGACGGTCGTCGTCTCGCGGCACGGCGCCGTGGAGGTGCAAACCCCGGGTGGTGTGATCCTGCGCCGTGATCTGCCGCCCCGTTGGTGGGAGCCAGTCGACGGGGGCGGCGCGCGGTGGATGCAGCGCTCGGAAGTGGCCGCCGACGCTCGGTTCTTCGGCCTGGGCGGGCGCGCGGCCGGTCCCAGGCTGCGTGACGGGACGTACCGGCTGTGGAACACGGATCCCGGGCACGCCTTCGCGCCGGACGACGATCCGCTGTACATCACGATGCCCGTGCAGATGGTGGTCTCCGACGCGGGCACGCATCTCGTGTTCCACGACACCTCCTGGGACGGCACGGTGAACCTGCGCGAGGGAGAGGAGGGCGCGGGGTCGGGGCACGACCGGGCGGGAACGTGCGAGTTGCGGTTGGACGGTGGCCCGCTGCGCTGCTGGTTGATGGTGGGCACCCCCGCTCGCGTGCTGCACGCCTGGGCCTCGCTCACCGGGGCGCCCGCGCTGCCGCCCGCGTGGGCTCTGGGACACCATCACGCGCGCTGGGGCTTCGGCAGCGAGCAGGAGGTGCGGCGGATCGTCGCGGGCTATCAGGAGCGCGGTCTGCCCCTCGACGCGGTCCACCTGGACATCGATCACTACGACGCCCATCAGGTGTTCACGGTGGACCGGGAGCGCTTCCCGAAGCTGCCGGTGCTCGCCGAGGAGCTGCGCCGCGACGGCATCCGGCTGGTGTCGATCGTCGACCCGGCGGTCAAGGCCGAGCCGGGCAACGCGGTGTACGACAGCGGTCTCGCCGAGGACGCCTTCGTGCGGGACGGTTCGGGCCGGCTTGTGCGGGGTGTCGTATGGCCCGGGGAGTCGGTATATCCGGACTTCACGCACGCGCGTGTGCGGGAGTGGTGGGGCAGCCTCTACGAGGAACGGCTGGCGCAGGGGTTCGCGGGATTCTGGCACGACATGAACGAGCCGACGTCGTTCACGGCGTTCGGGGAGTCGACGCTGCCGAGGTCGGCTCGGCACTCCCTGGAGGGACGCGGCGGCGACCATCGTGAGGCGCACAACGTGTACGCCCTGGGCATGGCCCGAGCCGCGTACGAGGGCCTGCGCGAGCTGGATCCCCAGGAGCGGCCGTTCCTCTTCTCGCGCTCCGGGTGGGCCGGAATGCAGCGCTACGGAGGGACCTGGTCCGGAGACGTGGCCACGGGCTGGCCCGGGCTGCGGGCTTCGCTGTCACTGGTGATGGGGCTCGGGCTGTGCGGGGTTCCGTACTCGGGTCCCGACGTGGGCGGTTTCGACGGCAGCCCGTCTCCCGAGCTGTACCTGCGGTGGTTCCAGCTCGGCGCGTATCTGCCGCTGTTCCGTACGCACGCGAGTCTGCGGGCGGGTCGCCGGGAGCCGTGGGAGTTCGGTGACGACGTACTGGAGCACGCGCGCGTGGCTCTCGTCGAGCGGCGGCGGCTGCTCCCGTACTTCATGACGCTGGCGCTGCTGGCGCGCCGCACGGGCGCTCCCTATGTGCGGCCCCTGTGGTGGGCGGCGCCGGAGGACCGGGCGCTCAGGGACTGCGAGGACGCCTTCATGCTGGGTGACTGCCTTCTTGTGGCACCGGTGCTGGACCATGGGGCCGACCGTCGTGCGGTGCAGCTGCCCCGGGGGCGTTGGTACGACACGGTCACCGAGGAGGTGTACGAGGGGCCGGCCCAGGTGTTGCTCGATGCCCCCTTGTCGCGGATTCCGGTGCTGGCGCGCGCGGGTGCCGTCGTGCCCGTCCGGGGCGACGACGGCGGCCTGGAGCTGGAGGCGTGGGCTCCGGCGCGCGGGCGGGTCGGGGGCGGACTCGCCGTGCCGGACCGCGGCGACGGCTGGGACGAGCCCGAGCTCGAACGCTATGTGACGCGCTGGGAGGGGCAGCACGTGGTCGTGCGGCGGGACGGAGAGGGCGGAGCGGGCACGCCGGAGTATCCGGTCCGGGTGCGGGGCCTCGGGACGCGATGACGGCCTCCGAGAACCCTGTGGGACCCCCTCAGACGTACCGTCCCTCGAAACATGCACGCGCCGCCAAGGTGTGCAGCGGGAAGGCGAGCTCGGTGGGCCGGCGCAGCAGGTGCCAGCCCTCGGTCTCGTCCGTGGCGGCGGACGGCGGCAGTTCGGCGGCCGGGCGCTCCGGTAGGAGCCCGAAGAGCAGCAGGTGCCCGGCGGGAGAGCTCATCGCGTCGGCGAGCCGCACCTCGCGGCTCGCCACGTCGATTCCCGTCTCCTCCTTGAGTTCCCGGGCGACGGCGTGTCGCCAGTCCTCCCGGTGGTCGATGAACCCTCCGGGCAGCGCGATGCCTCCGCGCGCGGGGGCGATGGTCCGGGTGATGACGACCAGGGCGGTGCCCCTGTCGTCGTACACGGGCTGCAGGGCCACCGCGACCGGCAGCGGATTGCGGTAGGCCACGCCGCCGCAGACGGCGCAGGTGCGGGGCCAGCCGGAGTTGGCTTCTCCGTAGGGTGCTCCGCAGCTCGAACAGTGCGAGTCCGGCGCGAAGTCGGCGGGTGGGTGCGGGGTTGCGGACACGCCGCGGACTGTAGCCGATCACTTCTCGCTCGTCTTCGGGTGCCTCATCAGGTGCGGGTCCGGGCGCCCGTCGAAGTGCGTCTCGTGATGCGGTCCGCCCCGCCGTCACGGGGCGGACCGGCCCGGCTCAGGGGGACGAAGCCAGTGACTCCTTGGACACGGGGAAGTCGAAGTACGTGTCGGGGTAGGGCTCGGGCTTGTACGTGTAGTGCCACCACTCCTCGGCGAGGTTGACGAATCCGAGGTCTTCGAGGGTGCTCTTCAGGAGCAGCCGGTTGGCTCGCTGCACGCCCTGGACGCGTGGGTCCAGCGTGTGCGCGAGGGTGTCGAAGCAGTCGAAGCCGGTACCCATGTCCACGGAGTTGTCCGGGAAGCGCCCGTCCTGGGGCGCGTAGCAGGGCACGAGGGGTTCTCCGGGGACGTACGGGCGGGTCGGCTTCGCCGGCAGCCGCACGATCGTGAGGTCCATCGTCGAGCCGCGGCTGTGTCCGGACTTCTCGGCGATGTAACCGTCCTCGAACAGACGGGTCTTGTCGACCTGCGGATAGAACTCGGGCTTCATCGCCTGATCGTCGAGGTCCTCGGCCCAGCGCACGAAGTGGTCGACGGCGCGTTGCGGCCGGTAGCAGTCGTACACCTTGAGGGTGTAGCCCTCGTGCAGCAGTGTCACCTGAGCCTTGTGGAGGGCTTCCGCGGCGGGTCGGGTGAGGATGCAGATCGGCTGCCGGTAGCCGTCGACGCGCTCGCCCACGAAGTTGTGCGGCGTGAAGTAGCGCATCTCCTGGATGATCGTCGGGTCCACGGATCTCAGGGCCAAGAAGTCCTCGGGAGCCTTCGGCTCGGGCGTCGCCCGGGCGGTGGCGGAGGCGGCGGTCACGGCCAGTAAGGCGGCGAGCGTGGTCACCAGACCGCGTACGGCGGTGGAGAGTCGTGTCATGCCCCCTGCATCTATCAGGTGCGGGATCCGTCGGGGAAGGGATCACATGCGGTCGGGCACCATCGAGTGAGGGAATCAGCGGATCGCCCAACGGGCCCAGGAGCCGCACCGGGAGGCACGGCCGGAACCACCCCCGTGAGCCCCGGCCGCACCTCTCGATACTCCGACGCCCAGGAGGCCTCCACGGTTCTCTCCGTCGCGCTGCCCATTTCCCGATGCCCGTGGCACACTTCTGACGCTCCGTCAGATCCAGTGTCATGGAGGGGTCTTGTCGCGTACACGCACACCTGTGGTCACCGGATGGTTCGCCGGGGACGGGGACGACTTCCGTCTCCTCGGCACGCGCTGCTCCGCGTGCGCCTCGGTCTTCTTCCCCCGCGAGGACGCCTTCTGTCGAAATCCGGGATGCCGGGGCGGTGAGCTGACCGAGGTCCCGCTGTCCCGGCGCGGTCGCGTCTGGTCGTACACCGACAGCCGGTACCGGCCTCCGTCACCGTATGTGACCGATCCGGAACTCTCGTGGGAACCCTATGCGTTGATCGCTGTGGAGCTGGAATCCGAGCGGCTCGTCGTACTCGGCCAGACGGTTCCCGGGATCACCGTCTCCGACCTGGCGGTGGGCATGGAAGTGGAGGTCGTCCCCGGCGTGCTGAACGAGGACGAGGAGACGACCTGGACGACGTGGCACTGGCGGCCGACGGGGGTGACGGCATGAAGGGCATGTGGCGTACGGGGGTGACGGCATGAGCGGTGAGGTGGCGGTGCTCGGCGCGGGCATGCACCCGTGGGGCAAGTGGGGGCGCGGATTCGTCGAGTACGGGGTCGTGGCGGCGCGTGCGGCGCTGGCCGACGCGGGGGTCGACTGGCGGGACGTCGGCTCGGTCGTGGGCGCCGACACCGTGCGCGCCGGCTATCCGGGGTACGTGGCGGGAGCGACGTTCGCGAAAGCCCTGGGCTGGCAGGGAGCGCGGGTCACGAGTGTGTACGCCGCGTGCGCGTCGGGGGCGCAGGCCATCAACGCGGCGCGGGCACAGATCCTTTCGGGCCTCGCGGACGTGGTCCTCGTGGTCGGCGCCGACGCGGCGCCCAAGGGATTCTTCCGTCCTGCGGGCGGGGACAGGCCGGACGATCCCGACTGGCTGCGGTTCCGGGTCCTCGGAGCGACGAATCCGACGTACTTCGGACTGTACGCACGGCGGCGGATGGCCGTGCACGGGGACACCCTGGAGGACTTCGCACAGGTCAAGGTGAAGAACGCCGCCCTGGGGGCGCTGAATCCGAACGCGCGGTACCGCAAGAGGGTCACGGCCGAAGAGGTGGCGGGTTCCGCCGTCGTCGCCGACCCGTTGCGGCTGCTCGACATCTGCGCGACGTCCGACGGGGGCGCCGCCCTCGTGCTGTCGAGCATGGACTTCGCGCGACGCCACGGGGCGGCGGACCCCGTACGGATCCGCGCGGTGTCGACGGTGACACCGCGCTACCCCAACACCGTGCTCGACCTCCCGGACATCGCCACGGACTCCGCCGTCGCGGTGGAACCCGCGCCCGGCACCTTCCGGGCCTCGATCGCGCGGGCGGCGTACGAGGAGGCGGGCATCGGTCCCGAGGACCTCTCGCTCGCCGAGGTGTACGACCTGTCCACGGCCCTGGAATTGCAGTGGTACGAGGACCTGGGGCTGTGCGGGGAGGGGGAGGCCGCGAAGCTGCTGCGGGAGGGTGCCACATCGCTGGGCGGGCGCATACCGGTGAATGTCAGCGGCGGACTGGCCTCCTTCGGAGAGGCCGTTCCGGCGCAGGCCATAGCCCAGGTGTGCGAGCTGACATGGCAGCTGCGCGGGGACGCGGGCGACCGGCAGGTCGCGAGCGCGCGCGTGGGAATCACGGCGAACCAGGGGCTGTTCGGACACGGTTCGTCGGTCGTCGCCGTCCGTTGAGTCGGCGGCCGGCCGAATGCACCGCGTCCAGGGGCGGCGTGCGCCGCGACGACCGCCGTCCGCGGAGGCTCGCCCCGCGGCCGTCCGCACTCGGTGTGACGACCTCGGAATGCTGCGTGAACAGCTCGTGAATCGCGCCCGGGCGTGCGCGGGCGGGGCCAGTATGCTCCCGTGCCCTCCTGGACGGATACTGTCCGCTTCGCCTTCCAGCCGGTCGTCAACCTGACGACCGGAGGGGTTGCGGCGCTGGAGATACTCGCCCGTCCCGAATCCGGCGACATCCTGGCACAGGCCCGCCGCGACCCCGAACTCGACGGGCGGCTGGCGGCGTTGGCGATCCGCGCAGCGGCCCGCAGGGAGACGATGCTGCCGCTGCACGTGAATGTCTTCGCCGGGACACTGGCCGATCTCGGACGGCTCGCGGCGCTGCGCGACGCCGTGCGCGAGGCCGGTCGGCTGCCGTGGGAGGTGACGATCGACATCGTTCCGCCGTACACGCACGTGCCTCACCACGCCCTGCTGGAGGCGGTGTCCACGGTGCGGAGCGAAGGCTTCCGGATCTGCGCGGACGGGGTGGGCGACGGCGACGTACCCCTGCGGCTGCTCACGGACCTCGCGCCCGAGCTGGTGAAGCTCGATGCGTCCCTGCTGACGCGGCCGGCGGCGGTCAGGGCGATGCGGACGCTGTGCGAGCAGCTGGGCGCACTGCTGTCCGTGGAGGGTGTCGAGACGGAGCTGCAGTGCGCGGCCGCGGTGTCGGCGGGGGCGCAGTTGGCGCAGGGCGAGCTGTTCGCGCCGCCCGCACGGCTGCCCGTCGCGGACGTATACGTTCCGGCCCTCTCCCCCGGCGTCGCGGCGGCCCCCCGGTCGGGACCGTCGGTGCGGCAGTTCGTGCGGCCCGCCGCGCTGCTGCCCGCGACGGCCTCCGCGGGGCAGGTGCGGGCGCTGCTCACCGGCTCGCCCGACGTGTCCGGTGTGCTGCTCGTGGATCCCTCCGGGATCCCGGTCCGCTCGGTGCACCGGTCACGGTTCCTGCTGTCGATGTCGGGGCCGTACGGGCATGCCCTGTACGCCGACCGGCCGGCCGCCAAGCTCGGCGATCCGCCGCGTACGGTCGGCGTCGACGCGACCGCGTGGGAGGTCCTCGACGTGGTGGCGGACGGCGAGCGGGACCGTACGTCGGACGATGTCGCGGTCGTCGATCACTACGGGCGGTGCGTGGGGGTCGTACGTCTGGCCGATCTCGTACGAGCGCTCTCCGAGAGCCGGGTCGAGGAGGCGGCCGGGCTCAACCCGCTGACCAGGCTGCCCGGTTCGGACGCGATCACCGGCGAGGTGGACCGGCGGATCGCCGACGGCCGGACGTTCGCGCTCAGTTGGCTCGATGTCGACCACTTCAAGCAGGTCAACGACGGAGCGGGCTTCGCCGCGGGCGACGAGCTGATCCGGGCGGTCGGGCGGACGCTGCAGCACGCGGCTTCCGGGACGACCCGGGTGGGGCACATCGGCGGCGACGACTTCTTGGTCCTCGCGGAGCCGGAGACTCTCGGGCCGCTGGCCGGCACGGTACTCGACGCGCCCTGGTCGGCGGGTGGACGTCCCGTCACCTTGTCGCTGGCCACGGTCCTGTGCGCGCCGGGCAGCGTGACCGATCACCGACAGGCGGCGGCCTGTCTGGCACCGCTCAAGCAGGCCGCCAAGGCTCTGAGCGGGGCGAGTTGGGTGCTGGGGCGGCCGGGACTGCCGGGACATGAGGTCCTGCGTGGTTCGGGGGCGGAGCGGGCACAGGCCGGTTGAGCGACGGACCGGGAGGGTTCTGAGCAACGGCCGTGCTGCCTGGGACCCCTGTGACGGGTGAGAGCGAAGGGACGGTCGGCCCGAGACCGTGTCCCGGGCAGGCCCGTACCGTGTCCCGATCTTGGCCCGTTCACGGCCTTCAACCGTTGCCGTCGGCGACCTTGACGCCCTCTGGGCGCCGGTGAACACTTCCGGATGTCAGTCGGCATCGCCGCATTCGGGCGTCTTCAGGCACCGCACCGCTCGGGTTCCCGACCTGTTTCCAAGGCCGTCCCCCACGGGCGATTCCGCTGCGACGGCACGCTCGTCACGGACGCCGGGCGGGGCGCGGGACCTCCCTGCCTTCGGCTGAAGTAGCCATGGGAAACGCACCCCGCACGGTGGCCCGGAGCGGACCGCTCCGGGCGAGGCCTAGGAGCCGCCATGAGCAACGGAGACATTTTTGTCGGCGAGTTGATCGGCACTGCGATTCTGATTCTGTTCGGCGCGGGGGTCTGCGCCGCGGTCACCCTCAACAAGTCCAAGGCGCAGGGCGCCGGCTGGGTCGTCATCGCGTTCGGATGGGGTTTCGGCGTGCTCGCCGGGGCCTACACCGCGGCGCCGCTGTCCGGCGGTCAGATCAACCCGGCCGTGACCATCGGTTTCGCCATCGAGGGCTCGACGAAGTGGGAGGACGTGCCCTTCTACATTCTGGGCCAGTTCGCGGGCGCCATCGTCGGCGCCGTGCTCTGCTGGCTGCTCTACCTCGGCCAGTTCAACCTCAACGCCGACGAGGACAAGGCCATCGAGACGCTGGGCATCTTCTCGACCCGGCCAGAGATCAACCATCCCGTGCAGAACCTCCTCACCGAGACCATCGCCACCGTCGGCCTGATGCTGCCCATTCTGGCCATGGTCGGCGGCCACAAACACGTGGCCGGGATCGGCGACGCCGGACTGCCCGTCCAGCTCATCGCGTTCCTCGTGGTCGGTATCGGACTCTCGCTGGGCGGCCCCACCGGGTACGCCATCAACCCGGCCCGCGACCTGGGACCGCGCCTCACCCACGCATTGCTGCCGATTCCCAACAAGGGCACCTCGGAGTGGAGTTACTCCTGGATCCCGGTGGTCGGCCCGATCGCCGGTGCCGCCATCGGGGCCGCGATCTACAACGCAGCCTTCTGACGAGAACGCAGGCTTCCAACGCAGCCTTCTGACGTAGAAGACGTAAGGGGACGTCATGACGGAGAACGCCGAGAAGTACGTCGCCGCAATCGACCAGGGCACCACCTCCAGCCGCTGCATCATCTTCGACCGGAGCGGCGCGATCGTCGCCGTCGATCAGCGCGAGCACCGCCAGATCTTCCCCAAGCCGGGCTGGGTGGAACACGACGCCACCGAGATCTGGTCCAAGGTGCAGGCGGTCGTCGCGGGAGCGATCGCCAAGGCTGGGCTGCGCGCCGACCAGTTGAGCGCGCTCGGCATCACCAACCAGCGCGAGACGACCGTCCTGTGGGACCGGGCCACCGGCAAGCCCGTGCACAACGCGATCGTGTGGCAGGACACCCGGACCTCGGCGCTCTGCAACCAGCTGGGCGGCACGGACGGCCAGGACCGCTTCCGCGAACAGACCGGCCTGCCGCTGGCCAGCTACTTCTCCGGCCCCAAGGCGGCCTGGCTGCTCGATAACGTGCCGGGGCTGCGCGCGCGTGCCGAGCGCGGCGAGATCGCCTTCGGCACCATCGACTCCTGGCTGATCTGGAACCTGACCGGCGGCACGGACGGCGGTCGGCACGTCACCGACGTCACCAACGCCGGGCGCACCATGCTGATGAACCTGGAGACCCTTCAGTGGGACCCGTCGATCCTCGCGGCGATGAACGTCCCCGAGGCGGTGCTGCCCGAGATCAGGTCGTCGGCCGAGGTGTACGGCACCGCCGTGGGGCAGCTGGCGGGCGTTCCCGTCGCCTCGGCGCTCGGCGACCAGCAGGCGGCGGTCTTCGGGCAGGCCTGCTACGACGTGGGCACCGCCAAGAACACGTACGGCACCGGCAGCTTCCTGCTGCTCAACACCGGCAACCGGCCCGTCCCCTCGAAGAACGGGCTGCTGACGACCATGGGCTACAAGATCGGCGGCGAGGCGCCTGTCTACTGCCTCGAAGGGTCGATCGCGATCACCGGCGCCCTGGTGCAGTGGTTCCGCGACCAGCTCGGCATCATCCGCAACGCCGACGAGATCGAGACGCTGGCCGCGAGCGTCGACGACAACGGCGGCGCGTACATCGTGCCGGCGTTCTCGGGCCTGTTCGCCCCCTACTGGCGCTCGGACGCGCGCGGTGTCGTCACCGGCCTCACCCGGTACGTCACCAAGGCGCACCTCGCCCGCGCGGTCCTGGAGGCGACGAGCTGGCAGACCCGTGAGGTCGTCGACGCCATGTTCCAGGACTCCGGTGTGCAGATCACCACCCTGAAGGTGGACGGCGGCATGACCAAGAACAATCTGCTGATGCAGCACCAGGCGGATGTCCTGGGCGTGCCGGTGATCCGTCCCCGGGTGTCCGAGACGACCTGTCTGGGCGCGGCCTACGCGGCCGGGCTCGCGACCGGTGTGTGGAACGACCTCGACGAGCTGAAGTCGCACTGGCAGAAGGACGTCGAGTGGACACCGTCCATGGAGGCCTCCGTGCGCGACCGTGAGTACCACAACTGGCGCAAGGCGGTGGAGAAGAGCTTCGGCTGGCACGAGGACGACGTCAGCTGAGACAGGGGTCCACGCGCGCGTGCGTCTCGCGTGAGCCACACGCGTGTGCGGGACGACGGCCCGTACCCCGGTCGGCGGGGGTACGGGCCGTATGCGCGGTTCGTATCGTATGTACGGGTCAGGTGGTGACCGGTTCGCGTCGGTCGGCTCCGTACGCCATCGCGTGCTGGACGACCTCGATGAGGACCTCCTTGGCCGACTCCCGGTCTCTCGCGTCGCACAGGACGACCGGAACGTCGTCGTCGAGGTCGAGTGCCTGGCGGACCTCGTCGACCGGGTACCGGGCCGATCCTTCGAAGCAGTTGACGCCCATCACGAACGGTATGGAGCGCCGCTCGAAGTAGTCGACGGCGGCGAAGCAGTCCTCCAGGCGGCGCGTGTCGGCGAGCACTACGGCGCCCAGGGAGCCGGAGGCGAGCTCGTCCCACAGGAACCAGAAGCGGTCCTGTCCGGGCGTCCCGAAGAGGTAGAGCACCAGGTCCTCGCGGAGCGTGATGCGGCCGAAGTCCATGGCGACGGTGGTGGTGTGCTTGCCCTCCACGCCGCTGGTGTCGTCGACCGGGCGGCCCGCCTCGGTGAGCACCTCCTCGGTGCGCAGCGGTTTGATCTCGCTGACCGCGCCGACCAGGGTCGTCTTGCCCACCCCGAAGCCACCGGCCACCAGGATCTTGAGCGTGACGGGCTCGACCGGGGGCTTGCCGCGCTCAGAACGCCCGAAGATCATCGATCTCTTCTCCTGCTTGATGGGGGTCGTGGGACGGTGGGCCGTAGCCCCCGCCGCCGGGGGTTTCGATGACAAGTACGTCGCCGGGGCCGACGTCCGCCGTATCACTTGCGCCAAGTTCCGTGACCGTGCCGTCCGCGCGCTCCACCCGGTTGGCGCCGAGCGCTCCGGGCTCGCCGCCGGCCATGCCGTAGGGCGGGACCCTGCGGTGCTGGGACAGTGTGGAGACTGTCATGGGCTGCTGGAACCGGATACGGCGCACGGCACCGTCCCCGCCGCTCCAGCGCCCGGCTCCGCCGCTGCCCGGCCGGACCGCGAACTCCTCGAGCTGGACCGGCAGTCGCCACTCCAGGATCTCGGGGTCGGTGAGCCGCGAGTTGGTCATGTGGGTCTGTACGACGGAGGCGCCGGGGAAGCCGTCGCCCGCGCCGGATCCGGAGGCCACGGTCTCGTAGTACTGGTAGCGCTCGTTGCCGAAGGTGACGTTGTTCATCGTTCCTGACCCTTCGGCCTGCACGCGCAGGGCTCCGTACAGCGCGCCGGTGATCGCCTGAGAGGTCTCCACATTGCCCGCGACCACGGCGGCGGGGGCCTCGGGAGCGAGCATCGAGCCACGCGGCACGACGATGTCGAGCGGGCGCAGACAGCCGTCGTTGAGCGGGATGTCGTCGGCGACCAGCGTGCGGAAGACGTACAGGACGGCGGCGTTGACCACCGCGAAGGGTGCGTTGAAGTTGGTGCTGAGCTGCGGGGACGTGCCCGTGAAGTCGACAGTGGCGGAACGATTTTCGCGGTCTACGGAGACCCGGACACGGATGACCGCCCCGGAGTCGGTCTCGTAGGCGAACTCACCGTCGTCCAGGGCGTCGATGACGCGGCGTACGGCTTCCTCCGCGTTGTCCTGCACGTGCCGCATGTAGGCCTGGACGACGTCGAGGCCGAAGTTCTCGATCATGCGGGCGACTTCGTCGACGCCCTTCTGGTTGGCGGCGATCTGGGCACGCAGGTCGGCGAGGTTGGTCTTCGGATTGCGCGAGGGGTAGGGCGCCTCGGTGAGCAGGCGGAGCGTCTCGGCCTCGCGGAAGCGGCCGTTCTCGGCGAGCAGCCAGTTGTCGAAGAGGATGCCCTCTTCCTCGATGGTGCGGCTGTTCGCGGGCATGGAGCCCGGGGCGATGCCGCCGATCTCGGCGTGGTGTCCGCGCGAGGCGACGTAGAACAGGATGTGCTCACCCTCCGTGTCGAAGACCGGGGTGATCACGGTGACGTCGGGGAGGTGGGTGCCTCCGTGGTACGGGTCGTTGACCGCGTACGTGTCGCCCGGGCGCATGCTGTCGCCGCGTCGCCGGATGACCTCCTGCACGCTCGTGCCCATCGAGCCCAAGTGGACAGGGATGTGAGGGGCGTTGGCGACAAGGCTGCCGTCGGGGTCGAAGAGCGCGCAGGAGAAGTCCAGGCGTTCCTTGATGTTGACCGACTGGGCCGTGGACTCCAGGCGGGCGCCCATCTGCTCGGCGATGGACATGAAGAGGTTGTTGAAGACCTCGAGGAGAACCGGGTCCGCTTCCGTGCCGAGATCGGAACTCTGCGTAACCGCCACGCGTTCCATGACCAGATGCCCGTCGTCGGTCGTCGCGGCCCGCCAGCCGTCGTCGACGACGGTCGTCGCGCTGGCCTCGGTGATGATCGCGGGGCCGGTGACCGTTTCACCGGGGGGCAGTTCCTCGCGGCGGTGCAGGGGTACGTCGCGCCAGGCGCCGCCCGTGTGGAGGCTGACCGTCTGCGCCGCGCCTCGGGCGGACGAAGACGTCACGAGGGCGGAGAGATCGGGGGGTTCGGTGAGTCCGGTGGCTTCTACGGAGAGGGCTTCCACGACGACCGGACGGTCGAGGGTGAAGGAGTAGGTGGCGCGATGGCGTTCCTCGAAGGCGTGGGTCATGGTGTCGGGCTCGGTGAGCTCGACGGTGAGAGCCGTGTCCGTTCCGTCGTAGCGGAGTTGGGCGCGGCGGGTGACGCGGATGCGGTCCTCGGGCACGTCCTCGGCGAGGAGTTCGGTGCGGGCGGCGCCCTCCAGGTCGTCGGCGGTCTTGAGGATGCCGGGCATCGCGGAGGCCTCAAGGGGGGCCTCCACGGACTGCTCGCGCATGGCCGTCGTGTCGGCGAGTCCGATGCCGAGGGCGGACAGGACGCCGGCCATGGGCGGGACGAGGACGGTGCGGATGCCGAGCGAGTCGGCGACCATGCACGCGTGCTGGCCGCCCGCGCCGCCGAAGGTGGTGAGCGCGTACCGGGTGACGTCGTGGCCCTTCTGGACCGAGATCCGCTTGACCGCGTTGGCGATGTTGGCCACGGCGATCTGCAGGTAACCCTCCGCCACCTGCTCCGGGGTGCGGTCGTCGCCGGTCTTCTCACGGATCTCGCGCGCGAGGGCGGCGAACCGGTCGCGGACGAGGGTGTCGTCGAGGGGCTGGTCACCGTCGGGGCCGAACACTGTGGGGAAGTGGGTGGCTTGGATGCGGCCGAGTGCGACGTTGGCGTCGGTGACGGTGAGCGGGCCGCCACCGCGGTAGCAGGCGGGGCCGGGGTCGGCACCGGCCGAGTCGGGGCCCACCCGGTAGCGGGAGCCGTCGAAGTGGAGCACCGAGCCGCCGCCCGCGGCGACGGTGTGGATGTCCAGCATGGGCGCCCGCAGCCGGACCCCGGCGATCCGGGTGGTGAAGACCCGCTCGTACTCGCCCGCGAAGTGCGAGACGTCCGTGGAGGTGCCGCCCATGTCGAAGCCGATGACACGGTCGAAGCCGGCGAGCTGCGACATCCGGGCCATGCCGACGATGCCGCCCGCCGGGCCGGACAGGATGGCGTCCTTGCCGCGGAACTGACCCGCTTCGGCGAGGCCTCCGTTGGACTGCATGAACATCAGTCGCACGCCCTGGAGCTCATCGGCGACGTGCTGGACGTAGCGGCGCAGCACGGGCGACAGGTAGGCGTCGACGACGGCCGTGTCACCGCGCGGGACGAGCTTCATCAACGGGCTGACCTCGCTGGAGAGCGAGATCTGCGGGAAGCCGGTGCGTGCCGCCAGTTCGCCGACGGCCTCTTCGTGGGCGGGGTGGAGGTGACTGTGCATGCAGACGACGGCGACGGCCCGGATCCCGGAGTCGTACGCCTCCTGGAGGGGCCCGGCCAGGGCGTCCAGGTCGGGGGCGCGCTGGACCGTGCCGTCGGCGGCGATCCGCTCGTCGACCTCGACCACGCGTTCGTAGAGCAGCTCGGGCAGTTCGATCGCGCGGGCGAAGATGTGGGGGCGGTTCTGGTAGGCGATGCGCAGGGCGTCGCGGAAGCCTCGGGTGATGACGAGGAGGGTGCGCTCTCCCTTGCGTTCCAGGAGGGCGTTGGTGGCGACGGTGGTTCCCATGCGGACGGCGTCGATCCGCGCGCCCTGGGCGTCCTGACCGCTGCCGAGGAGTTCACGGACACCTGCCACCGCCGCATCGGCGTACCTCGCCCGGTTCTCGGACAGCAGTTTGTGCGTGAGCAGGCGGCCGTCCGGGCGTCGCGCGACGATGTCGGTGAAGGTGCCGCCTCGGTCGACCCAGAACTGCCAGCCTGTCACGTCTGCTCCCCGCTTCCGCCCAGCTCAGAGCGCCCGGAGGCCGCTGATCACGTCGCGCAGAATACTCTCGTCCGGCAGCTCGGCAGGGGGTACGGGACGTGTCACATGGACCATTTCCTCGGTCACGAGGTCCCCGATGAGGACCCGGACGACTCCGATGGGCAGGTCGAGCTCGGCGGCGAGCTCGGCGACCGACTGGGGGGTGTCGCGGCAGAGCTCGACTATGTCCACATGTTCCGGGGACAGCGAATGGTCGGCTTCGGGGTCGTCCGCGTGGGGCTCCGTGACGACCACCGCGATCAGGTCGAGGCGATGCTGGGCCGGACTGGTGGTGCGCCCGCGTGTCATGGCATAAGGACGGACCACCGGTCCGGCGTCGTCGTCGAACCAGTGGCGTTTTCCCTGACCGTCTCCGCTCATGCCATCCCACTACCCGCCCGAGGGCAGATCGGTGCGCGGAGCGGCGGCCAGATGTGCGCCGACCCGCTTCACCAGGAGCGTCATTTCGTAGGCGACCTGCCCGACATCGGAGTCGGCGTCCGAAAGAACGGCGAGACAGCTGCCGTCCCCGGCGGCCGTGACGAAGAGGAAGGCCTCCTCGAGCTCGACCACGGTCTGCCGGACACCGCCCGCCTCGAAGTGGCGGCCGACACCCTTGGCGAGGCTGTGGAAGCCGGAGGCGACGGCGGCCAGGTGCTCGCTGTCCTCCCGGGTCAGATCCTTGGAGGCCCCGGTGGCAAGGCCGTCGCCGGAGAGCACGATCGCCTTGCTGATGCTGGCGACGCGGTCCACCAGGTCGTCGAGCAGCCAGTTCAGCTCTCCCGACGTCTTGCTGGTCGCGGTGGGCCCTGTGGCCTTCGGTGCGGTCATCGACCGTCCCCCTTCGTCGTTCCTGGTGCTGTGCCGCCCTGGGCCCCGTCGCCCGCGGCGTTCTCCTCGCGGCCCCGCTGCCAGCCCCGCTGGAGCGAGGCCATCCGGCTGCGTACCTCGTCGGCGTCGCGATCGGCGAGTTCCGCCCCCTTCGGGGTGCGGGCCTTGTCGCGCTCGGCGCGCCGTTCGGGTCCGTCCTTCAACTGGGGGGCCAGATTGGCCTGTCGGACGCGGCGGGGCAGCGGGCTCGCACCCGATTCTGCCCCTTGCGTCGTGGCGGCGGATCCCGGGGTGGTCCCGGCCCTGTCCGACGGCGAGCCGGCGGAGCGAGTGCGCCGGGGGAGAGCGGGGGCCTCGCGGCGGCCGGACGCCTCGGAGCGAAGGCCCGGAGTCTCGGGGCGTTCGCCGTTGCGGCGCCCGGAGGTCTCGGTGCGGTCGCTGTTGCGGCGCCCGGAGGTCTCGGTGCGGTCAGTACGCCGGGCGGTCGACGACTGTGCGCTCGCCCTCTCCGCGATGCCTTGCCTCTCCACCGGCTCGAGGGCCGGTTCGAGGCTCTCCACCGGCTTCAGCGCCTCGGCGGGCTCCTCGCCCGCCTCGCCGCGCCGGGGCCTCGTCCGGGTCACGGGACGACCGTGCGAGCTGACCAGCTTGGGAGTTCTGCGGCGCGGCAGGGGGACCGGGCCCCCCGCGTGGTCGTCGTCGCCGGAGCGGGCCGTCTCCGCGCCGCCTGCGCGGGGCTGCTGGTGGGGCCGGTGCTGCTCGACCGGGACACCCGCTATGGAGCGGCGCGGCCGGAACAGACCGCCCTGCTCGGCGTCCTCGTCGTCGAGGGCGCCCGGGAAACCGCCGAGCACGTCCAGATCGACCGGCGCCTCCAGTTCGACCGGCCCGTCCAGGATCGCGGCAGGCAGGCCGGGGAGGCGCACCGGTACGTCGGAGAGCGCCGCCTTGCGGTCCTCCTCGATCTTGCCCTCCTTCGAGGGCAGCGCTCGGTCGAGACGGAAGCCGATGCCGTTGGTGTCCGGGACGTCGTCCGTGAGCAGCGCGTCGGGGATGAACACCACGGCGGTGGTGCCGCCGTACGGGGAAGGCTGGAGGGAGACACGGACGTTCTGCCGCTGCGCGAGCCGGCTGACCACGAAGAGACCGAGCCGGTCGGTGTCGGACAGTTCGAACTCGGGGGTCTCGGCGAGCCGTAGGTTGGCGTCGAGGAGCGCTTCGGCCGCCATGCCCAGACCGCGGTCGTGGATCTCCAGGGTGAAACCGTTGGCGACGCGTTCGCCGACGACCTGCACGGCCGTGTGCGGGGGCGAGAACACCGTGGCGTTCTCGAGGAGTTCGGCGACCAGGTGCGTGAGGTCGGCGACCGCGGGCCCGGTGACGGCGACGCGGGGCAGTCGGCGTACCTCGATGCGCTCGTAGTCCTCGACCTCGGCGACGGCGGCGCGGACGATGTCCATGAGCTGGACGGGCTTGCGCCACTGCCGGGACGGGGCCGCGCCGGACAGGATGACCAGGCCCTCGGCATGCCGGCGCATACGGGTGGTCAGGTGGTCGAGGCGGAACAGGTCGGCGAGTTCGTCGGTGTCCTCGGTCCTGCGTTCCATGGTGTCGAGGAGGGTGAGCTGCTTGTGCAGCAGGACCTGGCTGCGGCGGGCGAGGTTGACGAAGACCTCGGAGACGCCGTCCCGCAGTTCGGACTGTTTGACGGCGGCCTCGACGGCCGCGCGCTGAAGGGTGTTGAGGGCCTGGCCGACCTCGCCGATCTCGTTCTTGTCGTACTCCAGGCGGGGCACTTCGGTCTCGACGTCGACCTGTTCGCCCCCGGAGAGGCGGCGCATGACGCTGGGGAGTCGGACGCCTGACGCCTCGTGGGCGTCCAGGCGCAGTCGGCGCAGGTCGCGGATGAGGCCCCGGCCGATGCGTACGGACATGAAGAGCGAGGCCAGCAGGGCGATGAGTCCGAGGACACCCGCGATGACCGCCTTGACGATGACGCCCGTGGCCACGGGGCTGACACGGTCCTGGTAGCGGTCGCCGGCCTTGTCGTCGAGGTCGGCGAGTTCGTCGAGCACGTGTCCGGCCGCCCGGTCCCAGCTCTGCGCGGTGACACCGTGCGGGGATCCGGCCGGGGAGGTGACGACAGCCTGCTCCGCCACACGCAGGGGAGCCGTGTCGGCGTTCGACCAGTAGCGCTCGAAGCGGCCGCGTTCCGAAGAGGGCAGCAGCGGCAGGCTGATGTCGTACAGCAGGGTGCGCTGCGCGACGAGATCGGAGATGTCGCGGATGTCGTCGCGGGTGACGCGGCCCGCGACCAGCGCGGAACCGAGGAGGGCGTCCTCGCGGGAGAGCAGTTCGCGGGCGTTGGCGACGTTGACGAGGGCGCGGCCCTGCTTGTCCATCTCCACGTTGTCCACGACGTGGAGGTTGGCCATCAGTGTGTAACAGGGGTCGACCAGACGGTTGTAGAGGTCGAGGGCCTGGGCCCGGTTGACGGTGCCCTCCTCGACACTGCGGCGCAGCGAGTCGATCCCGTCGAGGGCGTCCAGGATGGTGGTGAGGCGCTGTGAGGTGCCCCCGTTCATCTCTTCCCGTACGTCTTCGTCGTTGGCGTTCTTGCGGACCTTCGCCACGGCCCGGTCGGTCGCGGTGCGACTGCGCTTCAGCGCCGCCAGCGCGTCGGAGGCGCGGGGATCGGCGAGATAGACGAGTGTCTGGCGGCGTTCCTGCTGGAGAACACTGATGGTGTCCTCGGCGGGGTAGCCGATCTTCTCGACGACGTCCGACACGTTGAACAGCTGGTTGGCCGCGCGGCCGGTGAGTACCGTCGCGAAGGCCCAGATCCCCGTCAGGGAGAGGAGCGGCACGAGGAGCAGCGCCACGATCTTCCGGCGGATGGACTTCCCGCGAAAGCGCATGGCCTCCCCCAGCTCGACCCCCTCCGGCCCGGGGGCACACCTGTGCGTCAACAAACGGCGTGAGCCTACTACTGACCCACAGGTAACTCGAAGACGTGTCCGGGCGGCCGCCCGGCGTGAAGAGGGTGGAACCCGGGCTCTTGAGGGAACCGGAGATGGGCAGTTGTCCGTTCATTGGGGGAGATTGCCGCCCCGAATCCGGCATGGCGAGCCGAACCTCATCGGGCCAGTGAACTTGGTCAGTTGGCCGGAATTTTTCGCTTGTTGGGAATCTTCCGGGCACATTGTTCGTCCTTCTCTACGGGAAATGGGGGCGGAATCGGCCACAGGGGCCGCATGCCGCGTCCAGGCGGCGTAAAACAGCGCAAGCCGGGCAGCCACTGGGGAGCAGGTGTCGTATGACACCCGTGCGAGGGTCTGCTGGGCGGTGGGGAGTGACAAGTTGATGGGCACGGCGGAGCGGGGCGGGGCACCAGGGGTGGGTACTGCGGCGCCTGTGGCGGTGCGATCGGCCACACGAACACGGGATCGCGACATACCGGCGGACTCGGCGGACGGACGCGACGAAGTGAGCGGACAAGGCGTTGTCACGGACGGGCGCGATCGGGTGAGCCGGCAGAGCGTGGTCCTGGAGGGACGCGACCGGAAGAACGACCGGGCGGGTTCCGCCGGGATCGGAAGCGAGCGCGTGAGCGCCCAGGCCGTGGCCGAGGGCGGGCCCGAGCCGGTGGGCGGGCGGGGCACGGCCACCGGTGGGCATGAGCAGGCGGTCGGGGAGGGTACTGCTGCGGGTCAGCGGCATGTCGACGGGCAGGCGCGGGCAGCTGTCGGTCACATGGACGGATACGAAGAGCAGGCGTACTACCGGCCGTTGTGGATCGAGGAGCCCGCGCGTCGGCGACGGCTGCCCGATCCGGTGCGTACGTCGGCCGTACGGGCGGTGCTGATCATCGCGGTGACCCTGATCCAGGCCGTGATCGCCTTCCTGTCCACGCTGGCGGAGTCCTGGCTCGCCTTCCCGATGGTCCTGAGCAGCGTGGCCAGCACGGTGGTGGCCACCTGGGCCGCCCTCGACGTCTGGGTCACCCGCCAGGTGTGGAACCAGCGCAACGGCGTGGTGTCCGAACCGAGCAGCACCGCAAGGACCCTGAGGCGCGAGCGGCGCAGGGCCCGACGGCAGGCACGCGCGACGGAGCGCGCTCAGGAGCGAATACGGCGGCAGGGCGGCACCGGGCAGTTGTCGCACCTCTGAGTACGGCTCGCGACGAGTACGGCTCGCGACTGAGTACGGTACGGCTCGCGACTGAGCCCGGCTCGTGACCGAGCCCGGCTCAGGGCTGCCCACGGCACGGCCAAGGGGCGGACTCCACGGACCCCGTTGGACCCCGTGAAGCTGGTGGTCCAGGTGGCCCCCGTCCGTGGGTCCGCCCACGGGCCATCAGCTCGCCACGGCGCCCGCCGGCTCCACCGGGTCCTCGCTGCGCGCCAGTTCACGGCGTGTCTTCATGAACGGGCGGGGGCGGTCGATGGACAGCACGGCTGTGGTGCGGCCGCCGCGCTCGTACAGGGCGAGAAAGCCGCCTTCGGCCGGTGCGCCGTCGTCGAGCGCGCCCTCGGTGATGCGGACGGTGTCCGCCGCGTGCCGGCGCCCCGCGAACTGGATCCGTGCGCCGTACTGATCGGACCAGAAGTAGGGCAGGGACCGTGCGCTCTCGACGGTGCGCCCGGCGAGCAAGTTGCGTACCGCGACCCGGGGTTGTTCGGTGGCGGAGGTCCAGTGCTCGGCGCGGGCGCCTCCGACGCGGGCGACGTCGCCGACGGCGACCACCTGCGGCAGTGCGGTCGCGCAACCGTCGTCGCACAGCACGCCATCGTGCAGAGCGAGTGTCGAACCGGCGAGCCAGCCGGTGTTGGGGGTGGCGCCGATGCCCACGATCACGACATCGGCGGGCAGGACCCGGCCGTCGGAGAGCTCCACACCCGTGACGGTGCCGCTCCCCCGCAGGCCGGCGACACCGATGCCGGTCACGAGGCCTGCACCACCGCGGCGATGCAGGGCGGCGCACACGGCGGCCATCTCGGGGCCGAGTTGGGGAACGAGGGGCAGGGGTGCGGCCTCCACGACGGTGACGTCGTGGCCGAGTCCGGCGCAGGAGGACGCGGTCTCGGCGCCGATGAAGCCGCCGCCGATGACGACGACGCTGCGCGGGCCCCGGGAGAGCTCCGCGCGCAGGGCGCGGGCGTCGTCGAGGGTGCGCAGGGTGTGCACGCCGACGAGGCCGTCCCCCGGGAGCCGGCGGGCCGAGGCGCCGGTCGCGATGACCACGCCGTCCGTGGAGACGGTACGGCCGTCGTCGAGGAGGACGGTGCGCCCCCGGGCGTCGAGGCCGCGGGCGCGTACGCCGAGCAGCCACTCGGCGTCGAGTTCGGCGGTCTCCTCGGCGTCGGCGAGGGCGAGTTGGGTCTCGTCGGCGCGGCCGGTGAGGAAGGCCTTGGAGAGGGGTGGGCGGTCGTACGGGTGGTGGGGCTCGTCCCCGACGATCACCAGACGGCCGTCGAACCCCTGGGCCCGGAGTTCTCGGGCGGCGTACAGCCCGGAGAGGGAGGCACCGACGACGGTCACGGTCCTCATGAGGCGCGCTCTTGGGCGCACTCGGTCAGGGCGTTCATGCGGCGGTGCCCTCCTCCGCGGCCAGGTGGACGTGGATGAATCCGTCGTCGACGGTGACGCGGTGGGTGCGGACGGGGCGGCGTGCGGGCAGGCACGTCGGCAGGCCCGTACGGAGATCGAATGAGGCGGCGTGCAGCGGGCATTCGATCAGGCAGCCCTCCAGCCAGCCCTCCGAGAGGGAGGCGTCCTGGTGGGTGCAGGTGTCGTCGATGGCGTACAACTCGCCGTCGGCGTTGAACACCGCGATGGGCGGCGTGGTGTCGACACGGACGGATTCGCCCGCGGGGAGGTCGTCGAGGCGGCAGACGGGAATCATGGGCCCCCCTCTCGGTCCTGGACTCTTCGTCCGGGACCTCCTGGTCCAGGTGGGTCCGGAGACCTTTCGGGTTCCGGACGCTTCGGTAACATGGTGTTTCGCATGGCGCACGAGGGAGCGCTATGCGCAACAGAATCCGCGCGGGGGTCCCTTCACGTCAAGGGCTTCCCGCAGATGCGGCCCAAACCGGGCCGTCAGGTGGTGAGAGTTGAGCTATGACCCGCACGCAGAAGCAGGCTGAGCACACCGGGGACAGTTCCGAGAAGCAGCACGGGAGAGGGGCCGGCAGCGCCGTCCAGTCGGTGGACCGCGCCGTGAGCGTGCTGGAGATCCTCGCCCGGGTCGGCGAGGCCGGCGTCACCGAGATCGCCGAGGAGCTGGACGTGCACAAGTCCACCGCCTTCCGCCTGCTCGGTGTCCTGGAGAACCGCGGTCTGGTGGCCCAGGCCAAGGACCGCGGGAAGTACTACCTGGGGGCCGCCGTTCTGCGTCTGGCGGGGGCGGCGGCGGTGCGCCTCGACATCTCCCAGGAGGGCGTCCCGGTCTGCCGCGAACTCGCCGACGAACTGGGCGAGACCGTCAACGTCGCGGTGCTCGACGACGACGCGGCGGTCAACATCATGCAGGCGCGCGGCACCGCGTCGGTCACCGCGCAGAACTGGCTGGGAAGGCGCACCCCGCTGCACGCGACCTCCAGCGGCAAGGTGCTGCTCGCGCACATGCCGCCCACCCTGCGCGAAGGTCTGCTCGCACGCGCCCTGCCACGGTTCACCGAGCGCACGATCACGGGTACGTCCGTGCTGCGCGCCGAGTTGGAGGCCGTGGTCGAGCAGGGCTACGGGGTCACCATCGAGGAACTGGAGCTGGGACTCGCCGCCGTGGCCGCGCCGATCCGGGCGCACGACGGGAAGGTGATCGGGGCGATCAGCGTGTCGGGTCCGGTGTACCGGCTGAACTCCGATCGGCTGCCGGAGCTGGCCAAGCGGACGGTGGCGGCGGGGGCCGAGCTGTCGCGCCGGATGGGGTACGGCTTCTGAGAGCCCGAGGGGTGAAGGGGCGGGGCACGGGATTCTCCCGGCCCCGCCCCTTCGTGTGTCCAGTCCGTGTGCCCAGTCCGTGTGCCCAGTCCGTGTGTCCGGCACGTTTCGGGCGGCCCGTTCCTTTTGCCAAGGGTTAACGCCGACCCCTTGACGACCCCATGACGGCGTTCTCAATATGTTCCTCATCGCGCAACCCATCGTGCATTGCGCAACAGCAGAGGAGCTTGTCGTGCCACACGAGGTCCGTGCCGTAGTCGCCGTCAAGAAGGGCGCACCCGTCGAGGTGCAGACGATCGTCGTTCCCGACCCGGGCCCTGGAGAGGTGCTCGTCAACGTCCAGGCCTGCGGGGTCTGCCACACGGATCTGCACTACCGGGAGGGCGCGATCACCGACGACTTCCCCTTCCTGCTCGGCCACGAGGCGGCCGGCACGATCGAGGCGGTCGGCGACGGCGTCACCGACCTGGTCCCGGGCGACTACGTGGTCCTCGCCTGGCGGGCGCCCTGTGGAACCTGTCGCTCCTGTCGCCGCGGGCGCCCCTGGTACTGCTTCGACTCCCGTAACGCCACCCAGCCGATGACGCTGCTCGACGGCACCCCGCTCAGCAACGCGCTGGGCATCGGCGCCTTCGCCGAGAAGACCCTGGTCGCGGCCGGGCAGGCGGTGAAGATCGACCCGGCCGCCCGCCCCGAGGCCGCGGGCCTGATCGGCTGCGGTGTCATGGCCGGATACGGCGCGGCGGTCAACACCGGCAACGTCGGGCGCGGCGACACGGTCGCCGTCATCGGCTGCGGAGGCGTCGGCAACGCGGCGATCGCGGGCGCCTGTCTCAACGGCGCGATGAAGGTCATCGCCGTCGACATCGACGACAAGAAGCTCGACCAGGCCGAGAAGTTCGGCGCCACCCACACGGTGAACTCGCGCGGGACGGATCCCGTCGAGGCCGTCCGTGCGCTGACCGGCGGTTTCGGGGTCGACATCGCCATCGACGCGGTGGGCCGACCGGAGACGTACAAACAGGCCTTCTACATGCGCGACCACGCGGGGGTGCTCGTCCAGGTCGGTGTCCCCGACCCGGAGATGAAGATCGACCTCCCGCTGATCGACCTGTTCTCGCGCGGCGGTGCGCTGAAGTCCTCCTGGTACGGCGACTGCCTGCCGAGCCGCGACTTCCCGTTCCTCATCGACCAGTACCTGTACGGGCTGCTCGACCTCAACGCCTTCGTCAGCGAGACCATCTCCCTCGACCAGGTCGAGGAGGCGTTCGCGAAGATGCACCGCGGTGAAGTGCTGCGGTCGGTGGTGGTCCTGTGAGCCAAGCCGGGCCCCAGGGACACGGTCACGCACAGGACCACGCGGTACGGGTCCAACGCGTCGTCACCTCGGGCACCTTCAGCCTCGACGGCGAGACCTTCGACGTCGACAACAACGTCTGGCTCGTGGGCGACGACGAGGAGGTGTTGATCGTCGACGCCGCCCACGACGCCCGTACGATCCACAAGGCCGTCGCGGGACGCCGTGTCACCGCGATCGTCTGCACCCACGGGCACGACGACCACATCGACGCGGCCGCCGAGCTCTCCGTACTGACCGGCGCGCCCGTGCTCCTGCACCCCGACGACAACGAGCTGTGGTCCTTCACCCACCCCGGGCGCAAGCCGGACGGGGAACTGCGCGACGGCCGGATCCTGGCGGTCGCCGGTATCGAACTCCAGGTGATCCACAGCCCCGGCCACACCTGGGGCAGCTGCTCCCTCTACGCCCCGTTCCTGGACACGGTCTTCACCGGGGACACCCTCTTCCACGGCGGCCCCGGCGCGACCGGCCGCTCGTACTCGGACCGGCCCACCATCGAGGCCTCACTCCGCAACCGACTCCTCACCCTCCCCGGCAACACGGTGGTCCGTACCGGGCACGGCGAGGACACCACCATCGCCGCCGAGCGCCCCCACGTCCCCACCGTCTGATCCACCCCCGAGCGCGTCCACTCCCCACCCCGGCAAGGAGGGGCATGTCCAGCACGCCCGCAAACCATCCCCGTGTCGTCATCATCGGCGCCGGCATCGTCGGCTGCTCGCTCGCCGACGAGCTGACCGCCCGCGGCTGGACCGACGTCACCGTTCTCGAACAGGGGCCGCTGCCCGCCCCGGGCGGCTCCACCTCGCACGCACCGGGCCTGGTGTTCCAGACCAGCCCGTCCAAGACGCTCACGGCGTTCGCCCGGTACACCGTGGAGAAGTTCAACTCGCTCCAGGTCGAGGGCGTCTCCTGCTTCAACCCGGTCGGCGGTCTCGAACTCGCGACCACGCCCGAGCGCCTCGCCGACCTGCACCGCAAGGCCGGCTACGCCGCCTCGTGGGGCGTACGCGGCGAGATCGTCAGCGCGGCCCGCTGCAAGGAGCTGTGGCCGCTCATCGACCAGTCGGCCATCCTCGGCGGCTTCCACACCCCCGACGACGGCCTGGCCCGCGCCGTACTCGCGTCCCGGGCCCAGAGGGAACGCGCCACCGAACGGGGCGCCCGTTTCCTCGACCGCCACACGGTCACCGGTATCGAACAGGAGGACGGCAAGGTCACCGCCGTGGTCACCGACCGTGGCACCTTCCCCGCCGACCACGTCGTCTCCGCGGCCGGTTTCTGGGGCCCGGTCATCGGCCGGATGGCCGGGGTCGACGTACCCCTCCAGCCGCTCGCACACCAGTACGCAAAGACCAAGCCGCTCCCCGAACTGGCCGAAGCCACACCGGAAACCACCTCCGAAGCGCCCCCGGAAGCCGCCTCCGAAGCCACCGCTGAAACCACCGCACCCGCCCCCACCGACGCCTCGAAGCCCATCCTCCGCTTCCAGGACCGCGACCTCTACTTCCGCGAGCACCACGACCGCATCGGCATCGGCAGCTACGCCCACAAGCCGCTGCCCGTCGACCCGTTCGGGATCCTCCCCTACGACGAGGCGCGCGCGAACGACATGGAGATGCCGTCGTCGTACCCCTTCACCGAAGAGGACTGGGCACCGAGCTGGGACGACTGCCGCTGGCTGATGCCCGCCCTGCGCGAGACGGAGATCGAGGAGGGCTTCAACGGCGTCTTCTCCTTCACCCCGGACGGCATGCCGGTGCTCGGGGAATCGCGCGAGCTGCGCGGATTCTGGCTGGCCGAGGCCGTCTGGGTCACCCACTCCGCGGGGGTCGCGAAGGCGGTCGCCGAATGGATGGTCGACGGGCGCGCCTCCATCGACCTGCACGAATGCGACCTCACACGCTTCGAGGACGCGCAGCGCTCACCGTCGTACGTCCGCGAACGCGGCTCGCAGCAGTTCGTCGAGGTGTACGACGTCCTGCACCCCCTCCAGCCGATGGAGCACCCGCGCCCCCTGCGCGTCAGCCCCTTCTACGCCCGGCAGCAGGAACTCGGCGCGTACTTCCTGGAGGGCGGCGGCTGGGAGCGCCCGCACTGGTACGAGGCGAACGCCCCGCTCGTGGACGGTCTGCGGCTCCCCGAGCGCGACGCCTGGTCGGCCCGCTACTGGTCGCCCATCGCGGCCGCCGAGGCGAAGGCGACCCGCGAGAAGGTCGCCCTGTACGACATGACCCCGCTGCGCCGCCTCGAAGTCACCGGGCCCGGGGCCCTCGACTTCCTCCAGCGCATGACCACCAACAACCTCCGCAAGAAGCCGGGCGCGGTCACCTACACGCTGCTCCTGGACGAGACGGGCGGCGTACGCTCCGACCTCACCGTCGCGCGCCTCGCCCCGGACCGTTTCCAGGTGGGCGCCAACTCCCCCACCGACCTGGACTGGCTGGTCCGGCACGCCCCGGACGACGTACGGATCAGGGACATCACCTCCGGCACCTGCTGCATCGGCGTCTGGGGCCCGCTCGCCCGCGAGCTCGTGCAGCCGCTGACCCGCGACGACTTCTCGCACGAGGGCTTCGGCTACTTCCGCGCGAAGGAGACCTGCCTCGGGCACGTCCCGGTGACGACGATGCGGCTGTCGTACGTCGGCGAGCTGGGCTGGGAGTTGTATACGTCCGCCGATCTGGGGCTCAGGCTCTGGGACACGCTGTGGGAGGCGGGCCAGGAGCACGGCGTGATCGCGGCCGGGCGCTCCGCCTTCAACAGTCTGCGACTGGAGAAGGGCTACCGCGCCTGGGGCGTGGACATGACCGACGAGCACAACCCGTTCGAGGCGGGGGTCGGCTTCGCGGTCCGGATGGACAAGGACGGGTTCGTCGGCCAGGAGGCGCTGCAAGGCCTCGCCACGGAGGAACCCGCGCGCAGGCTCACCCCCCTCCTCCTCGACGACCCGGTCGCGGTCGTGCTCGGCAAGGAGCCCGTCTACGTCGACGGCGCCCCGGCCGGTTACGTGACCAGCGCCTCGTACGGCTACACGCTGGGCCGCTGCGTCGCGTACGCCTGGCTGCCGGCGCTCCCGACCGGTACGGGCGTGCACATCGAGTACTTCGGCGAGAAGGTCCCCGCGACCGTCGCGGAAGAACCCCTCTTCGACCCGAAGATGAACCGAATCCGCCGCTGAAACCGATCAATAGACATGAGCCCGGCCACACGGCATAAGGAGGCCCCTGTGTCCCCCACGTACGACGTGATCGTGATCGGTCTCGGCGGTATGGGCAGCGCCGCCGCCCACCATCTGTCCGCCCGCGGTGCCCGCGTGCTCGGCCTCGAGAAGTTCGGCCCGGTGCACAACCGCGGCTCCAGCCACGGCGGTTCCCGCATCACCCGCCAGTCCTACTTCGAGGACCCGGCGTACGTGCCGCTGCTGCTGCGCTCGTACGAGCTGTACGAGGAGCTGGAGCGGGCGACCGGCCGGGAGATCGCCACCCTGTGCGGTGGCGTCATGGTCGGACGCCCCGACTCCCGGACGGTCTCCGGTTCGCTGCTCTCCGCCGAGCAGTGGGACCTGCCGCACGAGATGCTGGACGCCTCCGAGATCCGCCGGCGTTTCCCGACCCTGACCCCGAAGGACGACGAGGTCGCGCTGTTCGAGGCGCGGGCCGGGCTCGTGCGCCCCGAGAACACCGTCGCCGCGCACCTCCAGCTCGCCACCCGGCAGGGCGCCGACCTGCATTTCGAGGAACCGATGACCCGCTGGGAGCCGTACAAGGACGGCGTACGCGTCCACACGGCCGAGAACACCTACACGGCGGCCCAGCTGGTGATCTGCCCGGGCGCGTGGGCACCGCAGCTGCTTACCGATCTCGGGGTGCCGTTCACGATCGAGCGCCAGGTCATGTACTGGTTCCAGCCGAGGGGCGGGGTCCAGCCGTTCCTGCCGGAGAACCACCCGATCTACATCTGGGAGGACGCGGCCGGAGTCCAGGCGTACGGCTTCCCGTCGATCGACGGGCCGGAGCTGGGCGCCAAGGTCGCCTTCTTCCGCAAGGGGGTCGTGACCACCCCGGAGACCATCGACCGGACGGTCCACGAGGACGAGGTCCAGGCCATGGCGGATCACATGTCCCGTCACATCCCGGATCTGCCGGGCGCCTTCCTCAAGGCGGCCACCTGCATGTACTCCAACACCCCCGACGAGCACTTCGTCATCGCCCGCCACCCCGCCCACCCGGAGTCCGTGACCGTCGCCTGCGGATTCTCCGGGCACGGCTTCAAGTTCGTGCCGGTCGTCGGCGAGATCGTCGCCGACCTCGCCCTGACCGGCACCACCGATCACCCGATCGGGCTGTTCGACCCCCACCGCCTCGCCGCCGCGCCCGCCTGAGGAGTACGCACGTGACGACGACCCCCGTCTCCCCGTCCCCCATCTCCCCCAGCCTGATCGCCACCCTCCCCGGGCACTACTACACCGACCCGGAGATCTTCCGGCAGGAGCAGGAGTCCCTGTTCGAGTCGATGTGGTTCTGCGCCGTCCGCTCCGCGGATCTCGCCGGGCCCGGCGCCTTCCGCACCGTCCAGGTGGGCCGCGAGAGCGTCCTGATCACCCGCTCCCGCACGGGTGAGCTGCGCGCCTTCCTGAACATCTGCCGTCACCGCGGGGCCCGGCTGTGCACCGAGGAGTCCGGGGAGGTCCGCCGCAATCTGCAGTGCCCCTATCACGCCTGGACCTACGACCTCGACGGCAAGCTGGTCGCCGCGCCGAACCTGATCAAGATGCCGGACGTCGACCGCGTCGAGTACGGCCTGGTCAAGGTCGCGCTGCGCGAATGGCTCGGGTACGCCTGGGTGTGCCTGGCCGACGAGCCGCCCTCCTTCGAGGAGACGGTGATGGGCGCCGCAGTGGAGCGGCTGGGCAACGCGGCCGCCATCGAGCACTACGGCACCGAGAAGCTGGCCCTCGGCAAGCGCATCACCTACGACGTGAAGGCGAACTGGAAGCTGATCGTCGAGAACTTCATGGAGTGCTACCACTGCGCGACGATCCACCCCGAACTCGTCGACGTCCTCCCGGAGTTCGCCGAAGGCTACGCGGCCCAGTACTACGTGGGGCACGGTGCCGAGTTCGGCGAGGACATCCAGGGCTTCACGGTCGACGGCAGCGAGGGCTTCGGCCGGCTGCCGGACATAGCGGACGACCAGGACCGTCGCTACTACGCGATCACTGTGAAACCGACGGTTTTCATCAACCTGGTCCCCGACCATGTCATCCTGCACCGCATGTTCCCGCTCGCCGAGGACCGCACGGTCGTCGAGTGCGACTGGCTCTACGCGCCGGAGGTCGTGGAGTCCGGCGCGGACGTGTCCAAGTCGGTCGAGCTCTTCCACCGGGTCAACGAACAGGATTTCGAGGCGTGTGAACGTACGCAGCCGGCCATGGCCTCGCGTGCCTACCGGAACGGTGGTGTCCTGGTGCCCACCGAGCACCACATCGGGATCTTCCACGAGTGGCTGATCCAGCAATTGGGAGGCCCCAGTGCCTGACCTGTTCATCGACGGTACGTGGCGGAGCGCTCTCGACGAGCGCACGCGCGAGATCCGCTGCCCCGCCGACGGCTCCCTGGTGGGCGTCGTCGACGAGGCGGGCGGCAAGGACACCGTGGAGGCGATCGCCGCCGCGCGCCGCGCCTTCGACGAGGGCCCCTGGCCCACGACCCCGGCCGCCGACCGCGGTGACCTGCTGCTGCGCGTCGCCGACCTCCTCGTACGTGACAAGGACGCGCTCGCCCGCGCCGAGTCGCTCGACACGGGCAAGCGGCTCGTCGAGAGCGAGTACGACATCGACGACATCGCGAACTGCTTCCGCTACTTCGGGCGGGCGGCCACCGCCGAGACGGGCCGGGTCGTCGAGACCGGTACGGCGAGCGTCGACAGCCGGGTCGTGTACGAACCCGTCGGGGTGTGCGCGCTGATCACGCCCTGGAACTATCCGCTCCTGCAGACCGCCTGGAAGGTCGCCCCGGCGCTCGCCGCGGGCAACACCTTCGTCCTCAAGCCGAGCGAGCTCACCCCGCACACGGCGATCCATCTGATGCGGCTGCTGGAGGAGGCCGGGCTGCCGCCCGGAGTGGCCAACCTCGTCCTCGGCGCGGGCCCCGAGGCAGGGGCCCCGCTCGGCGATCATCCGGACGTCGACCTCGTCTCCTTCACCGGCGGGCTGCAGACCGGGCGGCGGCTGATGGCCGCCGCGGCCGGGACAGTGAAGAAGGTGGCCCTGGAACTCGGCGGCAAGAACCCGAACATCGTCTTCGCCGACGCCGACTTCGAGACGGCCGTCGACATGGCGCTGACCGCGGTCTTCCTGCACTCGGGGCAGGTCTGTTCGTCCGGGGCCCGGCTGCTGGTCGAGGACTCGCTGCACGACCGGTTCGTCGACGAGGTCGTCCGCCGGGCCTCGGAGATCCGGCTCGGCGGCCCGTTCGACGAGCGGGCACAGAGCGGGCCGCTGGTCTCGGCTGCGCATCGCGCCAAGGTCGAGGCGTACGTCGCCAAGGGTCTGGCGGAAGGCGCGGTGCTGCGCTGCGGCGGCGCGCGGCCTTCCGGGCCCGAGTTCGAGGCGGGCTTCTACTATCCGCCGACCGTACTGGACGAGTGCTCGTCCGACATGTCCGTGGTCCAGGACGAGTCCTTCGGGCCGGTGCTGACCGTGGAGCGTTTCAGCGGCGAGGCGGAGGCCGTGCGGCTCGCCAACGACACGATCTACGGGCTCGCGGGCGCCGTCTTCACCACCGACGAGGCCAAGGCCCAGCGCGTGGCGGCCCGGCTGCGGCTCGGCACGGTCTGGATCAACGACTACCACCCCTACGTCCCTCAGGCGGAATGGGGCGGCTTCAAGCAGTCCGGCTTCGGGCGCGAGCTCGGACCCGCCGGCCTCGCCGAGTACCGCGAGGCGAAGCACATCTGGCGCAACACCAACCCGTCCCCACAGGGGTGGTTCGCGTAATCCCCTGATGATCCCCCGGTGACGTCCGGATGATCTGATCCCCTGATTCCCCCCACCCACCCGCACGAGCCGCGCCCCTCTCCCCCGATCCAGGAGGCCGCTCATGACCACCCATCCACCCGCGACCGAGCAGAACGACGACGCCGAACTCTCCGAGTTCGGCTACAAGCCCGAACTCAAGCGCACCCTTGGCAACTTCCACACCTTCGCCGCCGGCATCAGCTACATCTCCATCCTCACCGGCACCTTCCAGCTCTTCTACTTCGGCTACGGCAGCGGTGGCCCCGCCTACTGGTGGTCCTGGCCGATGGTCTTCATCGGCCAGTTCATGGTCGCCCTCTGCTTCGCCGAGCTCGCCGCCCGCTATCCCGTGGCCGGCTCCGTCTACAACTGGTCGAAGAAGGTGGGCAATCCGCACATAGGCTGGCTCGCGGGCTGGATGATGCTGCTCGCGTCGATCGTGTCGATCTCGGCCGTGGCACTCGCCTATCAGTTGACGCTTCCCCAGATCTCCTCCACCTTCCAGTTCGTGGGTGACGGCACGGGCAAGTACGACGTCGCCACCAACGCGGTTCTGCTGGCGGCCGTACTGATCCTGTTCACCACCCTGGTGAACGCCTTCGGTGTGAAGCTGATGGCGACCATCAACACGGCGGGCGTCTTCATCGAGCTGATCGCCACCGTCGTACTGATCATCCTGTTCGCGGTGCACATCACACGCGGCCCGCAGGTGGTGATGGACACCCAGGGCACCGGCCACGGGCAGTCGTTCGGCTACCTCGGCGCGTTCCTGGTGGCCTCGCTGGCGTCCGCGTACGTCATGTACGGATTCGACACGGCCTCCTCGCTCGGTGAGGAGTGCCTCGACCCGTCGCGCAACGCGCCGCGTGCCATCATCCGTGCCATCGTCGCCTCGTTCGTCCTCGGCGGGCTCGTGCTGCTGCTCGCGCTGATGAGCGTCTCCAGCCTGAAGGGCGACAAGCTCTCCACCGACGGTCTGCAGTACATCGTCCTCGACGTGCTCGGCCCGACGGCCGGCAAGGCGATGCTGTGGTGCGTGCTGATCGCGGTCACGGTGTGCGCCCTGGCCGTGCACACGGCGGCGATCCGGCTGGCCTTCGCGATGGCCCGCGACAACAACCTGCCCGCCTCCTCGAAGCTGGCCAAGGTCAACGCGCGCTTCCAGACGCCGGTCCTGCCGACCGTGATCATCGGTGTGCTCGCACTGGCGATCCTGGTGGTCAACATCCGCCAGCCGCAGATCTTCACCGTGGTCACCAGCATCGGCATCATCATGATCTACCTGGCATACCTGCTGGTCACCGGTCCGATGCTGGTCGCACGGCTGCGTGGCAAGTGGCAGCCCGCGGGCGACGGCAAGTTCTCGCTCGGTCGCTGGGGCCTGCTCGTCAACATCGTGGCCGTGGTGTGGGGCGCGGTCATGACGATCAACCTGATCTGGCCGCGCTCCGCGGTCTACAACGCGGCCGCGCCGTACCACTGGTACCTGCGCTGGGGTGCCGTCCTGTTCGTGGGCGTCGTCGCGGGCGGCGGCTTCGCCTACTACTGGTTCGTGCAGCGGCACCGGACCGGGGTGCTCGCCGAGCACCAGTTCCAGGCCCCCGCGACGGCTCCCGTCGCGACTCCCGTGACTCCCGTGACCCCCGCGACCGACTGAAGGACCGTCACACGACCGACCGAAGAGCAAAGCAAGGAGGTCAACTCCCCATGAACGTCGATGAGTTCGACTATGTCGTGGTCGGCGGCGGCACCGCGGGCAACGTGGTCGCGGCCCGGCTCTCCGAGGATCCGTCCGTCACCGTGTGCGTCCTCGAGGCAGGCCCCAGCGATGTCGGCGACGACGACATCCTGAAGCTGGAACGCTGGATGGGACTGCTGGAGTCCGGATACGACTGGGACTACCCGGTCGAACCGCAGGTCAGCGGCAACAGCTTCATGCGGCATGCCCGCGCCAAAGTGCTCGGCGGCTGTTCCTCGCACAACTCCTGCATCGCCTTCTGGGCACCCGCGGAGGACCTGGACGACTGGGCCGCCGCGGGCTGTACGGGGTGGAGCGCGGCCGAACTCTTCCCGCTCTACCAGCGGTTGGAGTCGAACGACGCTCCCGGCGACCACCACGGCCGCACCGGCCCGGTGAAACTGCGCACGCTGAAGGGCGCGGACCCCTGTGGCTCCGCCCTGCTGGAGGCGTGTGCGCAGGCGGGCATTCCGACCACCGCGTTCAACACCGGCAAGACCGTGGTCCGTGGCGCCAACTGGTTCCAGATCAACTCCGACGAGAACAACATCCGGCAGTCCTCGTCGGTCGCGTATCTGCATCCGGTCATGGGCAAGCGGCCGAACCTGGAAGTGCGCACCGGGGTACGGGCCAAGAAGCTCGTGCTCGACGGCCGCCGTTGTGTGGGCGCCGAGTACCTGGACCCGGACCTGATCCACACCCGGACGGTGCGCGCACGCCGCGAGGTGATCGTGTCCTGCGGGTCCATCGACACCCCCAAGTTGCTGATGCTGTCGGGCATCGGGCCCGCCGCGCATCTGCGCGAGGTGGGGGTCGAGGTGGTGGTGGACTCGGCGGGGGTCGGCAAGAACCTCCAGGACCACCCCGAGGGCGTCATCATGTGGGAGGCCAAGCAGCCCATGACCACCACGTCCAGCCAGTGGTGGGAGGCGGGCATCTTCTACGACACCGAACCGGGCCTGGACCGGCCCGACCTGATGTACCACTACGGTTCGGTGCCGTTCGACATGAACACGGCTCGGCACGGGTTCCCGACGTCCGAGAACGCGTTCTGCCTCACGCCGAACGTGACGCGCGCGAAGTCACGCGGCACGGTGCGACTGCGCACCCGGGACTACCGGGACAAGCCGATGGTCGATCCGCGTTACTTCACGCACGAGCACGACGTGCGTGTGATGACGTACGGGCTGAAACTGGCGCGGAAGATCGCCTCCCAGCCGGCGCTGAGCGGCTGGGCGGGCGCGGAGCTGGCCCCCGGGCCGGACGTGCGGACGGACGACGAGCTGCTCGACTACATCCACAAGACCCACAACACCGTCTACCACCCGTCCTGCACCGTGAAGATGGGCGCGGACGACGACTCCTCGGCCCCGCTCGACGCACGGCTGCGGGTCAAGGGGGTCGAGGGGCTGCGGGTCGCGGACGGTTCGGTGATGCCGGATCTCATCTCCGTCAACCCCTGCATCACGACCATGATGATCGGCGAGAAGTGCGCGGACCTTTTGAAGGAGGATCGCTAGGCCTCTTGAGGTGAAGGCCTCTTGAACATTCTCGTCGCCGTGATCTCGCTGTGCACCGACTCACCTTCCCCGGCCGGGGCCTGCTGCGGGAGCCCCGGCCGGAGGTGTTCCTCCACGCTGATGTACTTCAGCCCGGCGCGCAGGTCGGCGTCGTTGCGCAGGCGGATGACGAGGGGGAACTCGGCGAGCGCGGTCGTGTCGAACAGCCCGGTGGTGTAGAGGAGCTGGACGCCGAGCGCGTCCGAGACGGCCCTC
Source organism: Streptomyces sp. GbtcB7 (assembly GCF_019091445.1). NCBI lineage: Bacteria > Bacillati > Actinomycetota > Actinomycetes > Kitasatosporales > Streptomycetaceae > Streptomyces > Streptomyces sp. GbtcB7. Next base: position 43,050 of record NZ_JAGXJM010000003.1, read on the forward strand.
TGCAGCTCCAGCAGGTAGGTCGCGTTGGCGCGTCCGATGGGGTTGTCGAGGAAGAGCGTGCCGGCGTGCCGGTGCTTGTCACGGCCCCGGTCGTTGCTGCGCAGCGCGGCCATCGTGCAGTACAGCGCGATGGCCGCGGTCAGCAGCTGACCGCCGGAGAAGACGTCACCCATCTGCCCGACGGGGACGCGCTCGGCGCGCAGTACGGCGTCCGGCTTGAGGATCTCGACGGCGACGCCCTTCGGTTCGAGGGCGGCGCTGACTCCGCGCAGCAGCAGTGACATGCCGTCGCGCCGCATGTCGGAGTTCTTCTTGACCGCCGCGCGGGTGGCCTCGTCGACGACCTCGCCGAGCCGCTCGGCGAGCGTGGCCTGATCGGGCTCCTCGAAGCGGATGCGCAGGAACTCCTGCCCGGACCACTCGCCGAGCCCCTCCGGCAGCCGGGACAGCCGCTGCGCGGACCGCAGGGTGGCGAGCGACGACTCCACCAGCCCCCGCAGCCGGTCCACGATCGAGTCCCGGTTGCGCTCCAGCTGCGCCAGCTCGTCGGTCAGCACCCGCAGTCGGGGCGCGAAGGCGTCCGCCCACTTCTGGGCGTGTTCCGGCAGCGCGGACGCGGGCAGCTCACGGATCTGCTGCCGGGCGGGGGTGCGTACCTGCTCGTACCGGTTGGAGTTGGCATGCCGTACGAGGATGTCGCTCGCCTCGCGCACGGCGCCCTCGGCCGCGGAGAGGTCGGCGGCGCAGCCGCGCAGGGAGCGGCGGGTCTCGGCGGCGGAGTGCCGGGCCTCCTCGAGGGTGCCGGGGTAGGGCTCGGGCTCCTCCTGCTCCTCGTCGGAGTGCTCCCGCAGCAGGTCCCTGAGCAGGGCTGCCGTCTCGTCGAAGCCACCGGCCGCGTCCTCGGCGGCGCGGTGCGCGTCGAGCAGCTCGGCGTGCGCCTCGCGCGCCTGGCCGAGCGCCTCGGCGCGGGAGGCGAGTTCACCGGTGGCCGTGCGCAGCAGCGACTGCGCGTGCTCGGCGTCGCGCGGGACCAGCTCCTGCGACAGCTCGGTGTGGGCCTCGCCGTCCTCGGGCGCGTGCCGCTCGGCCTCGCCGCGCAGCCGCCCGAGCTGCTCGCTCGCGGTGGACATGCGGGTCTCCAGGAGCTGCACGAGCTCCTCGGCACGGGCGGCCGCGGCCTGCCGGGACGGCCCGTCGGAACCGTCCGGCGCCTGAAGGAGCTGTGCGGCGCGCGTGCGCACCTTGTTGCTGAGCCGGTCCAGCTCTGCCAGGGCCGCGGTCTCGTCGCTCTCGGCGCGGGCCTGCTCGGCGCGCAGATCGGCGCCGACGCCGACCTTCTCGTACAGCTGTGACGCGGCCCGGTAGGCCTCACGCAGGGCGGGCAGCGAGGACTTCGCCGTCTCCGACGCGTCCTCCGGTACGTCGTCGGGGGCGCCCGCGATCTCGGCGCGCTCGGCACGCAGCGCGCGGGCCGTGCGGCGGGCGTCGTCGGCGGCGCGCTGGGTGGCGCGGCGGTCCTCGTCGGCGGCGCGGGCGCGCTCCAGGCAGACCTGGGCGCGAGCCTCCGACTCGGTGGCCTCGTCGGCGAGTTCGCGCACCTTGACCTGCCAGCCGGCGCGTTCGCGCAGGCGGAAGGCGAGTCCGGCGAGCGCGTCGGCCGCGCGCCGGGCGCGCTGGGCGGCGTCCTGGCGCTCGTCGCGCACGAGGGCCGCCTCGGCCGCCGCCTCGTCTGCCTCGGCCCGCACGGTGCGCGCCTCGGCGAGCTCGGCTTCGGCCTCCTCGGCGAACGCGCGCGCGTCCCGGGCGGCCGCGGCCAGTTCGACGAGCCGCCCGGCGGGGCAGCCGGTGCGCCAGGAGGCGAGCCGGGCCGCGAGCTCCCGGTCCTTGCCGAGCCGGGCCGCCAGGATGCGGATCTCCTCGTCCCGCTCGGTCGCTCGGGTGCGCAGCGCCTGCCGTTCCTCGTCGGCGGCGTGCTCGTCGTGCATGGCCGGGTTCGGCGGCACGAGGAAGACGCCGCCGTCGCCCGGGTCGGCGACCGGGGTCGGGGCGAGCAGCGCGGCGGCCGTGCCGACGGCGACGGCGGAGCGCGGCAGCAGCGCCGCTTCGCTGAGCGCCTCACGGGCCCGTGCGTGGGTGTCCGGGTCGGTGATGATCACGCCGTCGACGAGCTCGGGCCTGGCGGCCAGCACGCGCGCGTGGTCGACGGGGTCGACGGCCTGCGCGAGATAGCGCCAGCCGGGCAGGGCGGGGATGCCGTGCTCACCGAGGTACTCGACCGTGGCCAGCACGTCGGGGCCGGGCGGCAGGAGTCCGCCGTCGCCGAGGGCGCCGAGGATCCGGGCGTCGTCGGCCGCCGCGGTGCGCAGCTCGAAGAGGTGGCGCTCGGCGGAGGCGACTCCGTCGTCGAGCAGCTCGCGCAGTTCGTCGGCGTACTGGTCCAACTCCTCCGGCGTGAGGGCGCCTTCGGCCTCCGCCCAGACGTCGGCGGAGGTGCCGCGGGCGCCTCGGCCGGTGTCGCCGCCCTTGCCGTGGCCGGTCGAGGTAGCGGCGTCCCCGGCCGCCCGGGGCACCGGTACCCCGCCGTGCCGCGTTCCGGCTGTGCCCGGCAGGCTGAGCAGCTCCGCGAGCCGCTCCTCCCCCGCCAGTGCCTCGGCCGTACGGCGCTCGCCGTCGTACGCGCGCTCGGCCGCCGTCGCCGCGTCCGCCGCACGGGCGGCCGTCAGTTCGGCGCGGGACTCGGCGGACGCCGCCTCGCGGCCGTGCTCCGAGGCCCGTCGCGAGGCCTCACGCGCGGTGTCCCACGCCGCGACGGCCGTCTTCTCGGCGTCGCTGGCGGCGAGGGCGGCGCGGGCCGGGTCGGCGTCGGGGGCGCTGTCGTCGAGCCAGCCGGCGCGGACCGCCTCCGCGGTCTCCTGCTCGACCTCGCTCAGGCGCTGGCGCAGATGTCCGACCTCGCTGCGGGCGCGCTGCGCGGCGGTGGCCGCGGCGGTCGAGTCGGCGTACGCGGTCTCGCCGACCTCCTGGAGTCCGGCGGAGCGCTCCTCCTCCTCGTTGGCGAGCGCCTCGGCGCCATCGGCGGCGCGGTGCAGCGCGCGGACGAGGTCGACGGCGGCCTTGGCGCGGGCGGCGAGCGCGGGCGCGGCGTCCCGCTCGGCCTCGAGGATCGCGGCGGCCACGCGCGCGGAGCGGTCGGCGGCGGCACGGTGCCGCAGTACGAGCTCGGCGGCCTGCCAGGAGGAGTGCAGGGTGCGCGCGTCGGCGAGTTCGCGCTTCTGGGCGGCCGCCGACTTCTCGGCCCCGGCGAGCGCCAACGAGGCGTGCCGGTAGGCGAGTTCGGCGGCGATGAGGGCACCGCGCTCGCGCGCGCCCTCGGCGTGGGTGACGGCGTACGCGGCGGCGGTCACGCGCTGTGCGAGCTCACCGGCGCGGACGCGCTCCCGCACGGCTCGCGCGGACAGTCGCCGGGCCAGGGTGCGGGTACGCCGCTCGGCGCCCGCGTGGATGTCTCGGGCGCGTGCCCGTGCCTCGGCGGCCTCGACGATCCGGCCGAGCAGATCCACGGACCCCGCCGTGAAGTCCCGCTCGGCGATCAGCTCGGCGCGCCGACCCAGCTTGTTGCCGAAGCCGCCGACCAGGTCGGCGAGCCCGTCGGTGTCCCGGGTGTCGGTGACCGCGCGCAGCAGCAGGTCGGTGAAGTCGGAGTCCTTCTTGACGGCGAAGAGACCGGCGGCCTCACCCTCGTCGGCGTTCATCTCCCGCTGGTAACGGAAGAGTTCGGGGTCGAGGCCGAGGTCCGTCAGGTGCTCGTTCCAGCGGTCGTGGATCTCTTCCCAGTGCACTTCGAGGTGCGGATACGCCTTTCCGGCCTCGGTGAGGGCGTCGCGGAAGCCCTTCATGGTGCGCCGCCGGCCCTGCGCGCCGGACGCGCCCTCGACGGGCGGCCGGACGGCGGTCGCCTCGGCGACGGGCAGGTTGTCCAGGCTCAGGCCGGGACCGGGCCGGAAGGAGTACCAGGCTTCGGCGAACTTCCGCGGGTCGTTGGACACCTGCCGTCCCCGCCACTCGCTGGCCTTGCCGACCACGACGCACTCGCCGGTCAGCGTGTGCTGCCACTCCAGCGCGACATGACCGCAGTCGTCGGCGAGCAGGAACTTGCGCAGCACACCGGAGCTGGCGCCGCCCAGGGTGTTGCGGTGGCCCGGCAGCATCACCGAGAAGATCAGCTTGAGCAGCACCGACTTGCCACCGCCGTTCTCCAGGAAGAGCACGCCCGCGGGCGCGGGCCGACGCGGCGGCCCGACGGGCTCCTCCTCGAAGAACTCCGCCTGGGTGGGGGCGGGGTCGGGCACGGGCTCGCCGACACCCCTCAGGTCAAGGACGGTGTCGGCATAGCGCGCGCCAGCAGGCCCGATGGAGTAGAGGCGGACCCGGGACAGCTCGTACATGGCGGCGGACTCTCGTAGTAAGTCTTCGGATACGTAGGGCAGATACGTAGGTGGGTTCAGGAGTGGAACGGCAGGCCTGCGTCGGCCACCAGCTCCAGGTCGTCGGTGTGCTCGGCGGGCAGCAGCGTCGGGGTGCCGTCGGTCACCGGGACGACGCCCAGCTCGAGGAGCTCGGCCATCGCGGCGCTGCCCGCCATGTCCCGCACCTGGAGCTGATAACGGGCCGTCGTCCGGTACGTCCCCCCGGAGTCGTCCCCGGTCCGCTGGAGGAATCCGGAGTCGGTGAGGAAGGCGACGGCCTTGCCGATGATGCCGGTGGTCGAACCGGACAGTCTTCGCGCGTCCTTGGTGGCGCCGGTGGAGCTGCGCCGTGCCCAGATCCGCCAGGCCGCCTCGAGGCCGGGCGCCTCGGTCGCCGGATCGGTGTTCTCGCCCTGCTCCTCGGCCCGCTCCTCCAGACGGCGGCAGGCCTGTCGTACGAACGCGTCGACGCCGTTGACCGAGACCCGCCCGATGTACCCGTCGTCCGCGAGGTCCTCGGGGCGTGGGAAGGCCATCGCGGCGACGGCGAGGTGGGCGAGGCCGTGCAGGAAGCGGTCCGCGGAGTCGGCCGAGGTACGACGGGCGTAGTCGCCCATCCGGACGGCGAACACCGAGTCCTCGGCGGCCGTCACGGCCATTCCCGCGCGCGGGGACACCTCCAGCACGACCAGCCCGAGCCCGGCGGCCACGGCGTCGGCGAGCCGGGCGAACGCCGGGTCCTCGCGGTACCGCCGCAACAGCTCCGCGTACTCCTGGTCCCGCGCAGGCTGCAGTTTGGGCTGGAGCCCGAAGGCGACGAGCCGCGCCGCGTCGGCGGCGTCGGCGGGTGTGACGGGAGCGTTCGCCGGCGCGGCGACGGCATCCGGCTCACTCCACTCGACGTGCTGCTCGGTCACGACAGAGGCTCCTTGTACAGAGTTACGAGGCTGGGATTCACGACCGGTCCGCCGCCATCCCCGCCGCGTCCAGCAAAGCCATCCCCACTATCAGATCGGCCCCGCCGAACTCGGGATCATCGAGCTCGACCCCGTCGTCCACGGCGAACAACAGCTTCTCCTCACCCTGCCGATACGCGGTACCGACCGGCGGACTGGCCGCGTGAACGGCCAGCAGGGCGACGAGGTAGGGCAGTTCGGGATCCCGGCGGCGCGCTTCGGCGAGCAGCCCGGACAGCCGTCGCGGCGCGTCCGCCGGCAGATCCAGCAGCTCCATCGCGGAGGCGAGCTGCTCCTCACTGAACCGACTGTCGTCCGGCGTGGCGATCAGGTCCGGCTCGGGCATCTCCGCACCGAGGTGCTCCCGCTCCAGGGGTGGTGTCAGCAGGAGCTCGACAAGATCCCCCACCCGTACGGCCACCGGCGTACGCAGCCCCGTCCCGCGCGCGAAGAACGCGTCCGTCACGCGCCGAGCCTGTGCGACGGGCAGCGGCAGCACGGGCGCGACGAGGTGGCCGTAGAGGTCGATCCCCGAGGTCGTCATGGGTGTGGCGAAGGCCTGCCGGTCCTGCTCGGCGCGGAACAGCGGCCCGGCATCCAGGAGCCGGGACTGCAACTGCGTGTGCCGGCGGATGCAGTCCTTGACGATGTCGACGAGCTCGGCGGCGCGGCGCTTCTGCTCGGGGTCCTCGGACTCGTCGCGGGCCTTGCGGATGTTGGTGAGGATCGCGTTCTCGTGGCGGTAGCGGTCGGCGACGTGGTCGAGCGCCTCGGCGATCATGTCGGGCACGGCCTGGAGCCAGTCGACGGCCCGCACATTGCGCCGGGTCGCGTCGAGCGCCCTGCGGAGCGTCTCCGAGTACTGCACGGTCCGGTACCGGGCCTGCTCGGCGGCGAGCTGGGCGTCGGCGAGACGGCCGCGGCTGATCAGCACCTCGAGCTTGACCTCGGCGGCGATCTGCGCGCTGGTGACGTCGGTGTCGAGGGCGCCGACGAGGACGTTGACCGCCTCGTCCGTCGTACGGAGGTAGACGGTCCCCCCGTACCCAGGCACCTCCTCGATCAGCTTGAAGTCGTAGTCGCGGCGCACATAGGAGCCGTCGGGGGCGAAGGTGCCGTATACGGCCCGGAAGCCGCGGTCGACGCTGCCGACGTTGATCAGGTTCTCCAGGACCCACTTGGCCACGCGCTCGTGCTCGGCGACGGGGCGCCGGGGGGCCTGCGCGGCGATGCGCGGGATGAGCCGGGCCACTATCTGGTCGTGGTCGGCGCCCGTGTCGAAGTCCATGTTCAGTGTGACGAGGTCGATGGCGGCGAGGGCCACCTCGGCCATCCCGTACACCGTGTACTCGCCCGCGAGATTCGCCTTGCGCACATCGAGGTCGTGCAGCGGCGCGGTGCATGCGAGCGCGCGCAGCCGCCGCGCCAGGCCCTCGTCGGCGGCCGGGCCCGGAGCGGGGCGCGGCCCCGCGCTGAGCTGGGGCGGAACGCTGTCCGTCGATGCAGGCGAAGTCACGGTGCACAGACTAGGTCCTCGGTCTGACAACGGTCGAAACGACTCAGAAGCGACCGCCGTCACACCGACTCCACACAGCGCGTCACGCCGGTTCCGCGCAGCACGTCACACCGGCTCCACGCAGCACGTCACACCGGCTCCACATAGCGCCTCGCGAGAGCAGTGCCGAGAGCAGCGGCGAGTGCGGCGGAACGAACCGCCGCCGCGGCCGTCCCCGAGAACCACGACCCGGCTCAGCCGATCCCCTGCGCCCCGTCGGTGACCCGCCGCGCATAGGCCTCCACGACCCCGGTGAGCGAGTCGTCGAGATAGACCGCTAGCAGTCGCTCGGCCTCGTCGCGGTCGCCCGCCCGGAGCGTCTTGAGGATCTCGCGGTTGCGCGCGAGGTACGGCTCGTGGAGTCGCCGTGGGTCGGCCACCACATGGAAGGCGAGGCGCAGTTCGGCGAAGACGCTGCGCATCAGTTCGTCGGTGCGGTCGCTCCCGGCGAGCGCCACCAGTTCCCGGTGGAAGTGGATGTTGGCCGTACCGACGCCTTTCCAGTCACCTTCGCGCGCCGCCCGCTGCCCGTCGGCGACGGCCTGGGCGAGGTCGTCCACGGCGTACGGCGGCTCGCCGAGGCCACGGACCACGGCGCACTCGACGAGGGTGCGGGTGCGGTAGATGTCCTCGACGTCATCGATGGTCAGCACCCGTACGAAGACCCCGCGGTTGAGCTCGTGCACCAGGAGTCGTTCGTGCGTGAGCAGCCGGAACGCCTCGCGCAGTGTGTTGCGGGAGACGCCGAGCGCACCGCCGATGCTGTCCTCGGACAGTCGTGTCCCGGGCGGGAAGTACCCCTCGGCGATACGGCTCCTGAGGATGTCCGAGACCCGCTCGGCGGTGCTGGTGCGGCCCAGCAGGGCGCGATCGTCGGCCAGTCCCGTCAGCTCTGCCATGCCCGGATTCAATCGCAGAAATAAGAACGAAACAACACGGGTATTGAGGGATCGTTCAACGATCCTCTACCTTGCTACACACGGCGCCACCCGCTCACCCGAGCGCCGACGGCTTCCGCACGGCACGGCTCAGTCCCCAAGCACCCTCCGTCCTCCCACTGCGAGGTGCCCATGAGCACGACCCCTCCACCACAGGCCCTGACCACCGGTGCACACCCCGGAACGAATGAACTCACCTCGGACGACGGCGCGTTGGCCTGGCTGCGCGCCCTCGGTCCGCAGGGCCGCCGGGCGTTCGCCGGCGCGTTCGGCGGCTATGCCCTGGACTCGTACGACTACTTCACGCTGCCGCTGAGCATGGTCGCGCTGGCGGCGTACTTCGGCCTGGACAGCGGCCAGACCGGTCTGTTCACCACCGTGACGCTGGTCGTCTCGGCGGTCGGCGGCGCGATCGCGGGTGTGGTCGCGGACCGGATCGGACGTGTCAAGGCACTGATGATCACCGTGATCACGTACGCGGTGTTCACGGTGGCCTGCGGTTTCGCGCCCAACTACGAGACGCTGCTGGTCTTCCGTGCCCTTCAGGGCCTCGGTTTCGGCGGTGAGTGGGCGGTCGGCGCGATCCTCGTCGCCGAGTACTCGAGCGCCAGGCACCGGGGGCGCACGCTCGGCGCGATCCAGAGCTCCTGGGCCGTCGGCTGGGGGCTGGCGGTGATCGTCTACACCCTTGTCTTCCAGTTCCTCGGCGACGACCTCGCCTGGCGCGTGATGTTCTGGACCGGCGCGCTGCCCGCACTGCTCGTCGTGTGGGTGCGGCGTCGGGTGCAGGACGCCCCGGAGGCGGCCGCCGTGCGCGAGAAGAGCGCCGAGAAGGGCTCGTTCGCCGCGATCTTCAAGCCCGCCTCGGCCGACGGCCCCGGCCTGCTGCGCACCACCTTCTTCGCGGTCCTGCTCTCCACCGGCGTGCAGGGCGGCTACTACACGCTGGCCACCTGGGTGCCCACGTATCTGAAGACGGAGCGCGGCCTGTCCGTCGTCGGCACCGGCAGCTACCTCACGTTCCTGATCTCCGGGGCCTTCATCGGCTACCTCACCGGCGGCTATCTCACCGACAAACTGGGCCGCAAACGGAACATCCTGCTCTTCGCGATCCTCTCCGCGGCCTGCATCCTCACCTACACCAACATCCCGAGCGGCGCCAACACGCTTCTCCTTGTGCTCGGTTTCCCGCTCGGCTTCTGCATGTCGGCGATCTTCAGCGGGTTCGGCTCCTTCCTCAGCGAGCTGTACCCGTCGGCGGTGCGCGGCACGGGGCAGGGCTTCACGTACAACACCGGGCGCGCCGTGGGGGCCGCCTTCCCCACCACCGTCGGCTTCCTGGCCGACAGCTGGGGTGTGGGCGGCGCCTTGGTCTTCGGCGCGATCGGCTACGCCCTCGCCGCCCTGGCACTGATCGGACTCCCCGAGACGCGTGGGAAGGAACTGCTGTGAAGCACACCCTCCAGGAACGCCCTTCGAGCCTCCTCCCCATCGACGGCTCTGCGCACCGGTGGACCCCCAAGGAGGCGCGCGCCCGGTTCCGTTCGGGCGTGTCCGGTCCCACCGCCGGAGTCGCCACCGGCCACACCCAGGCGAACCTGATCTCGGTGCCCGCCGACTGGGCGTACGACATGCTGCTGTTCTGCACGCGCAACCCGAAGTCCTGCCCGGTCCTCGACGTCACGGACGCCGGCTCCTGGACCACTCCGCTCGCCGAGGACGCGGATCTGCGCACGGACCTGCCGCGCTACCGGGTGTGGGAGCACGGCGAGTTGGTCGACGAGCCCACGGACGTGATCGACCGCTGGCGCGACGACCTGGTGTCGTTCATCATCGGATGCAGCTTCACCTTCGAGTGGGCGCTGACCGAGGCGGGCGTCCCGATGCGCCACATCGAGCAGGGCCGCAATGTCTCCATGTACGTGACGGAGCGCGAGTGCCGCCCCGCCGGGCGGCTGCACGGACCGATGGTGGTGTCGATGCGCCCGGTCCCTCCCGAGCATGTGGCCGCGGCGATCAGGGAGAGCAGCCTGCTGCCCGCCGTGCACGGCAGCCCGGTGCATTGCGGCGAGCCGTCGGGGCTGGGCATCGAGGATCTCTCGCGCCCCGACTTCGGCGACGCGGTGGACGCCGAGCCGGACGACATCCCGGTGTTCTGGGCCTGCGGGGTGACACCCCAGGCGGCCGTGATGGCGTCGCGCCCGCCCTTCGCCATCACCCACGCACCGGGCCAGATGTTCCTCACCGACGCCCGCGACGAGCAGTACCGCGTGGCCTGAGAACGACCTACGAAGGAGAGACCGCACCTCATGACCCCGATCGACCTCAACGCCGACCTCGGCGAGGGCTTCGGCCGCTGGCGGCTGACCGACGACGAACAACTGCTGTCCGTCGTGACCAGCGCCAATGTGGCCTGCGGCTTCCACGCCGGGGACGCGGCCACCATGCGGCGGGTGTGCGAGCTGGCGGGCGAGCGGGGTGTACGGATCGGCGCCCAGGTCTCCTACCGCGACCTGGCGGGCTTCGGGCGGCGCGCGATGGACGTGCCGCCCGACGAGCTGGCTGCCGAAGTGGCCTACCAGATCGGTGCCTTGGAGGTCTTCGCACGCGCGGCCGGGGCGTGCGTGTCGTACGTGAAACCGCATGGCGCGCTCTACAACCGCGTCGTGCACGACGAGGAGCAGGCGGCGGCGGTCGTCGAGGGCGTGCTGCTCGCGGACGCCGCGCTGCCCGTCCTCGGTCTCCCGTCCTCCCGTTTCCTGAAGGTGGCCGAGCGGGCCGGACTGCCCACCGCCACGGAGGCGTTCGCGGACCGCGCCTACACCGAGCAGGGCACCCTGGTGCCCCGCACCCAGGCCGACGCGGTGATCACGGACGCCGAGGCGGTCGTCGAGCGCTCGCTGGGCCTGGCCCGCTTCGGCATGGTCACCTCCCACTCCGGGGCGCGCATCCCGGTCCGTGCCCGCTCGTTGTGCCTGCACGGCGACACCCCGGGCGCGGTGGACCTGGCACGTCGGGTCCGCGCGCGTCTGGAGTCCTCCGGCGTCCCCGTGAAGGCCTTCGTATGAAGGCTGTTCCGGCCGCCGGCAGCACACAGGCGTCACCGGCCGCCGACGGCACGAGGGCGCTGCCGGTCGGTGACCACGCCCTGCTCGTCGAGGTCTCCTCGGTCGCGGCGGCCCAGGCCCTGCACGCCGAACTGCTGCGCCGCCGCGCCGAGGGCTCGCTCTCGGCCACGGAGATCGTCCCCGCCGCCCGCACGGTCCTCCTGGACGGTCTGGAGGACCCCCGGCGGCTGGCGGAGCAGCTCCCCGGGTGGCAGATCCCACCGCACACCGCGCGCGCGGAGGAGGCGATCGAGATCCCCGTACGGTACGACGGTCCCGATCTGGCGGATGTCGCCGCTCTGTGGGGGGTGCCCGAGCACGAGGTGCCCGTGATCCACGCGGCGGCCGAGTTCCGTGTCGCCTTCTGCGGGTTCGCGCCCGGCTTCGGCTATCTCACGGGGCTGCCGGCCCGGTACGACGTGCCGCGCCGGGCGACTCCGCGGACGGCGGTTCCGGCGGGTTCCGTGGCGCTCGCGGGCCCGTACACGGGCGTCTACCCACGCTCCTCGCCGGGCGGCTGGCAGCTGATCGGCACGACGGACGCGGTGCTGTGGGACCACGCGCGCGTGCCGGCCGCGCTGCTCGCCCCTGGGACGCGCGTCCGGTTCGTACCGGTGGGGTGCTCATGACCGACCGGGCCCTCGCCGTCGTGCGCGCCGGGGCCCTGACCACCGTCCAGGACCGGGGCCGCCCCGGCCACGCCCACCTCGGCGTACCCCGCTCCGGCGCGCTGGACGCGCCCGCCGCGGCGCTGGCCAACCGGCTCGTCGGCAACCCCGTCGAGGCGGCCGTACTGGAGACGACGCTCAACGGATGCGCCCTGCGTCCGCGTTCGGTGGTCACCGTGGCCGTCACGGGCGCGCCGTGCCCGGTCACGGTGGGCGGCCGTCCGGCGCCCTGGGGAGCGCCCGTGCGCGTCCCCGCCGGAGCGCTGCTGGACATCGGCCCGGCCCGCGCGGGGGTTCGCAGTTACGTGGCCGTCGCCGGCGGAGTGGCCGTGGATCCGGTCCTCGGCAGCCGCTCCACGGACCTCCTCTCGGGGCTCGGTCCGCCGCCGCTCACGGACGGCACGGTGCTGCCTCTGGGGCGCCCCAACGGCATGCACACGCGTGTGGACGTGGTTCCGCATCCGGGGCCGCCCTTGGAGCTGGTCCTGCGGGTGACACCGGGCCCGCGCGACGACTGGTTCACGGCCTCGGCCCTGCGGACCCTGGCGACGGGCACCTACCGGGTGTCCTCCGCGAGCAACCGCATAGGGCTACGTACGGAAGGGCCCTCACTGGAGAGGGCCGTTTCCGGCGAACTCCCCAGTGAGGGCATGGTGCTGGGCGCCGTGCAGGTGCCGCCCGACGGCAGACCGGTCGTCTTCCTCGCCGACCATCCGACCACCGGCGGGTACCCGGTGATCGCGGTGGTCCGTGGCGCCGACCTCCCCGCGGCCGCTCAGGCGGTCCCGGGCACGCCGGTGCGCTTCATGCTCGTACGCCGCCGCTGACGAGCTCGGGCCCACCACCTCGAACCGTCATGCCGCGTCCGGCTGTTCCGCCACCGACAGGGCGGCCAGCGCGGACGCCACGGCGTGCGAGGCGCTGAGGTCGAGCCGGGCGCTGGTGCCGCGCGCCCGGTGGCGCACCTCGGCGGCGGCCAGGGTGAGCAGTTGCGGCAGCAGGTCGGTGCACCGCCGGGCCACCCACCCCGTCCCCGCGGTGGCCAGCCACCACAGGCTGGCCGACCGTGTGGGCGCGGGGAACTCCGGCTCGGCCGAGGGGGTGTCCCCGGTGGCGATGCCCTCCTGTTCGAGCAGTGCGTGGAAACGCAGGGCGAGTTGCCGGTGCCCCCGCTCCCCCGGGTGCAGCCGGTCCGCGCTCCACATCGCGCGGTCCATGAGCCAGGCGCCCTCCGCCGCATGCAGATGCACGGCTCCATGGCGCTCGGACAGGGCGTGCACGACCGTGTTGACGGCCCGCTGCCGCCGGGCCAGGGGCCTGGCCAGCACCCCCGGCAGCCCGAGCATCGCGCCGGGATCCGGCAGGCAGGCGGTCAGCAGGACGGCGCCCTGGGCCCGGAACGCCGCGTACACCCGGTCGAGGCGCGCGGCCACGGCGTGGATGTCGAAGGTGCAGCGAAGGGTGTCGTTCACACCGATCACGACGGACACCACGTCCGGAGCCAGGGCCAGCGCCGCCGGGGTCTGCCGTTCCAGGACGTCGCGCGTCTGGGCCCCGCTCACCGCGAGATTGGTGAACTCCACGGACGTGTCCGGGCCGTCGGACAGCCCGTCGACGAGCAGCGCGGCCCAGCCCCGCCAGGCCTCGCCGACGGGGTCGCCCACGCCCTCGGTCAACGAGTCCCCGAGGGCGACGAACCGAAGGGGTCTCATCCGACGCCCTCCTGGAGGCGGGGCCGGGACTCGACCACCGCGTCGTGCGCGGCGAGGAACGCCTCCACGGCGGTGTCCCAGCCGAAACACTCCGCACGCGCGCGTGCGGCTTCCCTGCGCGCGGCCTCGGGACGCCCCAGGAGCAGGCGTACCGCGTCCGCGAAGGAGTCCCCGCTGTCCGCGGCGGTGGCTCCGGCGGAGCCGACCACCTCCGGCAGCGCCGACACCGCGCTGGCCACCACGGGCGTACCGCAGGCCATCGCCTCCAGGGCGGCCAGCCCGAACGTCTCGGCGGGCCCCGGTGCCATGCACACGTCGGCGGAGGCCTGCAACGCGCCGAGCAGCGCGCGGTCGGCGACATGCCCGAGGAAGGTGACGGGCAGCCGCCGCTCCCGGGCCCGCTGTTCGAGCCGGGCCCGCAGCGGCCCGTCCCCGGCGACGACGAGCACGGCACGCTCGCCGCGCCGCAGCAGCGCCTCCAGCGCGTCGAGCGCCGTACCGGGCCGCTTCTCGACGGACAGCCGGGAGCACATCACGAGCAGCACCTCGTCCGCGCGCGCGTACCGCTCGCGCACCTCGCGATCGCGCAGCCCGGGGTGCCGGCCGACCAGGTCGACGCCCAGCGGGGCCCGTACGACATTGCGGGCCCCGATGCGGACGAACTCGCGCTCCGCGAACTCCGTGGTGCACACGACCCGCGCGTAGGTGTGCGCCGTACGGATGTTGAGGGCGTCGGCTGCCTTGCGGGCCATTCCCTTGGAGAGCCCCCAGGTCCGCAGCACGCCGTCGGCGGTCTCGTGGGAGACCATGACCGCGGGCACCCGGGCGCGCCGCGCCCAGACCCCGGTCCAGCGCAGGGTGGTCCGGTCGGAGACTTCGAGGCGGTCGGGCGCGAGCGACTCCAGGACGCGGGCGACCCGCCGCTTGTCCGTGAGGACGCGATAGCCGCCGGTTCCGGGCAGCAGCGGACCGGGCAGCGTGATGACCCGCCCCTGCTCGGTCTCGCGGTCGGTGGCACGCTCGCCGGGGACGATGAGCACGGGCTCGTGTCCGGCGGCCAGGTAGCCGCTGCCGAGCTCCCGCAGGGCGGTGCGCAGACCGCCCGACGCGGGGGCGACGAAGTTGGCCAGCCGTACGATGCGCAGGCTCATGCCGCCACCACCGTCCGCGCGGTGAGCACGTCGGCGTAGTGGTCGATGAGCTGGTCGCCGACGGCCGCCCAGGTGCGGCCCTCGACGGTGGCCCGCCCGGCGGCGCCGTAGGCCGCTCGCAGCGCCGGATCGGCGGCGAGCGCCCCCACCGCGTCGCGCACGGCGGCCTCGTCGCGGGGCGGCACCAGCAGCCCCGTACGGCCGTGTGCGACCAGGTCCAGCGGTCCGCCCGCGGCGGGTGCGACGACCGGTACGCCGCTGGCCATGGCCTCCTGGACGGTCTGGCAGAAGGTCTCGAAGGGGCCGGTGTGCGCGAAGACGTCCAGGGAGGCGAAGATCCGGGCGAGTTCGTCGCCGGTGCGACGCCCGAGGAAGACGGCGCCGGGCAGCGCCTCGCGCAGGCTCGTCTCGCTGGGCCCGTCGCCCACGATCACGACGCGTACGCCTTCCAGGCCGCAGGCTCCGGCGAGCAGTTCGACCTGCTTCTCGGGGGCCAGCCGGCCGACGTAGCCGACGATCAGCTCACCGTTCGGCGCCAGTTCGCGCCTGAGGGCCTCGTCCCGGTGCTCGGGGCGGAAGCGGACGGTGTCCACACCGCGCGGCCACAGCCGCACCCGGGGCACACCGTGTGCCTCCAGGTCGTGCAGGGCCGCGCTGGACGGGGCGAGCGTCCGGTCGGCGGCGGCGTGGACGGAGCGGATGCGCCGCCAGGCGGTGGCTTCGCCCGCGCCCACGTACGTACGGGCGTAACCGGCGAGGTCGGTCTGGTAGACGGCGACGGCGGGGACGCCGAGCCGGGCGGCGGCCGCCATGCCGCGGACGCCGAGGATGAAGGGACTGGCCAGGTGGACGATGTCGGCGCGGTGTTCGGTGATCGCGGCGGCGACGCGTCGGCTGGGGAGAGCGACGCGGACCTGGGGGTAGCCGGGGAGCGGTAGGGAGGGGACACGGACGACAGGGCACGGCGCGAGGGCGTCGGGCCCGTGCCCGGCCGCAGTGGCCGGGGCGACGACGAGGGGAGCGTGACCGCGATCGACGAGGTGCCGGGCGGTCTGGAGCGCGCAGTGGGCCACGCCGTTCACATCGGGGGGAAAGGATTCGGTCACGATGACGACACGCATACCCGTGTTGTCGCCGTGCTGGACGTGGCCGCGTCAACGTCGATCTTTCCTACCGGGGAACGCCCCGTGAGCGTTGTACTGCACGCTTTTCCAGGTCAGCCCGCGGCCACGCCCTCCTGACCCGCGAGTCACTTCGTGTTCATACGGCGGGTGCGTCGGGCCCGATCCGGCTGCGTACGGCTGTCTGTACTTCCGCTTCCTCGGCCGGATCCGACGCCAGCCGCCGCAACTGATCGACGACGCGCGCGTCACCGGTTTCGGCGTGTCGAGCGGCCACCTCGCGAGTCGACTCCTCGCAGTCCCACAGGCACTCGACGGCGAAGCCGGCGGGGAAGGAGGGGTCGGTGGCGGCGAGGGCGCGGGCGGCTCGCCCGCGCAGATGGGACGACGCCGTCTCCCGGTAGACATGGCGCAGTACGGGTGCGGCGCAGACGATGCCGAGGCGTCCGGCTCCGTCGACGAGGGTCCAGAGCGTGGGCGCGTCGGGGCCTTCGCCGCGTACGGCCTCGCGCAGGGCGCCCAGCACCAGTTCGCTGTCCTTGGTGCCGCCCCGGCAGGCGAGCATCCGTCCCGCGGCGGCGCCGAGGGCGTCGGGCCGCTCGGCCCACCGTCGGGCCCGCTCGACGGCGGCGACACTGCGCATACGTTCGAACGCGTCGACGGCGGCCTCCCCGACGGTCGCCGTGCCGCCGGTCGCGGCGGCCTCGATCAGATCGAGAGCGTCCGGATCGTTGCTGTCGGCGAGGTAGCGCAGGGCGGTACAGCGCGCTCCGTCGCCGCCGTCCCGGGCGGCCTGGAGAATCTCGGGCCGGTCCTCGGGTCCCGCGACGGCCGTGAGGCAGCGCGCGGCCGGCACATGGAGTGCGGCTCCGCGGTCGAGGCCCTGCTGGGCCCACTCGAACACGGCCCGCACGCTCCACCCCGGACGTGGCCCGGTGGGGCGCAGTTGCCGTTGCCATCGGTCGAAGGAGCCCTGTTCCTGGGCGGCCCGCACCCGCGTGGCGATGGATTCGCGGGAGTCGTCCGCCCACAGCCGCCAGGGCCGGGGCTCGAAGGCGTCGCGCACCTGGGCGACGAGTGCGGCCTCGCCCTCCGGATCGGCCGGGAAGCGGGCGAGGACGGGCACGGCGAGGGCGCGCAGTCCCGCGTCGTCGTCGCGCAGGGCCAGCTCGTCCAGGGCCCAGGCCCAGTTGGTGCCCGAGGCGGCGTACCTGCGCAGCAGTTCCAGGGCGTCCCGCCTGCCGTACGAGGCGAGGTGGCCGAGGACCGCGAGGGCGAGCCCCGTGCGTGACTCGCAGTCGTCGAGGACGTCCTCGACGTCGAAGAGGTGCCGCTCGATCTCGTCGAGCTCACCGCTCAGATCGAGGTAGAGACGGGCGTAGTACAGGGAGCGGTTCTCCACCTGCCAGTCGTGGCGGGGATCGCGCAGCACACAGTGGTTCAGTGCCGCGAGCGCTTCGGCTCGCGGTGCGGTGAGCGCGTGCAGCGTACCGTCGCCGCGGCCCCTCTGAAGCAGGCCGAGCAGCGTACCGCTGGGCGCTATGACCGGATCGAACATGGGAAACAGCCTCACATCAAGCGTCGACGCAACCGGGATCCTGCATTACCTGGCCGCGTGACAACACGTCGGAGCGCCCGCCGTTTCTTGCTTGCTGTAGACCATCTTCCTCTGCCTCTCGTTGGTGGGCCCATACGGGCCGCGTCACGGCCCGCGCGGTGCGGCAACATCTGCCCAGCCATCGCGTCCATGAATCACGACGTCATGATGACTCGGCAGTTCTTCTTGCCGCGACCGTATTTCCGGCGGCCCCGTACCGCCTCCCCCGTTTTCGGTGTTGTACCTGGTCAGCGTGTTCGAATCAGTGCGCGCCGAACAATTCGAGAAGTTCCGTCTTGCCGAACATCCGGGCGGTGTCGACGGCCGAGGGGGTGCCCGCGGCCGGGTCGGCGCCGCCGTCCAGAAGCGCGCGGATGACCGCCGCCTCGCCCTTGAAGACGGCCCCCGCGAGGGGGGTCTGGCCGCGGTCGTTGATGCGGTCGGCCTCGGCGCCGCGCTCCAGCAGGGCGCGCACCGCCTCGGCGTGACCGTGGTAGGCGGCGAGCATCACCAGCGAGTCACCGCGGTCGTTGGTGAGGTTGGCCGGAACACCCGCGTCGACGTACGCCACGAGCGCCTCGGTCTCCCCTCGGCGCGCGAGATCGAAGATCTTGGTCGCCAGCTCCACGACTTCGGGGTCGGGGGCTTCACTCATCGGCCGGACCACCTCTCACAAGGACAACGACAGCTACGTCATGGGGGACTGCGGGAGCGTACGACAGCGGGTGGGCTGTCATGCGCAGGTCCGTACGACAGCGAAGTGTGCGGCCGTACGGGTGATTCGCCAGCGTACTGGCTCCGGCGGCACATGACCGGCGCCGACCGAGGCAAAGATCACCACAAGCCACCCAAGAGCCGACAGGGGGCAACAGACCTGCCCAGGGGGCCCGGAACAGCTCTGCCGACTGGATGAAATCAGCCGAATTTCACTCAGTTGCACCTTTTATCGTATGGATACATCCTGTGATCCTGGAAGTACTCATGGTGACTGTCCCCACGAACCAGGAGAGCACAAATGATTCTGTCCATCTCAGGCGTCGTCCTGCTCGGCATCATCGTCTTCCTCTTCTTCCGCAAGGACGGACTCAAGGCGTCGCATGCCATGGTGTCCTCGCTCTTCGGTTTCTACCTCGCCAGCACGGCCATCGCGCCGAGCATCAAGGCAGGCGGGGAGAGCCTGGCGAGCCTCCTCGGCGGGATCAAGTTCTGACGTCCCTGCCCATCGCACGCACCTTCAGGAGACAGCAGTGGCCCGGCGCCCTCTCCCCCGCATCCTCAGCAACGGCAGCGCACAGATCGCCCGAAGCCGGGAGCTGGCCCGAACGGCAGCCGACAGCGCCACCGACGTCCTCCACCCACTGATCACGGTCACCCGTGGACTGCGCCGGCTGGCAGCCGCCGGCGGGCGCAAGTGGGCCGCCACCCCCAAGGACCGGCGCGGGCCGCTGCTGTTCCTGGTGGCCTCGGTGATCCTGGTCGTGGCGCTGGTGCCGTACGGACCGCTGCTCGCCGCCATCACCCTGATGGCGGCGGCGGCGTGGACGGGCCGTCAGCAGGCCTCGTCGGAGCCCACGGGCCCCGACGAGGCACAGATCCAACGACTCCAGTCGTTGTACGACGCCCTCGTCCCGTACTTCTCCGTGGCCGAGGACCCGGCCCCCCTGTACGCCCACGGCGGCGACTGGGAGAAGGCCTTCCCCACGCACGACTTCGACGACGACGGGCGCGTGTCCCGGCTGCTCATCCGCTACCCGGCGTACTTCACGGACGGCGAGGCGGAGTCCCGGGCCCGGATCGAGCAGCTTCTGCACGCCAAGTCGGGCCGCGGGCGCGAGTACCACTTCGACTGGGACGAGGAGGGCAACGAGCTCACCGTCACCGTCCTCCCGCCGCTTCCCACCGACATCGCCGCCCAGCGATTCGTCACCTCACCCGGCGAGACGGTCCTCGGCTTCACCGACCCGGCCGACGTCCAGCGCACCCTCCCCCTCACCTACGGGGAGGAACAGCGAGACGTCCCCCCGGTCGTCTGGCGCACCGGCATCCGCTCCACCGAGCCGCACCTGCTGATCGCCGGCAATCCCGGCAGCGGCACGACCACACTCGTGCGCTCCATCGCGCTCCAGGCCCTTCAGTACGGCGATGTCGTCATCGTCGAGGGCGGCAACACCGGCGAGTACGCGTGCCTGACCGGCCGGGCCGGCGTCCTCGCCGTCGAGTCCGGCCTCGCCGGGGCGCTCGCGAGTCTGGAGTGGGCCGCGAACGAGACGGAGCGGCGGCTGATCTCCGCCAACCGTGCGCGGCAGGCGGGGCACCCGGCCCCCGACGACACCAAGAACCCCCTGTGGATCCTGCTCGACCGGCCGAGCGCGCTCGGACACTTCGCCGCCGCCGACGGCCGCAACGATCCCCAGGCACTCCTTCAGGTCCCGCTCCGGCACGGGCGCGCGGCGGGCGTCACGGTCGTCATCGCCGAGCAGTTCGAGGATCTCGAGGCGCTCAGCGAGGCCGTGCAGCAGCACACCCGCGCGCGCGTGGTCCTCGGTCCGGCGTCTCCGGTCCAGCTGGAAGCCGTCCTCGGCGCGCCGCCGCACACCACTCCTACGCGGGAGGTACCGCCCGGCCGCGGGTACGCCCGGCTGGGCGCGGGTCCCGTCCTGCGCCTCCAGGTGCCGGCTACGCCGGACCCCTACGACGACGCCACCAGCGAGACCCACCGACGCGCCGTCCTGGACCTCCTGCCGGAACGCACGACTCCGGCAGAGGCGGACCCGATCCCCACGGAGGCCGCGGTAGCGGAGGGCTGAGCGGGCTCCCTGGCTGTGGAGTTCGGCTGCGGGTGAGTGGGGGCTGGTCGCGCAGTTCCCCGCGCCCCTGGGCGGGGGCTGCGCCCCCGCCCCCACCGCCCCCCACCCGACGAACCCACCCGGGGTCCGGTCGGCTGCTAGGCCACGAACGTGCGGGGGGCTTCGTTGCCCCCGGTCGCGCCCGTTTTCACCAGGTGCGCCGCCGCGGCCAACCGGACCGCCGCCTCCTCGGCCACCGCACCCCCCACGGTGAACGGCAGCCGCACATACCCTTCGAAGGCGCCGTCGACCCCGAACCGCGGCCCGGAGGGCACCCGTACCCCCACCCGTTCACCCGCCTCGGCGATCCGCGAGCCGGACAGCCCGCCGGTGCGCACCCACAGCGTCAGCCCGCCCCGCGGCACAGTGAACTCCCAGTCGGGCAACGCACGGCGCACGGCGACGACGAGCGCGTCCCGGTTCTCCCGGGCCTGCGCACGCCGGATCTCCAGGGCCCGCTCCCATCCCCCGGTGCTGAAAAGCCAGTTCACGGCCAGCTGCTCCAGCACGGGCGTTCCGAGGTCGGCGTACGCGCGCGCGGAGACGAGACTGCGGATGACATCGGGGGCCGCACGGACCCACCCGATCCGCATCCCCGCCCAGAACGCCTTGCTGGCCGACCCCACGGTGATGACCGTGGACCCGGAGGGGTCGAAGCCGCACACGGGCCGGGGCATCGACAGCCCCTCCTCCAAATACAGCTCGCTCATCGTTTCGTCGACCACCAGTACGGTCCCCGCCGACCGCGCCGCGTCCACCAGGCGGCGCCGCTGGTCCTCGTCCGCGAGGGCTCCCGTCGGGTTGTGGAAGTCGGCGACGACGTAAGCGAGCCGGGGCGCGGCGTCGCGCAGGACCTGGCGCCAACGCTCCACGTCCCAGCCGGCGAGCCCCTCGGCCATGGCGACGGGGACGAGCCGGGCGCCCGCCTCCCGCATCAGCTGGAGGATGTTGGCGTAGGAGGGGGACTCGACGGCGATGCGTTCGCCGCGCCCGGCGAAGAGATGACAGATGGCGTCGATCGCGCCCATCGCGCCGGTCGTCACCATGATCTGCTCGGGCATGGTCGGAATGCCGCGCGCGGTGTACCCCTCGGCGATCATCGCGCGCAGCGCGGGCAGCCCCGCCGGATAGTCGCCGTGCGTGTGCGCGTACGGTGGCAGCTCCTCCAGGGCACCCTGCACGGCACGGGTGAGCCAGGGCTCCGGCGCGGGGAGTGACGCGCAGCCGAGGTCGATCATGGAGCCGAGGGCCTCGGGCGGCAGCGGTTCGAGGCCGCGCGCGGGCAGCGGGTTCCCGGCGGGGACGGCGGTCCAACTGCCCGCTCCCCTGCGGGACTCCAGGAACCCTTCGCCGCGCAGCGCCTCGTAGGCCGCCGCGACCGTGGTACGGCTGACGGAGAGGGACAGCGCGAGCTCCCGCTCGGCGGGCAGCCGCGCGGCGACCGGAACCCGGCCTTCGAGGACGAGCAGCCGGATGCCGTCGGCGAGCGCGCGATAGGCGGGCGGGCGGCGGGTGCCGGGCCCCGCGGGGCGCTCCTGCTGGGAGTTGAGCAGCCGTGCGAGCTGCGCGGCTCCCATCGCTGAAGTCCACTGCGTCATGATTCCCAGTCCACCTTCCTCGGATTGGCCTTGGATGGCGTCTTCCTTCAGGCCACAGAATGTCACGAGCCAGGCCACCATCACCACCGCGGTTCATCACGGACCATCACGGGTCATCACCACAGGGGGACCTCTTGTCCACACACGCCGACTCCCCGCACCGGGAGCGCAGGGGATCCGGGCGACGGCTTCCTCGTCGCCTCGTCCAGCTGTACGCGGGCCTCGCGCTGTACGGCGCGAGTTCGGCCCTGCTGGTGGAGTCGGGCCTCGGTCTGGAGCCCTGGAACGTGCTGCACCAGGGGCTCGCCGAACTGACCGGTCTGACGATCGGCGTGGTGTCGATCTTCGTGGGCGCGGCGGTGCTGCTCCTGTGGATCCCGCTGCGCCAGCGTCCGGGCCTCGGCACGGTCTCCAACGTGTTCGTGGTCGGCATCGCCATGGACGGCACCCTCGCCGTGGTGCCGGACGCCCACTCCCTGGCCGTACGGATTCCGCTGCTCGTGGCGGGCATCGTGCTGAACGGTGTGGCCACGGGTCTCTACATCTCGGCCAGCTTCGGTCCGGGTCCCCGTGACGGTCTGATGACGGGCCTGCACCGGCGTACGGGCCGCTCGGTCCGGCTGGTGCGCACGGTCCTGGAGGTGGCGGTCGTCGCGACCGGATTCGCGCTCGGCGGCACGGTAGGCATCGGCACGGTGCTGTACGCCGTCGCGATCGGGCCGCTCGCCCAGCTGTTCCTGCGCGTGTTCGCCGTCCGCCCGGCACCGGGGGGCAGCACCGTCGTTGCCGCCGGTCAACCGGAGCGAGCGATACTTCCAGGGTGAGCCCGCGCATACGCCACCCGTACCTCGACCACCCCGGCCCGATCGCCTTCGCCCACCGGGGCGGCGCGGCGGACGGTCTGGAGAACACCGTCGCCCAGTTCCGCCGCGCGGTGGAAACGGGCTACCGCTACATCGAGACGGATGTGCACGCGACGTCGGACGGCAAGCTCGTGGCCTTCCACGACGCGACCCTGGACCGAGTGACGGACGGCGCGGGCCGGATCGCGGACCTGCCCTGGGAGGACGTGCGCCACGCGCGCGTGGCGGGCAAGGAACCGGTCCCCCTCTTCGAGGAGCTCCTCGAAACCTTCCCCGACGTCCGCTGGAACGTCGACGTCAAGGCCGAACCCGCCCTCCACCCCCTATTGAGCCTCATCGGCCGCCTCGACGCCTGGGACCGCGTCTGCGTCGGCTCGTTCTCCGAGGCGCGGGTCTTCCGCGCCCAGCGTCTGGCCGGACCTCGTCTGGCGACCTCGTACGGCACCAAGGGTGTCGTGGGGCTGCGGCTGCGCTCGTACGGCATCCCGGCCGCACTGCGCGACTCGGCGATCGCCGCCCAGGTGCCCGAGTACCAGTCGGGCGTGCCGGTGGTCGACCGGCGCTTCGTGCGCGCCGCCCACGCGCGCGGCCTGCAGGTCCACGTGTGGACGGTCAACGAACCCGATCGGATGCACCGGCTCCTGGACCTGGGCGTCGATGGCATCATGACCGATCACATCGACACGCTGCGCAGGGTCCTGGAGGACCGGGGCACCTGGGTCTGAGCCCTCTCGCGCGGTCCGTTCAGCGGGAAGCGAGGGGCACGGGTGGGCACCGAGACCGTGCGGGCACAGGCGACCGACGAGGTCACCGAACGGCGGCGCGAGCAGCGCGGCTGGTACTTCTACGACTGGGCGTGCTCCGTCTACTCGACGAGCGTGCTCACCGTGTTCCTGGGCCCCTATCTCACCTCCGTCGCCAAGCACGCGGCGGACGCGGACGGCTTCGTCCATCCGCTGGGCATCCCGGTCCGCGCCGGCTCCTTCTTCGCCTACGCGGTCTCGGCGTCCGTCATTGTGTCGATCTTCGTGATGCCGATGGCGGGCGCGGCCGCCGACCGCACCGGCCGCAAGAAGCCCCTGCTCGCGCTCTGCGCCTATCTCGGCGCCACGGCCACCACGGGCATGTTCTTCCTGGACGGCGACCGTTATCTGCTCGGCGGTCTGCTGCTGATCGTCGCCAATGCCTCGGTGGCCGTGTCGATGGTGCTGTACAACTCCTACCTGCCGCAGATCGCCCCGCCCGAGGAGCGTGACGCGGTCTCGTCCCGCGGCTGGGCCTTCGGCTACGCGGCGGGCTCGCTGATGCTGGTCGTGAACCTGGTCCTGTACTCGGCCCACGGCTCCTTCGGCGTCTCCGAGTCGACGGCCGTCCGCATCTGTCTGGCCTCGGCGGGCATCTGGTGGGGCGCCTTCACGCTCGTACCGCTGAAGCGGCTGCGGGACCGGCCCACGGCGTCCGCGGGGCAGGCGCCGGGGCACGGATGGCGGCAGCTGGCGGCCACCGTGCGGGACATGCGGGGCACACCGCTCACCCTCGCCTTCCTGTTCGCCTACCTCGTCTACAACGACGGCATCCAGACGGTCATCTCGCAGGCGTCGGTGTACGGATCGGAGGAGCTGGGGCTGAGCCAGTCGACCCTGATCGTCGCCGTGTTGCTGGTGCAGGTGCTCGCGGTCGGGGGCGCCCTGGGGATGGGACGGCTCGCACGGACCTACGGCGCGAAGCGCACGATCCTCGGCTCGCTCGTCGCCTGGACCGTGCCGCTCGGCGCCGGATACTTCCTGCCGGCGGGCGCGCCCGTCTGGTTCTTCGTCCTGGCCGCCGGGATCGGCCTGGTCCTGGGCGGCAGCCAGGCGCTCTCGCGCTCGCTGTTCTCCCATCTGGTGCCGAGCGGGAAGGAGGCCGAGTACTTCTCCGCGTACGAGATGAGCGACCGGGGGATGAGCTGGCTCGGCCCGCTTCTGTTCGGTTTGACCTACCAGCTGACGGGAAGTTATCGGGACGCGATCATCTCGCTCGTGGCCTTCTTCGTCATCGGATTCGTGCTGCTCGCGAGGGTTCCGGTGCGGCAGGCCGTGCGCGACGCGGGTAATCCCGTTCCGGACAGGATTTAGCACCTGAGGCCAAAGGCCGGTAGTGTACGCGTTTGGCCTGCCAGGCGTACCGTTACTGCGCGTCAAAGATACTGAAGCGTTGGGTGACATCTGCTGCCAGATGTGACAAACCGGGCGCCGGTGGGTACAACAAGGGGCGGCTACGACGGCGACGCATGACCCGGAACGGGAATCTTTACCGCCGACCGGACGTTGACCGGATGACGACGACAGCGACACCTGTCCTGTGGGCGACAAGCCCGGGAGGCACGATTCATGAGTGAGCGAGCTCTTCGCGGCACGCGCCTCGTGGTGACCAGCTACGAGACGGACCGCGGCATCGACCTGGCCCCGCGCCAGGCCGTGGAGTACGCATGCGAGAAGGGGCACCGGTTTGAGATGCCCTTCTCGGTCGAGGCGGAGATTCCGCCGGAGTGGGAGTGCAAGGTCTGCGGGGCCCAGGCACTCCTGGTGGACGGCGACGGCCCTGAGGAAAAGAAGGCCAAGCCCGCGCGTACGCATTG
Source organism: Streptomyces sp. GbtcB7 (assembly GCF_019091445.1). Classification (NCBI taxonomy): domain Bacteria; kingdom Bacillati; phylum Actinomycetota; class Actinomycetes; order Kitasatosporales; family Streptomycetaceae; genus Streptomyces; species Streptomyces sp. GbtcB7. The sequence goes on from NZ_JAGXJM010000003.1 coordinate 68,248, forward strand.
GGACATGCTGATGGAGCGGCGCACCCGAGAGGAGCTCGAAGAGGTCCTCGAGGAGCGCCTGGCCGTTCTGCGCTCCGGCGCGATGAACATCGCGGTGCATCCGCGGGACAGCCGCAAGTCCGCGTAACCCCTCCGGGGGTTGGGCGGCATACCACGCACGCAGCCGCGAGCGCCGTACGCAAGTCGTACGGGGCCCGCGGCTCTGTGCGTTGTGCGCGTGGCGGTGCGGTGGATAAGGGCCGGCGCAGGCCATCGCGCCCCTTCAGGGGCGCGGGGAACTGCGCGACCAGCCCCCGCTCACCCGCACCCGATTACCCAGCCACGGCCGAGGTCAGCGTCAGCGGTTCAGTGGCGGACGCGGGCCCGGGTCCGTCGTCGGGTTCTCTTCCCTGATGACCTCGCCCTGGACGACCTTGCCGTCGGGGCGATGGATACGGGCCTGCTGGAAGGCGTCACCGACGCTGCCCGGCGCGGCCTCGCGGATCTTGCGGTCGATGGCTCGCTCGGCGTAACGGCTCAGGGCCTTCTGGACGGGCGGGATCAGCAGGAGCAGGCCCAGCGCGTCGGAGATGAGCCCGGGGATCATCAGGAGCAGACCGCCGAGCATCATCAGCCCGTTGCCTTCGCCGCCCCCGCTCGTGGGAGGCACCCCGCTCTGCTGCTGTTGCAGCGTCTCGGTGAGGTTGCGGAAGGCACGGCGGCCGGCCCGCTTGATGACCACGGAACCGAGGATGAAACCGGCGACCAGCAGCAGGAAGACCGCGAAACCGCTCGCCGCGCCCGCGACCACGGTCAGGAGCCAGATCTCCAGCACCAGCCAGACGGCGATGCCGAGCGGCAGGTAGGTGCGCAGCCGGGATCGCCGCGGCCGCGCGGGGTATGTAGGGGTCGGTGCGCCAGTCGTCATGCACCCAGTGTGCCTGGGCACAGCTCAGTACGGGATAAGCGGATGATCAGCCGTAGCTGTGGAGTGAAGTGAGGGCGCAGTGGGAGTGGGGGGGCGGCCCCACCCGGGCCCGCCCCCCACTTCGCAAGCGCTCCTAAGACGTGTGCTTCCGGCCGGTGATCCGGCCGACCCGCTCCCCCACGCCCCACGTGGTGACCCGCCACAGCGCCTCCACGAGGATGTCGCGGCTCATCTTGGAGTCGCCGAGCTCGCGCTCGACGAAGGTGATGGGCACCTCGACGACGTGGAAACCGGACTTGACCGCACGCCGGGCCAGGTCCACCTGAAAGCAGTACCCCTGGGACGCGACTTCAGCGAGTCCGAGACCTTCGAGGGTCTCGCGGCGGAAGGCACGGAAGCCTCCGGTGACGTCCCGGATCGGCACGTCGAGCATGAGGCGGGAGTACATGCTGCCGCCGCGCGAGATGAACTCGCGGGACTTGGGCCAGTTCACGACCCGCCCGCCCGGCACCCAGCGCGACCCCAGCACGAGGTCGGCGCCCTTGAGCGCGGTCAGCAGCCGGGGCAGTTCCTCGGGCTGGTGCGAGCCGTCCGCGTCCATCTCCACGAGGACGCCGTAGCCGTGCTCCAGGCCCCAGGCGAAGCCCGCGAGATACGCGGCGCCCAGGCCTTCCTTGCCCTTGCGGTGCAGCACCTGGACATGGTCGTCCTCGGCGGCCAGCTCGTCGGCGAGCTTGCCCGTGCCGTCCGGGCTGTTGTCGTCCGCCACGAGAACGTGTGCATCGGGCACCGAGGCTCGTACCCGGCCGACGATCTTCTTGATGTTCTCCGCCTCGTTGTAGGTCGGGATGATCACCAAGGCCGTGCCGAGCGGGCCGAACTGCCTCCCCTTGGCTCCTGCCGCGAGGGTCCCGTCGCCGTCGTTCACTACTGCCCCTTCATGTCCGTACGCAGGGGTCCACCATAGTGGCCGCAGCCTGCACTGACGCGTCGGCGCGTTAGTACGGGGGTGTCGATTCGGCAAGAGCCGGGTAAGAGAGAGCCCGCCGCGCCGGAGCACCGTACTGCGGATCGGGGCCCGGCGCCCTTCGGGCCGACCTGGGACCCGCTGGCTGCGGGTCGACCGAAAGCCGTTGTCTACTGGACGTCCGGGCCCCACCCGGGTCACACCCTTCCGACAGACATGAACGTTCCCTCGCCGTCGCACTGGCGCTGAGCCTGGCTCCCAGTGGTGGTGCGCCGGTGCGGCACACCACCCCTGACCCAGCGGCGCTCCGGCGACTGCGTGGAAGTTCTCCGGTCGGACGTCCGGTGGTGGACCCGGCCGAACCTACCGGCCCCCCGAGGCCAGCTGTCAACACTCGTCTGACCTGCTGGTTTTCCCTCAAGTGTCTGGTCAGCGCGGAGGATGCGCAGGTCGCGCGACGGGGCGGCGACGGCTGATCGGCGCGGCGCCACCCCCGGAGATCACTCGCCCGGCCGTACGAAGACCGTCCGCCCGCCGACGACCGTACGCAGGCACACCGGCAGGTCGCCGCCGGGGCTCAGATCGGGCAGTCCAGGAGTACCCGAACGAGGGTCGGTCGACCAGCGTGCGACGCGGTCGTCGGGGGCCTGCACGACCAGTTCCTCGGTGCGCCACACGGCGTAGTCGGCGGGCGCGCCCGGCACCAGGACGCCCGCGTCGTCCCGTCCGATCGCCCGCCACCCGCCGCGCGTATGCGCCGTGAACGCGGCGCGCACGGAGACCCGGTGCTCCGGCGTGCGGTGGAACGCGGCGGCGCGCACGGTGCCCCACGGGTCGAGGGGGGTGACGGGGCTGTCGGAACCGAAGGCCAGCGGCACGCCGGTGCGCAGCAGGGCCGCGAACGGGTTGAGGGCGCGGGCCCGCTCGGCGCCCAGGCGCAGGGCGTACATGCCGTCCTCGCCGCCCCACAGCGCGTCGAAGGCGGGCTGCACGGAGGCGGTGAGGCCGAGCTCGGCGAAGCCGGCGATGGTCTCGGGGTGGAGCATCTCGGCGTGCTCGACGCGGTGCCGGGCGGCGCGCACACGGGCCAGGCCGACCTTCTCGGCGGCTGCGCGGACTCCCTCGACCACGGCGGTCACGGCGGCGTCCCCGATGGCGTGGAAGCCCGCCTGGAGGCCCGCCTCGGTGCAGGCGACCACATGCGCGCCGACGGCGGCGGCGTCCAGGTAGGCGGTGCCGGTGTGATCGGCATCGGCGTAGGGCTGGTGCAGGCAGGCGGTGTACGAACCCAGGGACCCGTCGACGAAGAGGTCGCCCGCGGCGCCGATCGCGCCCAGCGCCCGGGCCTTCTCGACATCCTGTTCGGCCCAGTAGCCGACGACCCGGGGGCCGGCTTCCTCCGCGGCGAGACGCAGCAGTCCGGTGAAGTCGTCCTCGGAGGAGATCTCCGGGCCCGCGCACTCGTGCACGGACCCGATGCCGAGGGAGGCGGCGTGGGCGAGCGCGGCGCGCTGGGCCTCGGTGCGCTGGGCCGGGGTGACGGCGCCGAGCGCGGCGGCGCGCACGGCGTGGTGGGCGTCCCGGGTCAGGGGGCCGTCGGCGGCGTACCCCGCTCGTGCGGTGACCCCCGGGACCAGGTCCAGGAGCGCTGTGGTGACCACGGCGGAGTGCACGTCGATGCGGGAGAGGTAGAGCGGGCGTCCGCCGGCCGCCTCGTCGAGTTCGGCGCGCGTCGGGGGGCGGCCACCGGGCCAGCGGGCCGCGTCCCAGCCGTGGCCGAGCAGCACCCGGTCGGCGGGGCGGGCGGCGGCGAACTCGCGTACGAGGGCGAGGGCGGCGTCCAGGGAGGGCGCGTCGGACAGGTCGAGGCCGGTGAGCGCGAGCCCGGTGGAGGTGGTGTGGACGTGGGCGTCGGTGAACGCCGGGGTGACCAGTGCGCCTTCCAGGTCCACGACCTCGGCGACCCCGTCGGCGAAGGCGTCGGCCGCGCCCTCCGAGCCGACCCAGGCGATCTGTCCGCGTTCGACGACCATCGCGGTGGCGAAGGGATCGGCGGGACTGTGGACTTCTCCACCGCGCAACAGCACGGTGTCCGACGTGGCGGTGCTCTCACTCATGGGGAACAGTCTCGCGCCTGCCGGTGTCCGGTCGGTCCCCGGGTGGGTCAGATGCGGGGCGGGCGCGCCTCGTACGGCGTCGAGAGCACCACGGTCGTGCGGGTCGACACGCCTGCCAGGCCGCGCAGGCGGGCGAGGAGCTCCTCCAGTTCGTGCGGGGTCGAGACCCGCACCTTCAGGATGTAGTTCTCGTCGCCCGCGACGCTGTGGCAGGCCTCGATCTCGGGCACGCCGGCCAGGCGTTCCGCGATGTCGTCGGGCGCGCTCGGATCGAACGGTTTCACCGAGATGAAGGCGGTCATGGGCAGCCCGACGGCCTCGGGGTCCACGACCGCGGCATAGCCGCGGATGACACCGCGCTGTTCGAGCCGGCGCACCCGCTGGTGCACGGCGGACGTGGACAGGCCCGTGGCCTTGCCCAGGTCGGTGTAACTCATCCGCCCGTCTGCGACGAGCAGCTGCACGATCTGTCGGTCCAGCTCCTCCATGACGCAAGAACCTACAGGGCCCTTGATCTCGTCGGATACCTCAGCCGCGCAGGTCATACCCGCTTTGTGATGTGGCAGAGTGCTGACTGTGAACCGCCTGGTGGACAAACCCACCGCGCCGGGCACCTGCGGGCGGCATGTGACGAACGACACAGTGCCGCAACCGGGTCCGTGATGTTCTCGTGATTACCGCAGAGACGGGACGGGAAATGCTTGCTGTGGTCGAGGCCGCAGCGCCTTGTCGGCCCACCCGAGGGGGAGAATCCCATGCAGAGTCTTAAGCGCCCTGGTCGTCCCGCATCCAGGCGGCCCAAGCTGGTCGTCGAACCTGAGCCGGAGGGCGTCGAACCCGACGCCGTCGACGGTGAGGAGTTCGACGCCTACGACACCTTCGAGATGTACCGGGTGATCTGCCCGGACTGCGCCCAGCCCATCGCGCTCCTGGCGGACGAGGAGAGCCTGCCCGAGCACGCGCTGTGCGCCTCCCCGTGGAACCCGTTCGGGCTGACGGTCTGCGCCGGTACGGGCCGTGCGGCGGGCGACGCCCGCCCCGCCGACGAGTCGGTGGAGCCTCAGGAGCAGGACACCGCCCTCCTGTTGACGCTCCCTCAGGGACTCGACTGGCGGACGCAGCCGTTCTCGCACGTCGGCGGCCCGGCCTCGCGCCCGATGCGGGTCCCCGAGATGCGCCGTCAGGCCGCCTGACCGGCCCTCGCGTTCAGCGACCGGCGGCCGGTCCCTCCCAGTAACTGCCCTGCACCATGGCTCGCAGGCTGCCGTGGTGCAGGATCAGTGTGTCCGGGTCCGGCGGTACGACGACCTCACCGAAGTGCACCTGGCGGTAGGCGACGCGCAGCATGACGATCGCGTGCCGCAGTGCCGCGTACAGTGTGTGGAAGTCCATGTCCCGGGGTGTGTGGCCGGTGAGTTCGGCATAGCGCCGCTCGACGCGGTCACGGCGCAGGAAGTCGGGCAGTCCGCGCTGGCCGAAGCTCGCCGTCAGGTCCTGGAAGAAGCGGTGCAGGTAGACCGTCCAGCCGAGGTCGACCTCGCGCGGGGCGAGGGCCGCCATCTCCCAGTCGAGGACGGCCGCGGGGGCGAACCCGTCGTAGACGACGTTCCCGATGCGCGCGTCGCCCCAGTTGAGCACCGCCTCGCCCTCGTCACGCGGCCACAGCTCGTCGAGCCGGTCGAACGCGCTCTCTATCAGGGGTGAGCATGACAGCCCGTCAATCACCCATTCGTAGTAGGCGCGTTGGGCCTCAACATGACGACGGAGGGGGCTGCCTTCACCCGGGAAGGTCAGGAAGTCTGCTTCCGGCAGCGGGACTTGGTCGTGCAGCCGGGCGAGGAGCCCTACTGAGGCCGCCTCCAGCCGTTCGCGTTCCTGGTCGCTCGCCGCGTGCAGCCAGTTCCCCTCGTACGTGTAGGGCATGACGTCCGGCGGCACGCGCCCCTCGACCCGTTCCATGACGAAGAACGGCGCGCCGAGCGGGGCGGGGTCCTCCTCCAGCCACAGCACCCGCGGCACGGGGAGGTCGGTGCGCTCGGCGACCAGTCTCATCGTGCGGTACTGACGGGGCATGTCGTAGACGGGGAAGACGGTGTACGCCGCCGGGTCCGCCGCCAGCCTCAACGCGCAGGCGGTCAGCGGCGGTTCGGGATGCTCGATGTCGAAGAGCAGGGTCTCGCTGGACATGCCGTTGGACTCGGGGACGGTGACGTTGGCCGCCTTGGCCCCCGGGAGGCGGGCGGTGAGCCAGGCGGTCAGCCTTCGGCCCAGTTCCTCCGGGTCGCGGGTGGTCGTGCGCGGGCGCGGTGCCGTGGCCATCTCGTTCCCCCTCAGGGCGCGACCGAGTCGAAGCCGGTGAACCCACTCGGATCGTGGCGGCCGAACGAGCCGTGTTCGAAGATCCCGTGGCCGACCTGCCCGTCCAGCGTGCAGCGGGCCGCGTGGTCGATCACCCCGTACGCGGCGCGGGGGTGCGCGGACGGGTCGGAGAGGTCGTAGGCGCGGCGGTCGGTCCAGTCGCGCCCGACCCAGGTGCCGTGCTGCCAGTCGCCGGCGGGCGGATAGCCGGCGCCTACGGCGAGCGGGGAGGAGGTGAGCATCTCCACGTCCAGTTCCATGGGCTTGCGGTCGCCCGGACGGGTGAGGTGGATGACGGCGGACGTGGGGTGGCGGCTGCCGGAGCGATAGGTGATGTCGGTCTGGGGCCAGCCGAGTTGCAGGTCGCGCTCCGCGTTACGTACGAGTGTCGCGTCGTTCAGCGTCCGGTAGCCGTCGGCGTCCTCCTGGACGACGACCATCAGGAAGCGGTCCTCGAACCGGACCGGGCACCACAGCCAGTGGAAGCCCTCCGTCGGGTTCTCCTCGGCGAGCCGGCCGCCCTCCTCCCCCGGGATCGGGCGCACGCCCCAGCTGCGGTCGCGGGTGCCGGTCCAGCGGCCGCGCTCCAGGCGTATCTCCTCGCCGCCGATGCGGATCCAGCCTTCGCAGTGCCCCGCCTGCACGAAGCGTTTGCCCTCCAGCGTGAGTCGGCCGCCGCGCCGCTGGAGGTGGTGCGGCTCCCACAGGGCCGGGAAGTCCGCCGTCCAGGTGATCTCGTACGACAGTCCCTCCGGGTCGGCGGGATCGGCCGCGCAGCTCAGCACGAAGGTCTTCAGGGGGCGCTCGACGCGGATGCGCAGCGGGCCGACGGCGAGGCGCATCCGGTCGTCCCCGAGCGCGTCCGAGGCGCGCACGGCGTGCAGGCGGTCACCGAGTCGCAGGGTGGCGTAGGCGTCGACGACCCCGACGTTCGGATAGACGCCGAGACCCAGGATCAGCAGCGCCCGGCCCTGGTGGTCGAAAACGTGGAAGATGCAGCGGTCGTACGCGTTCCGGTCCCCGGTCGCGAGGTGCTTCATGGACAGGGGCACCTGGTGCACGGGGTACTCGTCGAGGGCAACGGGGCGGTCGTCGGGCACGGCAAGCCTCCCTGGGGGCACGGCGGTTGACGTCCCCCGGAGAGGTGCGGCCCCCGGCGGCGCCAGTTGACGGTACGTCAGATGGCGGCCCGGGGCCAGACACCTGCGCGCCGGGGCGCCCCCCGTACGGGCCGGCCGCGAACCCACGCTCGATTACGCGGGCGGGTGACCTGCGCGCTCGCCCGCGCGTTGCCCCGGTATGACCCCCACCTATGCGGCGACCGAGCGGCCTCGCCGGATCTTCGTCCCGGCTCCGGCAGAATCGGTTCGGCCGGCAGCCGCCGCGCCGCCGCCCCAGGATCCCCCCATCTACCGCGCGCTGATCCGCGCCTGGGCCGAGCGCGGCCGCACGCTGCCGGGGCGCCACGACCCGGAGTGGGTCCGGCTGGTGGCGCCGCCGGTTCTCTACGGCTATGGGCAGTTCAGTGTGACTCCGGCCCCGCGAGGTGACGGGCGATGACCATCCGCTGGATCTGATTGGTGCCCTCGACGATCTGGAGGACCTTGGCCTCGCGCAGATAGCGCTCGACCGGGAAGTCCGCGGTGTAGCCGTACCCGCCGAGCACTTGGACGGCGTCCGTGGTGACCTTCATCGCCGTGTCCGTGCACAGCAGCTTCGCCATGGCGGCCTGCTTGGCGAAGGGCCGCCCCGCGTCACGCAGCCGTGCCGCGGCCAGGTAGAGCGCCCGGCCCGCCTCGATCTGCGTCGCCATGTCCGCGAGCATGAAGCGCAGGCCCTGGAAGTCGGAGATCGGCCGGCCGAACTGCTCGCGCCCGGTCGCGTACGCGACGGCCTCGTCGAGGGCCGCCTGGGCGACGCCGATGGCGCAGGCCGCGATGCCGAGCCGGCCGGAGTCGAGCGCGGCGAGGGCGATCGCGAAGCCCTGCCCCTCGTCGCCGATACGCCGACCGTCGGACACCCGTACGCCGTCGAAGTGGATCTGCGCGGTGGGCGAGCCCTTCATGCCCATCTTCCTCTCGGGCGGGGCGGCGCTCAGTCCCTCGGCGTGGCCGGGCACCAGGAACGCGGTGATGCCGCGCGGGCCCGCGCCGCCGCTGCGGGCGAGCACGGTGTAGAAGTCGGCGACGCCGCCGTGCGTGATCCAGGCCTTGGTGCCCGTGATCGCCCACTCTCCCCCGCTCTCGGCTTCTCCCCCACCCTCCCGGACGGCCTTCGTCCGCAGGGAGGCGGCGTCCGAGCCGGAGGACGGCTCCGAGAGGCAGTAGGCCCCCAGGAGGCCGCCGCCGAGCATCGCGGGCAGGTACTCGGCCCGCTGTTCCTTGGTGCCGTAGTTCGCCAGGGCGTGACAGGAGAGGGTGTGCACGCTGACGCCGAGGCCGACGGTGAGACGGGCCATGGCGAGCTCTTCGAGGACCTGGAGGTAGACCTCGTACGGCTGGTCGCCGCCGCCGTACTCGGAGTCGTACGGCAGTCCGAGCAGTCCGGAATCGGAGAGCAGGCCGAAGATCTCGCGCGGGAAGCGTCCGGCGTCCTCCTCCTCGGCCGCCTTCGGGGCTATCTCGCGCTGCGCGATGTCACGGACGAGCGAGATCAGATCCCGGGCCTCGTCCGTGGGCAGTTGACGGTCCACCGGCTGCGGGGCGCGGTCGGGCATGGCGACGCTCTCCTCCCTGTCGGGCGCATCGGCGCACGCGCGCCAGGGGTGGGGCGGCGTCGCCGGGTCTCACGGCCCAGCCGATGCTGTCGTTCCAGGGTGGAGAACGGCCTGATCAGCGGCTGTGGCGCTGTGAGTATGCCCGTTCGGGGGCACCGAGTCACCAGTCGACGACCGCTTACCAAGAGAAAGGGGAACCGATCCGGCCGCACCGCCCAATTGGTCCGAACCATTGACGCACTGGTCTAGTCCTCCTACTGTTCCCTCAACGCCTCACCGCGTTCATGCCAAACAGCACGCGCAGGTCCCAGCATGCCTCCCCCACGCTCCCCTCCCCCACGAGGAGAACCGATGCTCCGACCGCACCGCCCCCGCTCCCGCTTCCGAGCGCTCCTGTCCGCCGCCTGTTGCGCCGCCCTCGGCGCCACGCTGCTCGCCGGCGCGGGCACGGCGACCGCGACCACCGCGACCCCCTCGGCCCAGCAGGCCGCCGGTTCCAAGGTCGTCGGCTACTTCACGGAATGGGGCGTCTACGACCGGAACTACCACGTCAAGAACGTCGAGACGTCCGGCTCGGCCGCCAAGCTCACCCACATCAACTATGCCTTCGGCAATGTCACCGGCGGCAAGTGCGCCATGGGCGACGCCTACGCGGCGACCGACAAGGCGTACACCGCCGACCAGTCGGTGGACGGGGTCGCCGACACCTGGGACCAGCCCCTGCGCGGCAACTTCAACCAGTTGCGCAAGCTGAAGAAGAAGCACCCGAACCTCAAGGTCCTCTGGTCCTTCGGCGGTTGGACCTGGTCGAGCGGTTTCGGTGAGGCCGCCAAGAACCCGGCCGCGTTCGCGCAGTCCTGCTACGACCTGGTCGAGAACTCCAAGTGGGCGGACGTCTTCGACGGCATCGACATCGACTGGGAGTACCCGAACGCCTGCGGCAACACCTGCGACACCAGCGGCAGGGCGGCCTTCAAGAACGTGATGGCGGCGTTGCGGGCGAAGTTCGGCTCCGGCAACCTGGTCACCGCGGCGATCACGGCGGACGCCACCGCGGGCGGCAAGATCGACGCGGCGGACTACGCGGGCGCGGCGCAGTACGTCGACTGGTACAACCCGATGACGTACGACTTCTTCGGCGCCTGGGACGCGGCCGGCCCCACGGCTCCGCACTCCCCGCTGAACTCGTACAGCGGTATCCCCAAGGCGGATTACCACACCTCCGCCACGATCGCGAAGCTCAAGGGCCTGGGCATCCCGGCCTCGAAGCTGCTGCTGGGCATCGGGTTCTACGGGCGCGGCTGGACCGGCGTCACCCAGGCGGCCCCCGGCGGCACGGCCACCGGACCGGCGGCGGGAACATACGAGCAGGGCATCGACGACTACAAGGTGCTGAAGACGAAGTGCCCGGCGACGGGCACGGTCGGCGGCACGGCGTACGCCAAGTGCGGTACGAACTGGTGGAGTTACGACACCCCGTCGACCATCGCGGGGAAGATGACCTACAAGAACCAGCAGGGCCTGGGCGGCACCTTCTTCTGGGAGCTCAGCGGTGACACCTCGAACGGGGAGCTGATCAAGGCGATCAACTAGCCTGTGTCGTAGCTGAGTCGGGGCGGGGGTTCGGTTGCCCCCGCCCCTCGCTCAGGTCCCCCGGCGGGCCGGCTGCGGGGCCCGGTAGGTGGGGTCGAGCTCCTCGACCGCGCGCATCGCGCCGCCCAGCATCTTCACCAGCAGCTCGCGGACCGTGTCGCGCGGCAGGGCCGGGTTGCCGATCCAGTCGAGGGTCGCGCCCTCGACGCTGTAGAGCCAGCCGAGCAGCGCCATACGGGGCAGCGGCGCTATCTTGCGTGTGCCGTAAGCCCCTTCGGCGATGGTCTCGACGATGACCTCGCGCACGCCCTCGCGGATACTCTGCACGTCGGTGTCGAAGCCGACTCCGCCGGTGATGATCGTGCGGTACGCGGCCTGGTTGTGCTCGGCGTAGCGCAGATAGCCGTCGATGGTGCGGTGCACCCGCTCGACCGGGGGCAGTTCGAGGCCGCTCGCCGCCCGGGAGATCAGGTCCGCGACCGAGTCCTCGACGATCGCGAGGTAATAGCCGCGCTTGGACTTGAAGTAGTAGTAGATCAGCCCTTTGGCGACATGCGCCTGGCGTGCGATGTCGTCCATCGACAGCGCGTCGTAGGACGTGTCGGCGAACAACTTCCGCCCGATGGCGATGAGTTCGGCGCGGCGCGCGAGTGAGCGATCGGTGCCGCGCGCCCGGGGGCGGTCGACGGCGCGCTGTTGACTATGATTCAATTCCAGCCCTAGTCTCCGACTGCCAGCGGGACGTTGGCAGTATGGCAGACCGGTACCACCCACTCGTTCGCCCCTGATCGACCGGGCGCGGTCTTGGGGGAAACTGTCGTGTGGGCTCAGCGCGCCCTGGCGTCCGCCGGTTCAGTTCACAGCAGGTCCGCCGGTCCGGTTCACAGCAGGCCGAGCTGGGTGACGAGCATCGCGAGGACCACGACGAAGGTCCAGCCCGCGACGTGTTCGAGGATCTTGGGGCCGTCGTCCTTGGGACCGCCGGTGCGGGCGCGGAGTCGGGTGGCGGTGGCGGAGCTCGCGGTCATGGTTTCTCGCTGACGTAGTGGTGCGGTGACATCCCCCGCCTCACGCCGGCTCCCCACCGACCCGACCACCTTGCCACCGGAACGGGTTTCAGCGGTAGAGACCTGGGTCACCCCGGACACCTCGAACACCTCGACGGGACACGCCGGACACTTCGACCACCTTCGAATACCTCGCCTTTCGGCAACGATGCGTCGGGGGTGTGGGTCTCCTCACAGGACAGTGGTCAGCCAACCGAAAGGTCCTCGATGAGCACGTTCCGGACGCCTCGCCGCAGAGCCCGCCTCGCTCTGGCGGCGGCGGCGATCACGGTGGCAGCCGCCTTGACGGGGCCTGTCTCGCAAGCCGCCGGCTCCCCGTCCGCCCCCACGTCCCCGTCCGCCGCGCCCTCCCCGGGTGCGCCGGGCCTCGGCGACCCGATCTTCCCGCTCGACGGCAACGGCGGCTACAGGGTGAACCGCTACCTCCTCGACTTCGACTGGCAGGCACCCAGGACGCCCTTCGAGGCCGCCACGACGGTCAAGGCGACCGCCACCCAGGCCCTGTCCCGCTTCGACCTGGACTTCGCGGGCAACACCCTGCACACGGTGACCGTGGACGGGACGACCGCCAGGGCCGTGCGCGACGGCGACGAACTGGTGATCACCCCGGCCAAGCCGCTCGCCAAGGGCAAGCCCTTCACGGTCAAGGTCACCTACACCGCCGACCCGACCCAGACACGGCACCGCGACGACGCCATCGAGGACTACGGCTGGATCCCCACGCCGGACGGCACGGTGTTGTACCCACAGCCCAACGGCGCCAAGATGATCTTCCCGTCGAACGACCACCCGAGTCAGCGCGCCCCGATCACCTTCCGCATCACCACCCCGCCGGGCCTGGCCGCCGTCGCGGGCGGCGAGCTCACCGGCCGCGCCGAGCAGGCGGACGGGCGCGTGAAGTGGACGTACGACTCCGAACAGCCCCTCGCCACCCAGCTCGCCCAGCTGGCGATCGGCAGGTTCACCTTCGTCGACAGCACCGGTCCGCACGGGCTGCCGATCCGCGATGTGGTCCCGGACGACCTGGTCGCCTCGACCGAGCAGTACCGCAAGCTCACGGCCGACCACATCGCGTGGCTGGAGGAGCGGCTCGGCCCCTACCCCTTCAACCGCTACGGCCTCCTCGTCGGCGACACCGACCTGGGCGTGGCCCTGGAGACACAGACGCTCTCCCTGATCCCGAAGGCCGACCTGCTCGGTGACCGGGTCAGCGCCGAGCGCAACCTGGTGCACGAGCTCACCCACCAGTGGACCGGCGACAGCGTCGGCATCAAGAGCTGGTCCGACCTGTGGCTGAGCGAGGGCCACGCCCGCTTCTACGAGCGGCTGTACTCGCAGGCGCACGGCGGCGACAGCTTCGAGGCCACGATGAAGACGGCGTACGCGAGCCACGACCAGTGGCGCCACGACTACGGCGCCCCCGCCGAACCGACCGAACCGAACCTCTTCAAGCGGATGCGGTACGACGGCTCGACGCTCGTCCTGTACGCGCTGCGCGAGAAGGTCGGCCAGGAGACGTTCGGGAGGATCGAGCGGGCCTGGGTCACCGAGTACCGCGGAAAGATCGCCAGTACCCAGGACTACGTCGACCTGGCGTCCCAGGTCGCGGGCCAGGACCTCGACGGCTTCCTGCACCCGTGGCTCTACGGCGCCAAGACCCCGCCGATGCCCAACCACCCGGACTGGGTGGTCAACCCGGTCCAGGGCTGAGGGCCCAGGGCCGAGTGAGGGGGCGGCACCACGGGGGTCGCCCCCTCGCTCAACGGACTCCGACCGCCTTGAGCGCCTCGCACTGCCCCGCCGACGGACTCGCCGGGAAGTACAGGTAGCAGACCCCGCCGGTACCGGAGACGACGTTCCCGGAGGCGTTGTACCTCTTGGTACGGAGCCAGATGTTCTCCCACTCGCGCCGCTTGTAGACGCGGCGCACGGCGTCGTCGCCCGGCGAGGCGGGGTCGTTGGCGATCACATCGCCGCCCGCGGTGAACCCGATGACGGTCATGAGGTGGCCCGAGGTCCCGTACCCCGCCCCCGTCAGCTCGGACTTCAGGAACGACTGGGACGTTATGGCCGGGATGCCGGCGGCGATCAGCGTCTCCAGGTCGGTGAGCGAGCGGAGGCGGGTGACCACCCCCTGGAGGTCCTTGTACGTCGCCGCGTACGCCGCGTTGAAGGGCCAATTGCCGCAGCCGCCGTACTGGTAGTCGTAGGTGAAGCGGGCCGCGTGGCACACCTGCGGGTCGGCGAAGGCCGGGTCGACCCAGGCGAGTTGCTCCGCCGTGGGCCTGCGCCCCCAGTACTCGATGATCATCTGCGAGGAGGTGGGGCTGCACCAGGCCTCGCCGCCGTTGTCGTACTCGGGGTACTGGCCCGCGTGGATCTCCTGGGAGTAGCGCGGGACCGTCAACTCCTTCGCGAGCCCGGGGGTGGAGGCCGGGACGGTGAAGCGGTCGGGGATGTCGGAGCCCATCGCGCCGAGCCGCCACACGGTGGGCGTGAGCCCGGAGCCCGGCGTGCGGTACAGGGTCAGACGGAGCCGGTACGAGACGAGGCGCAGGCCCGAGGCCGCGTCGTCGATCGAGAAGGTGTCCGTCGAGATGCTGCTCTTGCCGTCCTTCTGGTTGTCCACGGAGGTCCGCTTGATGTCCTGGTCGCCGGCCGCCCAGCGGCCCATCACGTACCAGGGGGTGGCGGTGCCGTCGGAGTACGTGCCCGTGAGCTCGACCTGGAGCCAGGTGCCCGCCGGGGTGTGCGCGTTCCAGGAGGCGATGGCCTCGGTGGCGGGGACGGCGAGCCGGTGGACCGGCGAGGTCCAGGTCGCGTACTCCCAGGTCGCGGTCTTTCCGGTGTGCGGATCGGTGTAGTCCGCGGTGCCGGCCGGGGTCGCGATCACCAGGCCGGGACGGGCGGCCTCGAGGGCCCGCGTGCCCTTCGCGGTGCCGGTCCGCCAGTCGGCGTACGAGGTCCAGGCCCGGTTGTCCACGCGGCCCGGACCCGCGTGCGTGTGCGCCGCCCCGGCCGGCGTGGCCGCGGCCGCGGTGCCCGCGGTACCGGTCGCCGCCGCGGCGACCGCCACGGCCAGCAGGGCTCTGCGGGACGGCTGTGAAGCTCTGGTCATGGGTGGGGGACCCCCAGTTCGTCCGGAAGCGGCGGCTCCCCACTATGGACGGTGGAAGGCGGCTCCTGCCAGCACTTCGGCCTGTGCCGCGCCCACCAATATTGGTCGCAACCACTGGCATGACCTGCGACGCCTCGGTTCCGGCGGGGGCGCGCCGACCGCCACTAGAGTGTTCCCCGTACAGGGGTGCGTGTGCCCGCCGGGCGGATGCGCCCGCGTCTCACCGCACCTCGGGAACCGTCATTCGCGACCTCGCCGCGCGCCTGCGTGCCCTGCCGCCCTCCTGCGGACCCGTCCGCCTGATCGGTGTCGACGGGCACGCCGGCTCCGGGAAGACCACCTTCGCCGGACGGCTGGCCGCGGCACTGGGCGACGTGCCCGTGCTGCACCTCGACGACATCGCGACGCACGAGGAGCTGTTCGGCTGGACCCGGCGGCTGCTGCGCCAGGTGGTCGAGCCGCTGAGCCGGGGCGAGACAGCGCGCTACGTCCCGTACGACTGGAGCGCCCGCGCCTTCGGTCCGGTCCGCGAACTGCCGCCCGCGCCCGTGATCCTGCTGGAGGGGGTCGGCGCCGGCCGCCGGGCACTGCGCCCGTATCTCGCGCGGCTGCTGTGGATGGAACTGGCGCGCGACGAGGCCTGGACACGAGGGCGGCGACGGGACGGCGAGGCGCAGAGCGCGTTCTGGGCCGGGTGGGTCGCCGCCGAGCGTCAGCACTTCGTCGAGGATCCCTCAAAACCCTTTGCCGATCTTCTGGTGCGGCAGTGTTCTGAGGGATACGAGGTGTTTTCGGGACCCACTGGGACCGCTGGACCGGACCAGCCCCTCACTCACGGTGACGGATCATCCGCAATGTGCTGAACTTGTGAAGAGCCTTGCGAGGGAAGTTCCCTCAGTGCCTCAACTCGGCTTGACCCGGGGGCCGTACAGGACTTACGTTCTGAATGTGCGGTCTTTCGAAGCCGCCCGCAGTCGCGAAGCCCCCGGTTGTTCCCCCGTGATCGGGGGCTTCGTTCTGCCCACACCCTCTCTTTTCGGGCGCTCCACGCCGCGATTCGCTCACCCTCGGTCACCGAGTCAAGTGCGCCCCATCTGCTCCCACCTCGTGGAACGGGGGCGTGCGGCACCCTTCGGCACGCCCATGAACCGCAGGTACGATGCCTCTCGGTGCGACCTTCGGACGGCTGCTCTGCGCACCGGTGCAACTCCCGTCCGCGGCACAGGGGTTCGACCAAAGCTGCCGACGGGCACCGGCCCGTTCGGAGAAGCATCGGGGGCACGGTTTGTGGGGGACGTGATGGACTTCGGCATGCAGGGCCCGGAGGCCCCGGCCGACCTCGCCTGGATGCGAGGTGTGGACGCCTACACCATGGGCGCCTATCCGCAGGCGGAGGAGGAGTTCCGTACCGCGGTCCGGATGGACCCGGGCATGGCGGACGGCTGGCTCGGACTGCACGCGCTGCGGGTGGACACGACGACCGCGCTGCTGCGGATGTTCCGGCACCGGGACCGCTTCGGTGAGCAGCGCTCGCGCCACCGGCGCACGCTCAACTCCTGGTACTGGCTGGGCTGGTGGGTGCAGCCGGTACTGGAGAGCCCGCGCGATCTGCTGCTCGCGCACGCCTCGCACTGGCTGGACGGCCGCCATGTGCCCGAGCTGGACCGGGCGCTCGCGGGGCTGCCGCCGGTCGACGCCGATCATCAGGTGCGGTTTCTGCACGCCTGCCGGGCCTATCTGGTCAAGGACTGGGAGCAGCTGGTCCGGCACACGGATCCGCTGATCGACGACCCCATGCTGGGCATAGAGGCCGGCCTCTTCGGCGGCATGGCCCGGGTCCGCCTGGAGATGTTCGGCCAGGCGGAGCCGCTCCTCTCCTCCGCGCTGATGCGCTGCCGCAGCGAGCAGCCCCAGCGCAAGGAGCTGCGGTACTGGCTCGCGCGGGCCCACGAGGGCACCGGGCGGTCGGCCGCCGCGCTGCCTCTGTACCGGGCGGTGCACCGCGTCGACCCGGCCTTCATGGACACCTCGGCCCGGTTGGCCGCGATCTCCGAGGGCGACGGGTACGACGATGCCGCCGCCGACCTCGCGGCGATCACCCTCGCCGGGGTCGGGCAGGACGTCATGGACGGCCCCGACGGAATCGATCCCCTCTTCGGCGTCGAGGGCCGCGACCTGAAACTCTCGGAGCCCGATCCTCTCCCGCCGGGCGCGCTGCCGCCGGAGACCGACGTGGTGCGCGAGAAGGCCGTGGTGCCGGTGCAGCCGTTGCCGGCCGGGCCGACCGACCCCGCCTTACTTGACGAAGCGCTCGCCGAACTGGAGCGCATGGTCGGGCTGGAGCCGGTGAAGCGCCAGGTCAAGGCGTTGTCGGCGCAGCTGAACATGGCGCGGCTGCGGGCCGGACAGGGCCTGCCCGTCCAGCCGCCGAAGCGCCATTTCGTCTTCTCCGGCCCCTCGGGCACCGGCAAGACCACGGTGGCTCGCATTCTCGGACGGGTCTTCTACGCGCTCGGTCTGCTCGGCGGTGACCACCTCGTGGAGGCGCAGCGGGCAGACCTCGTGGGCGAGTACCTGGGCCAGACCGCCGTCAAGGCCAACGAGCTGATCGACTCGGCGATCGGCGGGGTCCTCTTCGTGGACGAGGCGTACGCGCTGTCGAACTCGGGCTACGGCAAGGGGGACGCGTACGGGGACGAGGCGCTGCAGGTGCTGCTGAAGCGGGCCGAGGACAACCGCGACCACCTCGTGGTCATCCTCGCCGGCTACCCGGAGGGCATGGACCGCCTCCTGGCCGCCAACCCCGGCCTCTCCTCCCGTTTCACCACCCGGGTCGACTTCCCCTCCTACCGCCCCCTGGAACTCACCTCCATCGGTGAGGTGCTCGCCGCCGAGAACGGTGACATCTGGGACGAGGAGGCGCTCGACGAGCTCCGCTCCATCGCCGGGCACGTGGTCGACCAGGGCTGGATCGACGAACTCGGCAACGGCCGGTTCCTGCGCACCCTGTACGAGAAGAGCTGCGCGTACCGGGACCTGCGTCTCTCCGGTTACCCGAACACACCCTCCCGCGACGATTTGTCGACACTCCGGCTGCCGGACCTCATGCAGGCGTACGGGGAGGTGCTGTCGGGCCGGGGCCCCCAGGATCCGTCAGCAATGTAACCAACGTCCCAGCCGAACAACCAGGCGCAGGGGGAATCGGGGCGTAGCCCCGGTCTGGGGGTGTGGGGAGCCGCGCGAGCAGCTCCCCACACGGTGGCGTCAGGTTGCCAAGGCCTGCTCGGGGGTCTCGCTGAGGCGGGGTTCCTTCAGCGGCGTGGCCACAGCGGCAGCGCCGACGTCCCGATGGGCCGGGTCGCGTACCTCGCCCACCAGGAGCTCCAGGACGTCCTCCAGCGCGACAAGACCCAGAACCTTGCCCGACGCGTCCGCGACCTGCGCGAGGTGCGTCGCGGCGCGGCGCATCACGGTCAGGGCGTCGTCCAGCGGGAGTTCGGAGCTCAGGGTGGTCATGTGTCGCCACAGGTGCTGGGGAACCGCCCGTTCGGACTCCTCCAGGTCGAGTACGTCCTTCACATGCAGATAGCCCATGAAGGCGCCGTTCTCCGCGACCACCGGGAACCGGGAGTACCCGGTGCGGGCGGTGAGCGCGACGACCTGGCCGGGGGTGACGGAGGGGCCGACGGTGACCAGGGAGCCGTGGTCCAGGAGGACGTCGGTGACCGGGCGGGAGCCCAGTTCCAGGGCGTCTTCGAGGCGTTCCTGCTCCTCGGGGTCCAGCAGGCCCGCCTGACCGGAGTCCTCGACGAGCCGGTTGAGCTGCTCGCTCGTGAAGACCGCCTCGACCTCGTCCTTGGGTTCGACCCGGAAGAGTTTCAGGATGAGGCGGGCGCAGGCGCCCAGGGCGACGGTGACGGGACGGCACAGGCGCGCGAAGGCCACCAGGCCGGGGCTCAGCCACAGCGCCGTCTTCTCGGGCGCGGCCATCGCCAGGTTCTTCGGGACCATCTCGCCGATGACGAGGTGGAAGAAGACGACGAGGGCGAGCGCGATGACGTATCCGAGGGGGTGGATCACCCCTTCGGGGAGGTGCACCGCCTCGAAGACGGGCTCCAGCAGGTGGGCGACCGTCGGTTCGGCCACCGCGCCGAGCGTCAACGAGCAGATGGTGATGCCGAACTGGGCCGCCGCCATCATCTGCGGCAGCCGCTCCAGGCCGTAGAGGACCTGTCGGGCGCGGGCGGTGCCGAGGGGTTCGATCTGGCTGCGGCGTACGGAGACGAGCGCGAACTCGGCGCCGACGAAGAACCCGTTGGCGAGCACCAGCAACACGGCGAACAGGAGTTGGAGCACGCTCATCGGACGGCCTCCGGCGCGGCAGCCGCGTCGGCGGTCCTGACCAGCCGGACCCGTTCGGCCCGGTAGTGCCCGACCTGGCGTACCGAGAGACGCCAGCCGGGCAGTTCGGCCTTGTCGCCGGGGGCCGGGATCCGGCCGAGCAGATCGGCGACGAGGCCCGCGACGGTCTCGTACGGGCCCTCGGGCACGTCGAGGCCTATGCGCTGCAGCACGTCGACCCGGCAGCTGCCGTCGGCGTCCCAGGCGGGCCGCCCGTCCTCGGGCGGTACGGCGGCGAGCTCCGGCAGGTCCTTGGCGTCGTGCTCGTCGCGGACCTCGCCGACGAGTTCCTCGACGATGTCCTCCAGCGTGACCACGCCCGCCGTACCGCCGTACTCGTCGACGACGACGGCGATCGGCTGCTGGTTGCGCAGCTGCTCGAGCAGGGGCTGCACGGGCAGCGTCTCCGGGACCAGCAGCGGGGCCTGGGCGATCCGGCCGACGGGGGTGCGCAGCCGGTCCTGGGAGGGGATCGCCAGGGCGTCCTTGAGGTGCGCCATGCCGACGATCTCGTCGATCCGCTCCCGGTAGACGGGGAAACGGGAGAGGCCGGTGGCGCGGGTGAGGTTGACGACGTCCTCGGCCGTGGCGGAGGACTGGAGCGCGCTGACCCGTACCCGCGGGGTCATGACGTGCTGCGCGGTCAGGTCGGCGAGCGAGATGGTCCGTACGAAGAGATCCGCGGTGTCCTGCTCCAGGGCGCCGGCCTGGGCCGAGTGCCGGGCCAGGGAGACGAGCTCGCCGGGGGTGCGGGCGGAGGCCAGCTCCTCGGCGGGTTCGACACCCAGGGCCCGTACGAGCCGGTTGGCGACCGTGTTGAGCGCGGCGATCACCGGCCGGAAGAGGCGGGAGAAGACGTGCTGCGGACCCGCGACGAAGCGGGCGACCTGAAGCGGCTTGGAGACCGCCCAGTTCTTGGGCACGAGTTCGCCGATCACCATCTGCACGGCCGCGGCGAGCAGCATGCCGACCACGACGGCGACACCGGACACGGCGCCCTCGGGCACTCCGATCGCGGTGAAGGGTCCGTGCAGCAGTTCGGCGAGCGCCGGTTCGGCGAGCATGCCGACGACGAGCGAGGTGATGGTGATGCCGAGCTGGGTGCCGGAGAGCTGGAAGGACAGCTCCTTGAGCGATTCGACGACCGTACCGGCCCGTCGGTCGCCTTCGGCCGCCGCCTTCTCGGCGTCGGGCCGCTCGACCGTGACGAGGCCGAACTCGGCCGCCACGAAGAAGCCGTTGGCGAGGATCAGCAGGAACGCCGCCCCAAGGAGCAGCAGGGGGATGGTCATGATGCCGCCGCCTCGATATGTCGGGAGGGGGCGGCGCAGGTACTACAGGACGATCCGTCCATCGCTGGAGGGAGTCACTCCTCGGGTAGCAGGGGGCCTCTGAGTCACCAGGTGGAAAATCAGCGGCGGAGGCGCAACGAAAACGCCTCCGCCAACAGATTAATCAAGACATGGGCCCGTACGGCAGGGTGGAAGGCCGAGAGTCAGCCGTGATGTTGCTCCGGGTCGCCGATGGAGCGGGCCTCGGCGAGCGCGCGCAGGGCGCGGGCGTCCTGGATCGCGCGCTGTTTGGCGATGCCCGGCTGGATGCCGAGCACGGGCAGGCTGGTGCCGTCACTGAGGTTGAGGAACACCCAGGGGTCGCCGGGTCGCAGGTTGACCTGGAGGATCTCCGCCCACTCCAGGTGTCGCCTGCTGGTGATGTTCACCACGGTGACGCCGGTCTCGTCGGCGACGACCTTGGGCCGCGAGAGCATCAGCAGGACACCGAAGAGCAGCGCGCCGATGAAGATGAAGCTGAGCTTCTCGCCCGGGCTGAGCTGTTCGAGGAGCATCGCGACCGTCGCTATGACGACGAAGATCGCGACGCCCGCGGTGAGCAGCACGGCCCGGGTGAGGGACGGCCGGAACGTGACGGGGAGCGTGGGAAGGTCGGGCATGGCTTCGGTCGGGGTCCTCAGAGGCGGCAGGCGTGGATGGCCGTGGTCAGGATGGCCCGCGCGCCGAGCGCGTACAGGTCGTCCATGATCTGCTGGGCCTCCTTGGCGGGCACCATGGCACGGACGGCGACCCAGCCCTCGTTGTGCAGCGGGGAGATGGTCGGCGACTCCAGGCCGGGCGTGAGCGCGACGGCCTTCTCCAGGTGCTCGGCGCGGCAGTCGTAGTCCATCATCACGTACGTCCGTGCGACCAGGACGCCCTGGAGGCGGCGCAGGAACTGCTGCACCTTGGACTCGGCGTCCTCGGAGGTGTCGGCCCCGACCCGGCGGATGACGACGGCCTCGGACTTCATGATCGGCTCACCGAAGACCTCGAGGCCCGCGTTGCGCAGCGAGGTGCCGGTCTCGACGACGTCCGCGATGACCTCGGCGACACCGAGTTCGATCGCCGTCTCGACGGCGCCGTCGAGGTGGACGACGGAGGCGTCGATGCCGCTGTCGGCGAGGTGCTTGGCCACGATGCCCTCGTAGGAGGTGGCGACCGTCATGCCGCCGAGGTCCTCGATGCCCTTGGCGGTGCCGGGCTTGGTGGCGAAGCGGAACGTCGAGCGGGCGAAGCCGAGCGGGAGGATCTCCTCCGCGTTGGCGCCCGAGTCGATGAGCAGGTCGCGGCCGGTGATGCCGATGTCGAGGCGGCCGGAGGAGACGTAGATCGCGATGTCGCGGGGGCGGAGGTAGAAGAACTCGACCTCGTTGCCCGGGTCGACGATGCGCAGTTCCTTGGACTCCCGGCGCTGCTGGTAGCCGGCCTCATGCAGCATCTCCGCCGCAGGGCCTGACAGGGAACCCTTGTTGGGGACGGCGATGCGCAGCATGAGGTCGGCTTCCTTCGTTCGTGCGTACGATACGTACGGGATTGCGGGGTTTACGGCTCAGAGGTGGGCGTACACGTCGTCGAGGGAGATCCCGCGCGCCACCATCATCACCTGAACGTGGTAGAGGAGCTGCGAAATCTCCTCGGCGGCGGCGTCCTTGCCCTCGTACTCGGCGGCCATCCAGACCTCGGCGGCCTCTTCGACGACCTTCTTGCCGATGGCATGGACGCCCTTGCCGACCAGTTCGGCGGTGCGCGAAGTGGTGGGATCGCCGGAGGCGGCCTTGTGCTGGAGCTCGGTGAAGAGCTCCTCGAACGTCTTCTTGGACATGATGCTGCCCACCCTACGCGCTACCGCCCCTGCCTCAGTGCCAGGGTTCGGATACTGAGCGCAGTGTGGCCGCGGTCGCCACGGCGGCCGTCACCGCCTCGTGTCCCTTGTCCTCGTTGGAGCCCTCGATACCCGCACGGTCGAGAGCCTGCTCCTCGGTGTCGCAGGTCAGCACGCCGAAGCCGATGGGGACGCCGGTGTCGATGGAGACCTGGGTGAGGCCCTGGGTGACACCCTGGCACACGTATTCGAAATGCGGGGTACCGCCGCGGATGACGACGCCGAGCGCGACGATCGCGTCGTAGCCGCGGCCCGCGAGGACCTTGGCGACGACCGGCAGCTCGAAGCTGCCGGGGACCCTGAGCAGGGTCGGCTCGTCGATCCCGAGCTCGTGCAGGGCGCGCAGCGCGCCGTTGACGAGGCCATCCATCACCTTTTCGTGCCACTGTGCCGCGATGACCGCGACGCGCAGGTCGCCGCAGTTGCGTACGGACAGTTCAGGTGCACCCTTGCCGCTCACGTCTCTCCTCAGTGCTTTCTTGTTACTGGTTGCCGCAGGCGGACACGGTGGCCGTGTCGAGCCAGGGCAGGTCGTGACCCATCCGGTCCCGCTTGGTGCGCAGGTAGCGGAGGTTGTGCTCGCCCGCCTGTACGGGCATCGGCTCCCGGCGCGTGACCTTGAGGCCGTGCCGGACCAGCGCGTCGGTCTTGTCGGGGTTGTTGGTCAGCAGGCGCAGGCTGTGGACGCCGAGGTCCTCCAGGATCTGCGCGCTCGCGCCGTAGTCCCGGGCGTCGGCGGGCAGGCCGAGTTCCAGGTTGGCGTCGAGGGTGTCGCGGCCGCGCTCCTGGAGCTCGTAGGCGCGCAGCTTGGACAACAGGCCGATGCCGCGCCCCTCGTGCCCACGCAGGTAGACCACGACGCCCCGGCCCTCGGCCTGGATGCGCTCCATGGAGGTCTGGAGCTGGGGGCCGCAGTCGCAGCGCAGCGAGTGGAAGATGTCGCCGGTCAGGCACTCGGAGTGGACACGGACGAGGACGTCCTCGCCGTCGCCGATCTCGCCGTGCACCAGGGCGACGTGCTCGACGCCGTCGACGGTGGAGCGGTAGCCGTACGCCGTGAACTCGCCGAAGGCGGTGGGCAGTTGCGTCTTGGCCTCGCGGCGGACGGTGGGCTCGGATGGGGGTGCCCCCTGCTCGAGCGAAGTCGAGAGCTTAGGGGAGCGGCGGTAGGCGATCAGGTCCTCGATGGAGATGATCGTCAGACCGTGCTTGCGGGCGAACGGGATCAGCTCGGGCAGCCGGAGCATGCGTCCGTCCTCCCCGGCGATCTCGACGATCGCGCCGGCCGGGCGCAGGCCCGCGAGCCGGGCGAGGTCGACGGCGGCCTCGGTGTGGCCGTTGCGGACGAGGACACCGCCGGGCTTGGCGCGCAGCGGGAAGATGTGGCCGGGGCGCACGAAGTCGCCCGCCTCGGCCTCGCCGCCGGCCAGCAGCCGCAGTGTGGTGGCGCGGTCGGCCGCGGAGATGCCGGTGGACACGCCGTGGGCGGCGGAGGCGTCCACCGAGACGGTGAACGCGGTCTTCATCGACTCGGTGTTGTTCTCGACCATTTGGGGGAGCTGGAGGCGGTCGAGTTCGTCGCCCTCCATGGGCGCGCAGATCAGCCCACGGCACTCGCTCATCATGAAGGCGATGATCTCGGGGGTCGCCTTCTCGGCGGCGATGACGAGGTCGCCCTCGTTCTCCCGGTCCTCGTCGTCGACGACCACGATCGGTCGGCCCGCCGCGATGTCGGCGATGGCCTTCTCGACCGGGTCGAGTGCGAAGTCCGAAGCGTCTTCATCGTGGCCCGTGCTGTACCAAACGGGTGCCGTGGTCATGCGGGGGCTCCTTCCAGGACGGGCTGCCCGGCCTTGCGGGAGCGCAGCCACCAGTCGCGCATGCCCGACAGGACGAGCGCGCCGTAGACGACGTAGACGAAACCGGAGAAGGCGTAGCCGTTGGCGAAGTTGAGCGGGACGCCCACCACGTCGACCAGCAGCCAGGCGAACCAGAACTCGACCATGCCGCGGGCCTGCGCGTACATGGCGACGATCGTGCCGACGAAGATGTACGCGTCCGGCCAGGGGTCCCAGGACAGGGTCGGGTACGCGTGGAACAGACCGCTGACCGCGAGCGTGCCGACGGCGGCGGCACCCACCATGTAGGCGCGCTCGCGCCAGGTGGCGAACCGAACGGAGATGTGGCCGCCCTGGCCCTCCGCCTTGCCGCGGTTCCACTGCCACCAGCCCCACACGGCGACGACGATGACCACGACCTGCTTGCCGGCGCTGCCGGAGAGATGGCCGCTGGCGAAGGCCGTGAAGAGGACGACGCCGGACAGGAGCTGTACGGGCCAGCTCCATATGGAGCGCAGCCAGCCGAGTGCGAGGCCGATCAGACCGATGATGTTGCCGATCATGTCCGACCACTTGATGTGCTGTCCGAGGAGCGTGAACGCCTCGGAGTTCAGCCAGTTCACCGACCGCTCCCCTGGGTGTCGGGCAGCGCGACCGGCTGCTCGCCACGGGCGCCGAGCAGTCGCTCGACGTACTTGGCGATGACGTCCACCTCGAGGTTGACCGGGTCGCCGGCCTGCTTGTGGCCGAGCGTGGTCAGGTCGAGGGTGGTGGGGATGAGGCTGAC
The DNA here is from genome assembly GCF_019091445.1 of Streptomyces sp. GbtcB7. Taxonomy (NCBI): domain Bacteria; kingdom Bacillati; phylum Actinomycetota; class Actinomycetes; order Kitasatosporales; family Streptomycetaceae; genus Streptomyces; species Streptomyces sp. GbtcB7. The sequence continues at coordinate 93,333 of NZ_JAGXJM010000003.1, forward strand.
GGTGAAGAAGTCCGGGCCCGCGTCGACCACCGTCAGGCTGATGCCGTCGACGGTGATGGAGCCCTTCTCGACCACGTAGCGGGAGAGGTCCGCGGGAAGGGAGATCTTGACGATCTCCCAGTTCTCGGACGGCTTGCGCTCGATGACCGTTCCCGTGCCGTCGACGTGGCCCTGGACGATGTGGCCGCCGAGGCGCTCGCCCACGGCCATCGGGCGTTCCAGGTTGACGCGGGAGCCGACGGTCAGGGCGCCGAGGCTGGAGCGGTCCAGGGTTTCGGCCATGACGTCGGCGGTGAATTCGTCGCCTTCGTGTTCGACGACCGTGAGACAGACGCCGTTCACGGCGATGGAGTCGCCGTGCTGTGCGCCCTGCGTGACGACGGGGCCACGCAGTCGGAAACGGGAGGCGTCGTCGAGAATTTCGACGGCGGTGACCTCACCCAGCTCTTCGACGATTCCGGTGAACACTTCCCGGGTCCTCCTGCCTCATGGGGCACGGACTCCGGGGCCTGTCGATGACGACAGAATGAGCGGACTGCGACACCGGGAGCGAGCCGCATGGGGCGACACGTCCCGAAGGACGCGCCGAAACAAACGGCAGCGCGCACGAATGCCCGCCCGCCGCGCACTGCCTCCCATCCGGACTTTAACCGTCGGTCCAGGAATTTCACCTGGTCAACCGGCCGCTGGAAGCGACCGGGTCGCGGACTATAACCGCCGGTTCGGACTTTCACCGACCCCGGAGTGCGCTGCTTCTGGTACAGCATCAGTGTGCCACGTCTGATCCACGTCCATGCGGGCGAACGTCTGTGGGGTGCCTCACAGGTCGTCCGGATGGACTTCTCCGGCGCGTCGCGGGAGGTCAACTCCCGCGAGACCCCTCACGCTTGACGCGATCGTCCCTTGGTCCGTACCCATTGACCACCCTGGTCTAGTCCTCTTAAGGTCCATGATCAATGGTTTGCCGAAGCCGAGGCGTCGCACTCGCCCCTTGAGCGACCCGGCGGCGGTGACGGAGGCCCTTGCCCCGCCGCCGGGTCTCCCCATCCGGGGAGTCTTGGGCTGCGGGCGGGTGGGGCTGATCGCGCAGTTCCCCGCGCCCCTCGGGCGGGGCTTCGCCCCGATTCCCCGCCCGCCCGAAGCTCTTTGGCCGTCGGCCGGTGGGGGCTTGGCGCGCAGTTCCCCGCGCCCCTGGCGGGGCGCGCGTCTTCAGGCCGGGTTACCGGGAGCGCGGTGCGAAGAGGTCGTCCTGGGCTGATTCTCGGGCCGTCAGGAGGGCTCCGCGGAGTACCGCGCCGCCGCCCAGCGCGCTCGCGCGCACCTCGACCGGTAGCGGGGACATCCGGGTGAGTCGCTCGCCGACCCGCGTGGCCAGTACCTCCCCGCCCACCTGCCCCACCTCACCGCCGAGCACCACGCACCCGGGGTCGAGAACGGCCACGACGGACGCCGCGCCGATGGCGAGGCGGTCGGCGAGGGCGGAGAGGAAGCGGTCGGCTCCGGAGGAAGCCGAAGGGGAAGGGGAGGGAGCGGGGGAGGAAAGGGTCGCCACCGCTTGCCTCACCAGCGCCGCCGCCTCCGGTTCGCCGGGCGACACCGCTGTCGCCACCAACCCGTGGCGGGCCGCGAGTTCCGCGATCGCGGCGGACCCCGCCAGGGAGTGGAACCCGCCCTCGCAGTCCGTCGCCGAGGGCAGCGTCGACGTGCCCGGTACCGGCAGGAAGCCGATCTCGCCCGTGCCACCGGACGCCCCTCGACGGAGTCTGCCGTCGAGGACGACGGCCGCACCGGTGCCGTGGCCGAGCCAGAGCAGGACGAACGTGTCGCGGTCGCGGGCGGCGCCGTCACGCTGCTCCGCGAGGGCGGCGAGGTTCGTCTCGTTCTCGACGATCACGCGGGCGGGCAGCCGTTCCTGGAGGGCGGCGACCAGGCGGCGGTGCCACTCGGGCAGGCCGGAGGAGTCGCGGAGTTCGCCGGTGGCGGGGTCGATGAGGCCGGGGGCTCCGACGCCGACCGTGTGCAGGCGCTCCGCCCCGGCCTCCTTGGCCGCGCGTTCGACCAGCGTGACCGCCTGCTCGACGGCGGGCCCGGTGCCGGTGTCGTCCGCGATCGGCACCGACGCCCGGGCGAGTTCCCTGCCGAGGAGGTCGGAGACGACGACCGAGACACCCTCGGTGCGGACGTCGAGGGCGGCGAGATGGGCCCGGTCGGCGACGATCCCGTACAGACGGGCGTTGGGGCCGCGGCGCTGTTCCCCCGACTCCCCCACCACCTCGATCAGTCCGGCGGCCGTGAGGCGTTCGACGAGGTCGGCGACGGTGGGCCGGGACAGTCCCGTGAGCTGCTTCAACTGCCCTGCCGTCAGGGGGCCTTCCTGCTGGAGCAGGCGCAGCGCGACGCGGTCGTTGATGGCCCGGGCGGTGCTCGGTGATGCGGGCATGCCGGGATCCTCCCAGATCAGTCGCTCAGTCGGTGGCCAGTAAATCATCTATCTATCAGGCAGGGTTCCTGATAGTTTACGGCGGCAGCGCGGGGAGCGAAGCCTGGAGGGGCGGGAAAGATGGGTTACATGGTCTACGACCTGCGTGAGGTGAAGCGGGCGCGGTATGCCGTGGCCGCCGTCTTCGCGGTGCACGGAGCGGTGACGGGCTCGTTCGCGACCCGTGTCCCCTGGATCCAGGACCACGCGTCCGTCAGCACCGGCCAGCTCGGACTGGCCCTCGCGTTCCCGGCGATCGGGGCCTCCGTCGCGATGCCGCTGGCGGGCCGGATCAGCCACCGTTTCGGCGCCCGTACCGCGCTGCGCGGGCTGCTGTCCCTGTGGACGCTGTCGCTGATCCTCCCGTCCCTCGCGCCGAACATCTACACGCTGTGCCCGGCCCTCTTCGTCTACGGCGCGTCGGCGGGCATGGCGGACGTGGCGATGAACGCGCTCGGCGTCGAGATCGAGAGCCGCCTCGGAAAGTCGATCATGTCGGGGCTGCACGGCATGTGGAGCGCGGGCGCCCTGGTCGGCTCGGCGGGCGGCACCCTCGCCGCGCACCTCGGCTCGGATGCGCGCCTGCACCACGCACTGGCGGCCGGGGTCCTGACGGTCCTGGGTCTCACCGCCTGCCAGTGGGTCCTCGACCTGCGACCGGCCGAGGACGAGGCCCCGCCACCGCGCTTCGCGCTGCCACCCAAGTCCGCCCTGCTCATCGGCGCGATCGGCTTCTGCGCGGTGTTCGCGGAGGGCGCCAGCCTGGACTGGTCGGCGGTCTATCTCAAGGGCGAACTGGGTAGCTCGGCCGGTCTCGCGGCGGCGTCGACGACCGGATTCATGCTGACCATGGCGCTGGCCCGGCTCGCGGGCGACGCGGTGGTGAATCGGTTCGGCGCGGTGCGCACGGTGCGGGCCGGCGGCGGTCTCGCCGTGCTCGGCGGGCTGCTCGTCGTCGTCGCGGACCACCCCGCCGTGGCGATGAGCGGCTTCGCCCTGATGGGTCTCGGCATCGCGGTCGTCGTCCCGCTCTGCTTCGCGGCGGCGGGGCACAGCGGCCCCAACCCCAGTCAGGCCATCGCGGGCGTCGCCACCATCACGTACACCTCCGGCCTGGTCGCGCCGAGTGCGATCGGCACGCTGGCGCAGGCGACGAGCCTGGTGGTGTCGTTCGGGCTGGTCACGGTGCTGGCGTGTGGCCTTGCCGCGTTCGCGGGGGTGCTGCGCGCGGGTGAGCGCGACCGGCCCAAGGTCAGTCCCGCACCCGCAGCAGTTCCCGACCCACGGCCCTGAAGCGGTCGCTCCAGGGCGTGGGACGCAGCGTCGCGGCGTCGAGCCTGACAAGGACCCGCGTGCCGTGCGCGTACGTGAGCGCGCCGTCGGCCGAGCAGAAGCGGAAGCCGTACGTCAGTCCGGTGTTCCCCAGGCGCTCCAGCCAGAGGTGGACGGCGTACTCGCCGGGGCGGTTGATCGGGGCCTCGTAGCTGATCCGCAGTTCCTTGACGGCGTTGCAGAAGTCGCCCGCCGCCTCCCAGTCGCCCTCGTAGGCCAGGAAGCCCTGGTCGTTCCACAGGGCCGTCCAGGCGCGTTCGACCATGACCGGGTAGCGGGCGTTGTGGAGCAGGCCGAGTGCGTCCAGGTCGTCGAAGTGGACGGTGACGGGGAGGAGCCGCCCGTAGGAGAGGGCGGGGGTTGCGGGGGCTTCGGCGGTCACGGGCGGGGCTCCTGAGGGTGCCGGTGGGGATGGTGGGGACACCCCCATCCTAAGCGGCCGCTCAGGAGCCCCTGATCAGGGTGTTCGTATGCCTTCAGGTCAGCCGGCGATCGAGTCCAGCTGCTCGGCGGCGGGCCGCAGTGTCCACAGGTCGCCGCCGGGCGGTGTCTCCAGTTTCACCACCGCGGCCTGGGCCGCCCGGTCCCCCGCGTCGGCCGCCGCGTGCACGATGTCGCTCGCCGCGTAGCGGTGGAACTCCAGCTCCGGGTAGGGCCACGGCGCGGCGCCCGTCGCGGCGGGCAGCAGATAGTCGACCGCCTTGGCCAGGGTCTGGCCGTCCGGCCCCGTGTACCGCCACAGGTTCACGCCGACGTGCCGGCCGATGGCCGCGAGGCGGGTGTAGGCGACGAGGTCGAAGGTCGAGTAGTGCCAGCTGCGGGTGCGGGTGAGCTCCTGGGGCTGGCTGCCGTCCGCGGCGACCTGCGGGTCGATCCGCTTGGACTCCGCGCCGAGGACGGTCCGGCGGGCGAGGTCCTCGTCGCCGGTCGCGTACGCCAGGGCGGCGAGCTGCATGTCGTAGAAGGTGCCGTGGTTGTTCTTGGCGGCACCCTCCTCGCCGCCGAAGGCGCTGTTCTCCAGCCAGTCGCGGAAGTCGGTGTTCCAGGCGCGCATGGCGGTGCGGTCGCTCTTCGACCAGCCGGGGGCGCCCGTCTCCAGGATCGCGATCGCGTCCAGGACGCTGGTGTAGGACTGCGAGAAGTCGATGATGCCGATGGCCCGGCCGTCGTACTTGCAGGGGATGAACTGCCCGTGGTCGAGGTTCGGGTTCATCCGGGTGGCCGGGGCGAGGAACCAGGTGCGCAGGACGGTGGCGGCCTTCTCCGCGTACTGCTTCCTGCCGGTGTAGTACCAGGCGAGCGCGAGGTCGTACGTCGAGTCGAAGACCTTCTCGACGTCCTGACGGTCGGTGCCGGTGTCGACCTCGGGGTTGCGCTGGCCGTCGCGCTGGACGTACGGGCAGCCCCAGGGGTTGTCGGCGGTCTTCGGCTGGGAGGGCCACCAGTACGGAGCCTGGCTCAGGTAGTCGTGGACGTCGCCGCCGGGGGCGGGCTTGGGCTTGTCGACGACCGTCCAGGGGCCCTGGGGCAGCCAGTTGTCGGCGCGGGCCGTCAAGTCCTTGAGCGTGCGCTTCAGTTGGGGATCGCCGCGGTCGAGGCGTTGCCGGGTCTCCTGGAGCCGGGTGCCGTCGAGGACGGCGGTCCGGGGGGCCTTCGGCGCCGCGTGGGCCGAGGCGGAGGGGACGACGACCGCCGCGATGGTGGCCACGGCGGCGAGGAGGACAGCCAGACGGGGTCTTGCACTCATCAAGCCTCCGATCAGAAACGTGAACGCAGTTCATGAGTAAGACCGTGCGAGCGTAGAACCGCCAGGTACCCGTGACAATGGTCCGGACAAAGTTTCACGTACGAAGAAAGCGAAACCCACCATGGACCTCGGCGTGCGCTGGAAACTGCACGGCGACGGGCGGACGCCCGCGCCCGGAGCGGTTGTCCGCCCCGATGAACGCCTCTCGTGGCCGCGCACGATCGGGCTCGGCGCCCAGCACGTGGTGGCGATGTTCGGGGCGTCGTTCGTGGCACCCGTGCTCATGGGTCTGAACCCGAACCTCGCGATCATGATGTCCGGCTTCGCGACGGTCATCTTCCTGCTCGCCACCCGCGGCCGGGTGCCCAGCTACCTCGGCTGTTCGCTCTCCTTCGTGGGCGTCGCCGCGGTGATCCGCGCGCAGGGCGGCACCAGCGCCACGGTGACCGGCGCGGTGTTCGTCGTCGGCGTCGCGCTGTTCCTGGTGGGCCTGGCCGTGCAGCGGTTCGGGGCGCGGATCATCCATGCCGCGATGCCACCGATCGTCACGGGCGCCGTCGTCATGCTGATCGGCTTCAACCTGGCGCCCGTGACGGCGTCCACGTACTGGCCGCAGGACCAGTGGACGGCCCTGCTCACCATGCTGCTCACCGGTCTGGCCATCGTCTGCCTGCGCGGTTTCTGGTCCCGGATCGCGATCTTCCTGGGCCTGGTCTTCGGATACGCGGCCTCCTGGGTCTTCGACCGGATCTTCGGAAAGATCCACTCGGTGGACGCGAGCGGCAAGCTCACCGACCACTGGCGGCTGAACCTCTCCGGCGTCGGCAAGGCGGACTGGATCGGGCTGCCGTCCTTCCACGGCCCGTCCTTCCAGTGGTCGGCGATCCTCGTCGCGCTGCCGGTCGTGATCGCGCTGGTCGCCGAGAACGCGGGGCACGTCAAGGCCGTCGGCGAGATGACCGGCGATCCGCTGGACGACGAGCTGGGCACCGCGATCTCCGCGGACGGCGTCGCCTCGATGCTCTCCACGGCGGTCGGCGGCCCGCCCAACACCACGTACTCCGAGAACATCGGCGTGATGGCCGCGACCCGCGTCTACTCCACGGCCGCCTACTGGGCCGCCGCGGGCTTCGCCCTCCTCTTCGGCCTCTGCCCCAAGTTCGGCGCGATCGTGGCCGCGATCCCGGGCGGCGTGCTCGGCGGCATCACCGTCATCCTCTACGGCATGATCGGCCTGCTCGGCGCCCAGATCTGGCTCAACGCCCGGGTCGACCTGCGCAATCCGCTGAACCTGGTGCCGGCCGCCGCGGGCATCATCATCGGCGTCGGTGGCGTCTCCCTGAAGTTCACGGACAACTTCTCGCTCAGCGGCATCGCGCTCGGCACGCTCGTCGTGATCACCGGGTACCACGCGCTGCGGGCGATGGCCCCGGCCCACCTCAAGACCGAGGGGCCGCTGCTGGACTCCGGCACATCCTCGTACGACGAGCCGGACGATCAGCGCGCCAGCTCATAGGCGTACTCCGCCGAGAACGTTCCAGGCGTGCCCTTGCACCCGTCCGACTCCCCCGGCAGCTTCACCCACAGATAGGCGTCGATCCTGGCCTCCCCGGTGTTCAGGGTCGGCGCCCGGCCGATCTTCCGGCCCGCCGGATCGCACCACTCCCCGTCGGCCGGGGCGCCGTTGCCGTTGCGGCTGGTGTCGATGACGGCGCCCAGGCTCGCGGGGCCGCCCAGCGCGGACAGCACCTGCCGGGCGTACGCGATCTCGTCGCTCGTACGGTGGAAATTGGACACGTTGGTGAAGACACCGTTGGAGGAGGCGGCCGAGGCGGCGCCCGCCCGTGCGAGGAGCGCGGCCTGCTCGGCGGCCGGGTTCCAGGCGGAGTGGCCGGCGTCGTAGTAGACGCGGGCCCGGGGGTCGGCGGCCTTGAGGACGCGGCCGGCGCGGGCCAGCGAGGCGAAGCGGGCGGCCCGGTCGGTCGCGGGGAGGCAGCCGGCCTGGGCGACCGAGTCGGGCTCCAGGATGACGATGACCTCGTCCTCGCCGAGGCCCGCCGCGAAGTCGTCGATCCAGTCGTCGTACGCGGCGAGGTCGGGTGCGCCGCCCTGTGAGGCCCCGCCGCAGTCGCGCTGCGGGATGGCGTACGGCACGACGACCGGGACCCGGCCCTCGGCCGCGGCGCCCGCGGTCACCGCCCTGACCCGCGCGGTGATGGTGGCGGGGGTGAAGTCGGCGAACCAGACGGCGGCCGGGCGGTCGGCGATCCGGGACTCGATGACCGCGCGCCGGTGGTCGCCGGGGTGGGACGCGACCCAGTCCAGGACCTGGGAGTCGGGGTGGCTGTAGAGCAGGGCGGGGGCTGCCACGGTCGTCGGCTCCTTCCTGCTCGGGGAGGGCGTCGGGCTCGGCTTCGGGGACGGGGAGTGCCGGGACGGGGACGGCGCGGCGGAGGTCCCGGGCGGGGAGGGAGTCGGTACGGCGGGCGGCGGGCGGAGGCCGGGCGAGCGGGTCACCAGCGGTTGGGCGTCGTCGGAGGGGCGCTCGCGGTCGAGGGCGGACATCATCCCCGTCACCGCGCCGACCGCCACGACCACCGAGGCCGCCGCGACCATGGCTGCGCGCCGGGCCGCCCGCCGGTGCTCGGCCCTGCGTGCGGCCAGGCGCTGCGCACGTAAGCCTGACACGTACCGCTCCCCCCGGTTCCCACCACGTTTGCGCCACTCCCGGCCACATCCGCGCCTCCCGACACGGGCGTGTTCCCCCGTTCTGGGGATGTGCCCGGCCAGGCGGCGACTGCGGTCAGCCTAGGGCTGGGAACCTGCCCCCATGACGCAGTTGGAACAGTTCACCACCCCCGTGGACGCGGTCGCCTCCCGGATGCGCACCCTGGCGGCGACCCTGCCGGAGCGGGACGGAATCGCGGTCTTCAACCGCGTCTACCTCACCGTCACGGAGGAGGTCGAACGGCGCCTGGACGCGGGGGATTTCCCGGACGGCGAGGCCGCGGTCTCGCTGGATGTACGTTTCGCCGAGCGCTATCTGCGCGTGGCCGAGGAGGGGTCCCCGCCCGCCTGCTGGCGCCCGCTGTTCCAGTTCCGGCGCCATCCGGGAGTACGCCCGCTGCAGTTCGCGCTCGCGGGCATCAATGCGCACATCGGACACGATCTGGCGCTCGCCGTCGTGGACACCTGTCGTACGCTGCGCTGCGAACCAGCCGATCTGGAGGACGAGTTCGAGCGCGTGGGTGACCTCCTCGTCTCGCTGGAGGAGCGCGTCCGCGAAGATCTGATGCCGGGCCCCGACCTCCTCCAGATCGCCGATCCGCTCACCCATCTCCTCGGCTCGTGGAGCCTGGAGAGGGCCCGCGACGCGGCCTGGTCGGCGGCGCGGGCCCTGTGGGCGCTGCGCGGACTCCCCGACCTCGCCGAGGAGTTCGCCGACCGACTCGGCGCCGCGGTCGGTCTGGCGGGCCGGATACTGCTCACGCCCTTGGGGGACCGATCCGGCCATATCACCGCGTACGGCACGTAACTCACCCTCGTACGCGATACGTTCACGATTCAAATGCCGAATGCGAAGGAGCACAAGCATGGCTGCTCGGCTGGGTCTGAGTCTTCCTCAAACACGCCAGTTCGACATCGGTCGTGACGTCCCGGACGTGGCGCGCACGGCTGAGGAGATCGGCTACGAGAGTCTGTGGGTGTTCGAGCGCGCTCTGTTCCCGGACCCTGCCACGCAGGGGCTGTACGGCGTCCCGAACCTGCCCTGGCCCGACTTGTACCGCGGCGTCGCCGAGCCGCTGGTGACCCTGACGCTGGCCGCGGCGGCCACGCGGCGGGCGCGGCTGGGCACCAGCGTCCTGGTCGCCCCGTTGCACGGGCCGTTCCAGCTGGCCAGGGCCCTGGCCACACTGGACGCGGCGAGCGGCGGCCGGGTCGTGGCCGGTCTCGGTACCGGCTGGTCGCTCGACGAGTACGCCGCGGCGGGCGTGGCGCCGTTCGAGGAGCGGGGCCAGGTCCTGGACGAGGTCCTCGACGTGTGCCGCGCGGTGTGGGGCCCGGACCCGGTGTCGTACGAGGGCCGCCTGACCAAGATCGAGTCGGCCGTGGTCGCCCCGAAGCCGGTCCGGCCGATCCCGATCCTGCTGCCCGCCTTCAGCAAGAAGGCGCTGACCCGGCTCGTGGACCGCGGCGACGGCTGGCAGCCCGTCGCCCAGGGCGGCGCCGACCAACTCGCCGCCCAGTGGCGGCAGGTGCAGGACTTCGCGGCCGAGCGCGGGCGCACCGAGCCGATCCAGTCGGTGGCACGGATCAACACGCGTTACTCCGCCAAGGCCTACGACGGCGCGGACCGCCAGCCCTTCCAGGGCAACGTCGACCAGATCGTGTCGGACCTGGTGCCCTACGCCGAGATCGGCCTCGACGAGTACTTCGTCGACCTCCAGGACGGCCCGCGGGACGCCGAGGAGCTCAAGGACCTGGCCGCCGAGGTGTACACGGCGGCGCGGGCGGCCGGAATCTGACCGGGCCGCCCCACGAAGGCCGGCCCGGCTAGGACCTGTCCTAGTCCTCGGGCAGTTCCACCGGCGCGATCTCGTCGTAGACGTCGCCGGGCCCGGGGTTGGTCGGGTCGGTCGCCCCGCCCAGCTGGTGCATGACGCCCCAGACCGCGTTCAGGGCGGTCTGTACGGCGCCCTCGGCCCAGCCGGCTGTCCAGGAGATGTCGTCGCCGGCGAGGAAGATGCCCCGCTTGTCCTCGGGCAGCGCGTCCTGCATGAAGTGCGTGAACAGGCGGCGCTGGTAGCGGTAGTGGCCGGGCAGGTTGGCCTTGAACGCGCCCATGAAGTAGGGCTCGTTCTCCCAGGACACGGTCACCGGGTTGCCGATGATGTGCTTCCTGATGTCGACCTTCGGGTAGATCTCGCCGAGCGACTTCAGCATGACCTCCATCCGCTCGTTCGCGGACAGCGGCAGCCACTTCAGGCTGTCGTCGCACCACGTGTACGAGAGGCAGATGACGGCGGGCTTGTCCGGGCCCTCGTCGAGGAGGTAGGTGCCGCGGGTCATGCGGTCGGTGAGCGTCATCGACATGACGTCCCGCCCGGTCTCCTCGTCCTTGTCCAGCCAGAAGGGCCGGTCGACGGGCACGAAGAGCTTGGAGCTCTCCATGTAGTGGGTCCGCTCCATCGCCGTCCAGTGGTCGATCGGGAAGAGCGAGTCGTCGCAGGCGATCTTGGAGAGCAGCATCCAGGACTGGGCGGTGAAGATCGCCGCCTTGAAGGTGCGGATGTCGCCGTTCGCGTCCGTCACCGTGATCCGGTTGCCCGCCGTGCGGTGCAGCCGGGTCACGGCCGGGCGCGGGGCGCCGTCGTGCAGCTTCGCGAGCGAGGTGCCGTACGCCCAGTGCACGATCTTCTGCGGCTCGCGCTCCCACAGGCGCAGCGGCAGCTGCTGGGAGCCGCCCACGATGCCGCGGTGGTGGTCGTCGGCCTCGGTGTAGACGACCCGCAGGATCTCCAGGATCGAGTTCGGGAAGTCGGTGTCCCAGCCGCCCGTGCCGAAGCCGACCTGGCCGAAGATCTCGCGGTGCCGGAAGGACTTGAAGGAGTCCGAGTCGCAGAGGAAGCCGTAGAAGGTCTGGTTGTCGAGCTTCTCGACGAGCTTCGCCCAGATCTCGCGGATGCGCGGCACATCGCGCTCACGCATGGCCTGGTTCATGTCGGAGAAGTCGGCGCCCTCTTCGAGGCAGGCGTTCCAGGCGTTCATCACGTCGCGGTAGACCTGCGGCAGGTCGTCGACGGTGGTCGCGTAGTGCGACTCACCCTTGAGGTCGACGACCGTCGAGGGAGTGGACTCCGCGAGCGGGTTGGGGAACGGCCGGGTCTCCAGACCCACCAGGTCGATGTAGTGCTGGAGGGCGGTGGAGGAGGGCGGGAAGCGCATGGCGCCCATCTCGGCGGTGAGCGACGGGTCGCACCCCTCGAAGCCCACGGTCCGCAGGCGACCGCCGATCTCGTCGGCCTCGTAGACGACGGGCTTGAGGCCCATCTTCATCAGCTCGTAGGCGGCCACGATGCCGGACAGGCCGCCGCCGATGACCGCGACCTCGGTGCCGTGCTCGGTCGCGGGTATCTGGCCGAGGCCCGCCGGATGGGCGAGGAAGTCGTCGTACGCGTACGGGAAGTCCGGGCCGAACATGGTGATCGGCGGCTGCTGCGCGTCGGCGTGCTGGACGGCGGTGGGCACCGTGGACGTCATGGGGTACGGACTCCTTGCGGGAAAGCTGGTGAGGGGAGGCGCCGGGGGCGGCCGGGTGTCAGACGAGCGACCCGTAGAGGCCGGGGCGGCGGTCCTTCAGATACGGGTTCGCCTCGCGTGAGGCCGCGAGGAAGTCGGGGTCGGCGTCGGCGAGGACGAGTTCCTCACCGCGTCCGGCCCTGGAACGGGCGATCCCGTCGGGGCCGGCCAGCGTGGACAGTCCGACGAACTCGAACTCGCCCTCCGGGCCGACCCGGTTGACGTACGCGACGTACATCTGGTTCTCGAAGGCGCGCACCGGGACGACGGACTCGGCGACGAACTGGAAGGGGTGCATCTGCGCGGTCGGCACGACGAGGAGGTCGGTGCCGGCGAGGGCGTGCGCCCGGACATTCTCCGGGAACTCGACGTCGTAGCAGATCATGAGGCCGACGCGGAGGCCGTTCAGGTCCGCCTGGACGACGGGCTGCTCGCCGGGCGTGAAGTGGTCACGCTCGAAGCAGCCGAAGAGGTGGGTCTTGCGGTAGTTCGCGAGGCGGGTGCCGTCGGCGGAGATGAGCTGCGCGGAGTTGTGGACCGTCTCGCCCTCGCGCTCGGGGTAGCCGTAGACGACGGCGACGCCGTGGCGGGTGGCGATCTCGGCGACCGCGTCGGCGGAGTCCCCGTCGGCGGGCTCGGCGAGGCGGGCGATGTCGTCGCCGATCGCGTACCCGGTGAGGAACATCTCCGGCGCCGCCACGAGCCCGGCGCCGGCAGCGGCGGCGCGGCCCGCGGCCTCGTCGAGGACCTTCAGGTTCTCGACGACCGAGCCGGGGCGGCCGGAGCTCTGGAGCAGGGCTGTGCGCATGCGTGGTCCTCACGGGTACGGAGGGGTGTCGGGGGCTGCTTAGACGGTACGGGCGGGGGGCTCGGGGGGACAAGGAGGAGCCGTTGCGCGCCGGTGGACGAATCGTTGCGTGCGCCCCGCCTCCGGCGGCGATTCGTTGCGCGCCCTCGGACGGGGCCCGAAACCCCTGAGGCGCAGGTCACAGACGTCGTGACGCGCCGTCGCGACCTCGCCGTGACGAGCCGTCCCGGCCGCCCGGCCCGCGTCCCGTTCTCACAGCGCGCGCAGTCGCTCCACGATCTCGCGCAGCAGCTCGGGGTCAGCCGCCGGGCCGCCCGGTTCCGGCCGCCGCGGCGCGTCGATGCGTACGAGACCGGCCTCGGCCAGATCGCCGAGCAGCACGCGTACGACGGTCAGGGGCAGGTCGGCGTCGGCGGCGAGCTCGACGACCGGCCGGGGTCCGTGGCGCACCAGGGCCAGCAGGGCGGCGCCGGCGTGGTCGACACCCGGCCTGCCCCCGTCCGTCCTCAGGGCGGTGACCCGCGACATCAGATCGATCGTGTGCCGGTCCGAGGGCCGGGTCCGGCCCCGGGTCACGGTGTAGGGCCGCACCATCGACCCGGTCTCGTCCTCGTACCAGTGGTCGTCGGTCACGGCCGGGTCAGGGGCCCGCGGGGTCGGCGGCCGACCGTACGGCAGCGGCCATGTGGCGGCCGACGCGGCGGACCAGCAGCGCCATCTCGTGGGCGAGCTGTCCGACGTCCGTCTGCACCTCGCTCAGGACGGCCAGCCGGCTGCCGTCGCCCGCCGGGGTGATGAAGAGGTAGGCGTCGTCGAGCATCACCATGGTCTGGCGCACCTCCCCCGCGGCGAAGCGTTCACCGGCCGAGCGGGCCAGGCTGTGGAAGCCGGAGCAGACGGCGGCGAGGTGCTCGATGTCCCGTCGGCGCATGCCGTCCGAGCAGCTCAGCGGGAGGCCGTCGGCGGTGAGGAGCACGGCCTGGCGGACGTGGTCGGTCCTGGCCACGAGGTCGTCGAGCAGCCAGCCGAGGTCCGTGCCGGGCGGTTCGGGGGTGCTGCCCTGGGGCTCGGAGGCCCGGTCGGAGTGCTCGGGGGTCTGGTCACGGAGCATCGTCGGCGTCCGTCCCTTCCTCGGTGTCGGTTCGCCGCTCGGATCCGGACCCGGTGGGCAGGCCCTTGCGGCCGCGGTCGAGGCCGCGCTGGAAGGCGCCGAAGACCGCGCGGACCTCCTCGGGGGTGGCCTCGCGCTCCGACGGTTCGTCGGCGGCCGGGCCCTCGGTGCGCAGTTCGGGGGCGAGGGAGGTCTGCCGGACGCGGGTGGGCAGCGCGGGCGGGCTCGCGGCGGGAGCGCTCTCCGGCACACGGTCCGCGTGCCGCTCAGGTGCCTCCGGCTGTTTCTCTGCACGGTCCGTGTGATGGTCAGATGCCTCCCGCTGTTTCTCAAGGACCGCGGTGCCCTTCCGGGAGGTCTCGGAGGTCCGGGACGTCTCGAAGGTCCGGGAGGTGCGCGACGGCAGTGCCCGCGGGTCCGTGTCCGCCGCCGGCTCCGGCCGCTCGGGGTCGACCGGCGCGAGGACCGCCTCCGGCAGCAGCACCACCGCCGTCGTGCCGCCGTACGGCGACCGGCACAGCGTGACCTCGATGCCGTGCCGTGCGGCGAGCCGACCCACCACGTACAGCCCGAGCCGGTCGTGCCGGGTCGGGTCGAAGTCGTCCGGCGTGGTGAGGGTGCGGTGGGCCTCCTCGATCTGTTCGGGTTCGAGACCAAGGCCCCGGTCGTCGATCTCCAGGACGAACCCGCCCCCGGCCCGCCCGGTGCGCAGGGTGACCTGGGTGTGGGGCGGTGAGAACACGGTGGCGTTCTCCACGAGTTCGGCGATCAGATGGACGACGTCGGCGACGGCGTCCGCCGCCACGCCCACCTCCGGCATCGGCGGGACCACGACGCGCGCGTACTCCTCGATCTCGCCCACCGCGGAGGCCACCACGCGGGCGACCGGTACGGGCCTGCGCCATCTGCGGCCGGGCGCCGCGCCGGAGAGGATGATCAGGCTCTCCGCGTGGCGCCGCATCCGGGTGGTGAGGTGATCGATCCGGAACAGGTCGTCCAGGACGTCCGGGTCTTCGGTGCGCCGCTCCAGCGTGTCGACCAGTTTGAGCTGGCGGTGGACGAGCGCCTGGTTGCGGCGGGCGATGTTGAGGAGCACCGCGAACAGCCCGCGGCGCAGGGTGGCCTGCTTGACGGCGGCCTCGACGGCCGCGAGGCGGGCGGTGTTGAAGGACCGGCCGACCTGGCCGATCTCGTCGGCTCCCGCCTCCCCGTCGGCCAGGGGCGGTGCCTCGGTGGCGGCGTCCACGTCCTCGCCCGCGCTGAGCCGCCGCATCACGTCGGGCAGTTGGCGGGTGGTGAGGACGTCGGCGGCGTCCCGGAGGGTCTCCAGGCGGCGCGAGATGCGCCGGGCGCCGCGCACGGCGAACCACAGGGACAGTCCCACGGCGGCGAGTCCGAGTACACCGACGATCGCCGCCTTGGCCAGCTCCCGGTAGGCGAAGGCCCGTCCGCGTTCGGCGGAGTTGACGGCCGACCGCGTGCACAGCTGCATGTACCGCTTGACGGCCCGGTCGGTGGTGGTGCGCCAGGAGCCGGCCGCGACGGCCTCCCCCGCACTCCGTGCGCCCGCCCGCAGCAGGGCGTCCTCACCCCGGGTCAGCTCCCGGTACAGGGAGCCGCGCTGGAACTCCTCGAAGAGGGCGCGCGAGTCGGCGGGGAGGTCGGGCACATACGTCCGCTCGAAGACCCGGCGGTCCTCGATCGTCGCGGTGAGCGTGTCGTACTGGCGGTCGGTGAGCGATCCGGCGGCTCGCGCCCCGGCGACGAGGGCGTCCTCCCGCGAGACGAACTCCCTCACCCGCACCAGCTCGATGACGACCTGGGCCTCGCGTGCGAGCTGTCCGGCCTGCAGCGCGGTGAGGGCGGACTGGACGTCGAAGCCCGGCTCCACGAGGGCGCCGTACTCGGTGACCGCCCGGTCCCAGCTGATGGCGCGGGACAGCACCCGCTCCCGCAGCCCCTCCAGCCCGTCGAAGGAGCGCAGCACGGCGTCGAGCACCTGCCGCTGCCTGCCGGAGAGCCGCCCGCGGTCGCCGTCCCGGATCGCCGTCCGCAGGGCGGTCACGGCGCGGTCGGTGCGGCGCTGTTGTTCCATCAGGTCGAGGGCCGCCGCCGTGCCGTGGTCCGCGCCCAGGTAGGCGGCCGCGAGCCGCCGTTCGATCTGGATCTGGCCGACCGCCGTGTCGACGGGTGTCCCGAAGTCGTCGTACACCCCCTGGACCCGGACGAGCGCGCGCAGTTCGCCGGTGACGGACACCATGGCGAAGCTCCACAGCACCATGAGGGCGACCACCGGTGCGAGCGCGAGCGCCACGATGCGCGTACGGACCGTGGTGGGACGGCCGAAGGACCAGCGCATGGACTCCCCAGGACGACAGGACGGTCGGGTGGCCGGGCGACGGTTGGTTACCCATCGGTGTTACTCGCTGGTAGCGGGCGCGGATCAACCTACGTGATGGCGCGCCCGCACCGCAATGGTTTCCTGGACCGTCGCTCGGTTCAGACGGCGAAGGTGGTGACGACCGCGGCGTGGTCCGAGGGCCAGTCGTTGCCGGCGACCTCGGGCCAGGGGCGCGGGGTGCCGGTGACGAGCGCCCGGGAGTCGAGCACCGTCAGCCCCCGGTGCAGCACGAAGTCGATCCGGTCCTGCGGCTCGGGCCGCCCGCTGCCGTCCTCGTGCTCCACGTGGACCGGCGACCAGGTGTGTCCGGGCTCCCGCACGGGGTCGGGGTGGGCCTCGCGGTAGGAGTCGCGCAGGCCCGCCTCCTCGGCGGCCCTGGTCACGGGCCACTCGACGTCCGGCCAGTCCAGGTGCGAGGGCGCGTTGAAGTCACCGACCAGGACCACGGGGACCGCCTCGGTGGCGGACTCGGTGATCCGCCGCAGGATCTCCCGCATCTGCTCCAGCCGGACGCCCTCGTGGGCGATCAGCTCGGCCGCCGGGAGCCCGTCGAAGCGGGCCTCGTAAGGGCCGTACGGCGTGTAGTCGAGGTGGGCGCTCCAGACGTCCACCTCCTGGCCGCCGTCCAGCCGGACGCGCACTCCGGTGCCGCCGTAGAAGCCGACGTCCGGGTCGCCGTGGCGGGCGGTGATCGGGTAGCGGCTGATGACGCCGAGGTTCTCGCCGGCCCGGTGGTGGTGCCAGCCGAGGGCCTCGGCGAGCTCCTGTGCCGAGGTGCCGTACGTCTCCTGGAGGCCGACCACGTCCGCGCCCGTCCCGGCGATGACCTTGAGCTGCTTCTCGCGGTGGTCGTCGACCTTCGTCCCGCCGTACCAGAGGTTCCAGCTCATCACCCGCAGCTCGCGGGGCGCGACCATGGCGCGCAGCCGGGCCGCGGTCACCTCCTCCAGGCTGGTCAGGACGGTGCGTCCGGGTACGGAGTCGATCGGCGCGAGCGAGGGCACGGCGAGCACGGCGCACCCCGCGGCCTCGGCGGACGCCACACCCGTCTCGGTGTCCTCCACGGCCACACACGCGGCGGGATCGACGCCGAGGGCGCGGCAGGCAGCGAGGTAGGGGTCGGGGGCGGGCTTGGTGCGTTCGGTGTCGTCGGCCGTGACGGAGACCGCGAAGTGTTCGGCGCCGAGGGCCGCGAGGACAGTGTCGGCAACCGCGCGCGGCGACGCGGTCACGAGGGCGGTGGGGACACCCTCGCGGACCAGTTCGCCGAGGAGCCGCAGCGCGCCCGGGCGGGGCACGATGCCGGTGCGGACCCGGTGCGCGAACTCCCGGTGCAGCTCGGTGGCGATCTCCCCCACCTCGGCGCCCGTGATCCCGCCCAGCCAGGCGGCGGTGTACTCGACGGGCCGGCCGAGCACCTCCGGCTGGTCGGCCCCGGTCAGCCGGCGCCCGAGCCCGTCGGCCACCTGCTCCACCGCCTCCCACCACAGCCGCTCGGTGTCCACGAGCGTGCCGTCCATGTCGAACAGGACGGCCTGGAGGGGGAGGTGGGGGGAGGTGGTGCGGAGGGTCACGGTGCTCTCTTTCACTCGGCGTAACTCAGTGGGGGATGCGTCGGTCACTGCGTGCGCTCGGCGACCAGTACCGGCCGCTCCGGGAGGCTCACGGTCACGGCGGCGCCCGAGCCGAGCCCGGCGGCCTCGTGGGTGGGCAGGTCGGCCTTGACCTCGGTGGCGTCCGGGAGCCGGACGGTGACACGGGTGGCGGCGCCGAGGAAGGCGCTGGCGACGACGCGCGCGGTCCCGGCCTCGTCGGCTCGTACCCGCACCGCCTCGGGGCGTACGAGCACGTCGATCTCGGTCGCGGCGGGCGCGTCCCCGTCGACCGGCAGCCGCTGTCCGAGCACCTCGGCCACGCCGGAGTCCAGCCGCCCCGGAATCCGGCTCATCGTGCCGACGAACTCGGCGACGAAGGCGGTCGCGGGCCGCCCGTACAGCTCGGCGGGCGCGGCGCACTGTTCGAGCCGCCCGGCCCGCATCACGGCGACGCGGTCCGCCATGGACAGCGCCTCTTCCTGATCGTGCGTCACGAACAGCGTGGTGATGCCGAGTTCCTGCTGAAGTCGGCGGATCTCCTCGCGCAGGGTGAGCCGCACCTTGGCGTCCAGGGCGGAGAGAGGTTCGTCGAGCAGCAGCACGCGCGGACGCAGGGCGAGCGCGCGGGCCAGCGCGATGCGCTGCTGCTGGCCGCCGGAGAGCTGGTGCGGGAACCGCTCGCCCTTGTCGGCGAGGCCCACGAGGTCGAGCAACTCGGCCGCGCGGGAACGCCGTTCGGCGGTACGCACCTTGCGCATCCGCAGCCCGAAGGCCACGTTGTCGAGGGCGCTGAGGTGCGGGAAGAGGCTGTAGGACTGGAAGACCATCCCCGCGTCGCGGCGGTGGGCCGGGACCCGGGTGACGTCCTCGCCGTCGACCAGCACCTCGCCGGAGTCGGGGTGTTCGAACCCGGCGAGCATGCGCAGCGCGGTGGTCTTGCCGCAGCCGGAGGGGCCGAGCAGGGCGAGGAGTTCGCCGGGACGGACGGTCAGGTCGAGGCCGTCGAGGGCGACGGTCGGGCCGAACTCCCGTCGAAGGCCCCGGAATTCAACGGTGGCGGCCTTGGCGTCGGCGGCCTTCTCAAGCGTGGTGACGGTCATGGTTCATCCCCGGGAGGCGGAAGCGGAACGGGAGCGCCCGCCGAGCCCGGCGAGCGAGAGGAGCAGGGCCCAGGTGACGAGCAGGCTGAGCACGGAGACGGCGACGGAGAGTTGGGCCTGCGAGCCGCCGACGCTGTAGATCCACACGGCGAAGGGCTGGAAGCCGAGCAGCTGGGCGACGGTGAACTCGCCGAGCACCAGGGCCAGCGTGAGGAAGGAGGCGTTGAGCAGCGCCCCGCGCAGATTGGGCAGCACGACCCGTACCAGCGCCTGCGGCCAGTTCGCCCCGCAGCTGCGCGCGGCCTCGACGAGGGTGCGCACGTCGACGGCGCGCAGCCCGGCGTCCAGGGCCCGGTACACGAACGGCAGCGCCATCACGACGTACGCGAGGACGAGCACTACGGGGAAGTCGGGGTTCTGGAGGGCCACGAACGTCTCGAAGAGCGGGGTGCGGGAGAGGTGTTCGGGGCCCCACTTGAGGACCGTGGCGATCCCGGCGACGAAGGCGATCGGCGGGACGACCAGCGGCAGCGAGCAGATCACCTCCACCACCGGGCGCAGCCTGGGCGCGCCGAGCCGCAGCGCGACCATCGCGGGCACCATCAGCAGCAGGACCACGGCGATGGTGGCGGCGGCCAGTTCCAGGGAGAGCAGCAGGCTGGAGCCGAAGCCGTCGGCGGAGACGATCTGGCGGTACGCGTCGAAGGTGATCCCCTGGTTCGGCACGTCGACCGTGAAGATCACGGACGCGGCGAGCGGGACCAGGAAGTAGAGCCCGGCGCAGACGAGGACGACCCCGCGCCAGGGACGTACGCGTACGGACTTGTTCGCCCCGCGGGCGGGCTTCAGGACCCGAGCGGGATTGTTCAGGCTTCCAGCCATCGCGCGCTCCGTCGTTGCAGGGGCAGGTACACGGCCATGACCAGGCCCGCGATGAGGACCATGTCGAGGCTGAGGGCGAGCGCCACGTTCTCCTGGCCGACCAGGACGTTGCCGGAGATGGCGTCGGCGATCTGCAGGGTGACCAGCGGGACCGCGCTGCCCACCATGGCCGCCGCGGTGGCGTACGCGGCGAAGGCGCTGCCGAAGAGCAGCACGAGGCCGCCGAGCAGGGAGGGCGTGAGGACGGGGAGGGCGATGTGCCGCCAGTACTGGATTCCGGTGGCGCCGTTGTTCTGTGCGGCCTCGCGCCACTGGGAGCGCAGGCCGTCCAGGGCGGGCGTGATGGTGAGGACCATCAGCGGGATCAGGAAGTACAGGTAGACGATGACCAGGCCCCAGAAGCTGTAGAGGTTCCAGCCCTTGTCCTTCAGGCCCAGGTGCTCGGTCAGGACACCCGCGTTGCCTAGGGTGGCGACGAACGCGAAGGCCAGCGGGACGCCGCCGAAGTTGGCGAGGACGCCGGACGCGGTGAGGACCGCCTCGCGCAGGGCGCGGAAGCGGGAGGTCACCACGGCCTGGGCGAGCGGCAGTCCGAGGACGGTCGCGATGCCCGCGGAGACCGCGGACAGCTTGACGCTGCCGATCAGGGCGGTGAGGTAGGCGCCCTGGAGCGAGTCGGTCAGGTTGGCCGTGGTGTACGAGGTGGCGCCGGTCGTCTGGTTCTTGACGGTGAAGGCGCCGTTCAGCATGGCCAGGGCGGGGATGCCGAAGGCGATCGCGACGAAGACGAGCAGCGGGAGCACGGCGAGCCAGCCGGGGGTGCGGCGCCGCCGCCGCTGGGAAGCGGCGGCGGCGGGCGTCACGTCGGCCTCGGCCTCGGTGAGGACGGTGGTCATCCGGAGACGGCCTTGCCCCAGCCCTGCGCGAGGACCGTCTTGGCCTTGGCCTGCTGGGCCTCGGTCGGGAAGCTCGGCGTGCCGGAGACCGCGGGGAGCTTGGCGGCGGCGGTCTTGTCGAGGGTGCCGGCCGTCTGCATGGCGGTCATCAGGGCCGGACGGGCGTAGCCCTTGAGCCAGAGGTTCTGGCCCTCGGCGCTGTAGAGGTACTCCTGCCACAGGCGGGCGGCCGCCGGGTGCGGGGCGCCCTTGTTGACGGCCTGGGAGTAGTACTGGGCGTACTGGCCGTCGGAGGGGATGGCGACCTTCCAGTCGACGCCCTTGGACTTGAACTCGTCGGCGTAACCGGCGTTCAGGTAGTCCCAGTCAATGCTGATCGGGGTCTCGCCCTTCTCGACGGTGGCCGGGGTCGACTCGACGGGCGTGTAGTTGCCGTTCTTCTTCAGCTTGGCGAAGAAGTCCAGGCCGGGCTGGATGTCGTCGAACGAACCGCCGTTGGCCAGCGAGGCCGCGTAGACACCACCGAAGGCCGAACCGGACTTGGTGGGGTTGCCGTTGAGGGCGACCTGGCCCTTGTACTCCGGCTTGAGCAGGTCCTTGAAGGTCTTCGGGCACTCCTTGACCTTCTTGGCGTCGCAGCCGATGGAGATGTAGCCGCCGTAGTCGTTGAACCAGCGGCCCTGCGCGTCCTTCTGCCCCTCGGGGATGTCGGCGAAGGCGGTCACCTTGTAGGGCGCGAGCAGCCCCTGCTGGGCGGCGCTGAGCGCGAACGAGCTGCCCAGGTCGAGGACGTCCGGGGCGCGGTCCTGCCCCTTCCTCGACGTCACGGCGTTGATCTCGTCCTGGCTGGAGCCGTCCGGGTTCTCCACCTCGATCTTGATGCCGTACTTCTTCTTGAAGCCGTCGATCAGGGCGCCGTAGTTGGCCCAGTCACGGGGCAGCGCGATCGCGTGCAGCGTGCCCTCCTTCTTGGCGGCCTTGACCAGGGCGTCGAGGCCGCCGAAGTCCGCGGCGGAGGTCGCGGTGGCCGCGCTCTTGCCGTCGGCGGTGGTCGACTTGTCGTCGGGGGCCGCGCCACAGGCGCTGAGGGCGAGGGCGGCGGCGACGGCGAGGCCGCCGGTGAGGACGGCGGTCCTCGGCAGGAACACGGTCACGGTCTCTCCAGGAGTACGCACGAGGGTTCGGGTAGTGCGGAGAACTTGTCTGAACAAGTTGGCCCCAGTAGGCCCGGCGTTGGTGTCCTGTTCGTAAACTTTGGCGAAACCGTGACCCTTGATTCCCTGCACAATCCCGGCCCGCGCCGATCACGTTCGGATCTCGATTAGGCTGGTCACGCTGTGCACAGCAGTCGAGTCAGAGGGGAAGCATGCCGGCGCGACACGAGGAGATCGCCGACGAGCTGCGGCGCGCCATCGACCGCGAGGAGTACACGGTGGGCAGTCTGCTGCCCGCGGAGACGGACCTCGCGGCCCAGTACGGCGTGGCACGCGGCACGGTCCGCCAGGCCGTCGCGGCCCTGACCGCCGAGGGCCTCATCGGCTCCCGCCAGGGCGCCCGCCGGGTGGTCCTCGCCAGCCGCCGCAGCCAGAGCTTCGCCGAACTGCGCAGCTTCGCCCAGTGGGCCCGCGCGATGGGCCGGGAGGCGACGGGACACGTCGTCGAGCAGGAGCACCGCCCGGCGACCACGGAGGACGCCGGGCGCCTCCAACTCCCCGAGAAGACACCGGTGTTGCACGTCCTGCGGGTCCGCGGCCTGGACGGCGAGCCGGTCCTCCTGGAGCGGACCGTGTACGCGGACTGGATCTCCTCCGCCGTCGAGGCCATCGAGCCCGACTGCCCCTCGGTCACCCAGCGGCTCTACGAGGACACCGGCTTGGTCTTCGCCTACGGGGAGCACGTCATCGACGCGGTGGCGGCGGGCGCGCAGGACGCCGAACTCCTCGGCGTCCGCCGCACCAGTCCCCTCCTGAGGGTCCGCCGCGTCACCACCACCCGCGAAGGCCGCCCGGTGGAATGGTCCGACGACCGCTACCGCTCGGACGCGGTGAGCTTCAGCGTCCACAACTCGATCGGCAACAACGCGTTGGCCCGCAAAACAGCGGAGTGAGGTGGAGCGCCCCGAAGGGGCGCGGGGAACTGCGCGGCCAGCCACAACGAACCCGCAGCCGCCTACGAATCGCCGTGCCCCCTACGTAGGCGACCCCGACGAAAACCGCCGCAGCAACGGAGACAACACCAGCACCGACTTGGTCCGTTCAACGAACGGCTCCCCAGCGATCCGCTCCAACACCCGCTCGAAATGCCGCATGTCAGAAGCGAACACCTGCACCACCGCATCCGCCTCACCGGTGACGGTGGACGCGGCCACCACTTCCTGATACCGCTCCAGCCCCCGCTGAATGGTCTCCGGCGAGGTGTTCCGCCGGCAGTAGATCTCGACGAACCCCTCCGTCTCCCACCCCAGCGCCGCCGGATCCACCCGCACGGTGAACCCGGTGATGGCACCCGTGGCCCGCAGCCGGTCCACCCGGCGCTTCACGGCGGGCGCGGACAGGCCGACCAGTTGGCCGATGTCGGCGTAGGAGCGACGGGCGTCCTCGGCGAGGGCGTGCACGATGCGTTCGTCGAGATCGTTCAGCACTGCGGGTGTTTCACTTTTCTGATGGCGCGAGACGGGAGCGGCGGTAGCCGTAACTGAAGTAGAACACGAGCCCGGCGGCCATCCAGACTCCGAAGACCACCCAGGTGACGGCCGAAAGGCTGCCCATCATCCACACGCACAGGGCGAAGCCGATCGCGGGCAGCACCGGCGACAACGGCACCCGGAAGGTGCGCCGCATCTCCGGGCGCGTCCGGCGCAGCACCACGACAGCCACATTGACCAGCGCGAAGGCGAAGAGGGTGCCGATGCTGGTGGCGTCGGCGAGCTGGCCGAGCGGGATCGCGGCGGCGAGGACACCGCAGAACAGCGAGACGATCACCGTGTTGGCGCGGGGCGCGCCGGTCTTCGGGTGGACGCGCGAGAACACCTTGGGCACGAGCCCGTCGCGGGACATGGCGAAGAGGATGCGGGTCTGGCCGTAGAGCACGGTCAGGACGACGCTGGCGATGGCGATGACGGCACCGGCGGCGAGCAGCGTGCCCCAGAAGGTCTGCCCGGTGACGTTCTTCATGATCTCGGCGAGCGCGGCCTCCGAGTCGTTGAACTTCCGCCAGGGCTTGGCGCCGACGGCGACGGCCGCGACGACGACGTACAGCGCCGTCACGATGACCAGCGAGAGCATGATCGCCCGCGGCAGGTCGCGCTGCGGGTCCTTGGCCTCCTCACCCGCGGTGGAGGCGGCGTCGAAGCCGATGTACGAGAAGAACAGCGTGGCACCTGCGGCGCTGACGCCCGCCATGCCGAGCGGCATGAAGTGCTCGTAGTTGCCGGACTTGAAGCCCTGGATGCCGATCGCGCAGAACAGCAGCAGCGCGACGATCTTCACGGCCACCATGATCGTGTTGGCGCGTGCGGACTCCTTGGCGCCGCCGAGCAGGAAGGCCATGGCGAGCAGTACGACGATCAGGGCCGGCAGGTTGAAGATGCCGCCGTCGCCGGGAGGTGCGGAGAGCGCGTTCGGGATGGTGACGCCGATCGTGCCGGCGAGCAGTTCGTTGAGGTACTCGCCCCAGCCGACCGCGACGGCGGCCACCGACACGCCGTACTCCAGGACCAGACACCAGCCGCAGATCCAGGCGATCAGCTCACCCATCGTTGCGTACGCATACGAGTACGAGGAGCCGGCGACCGGGATGGTGCCGGCCAGCTCGGCGTACGAGAGGGCCGAGAAGAGCGCCGTGAGGCCGGCGATCACGAAGGAGAGGGTGACCGCGGGTCCGGCCTTGGGGACGGCCTCACCGAGGACCACGAAGATGCCGGTACCGAGGGTGGCACCGATGCTGATCATGGTGAGCTGCCACAGCCCGAGGGAGCGCCTGAGCGAGCCTCCCTCGCCCTGGCCGCCCTCGGCCACCAGGCGTTCCACGGGCTTGCGGCGCATAAGGCGTGCGCCGACACCCGGGGACGGTGCGGCGGACTCTGTGCGGGACTGCGGGGGTGCGCCTTGATCGAGCACGCGGTGGCTCCTTCATCGCTGCCGGTCGATACGGCGGGGACCGGCGGCACCCCTGGCAGCAGGGACCCACCGAGCGGGGTCCCCGCCACGCCATGTACAGCGCTTGACCCTACGAGTCCGGGCTTCACGGGCGTAATGCAGCAACCTTGCGCATCTCCGCAAGATCGTTGCGTTCATCGCACCTCGGCGCGTGTTCGTTGCGCGGGGCCTTTCGATGGTTGCGCACGCCCCCGCACGGCGATCCGCGGCAGGTACGCCGACGGCCCCCGTGGGCGCACCACGGGGGCCGTACGACGGTGGAAAGGGTCAGCTCCAGCTGGCGTGCAGGGGCTGGCCCTCCGCGTAGCCGGCCGCGCTCTGGATGCCGACGATCGCGTTCTCGGCGAACTCCTCCAGGGAGCCCGCGCCCGCATAGGTGCAGGAGGAGCGGACACCCGCGATGATCGAGTCGATCAGGTCCTCGACGCCCGGGCGGCCCGGGTCGAGGAACATCCGCGAGGTGGAGATGCCCTCCTCGAAGAGGGCCTTGCGGGCGCGGTCGTACGCCGACTCCTCGCTCGTACGGTTGCGGACCGCGCGCGCGGACGCCATGCCGAACGACTCCTTGTACAGGCGCCCGTCGGCGTCCTGCTGGAGGTCGCCCGGGGACTCGTACGTCCCCGCGAACCAGGAACCGACCATCACGTTGGACGCGCCCGCGGCCAGCGCCATGGCCACGTCGCGCGGGTGACGGACGCCGCCGTCGGCCCACACGTGCTTGCCGTACTTCTTCGCCTCGGCGGCGCACTCGAGGACGGCCGAGAACTGCGGCCGGCCGACGCCGGTCATCATGCGGGTGGTGCACATGGCGCCGGGGCCGACGCCGACCTTGATGATGTCCGCGCCCGCGTCGATGAGGTCCTTGACGCCCTCGGCGGCGACGATGTTGCCCGCGACGATCGGGACTCGCGGGTCGAGCGCGCGCACGGTCCTGATCGCGCTGATCATCGACTCCTGGTGGCCGTGCGCGGTGTCGATGACGAGCGTGTCGACGCCCGCGTCGAGGAGCTGCTTGGCCTTGCCCGCGACATCGCCGTTGATGCCCACGGCGGCCGCGATGCGCAGCTTGCCGGCGGCGTCGGTGGCCGGGGTGTAGAGCGTGGCGCGCAGGGCGCCCTTGCGGGTGAGGATGCCGGCGAGCTTGCCCTCGGCGTCCACGGCCGGGGCGTAGCGGCGGTTTGCGCCGTCCAACTTGTTGAACGCCTCGCGCGGCTCGATGTCGCCGTCGAGGAGCAGCAGGTCCCGGGACATGACCTCGGCCAGCTGCGTGAACCGGTCCACGCCGGTGAGGTCGGCATCGGTGACCACGCCGATCGGACGGCCGTCCTCGTCGACGACGACGCCCGCGTTGTGGGCGCGCTTGGGCAGCAGCGCCAGCGCGTCGGCGACGGTCTGGTGGGGGGCCAGGACGATGGGGGTGTCGAGCACCAGGTGGCGTCCCTTGACCCAGGAGACGACCTCGGTGACGACCTCGATCGGAATGTCCTGCGGGATGACCACGAGACCACCCCGGCGGGCGACGGTCTCGGCCATCCGGCGGCCCGCGATCGCGGTCATGTTGGCGACGACCAGGGGGATCGTGGTGCCCGTGCCGTCCGGGGCACTGAGGTCCACGCCCTGCCGGGAGCCGACCGCGGAGCGGCTGGGGACCATGAAGACGTCGTCGTACGTCAGGTCGTACGGAGGCTGGATGTCGTTGAGGAAACGCACGTGCTGCACATCCCAGTCGATCAGAGGTGGCCCCCGGACAGGTCAGCCAGGGGGAAGAGCACGTACTTCATTGTCCCATGGCGACCTGTATGTGATGCCCGGACAGATCATCCAGGCTGGTCAGGGGGCAGTTGGTCGGATCCTCCAAGCGAGAGGACCACCGACAGCGTGGCGTCGTGCTCCTCGTAGTGCCCGGTGGCCGATTCCAGCACCTCCTGGGCGATCTCCCACTCGTCGGGGCGGGCCTTGGCGTAGTGCCGCCAGCCACTCACCAGGATGACGCGGCCCGGGCTGGCGGGCCCCCAGTCGGGGTCGCCCAGGCAGTCCGCGAGCGCGTCCCAGTTCCGGCCGAACCATTCGGGCAGGTCGAGGGCGCGGACGCAGCGTTCCATGAAGGCCGCCTTGTCCGAGACTCCGCTGAGGTCGAGGACGCTGACCTGCCATCCGACCGCGCGCGCCGCGCGGAACACCTCCGCCAACGGGCCGTCCGTCATCTCAGCACCGCCCTGAACGACTTGTAGTGATCATCGGTGTAGTAGATCTCACCGCCCTGCCCGGTGACAATGCGACGGGCTCCCCGATCGTATGCGCCGGGGGTTTTGACCGTGTACTCGTGGTAATAGCCGCGCTGGTGCTTGGGCAGCATGCCCTCGAAGTTCCCGAAGACGATGCCGTCCCTGGCGTACGGGAAGGGGCCGCCCTTGTCGATGAGGGCGAGCGTCGTGCGGGCCTCGGCGGGAAGCCGGGCCGCGTCGAGCGTCCCCATCCCGTGGGCCCAGGACGGAACCGCCGAACGGGCCGCCGACGGGAGTCCCGTCACCGCACCCGCACCGGCCGACTCCGTCGACGAGCAGCCCGTCAGGAGCACGCCGAAACACAGAAACAGGCCCACGAGCGCCCGGGGCACCCACCGCACCACCACCATGCCGCCGATGCTGCCACGCCCCCCTCCACGCGGCGCGCCGATACCCCGAAGCGCCTCCTGACGGGTCACGGACCGTCCGGGTCCGCCCGGTTCAGGGCGGGTCGGGGAGTCGCGCCCGCTGTCATCAGATAGTCCGCGGCGGACGTGTCCGTCACCAGGCTGGTGACGAGCCCGGACCGCAGCACCGCGTCGATGGCGGCGGCCTTGCGCTGTCCGCCCGCGATCGCCACGACCTCAGGGATGCGCCGCAGCCGGTCGGCCTCGACGGTGATGCACCGCTCGCCCAGGTCACGGCCGACCCGCCGCCCCTCGGCGTCGAAGAGGTGCGCGGACATCTCGGCGGCGACACCGAGGGTGGCGTAGTGGGCGCGCTCCTCCTCGGTGAGCATGTCGTGCACCGTCGAGATGCCGGGCTCCCAGGAGCCGATCGACACGCAGGCGACCGTGACCTTGTCGAAGTACTCGAAGGCACGGGCGATCCCGGTCTGGCTGCGCAGCGCGGCCGCGGTGGCCGCGTCGGGCAGCAGCATCGGCGCGTAGATGGGGTGGGCGTCGCCGCCCGACACCTGCGCGGCGCGCCGTACCGCCTCCACCGACCCGCGCTCCGCGGTCCCGGCGTCATACACGCCCGTCAGCTGCACCACCGTGCACGGCGGGAGCCGGTCGAGCGCCGCCGCCATGTGGATGGTGGAGCGGCCCCAGGCCAGGCCCAGCACATCGCCCTCGTTGACCAGCTCACCGAGCAGGTCGGCGGCGACTTCACCGAGGTTCTCGGGGTCGGGCGACTCCTGGGCCTCGGCCGGGGACTCGACCACGACGGCGTGCCGCAGGCCGTAGCGGGCGCGCAGCGCGTCGGAGCGCTCCGCGTCCAGCTCGGCGGGCACCCGGATCTCGATCCGCACGAGATCCCGTTCGAGGGCGGTCTCCAGGACCCGGGCCACCTTGAAGCGGCTGACGCCGAACTCCTCGGCGATCTGGATCTTGGATTTGCCCTCGAGGTAGAAGCGGCGGGCCATGGCCGCCGCCTGCACCAGCTCAGCGGGTCCCATCCGCATGGCTGACCGGCCCGCCGACATACCCGACACGGCGATCTCCTCACTGCTGTTCACACTCTGGATTCGCCGTTCATCCTTGCAGATCCGGCGTACTCGATCAGCCCTGATGGGCGGCGTTCACGTTCCCGTTGGTCAGTGGTCGCACGCCCACGCCGCATGGGCCGTCGCGCCGTGAGCCTGGGTGCGCAATGCACGTACCGCCTGGGCCGGATCAGCGGCCCCGTACACGGCCGAACCGGCGACGAAGACGTCCGCGCCCGCCTCCGCGCACCGCTCGATGGTGGACGCCGACACACCGCCGTCGACCTGAAGCCAGAGCTCGAGGCCGTGCTTGCTGATCAACTCACGGGTGCGGCGGATCTTCGGCAGCATGATGTCCAGGAACGCCTGGCCACCGAAACCGGGCTCGACCGTCATGATCAGCAGCATGTCGAGCTCGGGGAGCAGATCCTCGTACGGCTCGATGGGGGTCGCGGGCTTGAGCGCCATGGAGGCGCGGGCGCCCTTGGCCCGGATCTCGCGGGCGAGCCGAACCGGCGCGGCGGCCGCCTCGACGTGGAAGGTGACGGAACCGGCACCCGCTTCCACGTACTGGGGTGCCCACCGATCAGGGTCCGCGATCATCAGATGGCAGTCCAGCGGCGTGTCCGTCGCACGGGCCAGGGACTCCACTACCGGCACACCGAGCGTGAGGTTCGGGACGAAATGGTTGTCCATGACGTCGACATGGAGCCAGTCCGCGCCCTCCACCGCCTGTGCCTCCTCGGCAAGACGGGCGAAGTCCGCGGACAGAATGCTGGGGTTGATCTGCACGGCCATGCCCCAAGCCTGCCATGCCCCGGGCCGGTTGCTCTCCTCGGTCCGGCTCCTGGACCGTACCTGAGACATACCGGCGCCATACCTCCGCCATACATGCGCCATACATGCGCCATACATGCGCCGTGCCCGAGCCGCACCGGGGCGGCGCCAAAGCGGCACCGCGACCGTTGCGCGGGTGTCGCGCCCCGCACGGTCCGGGTGCCGCCCGGTTCCTCAGCCGCGGGCGAAGGCCAGCAGGTCGGCGTCGAAGACGTCCTTGAACGGGGCGACCATCGACAGGCCGTGCGGGGCACCCGGGTACACCTTCA
The DNA here is from genome assembly GCF_019091445.1 of Streptomyces sp. GbtcB7. NCBI lineage: Bacteria > Bacillati > Actinomycetota > Actinomycetes > Kitasatosporales > Streptomycetaceae > Streptomyces > Streptomyces sp. GbtcB7. The sequence goes on from NZ_JAGXJM010000003.1 coordinate 122,958, forward strand.
GCGTGGCGTCCTTGACGATTTTCGAGGACTTCTCCGCGGCCGCGACGATGGGCACGATCTGGTCGTCGTCGCCGTGCGCGATCAGGGTGGGGATGTCGAACCGCTTCAGGTCCTCGGTGAGGTCGGTCTCGGAGAACGCCTTGACGCAGTCGTACGAGCCCTTGATGCCCACCTGCAGGGACCACAGCCAGAACGCGTCCCGCGTGCCCTGGGACACCTGCGAACCGGGCCGGTTGGCGCCGTAGAAGGGCGCGCTGAGGTCCTCGTAGAACTGCGAGCGGTCGGTCGCGACGCCCTTGCGGATCTCGTCGAAGACCTCCAACGGCAGCCCCTCGGGGTTCGCTTCCGTCTTGAGCATCAGCGGGGGGATCGCGCCGAGGAGGACGGCCTTGGCGACTCGTCCCGTGCCGTGGCGGCCGATGTAGCGCGTCACCTCGCCGCCACCGGTGGAGTGGCCGACCAGGATCACGTCGCGCAGATCGAGGGCCTCGATCAACTGCGCCAGGTCGTCCGCGTACGTGTCCAGGTCGTTTCCGTCCCACGGTTGGCCTGAGCGTCCGTGGCCGCGGCGGTCGTGCGCGATCGCACGGAAGCCGTTTTCGGCCATCATGCGGACCTGGGGATCCCAGGCGTCGGCGTTCAGCGGCCAGCCATGACTGAACACGACCGGCTGCCCCGTACCCCAGTCCTTGTAATAGATTTCCGTGTCATCCTTCGTGGAAATGAAAGGCATGGCATATTTCTTTCGATCGAGTTACGTGCGGGATCCCTGATCGACTGAAATGCATGACAGGAATTTCACGCTACCCGACACGCCGCTTTTCCGCGCGGTACGCCTCCAGCAGGCGGAGCCACACCTCACTCGCGGTGGGGTAGCTGGGCACGACATGCCACAGCACGGGAAGCGGCACTCTCGCGACGATGGCCGTCGTGGCGGAGTGGACGAGTTCCGCGACGCCCGAGCCGACGAACGTCGCGCCCACCACCGTGTCGGTACCCCGGTCGACGACGAGTTTGGCGCGCCCCAGGTAGTCCTCGCGCAGCACATACGTGCCGGCCAGCGCGGCCATGTCGTACTCGACCGTCGCCACGTCGAGTCCCGCCGCGCGCGCGGCCCGCTCGGTCATGCCGGCCGATCCGACCTCCGGGTCGGTGAACGTCACCTGCGGGTTGCCCCGATGTCCGTCGGCGGAGCCCGGCACACCGCTCCCCGCTCCGTCCACCCGCCCGTCCGTGGCACGGGCGGCGATCACCTCACCGGCGATCCGCGCCTGGTACTTGCCCATGTGGGTCAGCAGCGCGCGTCCGCAGACATCACCGACCGCGTACAGCCAGTGCCCGTCCACCGCCCGTACGGCCTGCTCGTCGTCGACCTCCAGAAAGCCGCCGTCGGGGCATCCCACCGACGACAGGCCGATGTCCTGGGTGTTCGGCGTACGGCCGGTGGCGAGCACCAGTTCGTCGGCGACGAGCGTGCTCCCGTCGTCCAGCCGGACAGTGACCTCGCCGCCGTGCGGCAGCCCGACTCCCGTGTCACGGGGATCGTCGCGCCGCACCTCGGTGACCGACCTGCCGGGAAGCAGCCGCACCCCCGCGTCCGTCAACCGGTCAGCCACCATGCGCCCGGCGAAGGGTTCCGCCCGGGCCAGCAGGCCGGTGCGCCGGTACACGACGCTCAACTCCTCGACGCCCAGCGGCTTCAGCCAGGTGGCCGCCTCGCACGCGACCACCCCACCGCCCAGCACCACGACCCGGCGTGGCACCTCGCGCAGATTGGTGACGTCGCGGGACGTCCACGGGCGTGCCTCGCTCATGCCGGGGATCGTCGGCACGGTGGTGCAGGAGCCCGTGTCGATCACCACCGCGTGCCGTGCGGTCAGCACGCGGGTGCCGCCGGCCGCCGTCTCCACCGCCACCGCGCGCTCCCCGGCGAGCCGCCCGTACCCGCGCACGACATCGATGCCGACGCCGAGCGCCCAGTTGATCTGCGAGGAGTCGTCGAGGCCGTTCACGACGGTGTCCCGGCGGGCCAGTACCGCCCGCACGTCCAGCTCGCGCCCCGTCAACAGCGAGGACACACCCGGCACATGCCGTCCGCCGTCCAGCACCTCGGCCGGGCGCAACAGGGCCTTGCTGGGCATGCAGGCCCAGTACGAGCACTCGCCGCCCAGCAACTCCGCCTCGACCAGCACCGCGTCCAGACCGGAGAACTGCGTGGCGTACTGAGCCGCGTTCTCCCCGGCCGCGGCGCCGCCCAGGACGATGACGTCCCACTCGGAACGATCGGGATCCACACGCGCTGCCATCATTCACGCCCTCAAATACGAGAATGGTGAACTCGGAGGATCAGGCGATGGCTCTCATATTGCGCTCGGACGGGGGTTACCACGCCTCGTCCTACTCCGCTCCGGCCTTTTCTCCGAATACGAGAAAGGGTACGCCTTCTGGCTGTTCTCGGCGCTGGGAGAGGTCACGCCGTCCGGCGGATCAGCGCCAGATACATGGCGTCCGTACCGTGCAGATGCGGCCACAACTGTACGTCGGGGCCGTCGCCCAGCGCCGGGACGCCGGGCAGGAGCGGGCGGGCGTCGAGGAGTTCGGCGGAGCCCGCGTCGTAGTGCTTGAGGACGTCGTCCACGACCGCGCGGGTCTCGGCGAGGTGCGGCGAGCAGGTCGCGTACCCGACGACGCCGCCGACCCGTACGGAGTCCAGCGCCGTGCGCAACAGCCCGCGCTGGAGGGGCGCGAAGCCGTCCAGGTCCTCGGGACGGCGCCGCCAGCGGGCCTCGGGACGGCGGCGCAGGGCGCCAAGACCCGTGCACGGCACGTCCATGAGCACCCGGTCGAAGGTGCCGGGCAGCCACGGCGGACGGGTGCCGTCGGCGGCGATGACCTGGTAGGGGCCGGGATTGCCCGCGAGCGCCTTGGCCACCAGGCCCGCCCGGTGCGGCTGCTTCTCCGCGGCGAGCAGCGCGGCGCCGCGCTCGGCGGCCAGTCCGGCGAGCATGGCGGCCTTGCCGCCGGGGCCCGCGCAGCCGTCCAGCCACGCCTTGTCTCGGCCGTCGAGCGGCGCGTTCGCGAGAGCGAGCGCCACCAGCTGGCTGCCCTCGTCCTGGACGCCCGCTCGCCCCTCCCGTACGGCGTCGATGGCACCGGGCTCGCCGCCCTCGCTGAGCCGCACGGCGTACGACGACCAGCGTCCCGGCAACGCGGACTCCTCCCCGAGGACGCCGAGGAGTTCGTCGGCGGTGGAACGCCCGGGCCGCGCCACGAGCGTCACCTCGGGGCGCTCGTTGTCGGCCTCGAGCAGGTCCTCGATCCCGGCACGGCCGCCGCCCAGCGCGTCCCACAGCGCCGAGACGACCCAGCGCGGGTGCGAGTGCACGACGGCGAGGTGGTCCTCGGGGTCCTCGTCGTAGGGCGGCGCGACCTGCTCCAGCCAGGCGTCGAGATCCTGCCGGGCGACCTTGCGCAGCACGGCGTTGACGAACTTGGCGCGCCCGTCGCCGAGTACGACGCGGGCGAGTTCGACGGAGGCGGACACGGCGGCGTGCGTCGGGATGCGCGTCCCGAGCAGCTGGTGCACGCCGAGGCTGAGCACATCGAGCACGGGCGGATCGACTTCTCGCAGCGGCCGGTCCACACAGGCCGCGATGACGGCGTCGTACGTCCCCTGCCGGCGCAGCGTCCCATACACCAGCTCGGTGGCCAGCGCCGCGTCCCGCCCGTCGAACTTTTCCGGTCCCTCCTTCTCGCGCGCCTTCCGCAGCAGCGGCGGCAGCACGAGGTTGGCGTACGCGTCGCGCTCGTCCACGGCCCGCAGCGCCTCGAAGGCGAGCATGCGGACCGGGTCCTTCTGGGGGCGGCGGTAGGGCTTGCCGGGCTTGCGCGGCCCGCGGGACTGCTCAGTCACGAAAAAGGTGCTCCGGATCCTGGATGGTTCGACCCCTCCAGCCTACTTCCGGACGGACGTCGCCGGCCGGACGGCCCACGTGTCCTGGTCGGCCGGCCGCCCGCCGCTCAGCCGCCCGGGATCACCAGTCCCGTCTCGTACGCGATCACGACCGCCTGGGCCCGGCTGTCCAGGCCGAGCTTGGTCATGGTGCGGTTGAGGTGGGTCTTGACGGTGGCCTCGCTGATCCCGAGGCGGTGGGCGATCTCCAGGTTGGACAGGCCCCGGGCGGTCAGCTTCAGCACCTCGACCTCGCGCGAGGTCAGCACGCCCAGATCGGGTGGCGCGGCGTCCCGCGCGGGCCCGTGCTGCCGGGCGAAGGCCTCGATCAGGCGGCGGGTGATGCTGGGTGCGAAGAGGGCGTCGCCGCCGTCGACCGCGGCCACCGCGGCGAGCAGCCGCTCGGGCCCGGAGTCCTTCAGCAGGAACCCGCAGGCCCCGGCCCGCAGGGCTCCGTACACGTACTCGTCGAGGTCGAAGGTGGTCAGGATCAGGATGCGCGGCGCCCGGTCGGGGGCCTCGGCGAGGATGCGCTCGGTGGCCTCGATGCCGTTCACACCGGGCATGCGGATGTCCATGAGGATCACATCGGGGCGGGTCCTCGCGGCCAGCCGCACGGCCTCCGCGCCGTCCGCCGCCTCCCCCACGACCTCGAACCCGGGCGCCGCGTCCAGCAGGCCCACGAGCCCGGCGCGGATGAGGAACTGGTCGTCGACGACGAGCACTCTGGTCATCTCCTACGGTCGTCCCCCCGCCAGGTGGCCGATGCCGAGGTCGGCAGAGCCAGCTCGACCGCGAAGCCTCCCTCGGCGCGCGGGCCGAGGCTGAGTGTCCCGCCGTAGAGCTTGGCCCGCTCGCGCATGCCGATCAAGCCGTGCCCGGTGCCCGTCGGGACCGTGTCCGGAATCACCCCCTCTCCGTCGTCCGTGACGGAGACCGTCAACTCGTGCTGCCCGTAACCGAGTGCCACGCGCGCGTGTGCCCGTCCGGCGTGCTTGAGGACGTTGGTGAGGGCCTCCTGGACGACGCGGTAGGCGCACAGTTCGACGCCCGGCGCGAGTGGGCGCGGTGTGCCCTCGACGGCCAGCTCGACCGGGACGCCGCCGGCCCTGACCCGGTCGACCAGCTCCGCCAGCCGGGCCAGGGTGGGCATCGGGGCCCCGTCGGGTGCCCGCGGGTCCTCCTCGCGGAGCAACTGGAGCATGCGTCTGAGCTCCTCCAGCGCGTCGCCGCTGGAGTCCGCGATGGTGCCCAGCGCGCCACGGGCCTTGGCCGGATCGGAGTCGAAGACGAACCGGGCCAGGCCCGCCTGCACGGAGATCACCGACATGTGGTGCGCGACCACGTCGTGCAGCTCCCGCGCGATCCGCCCACGCTCGTCGGCGACCGCACGCCGGGCCCGCTCGGTCTGCTCCTCACGCAGTCTGCGGGTGAGTTCGGCGGAGTGCCGGGTCAGGGTGCCGAACCGCACCAGCACCGAGCAGTACAGCAGCGCCTGCCCCAGGACGACCGCCATCGACGGGCTGTGGCCGACCAGCCCGCCGTAGCCCCAGACCGCGACCGCGCAGGCCGCGCAGACGACGGCGATCCGGGGCGGACGGTGCGCCGCGACCGTGTACAGGGCGAGCATGGGGCCGAACAAGCACGCCACGGGCCAGTAGCCGAAGGAGACGTAGGCGATCGAGGCGGCCTGTACGGCGGCGAAGACGGGGAGCGGCCACCTGCCGCGCAGGGCGACCGGCAGCTGCGCGAGGGCGATCAGGACGTGGGCGCGCCCGTCGGGTTCGGGCCAGCCCTGCGCCGCCCTCGACACATGCCCCAGCAGCATGGCCACCCCGGTCATGGCGAGCGCGATCAGTGTGTCGACGACGAACGGCCGAGGCGTCCTCAGGCGCATCGCCGCAGCCTAGTCCCGGATCCCGGACGGTGCGTCAACTTCTGGTGTTACCACCGGAGTTGTACAACCTCACGGCTACCGCGCTCGGTGGGGCGGGAGTTCCACCCGCCGCGGGACGCGCCGGCCGTGGCACCGCTCCTACCGTCAGGCACAGCGGCACCGCCGATCGAGCGGAGCCACACGGCCCGTGGGCTGTTCGGGGTTCCCGGCCGGGGACCCGGCCCAGGGCCTAAGGAGCCCGCATGACCCTGCGCAAGCACATCGCCCTGGCCACGGCCGCCCTCGCCCTGGGCAGCGGCCTCGCCGTACTGCCCGCGACCGGGGCGTCGGCGACGACGTACACCTGCGACTACAGCACCGACGGCTACTGGGCATACGCCGGCCACTACTCGGGGACCACCGTGCAGCCTTCGAGCACCGGGGTGTCGTCCGCGGGCATCGAGGCACAGTGCCTGCTCGACCTGGCGGGCTTCAGCCCCGGCACCATCGACGGAGTCTTCGGCACCAAGTCCCAGGCGGCGGCCGCGGACTTCCAGCGGCTGGCCAACAAGTACTACGGGGTCACCCTCACGGTGGACGGCAAGGTCGGCCCGAAGACCTGGCCGGTGCTGCGCGCCCACGCCTTCTGATCCCTCCCGGCCGGCCGGGAGCCCGATGGCCCGCACCCCCGGGGGAGGTGCGGGCCATCGCCGTACGACCGCGTGTCAGGCCCCGAGCCGCTCCCCGGAGGCGATGCGCACCCCGCGGGCCCAGTCGGCCGCGCGCATCGGCTTCTTGCCCTGGGCCTGGACCCAGAGCAGTTCCACGGCGTACGAGCCGGTCCCGACGTACACGTTGTTCTTGCCGACGGACAGTTCGCCCGGGGCGAGGTCGGTGCGCTCGGGCACGGGCGTGGCGTGGATGAGCTTGAGCCGCTCGCCGCGGAAGACGGTCCAGGCGCCGGGCGCGGGCGTGCACCCGCGCACCATCCGGTCGACGCGCAGCGCCGGTGCGGACCAGTCGACGTGGGCGTTCTCGACAGTGATCTTCGGCGCCAGGGTGATGCCGTCGGCAGGCTGCGGTACGGCCTTCAGTGTGCCGTCCTCGATGCCGTCCATCGTCGCGACGAGCAGGCCGGAACCGGCGAAGGCGAGCCGGGTGAGCAGGTCCCCGCTGGTGTCGGTGCGCCGGATCTCCTCGGTGACGGTCCCGTACACCGGCCCCGAGTCGAGCCCCTCCTCGATGAGGAAGGTGGAGGCACCGGTGATCTCGTCCCCCGCCATGATCGCGTGCTGCACGGGGGCGGCGCCGCGCCAGGCGGGTAGCAGGGAGAAGTGCAGATTGACCCATCCGTGGGCGGGCACGTCGAGGGCGACCCGGGGCAGCAGCGCCCCGTACGCCACCACGGGGCACGCGTCGGGCCCGATCTCCCTCAGCCGGGTCAGAAAGTCCTCGTCCCGCGGCTTGACCGGCTTCAGCACCTCGATGCCGGCCTCCTCCGCCCGCTCGGCGACCGGACTCGCGACAAGCCGCCGTCCCCGGCCGGCGGGCGCGTCGGGCCGCGTGACCACGGCGGCCACCTCGTGCCGCCCGGAGGCGATCAGGGCGTCCAGTGCGGGAACGGCGACCTCGGGGGTACCTGCGAAGACGAGCTTCATGGGTGGCGGCTGGCCTCTCGGGCGGGAACGCTTCAGGGCCCTGCACGCCCGCCGGTCCGGACGGGGTACGGGGCAGCGCACCAGTCTATGCGGCGCGAGGGCTCGGCGGCTCGGGGGTTCGGGGGTCAGACGGGCGGCACGTCGAACACACGAACAGATACCGAAGACCGAGGCGAGACAACAGCGCACCGGGGGCGTACGCCCCCGGACGCGCCCTGTGCATATGCCCTTACGCCCCCACAGCGTGACCACTCACCCGCAAACGCGTTGGTCAAGTGAGAGTTGACCACAACGGGCCGCGATCGCGGCCCGATCCTTTTCAACGCCGGTTCGAGAGGCTTGTTCATGGCCGACCACGCAACCCACGACGCCCAGGCTCGGGCCAGCCTGCACTTGCTGGTGCGGGACATCGAGCGGGTCCGCCGGCAGGTGGACGCACTGCGCACGCTCACCGCACAACTGGGCAATGTCTACCGCCCGCGCCGCTCCGGCCCCTCCGCGGGCTTCGTCGTCTACGGACGCGCCCCCGCCCCGACCGTCCGCCTCGCCCAGGAGCTGCGGGACAGCGTCGAGACCCTGGTCACGGCCGCCGTGGACTTCGACCGCTCCCTGGGCTTCTCCTGGGACGCGGTGGGCTCCGCCCTCGGGGTCACCAAGCAGGCGGTGCACCGCCGTTACGGCGCCCGCCGCGCCGCCGCGCAGGCCGCCGCCGAGGCCGAGCGCTCCACGGAGACCTCGGGCACCCGCACGGTCGCCGTCAACACGGGCATCCCCACGGTGCCGACGGTCCCCGCCGCCCGCTCCATGCCGACCCAGCCGACCGCGGGCAGCCCCACCCTGCGCGACGAGGTCAGGCCCACGGCGTTCCCGGGCCCCCGCAACGGCTGAACCCCACCTCTCGCCTGCCTCCCGGCACCATCGAAGCCGGGAGGCGGCCCAGGTCGGGGCGGCCTGGACGGGGGCGGACCGACGCTCGTCACCCGATGTCCGGCGGATCGATCCGAATCCGTACGGGCTCACTCACGCCCCGCGCCATCCGCGCCGCCTGGGCGGCCTTCAGCGCGGCCGCCAGCGCCGCCCCGCTCCCCGGCGGCACCCGAACGAGCGCCCGCTCCCACTGCTCCCCCGGCGGCGGCGCCCCCACCCGCCGCGGTCCCCCGGCCTGCGTGACGGGCAGCGGCACCGGCCCCAGCACCTCCGCGTCGCCCGGAAGCTCGACCACGGCGAGGAACCCGGCGAGCGCCTCCGCCGTACCCGACACGGCCGCCATCCGGGACACCGGCGGGAATCCGAGCTCGGCCCGCTCGGCGAGCTCCCGCACCGCGTGTCCGACGGGATCCCACCGTACGAGCGCCTGCACGGGTCGCAGGGTCGGCTCCGCGACGACCACGACCGTGCCCCCCGCCCCCTGCCCGCGGACCAGCGCCGCCGCGCCGATCCACCGTCGCAGCGCGTCCTCGCCGGCCCGCAGATCGGGCCGCGACAGCATCGTCCAGCCGTCGAGCAGCAACGCGGCCGCGTACCCGCCCTCGGCGACGGGCTCGGCCCCCGGCGTGCTCACGACGAGCGCGGGCGCACCCGGGACCGTGTCGAGCACCTGCTCGCGTCCCGACGTCCGCACGGGCACGGCCGGAAACGCCCGCCCCAGCTCCTCCGCGGTCCGCCGCGCGCCCACGACCTGGGCCCGCAGTCGGAACCCACCGCACTCGGGACAGTGCCAGGCCGCCTCGTCCCGCCCGCACCACGTGCACAGCAGCGCCCCGGCGTCCCGCGCCTCCAGCGGTCCCGCGCAGTGCCGGCAGCGGGCCGGCGCCCGGCACTGCGCACAGGCCATCCGCGGTACGTACCCACGCCGCGGGACCTGCACCAGTACGGGCCCGTGCCGCAGGCCGTCCCTCACCACCTGCCAGGCGAGGGTCGGCAGCCGGGCGGCCCGCGCCGCCTCGTCCCGCGCGAGGTCCCCGTCTCCCACGGTCCGCACGAGCGGCGCGCTCGCCCGCACCTGCTCCCGCTCGGCGACCAGCGGCAGCGCCCACCCGCTCTCGACCAGCTGCGCCGCCTCGACCGTGCAGCCCCAACTCCCCAACAGGAAAGCGCACTTGTCATGGGCGGCCCGCAGCAGCAGCACTTCCCGGGCATGCGGCTGCGGCGCGTGCTGCTCGCTGTGGCTGTCGTCGCCGTCGTCCCAGATGACGACGAGTCCCAGATCCCGTACGGGCGCGAACATGGCGGCCCGGGTCCCCACGACGGCCCGTACGGACCCACGCCGCACGGCCAGCCACTCGCGATACCGCTTCTCGGGCCCGGCCTCGGCCGTGAGCACCGCGTGCTGCCCCTCCCCCAGTACGGCGGACAGCGCGGCGTCCACCCGTGTGACGGCCCGGCCGTCCGGGACGACGACGAGCGCGCCCCGCCCCGAGGCGAGCGTCGCGCCCACGGCTCTGGCGATCTCCTCGGCCCAGCCGGGCCCCGGCAACGCGTTCCACACGGCCCGCGGTGCCCCGCCCGCGGCGAGCGACTCGAGGAAAGCCGCCCCCCGCCCGTATCGCGTCCAGGAACCGGTCTCGGGTATGCCGGGCGGAGGAAGCGGCGCGGGCGAGGGCTTCTGTTCGGCCCGCGCGTTGCGCGGCGGGACGGCGAGCTGCAGCACGTCCGCGAGGCTCCCCGCGTACCGGTCGGCGACGGCGCGCGCGAGCCCCAGCAGCTCGGGCCCGAGCACGGGCTCGGGCGACACGACCTGCGCGAGCGCGGCGAGCGGCCCGGAGTAGTCGGACTCGGCGAGCCGCTCGACGAGGAACCCGTCGATCAGCCCCCCGCCCTCACGCCGGCCGTCCCGCACCCGGTGCCGCCCGGCCCCGAACCGCACCCGGACCCGCACGCCCGGCTGCGCCTCGGCGTCCAGCTCGGCGGGCACGGCGTAGTCGAAATACCGGTCGAGGTGCAGCACACCCTTGTCGACGAGGACCCGTGCGACAGGCAGCTCCTCGGCGAGCTTCGCCCCCCGCCACGTCCGCGGCTTCGCCTTGGGGGCCCTGGCCTGCCGCACCCCTTCCCGAATCAACGCAAGCTGCTCGGGCGGCGCGCCCTCCGCGCCACCCTCACCCCACCCGTTCGCGCTGCTCACAGCAACATTCCTACCAGACCCCACTGACACCGCCGCGCGCCCGAGATCAGACCGGCCACGGATCACGAACGCCCCGAGGGCGCTTCTGCCATGGGCCACTCGGCCATACCGGTCCAAGGACCGGCAGCAGGATTCGAACCTGCGAGGGGATCACCCGGAAGTATCCGCGACCATCGCACCGGACGCCACGGCGTCAGTTCTCCCGAGTTCCAAGCGGCAGCGGACCATGATCCAGAATCACCGCGCGCCCTGGGCGCACTCCACCGAAGTAACCGCGGCCATCGCACCGGGAGACCCCGACCCTACGAACCCCGACCCCACCCGCACCACCGATTTACCCACCCGCCGCGCCCGGCCCCTCGCGGACTCCCGCCGGGAAACGGTGAGGCCCGGCGCCCCCGAAGGGGTACCGGGCCTCACCGTGCAGGCGTTGCTTACAGACCGACGGCCTTGCGCAGGGCCTCCACGCGGTCCGTGCGCTCCCACGTGAAGTCGGGCAGTTCGCGGCCGAAGTGGCCGTAGGCGGCCGTCTGGGAGTAGATCGGGCGCAGCAGGTCGAGGTCGCGGATGATGGCCGCCGGGCGGAGGTCGAAGACCTCGGCGATGGCGGTCTCGATCTTCTCGGCGTCGACCTTGGCGGTGCCGAAGGTCTCGACGAAGAGACCGACGGGCTCGGCCTTGCCGATGGCGTAGGCGACCTGGACCTCGCAGCGGGAGGCGAGGCCCGCGGCGACGACGTTCTTGGCGACCCAGCGCATGGCGTAGGCGGCGGAGCGGTCGACCTTGGACGGGTCCTTGCCGGAGAAGGCGCCGCCGCCGTGGCGGGCCATGCCGCCGTACGTGTCGATGATGATCTTGCGGCCGGTGAGGCCGGCGTCGCCCATCGGGCCGCCGATCTCGAAGCGGCCGGTCGGGTTCACCAGGAGGCGGTAGCCCTCGGTCTCCAGCTTGATGCCGTCGTCGAGGAGAGCCTTGAGCTCCGGCTCGACCACGAACTCGCGGATGTCGGGAGCGAGGAGGGAGTCGAGGTCGATGTCCGACGCGTGCTGCGAGGAGACGACGACCGTGTCCAGGCGGACCGCCTTGTCGCCGTCGTACTCGATGGTGACCTGGGTCTTGCCGTCGGGGCGCAGGTACGGGATGGTCCCGTTCTTGCGGACCTCGGACAGCCTGCGCGAGAGCTTGTGCGCGAGGTGGATCGGGAGCGGCATCAGGTTCGGGGTCTCGTCCGTCGCGTACCCGAACATCAGGCCCTGGTCGCCCGCGCCCTGCTTGTCGAGCTCGTCCTCGTCGCCCTCGACCCGGTTCTCGTACGCCGTGTCGACACCCTGCGCGATGTCGGGCGACTGCGAGCCGATCGACACCGAGACACCACAGGAAGCTCCGTCGAAGCCCTTCTTCGACGAGTCGTAACCGATCTCCAGGATCTTGTCGCGGACCAGCTGGGCGATCGGCGCGTACGCCTTGGTCGTTACCTCGCCGGCCACGTGCACCAGGCCGGTCGTGATCAGCGTCTCCACGGCGACCCGGGACGTCGGGTCCTCGCGCAGAAGAGCATCGAGAATGGTGTCGCTGATCTGGTCAGCGATCTTGTCGGGGTGACCCTCGGTCACGGACTCCGAGGTGAACAGGCGACGGGACACAACGCTCCCTGTGGTTGCAGCGGCTGCTGGCTGATCATTGGTGGACGGGACGAGAGCTGCGCTCGGCGTCGTCCGAGAACAGTTTATCGGTCGCACTCACCCACAGGCCCCCCTGTCTCGCTTCTCGGAAGCCCTGTGACCTGCGGCACGGGCATTCTGCGCCATGCCGATCGTTCTCCACCAGGGTCCCCACGGGCGATTTCACGCTGATGGACGCGGCGGCTGGGGTTAATGAGACATTCACACCAGGCGGCGTCTCACCAGGTCCCACACCATCTCGGCCAAAGCCTCCTTGGGTCCGTACGGCACCGGGGTCTCACTGCCGTCGACCCCCAGCACCACGGCCTCGTTCTCCTCGGCACCGAAGGTCTTGCGCTCCCCCACCTCGTTCACGACGAGAAGATCGCACCCCTTGCGCGCCAGCTTCGTACGACCGTTGGCGAGGACGTCGTCCGTCTCGGCGGCGAAACCGACGACCACCTGGCCGGGGCGGGGACGGTCCGCCGAGATCTCCGCGAGGATGTCCGGATTGCGGACCAGAACGATCGGCTCCGGTTCCTGGTCGTCCTTCTTCTTGATCTTCCCGGCCGCATAGGCGGCCGGGCGGAAGTCCGCCACCGCCGCCGCCATCACCACGGCGTCGGCGTCCGAGGCCGCCTTGAGGACCGCCTCGCGCAGCTGCACGGCCGTCCCGACCTGCACCACGTCCACGCCCGCCGGGTCCGGCAGTCCGGTGTTCGCGGCGATCAGCGTGACCCGGGCGCCCCGCGCGGCCGCCGTGCGCGCCAGGGCGTACCCCTGCTTGCCGGAGGAGCGGTTGCCGAGGAAGCGGACGGGGTCGAGGGGCTCACGGGTACCGCCGGCGCTGACGACGACGTGGCGGCCCGCCAGATCGGGCTCGGTCACACCGCGGGCGAGCACCCGGCGGCAGACCTCGAAGATCTCCGCGGGCTCGGGCAGCCGCCCCTTGCCGGTGTCGACACCGGTCAGGCGCCCCACCGCGGGCTCGATGACGACGGCGCCGCGGCGGCGCAGCGTCGCCACGTTCTCCTGGGTGGCCGGGTGCTCCCACATCTCGGTGTGCATGGCGGGCGCGAAGACGACCGGGCAGCGGGCCGTGAGCAGGGTGTTGGTGAGGAGGTCGTCGGCCAGGCCGTGGGCGGCCTTGGCGAGCATGTCGGCCGTCGCGGGGGCCACCACCACCAGGTCCGCGTGCTGTCCGATGCGGACGTGCGGGACCTCGTGGACGTCCGACCAGACCTCGGTGGAGACGGGGTGGCCGGAGAGCGCGGACCAGGTGGCGGCGCCGACGAAGTGCAGCGCGGAGGCGGTGGGGACGACGCGAACGTCGTGGCCCGACTCCGTCAGCCTGCGCAGCAGCTCACAGGCCTTGTACGCGGCGATGCCACCGCTGACCCCCAGCACGACCTTGGGCTTGTCCACCGTCTCTCCCCGAGCTCGGAAACGTACGACTCCATGACACACCACAGGCCCGGCGGTCGCGCCGCCGGGCCTGGGATGAGCGATTGAACGACTACTGCGCGGGGCCCTCGACGGCCTCGGACGTCAGCAGACCCGCATTGATCTCGCGCAGGGCGATCGACAGCGGCTTCTCGTGGACGTGGGTGTCGACGAGCGGACCGACGTACTCGAGGAGGCCCTCGCCGAGCTGCGAGTAGTACGCGTTGATCTGACGGGCGCGCTTGGCCGCGTAGATCACGAGGCTGTACTTCGAGTCGGTGGCCTCGAGGAGCTCGTCGATCGGAGGGTTGATGATGCCCTCGGGAGCGGTAATGGAAGAGGACACGCTCTGCCTTCCGAAAGGTGGAAATGACCTAAAAGTGACCTGAAAGATCAAACAACTTCTACCAAGGCTAGCAGCTCACGCGCCACGTCCTCGACGGAGGTGTTGACCAGGGTGACATCGAACTCCGGCTCGGCCGCCAGTTCGATCTTGGCCGCCTCCAGGCGGCGCTCGATCACCTCGGGCGGTTCGGTGCCCCGTCCGGTGAGCCTGCGCACCAGCTCGTCCCAGGAGGGCGGAGCCAGGAACACGAGCAGGGCCTCCGACATGGACTCGCGGACCTGCCGTGCACCCTGGAGGTCGATCTCCAGGAGGACGGGCACACCCGACTCCAGGTGCTCCAGGACGGCGGCACGCGGCGTCCCGTAGCGGTTGCCGGCGAATTCGGCCCACTCCAGCAGCTCGCCGTTGGCGATCAGCTTGTCCATCTCCTCGTCGGAGACGAAGAAGTAGTGGACTCCATGCTTCTCACCGGGGCGCGGCTTGCGGGTCGTCGCCGACACCGAGAGCCAGACCTCGGGGTGTTCCTTGCGCATATGGGCGACGACCGTGCTCTTGCCGACCCCAGAGGGGCCGGAGAGCACGGTCAGCCGCGGACGTTCACTCATGCAGCGATTATTCCAGCAATCCCGGTGTGCCCAGGACTCAGGCGCCGGAGCCGCCGAACTCACGCTCCAGAGAAGCGATCTGGTTCGAGCCGAGGCCGCGTACGCGGCGGCTCTCGGAGATACCGAGTCGCTCCATGATCTGCTTGGCGCGGACCTTGCCCACGCCCGGCAGGGACTCCAGGAGAGCGGAGACCTTCATCTTGCCGATGACGTCGTTCTCCTGACCCTGCTTGATGACCTCGTGAAGGGAGGCGCCGGAGTGCTTGAGTCGATTCTTGACCTCGGCCCGCTCCCGGCGAGCCGCGGCGGCCTTTTCGAGCGCGGCTGCGCGCTGTTCAGGGGTAAGGGGCGGAAGAGCCACGCCTACGTCACCTCGGATGTCGAACTGTCGGATACGGACCGGTGAGGAACCTAGTCGCCCCACACCTGGGGAGCTACGAGCAACACGCTTGCCCGTTCTCCCCCACTGCCTTGAAAGTGTGGGAGGTGGCCCCACTCGACGGAGACTAGCGGGCAAGTGCGCCGGAGTCAGCGAGAACAGCGGAAAAGTCCTGGTCAGCCTCCCTGGAGCCGGACATTTACGACATACTGCCCCGGATTTGAGGATGTATTCAGACTCGCGGCGTTCCGAAGGCACTCATCGGAGGACTCCCGAACGGCTGTCGGAGGACTCAGGCGGCCGTCACAGCGGCTCTGATCTCCTCCGCGAAGCGCTCGGCGGACGCACGCAGCGCGACCACGTCGGGACCGTGACGAAGAACACCCCGGCTCACGTTCGGCACGACATTGCGCACCGCCGCCCCGAAGACGCCCGCCAGATCGGCCGCCGTGGCTCCCTGAGCGCCGATGCCGGGCGCCAGGAGCGGTCCGTTGATGTCCAGGTCGTAGGAGGAGAGATCGCCCAGCGTGGCGCCGACGACCGCGCCGAAGGACCCCAGGGGTGTCTCTCCCGCGTTCTCGGCGGCGAGGTGGGCCAGCATGGTCGCTCCGACGTTACGGCCGTCCCCGCGGACCGCGTGCTGCACCTCGCCACCCTCCGGGTTCGAGGTGAGCGCGAGGACGAAGAGCCCGGCCCCGCTCTCCCGCGCCAGGTCCACCGCGGGCTTGAGCGAGCCGTAGCCCAGATACGGCGACACGGTCAGCGCGTCCGAGAAGAGCGGCGCGTCCTTGCGCAGGAAGGTCTCCGCGTACGCGGCCATGGTCGAGCCGATGTCGCCGCGCTTGGCGTCCATCACGACCAGCGCCCCGGCCGCCCGCGCCTCCTCGACCGACTTCTCCAGGACGGCGATGCCCCGCGACCCGAACCGCTCGAAGAACGCGCTCTGCGGCTTGAGGACCGCGACCCGCTCGGCCAGCGCCTCGACGACGGTGCGGCTGAACCGCTCCAGGCCCGCGATGTCGTCGTTCAGGCCCCAGTCGGTGAGCAGCGAGGCGTGCGGGTCGATCCCGACGCACAGCGGGCCGCGCTCGTCCATGGCACGGCGAAGACGTGCGCCAAAGGGTTCCAGGCTCATGCGGACTTCCTCACGTCGGCGCCGACCGCGTCGGCGAGGGTGGCGTACGGGCTGGTACGGAGGCGGGCGGCGAGCCCCTTGTGGATCGCCCGGCCCCAGAAGGGGCCCTCGTAGATGAACGCGCTGTACCCCTGGACCAGCGTGGCGCCGGCCAGGATGCGCTGCCAGGCGTCCTCGGCGTTCTCGATGCCACCGACGCCCACCAGGGTGATCCGGTCGCCCACGCGCGCGTAGAGGCGGCGCAGCACCTCCAGGGAGCGTGCCTTCAGCGGCGCGCCCGAGAGTCCGCCGGTCTCCTCGACGAGCGAGGGTTCGGACTTCAAACCGAGTCCTTCGCGCGCGATGGTGGTGTTCGTGGCGATGATCCCGTCCAGGCCGAGCTCGACGGCGAGGTCGGCGACCGCGTCCACGTCCTCGTCGGCGAGGTCGGGCGCGATCTTGACGAGCAGCGGCACACGCCGGTCGGTGACCGCGCGGTCGGCGGCCTCGCGGACGGCGCTCAGCAGCGGCCGCAGTGCCTCGGTGGCCTGGAGGTTGCGCAGGCCGGGCGTGTTCGGCGAGCTCACGTTCACCACGAGGTAGTCCGCGTGCCGGGCGAGCCGCTCGGTCGACTTCACGTAGTCGCCGACGGCCTCCTCCTCGGGGACGACCTTGGTCTTGCCGATGTTGACGCCCACGACGGTCCTGAAGACGGGCGTACGGGCCCCCAGGCGCTCGCTGACGGCCACGGAGCCCTCGTTGTTGAACCCCATGCGGTTGATCAGCGCCCGGTCCGGCACAAGGCGGAACAGCCGCTTCTTGGGATTGCCCGGCTGCGGCTCCCCGGTGACCGTGCCGATCTCGATGTGGTCGAAGCCGAGCATCGACATCCCGTCGATCGCGACGGCGTTCTTGTCGAAGCCCGCCGCGAGTCCGAAGGGACCGTGCATCCGCAGGCCGAACGCCTCGGTCCGCAGCTCCTTGTGGCGGGGCGCGAGCGCGGCGGCGACGAACGTACGCAATACGGGGATACGGGCGGCGAGCCGGATCCAGCGGAAGGCGAGGTGGTGGGCCTGCTCGGGGTCCATCCGCTTGAAGACCAGGCGGAAGAAAAGCTTGTACATGTCTCAGTGTCCTCTTGAAGCTCTCGGTGTCCTCGTGAAGCCTCATGAGCCTCATGAAGAGGGGGACACCGTTTCCGGTGTCCCCCTCAGGGCTTCTAGTCGCGGGCCGCTGTCAGATGTTCGGCGTGTTCCTGGAGTGAGCGCACGCCCACGTCGCCGTGGTTGAGCGCGTCGATGCCCTGGACGGCGGCGGCGAGTGCCTGGACGGTCGTCAGGCAGGGCACGGAGCGTGCGACCGCGGCCGTACGGATCTCGTAGCCGTCGAGGCGGCCACCGGTGCCGTACGGCGTGTTGACGATGAGGTCGACCTCGCCGTCGTGGATCAGCTGGACGATGGTCCGCTCGCCGTTCGGTCCTGTGCCCTCGGACTGCTTGCGCACGACTGTCGCGTTGATGCCGTTGCGCTTGAGCACCTCGGCTGTGCCGGAGGTGGCCAGCAGCTCGAAGCCGTGCGCGACCAGCTCGCGCGCCGGGAAGATCATCGAGCGCTTGTCGCGGTTGGCGACCGAGATGAAGGCGCGGCCCTTGGTCGGCAGCGGACCGTAGGCGCCCGCCTGGGACTTGGCGTACGCCGTGCCGAAGACGGAGTCGATGCCCATGACCTCACCGGTGGAGCGCATCTCCGGGCCGAGGACGGTGTCGACGCCGCGTCCGTGGATGTCGCGGAAGCGCGACCACGGCATGACGGCCTCCTTGACGGAGATCGGCGCGTCGAGCGGCAGCTCGCCGCCGTCTCCGTGCGCGGGGAGCAGCCCCTCCGCCCGCAGTTCGGCGACGGTCGCGCCCAGCGAGATCCGGGCGGCGGCCTTCGCCAGCGGCACCGCGGTCGCCTTCGAGGTGAAGGGGACCGTGCGCGAGGCTCGCGGGTTGGCTTCGAGGACGTACAGGATGTCGCCCGCCATCGCGAACTGGATGTTGATCAGGCCACGGACCCCGACACCCTTCGCGATGGCCTCCGTGGAGGCCCGCAGCCGCTTGATGTCGAAGCCGCCCAGCGTGATCGGCGGCAGCGCGCACGCCGAGTCGCCGGAGTGGATGCCGGCCTCCTCGATGTGCTCCATCACGCCGCCGAGGTACAGCTCCTCGCCGTCGTACAGCGCGTCCACGTCGATCTCGATCGCGTCGTCGAGGAAGCGGTCGACGAGGACCGGCCGGGAGGGGCTGATCTCGGTGGACTCGGCGATGTAGGACGACAGCCGGGTCTCGTCGTACACGATCTCCATGCCGCGCCCGCCGAGGACGTACGACGGCCGTACGAGGACCGGGTAGCCGATCTCGTCCGCGATGGCCTTGGCCTCGGCGAAGGTGGTGGCGGTGCCGTGCTTGGGGGCCGGGAGACCGGCCTCCGCGAGGACGCGTCCGAAGGCGCCGCGGTCCTCGGCGGCGTGGATCGCCTCGGGGGACGTACCGACGACCGGCACGCCGTTGTCCTTGAGCGCCTGGGCCAGGCCCAGCGGGGTCTGGCCGCCGAGCTGGACGATCACACCGGCGATCGGGCCGGCCAGCGACTCCGCGTGGACGATCTCCAGCACGTCCTCGAGCGTCAGCGGCTCGAAGTACAGACGGTCGGAGGTGTCGTAGTCCGTGGAGACGGTCTCGGGGTTGCAGTTGACCATCACGGTCTCGTAGCCCGCGTCGCTGAGCGCGAAGGAGGCGTGGACGCAGGAGTAGTCGAACTCGATGCCCTGGCCGATGCGGTTCGGACCGGAACCCAGGATGATCACCGCGGGCTTCTCGCGCGACGCGACCTCCGTCTCCTCGTCGTACGAGGAGTAGAAGTACGGCGTCTTCGCCGCGAACTCGGCGGCGCAGGTGTCGACCGTCTTGTACACCGGGCGCACACCCAGCGCGTGCCGCACCTCGCGCACCACGTCCTCGCGCAGCCCGCGGATCTCGGCGATCTGGGCGTCGGAGAAGCCGTGCCGCTTGGCCTCGGCGAGCAGCTCGGGGTCGAGCTTGTCGGCGGCGCCCAGCTCGTCCGCGATCTCCTTGATCAGGAAGAGCTGGTCGACGAACCACGGGTCGATCTTCGTCGACTCGAAGACCTCCTCGGGCGTGGCGCCCGCGCGGATCGCCTGCATGACGGAGTTGATCCGGCCGTCGGTGGGCCGCACGGCCTCTTCCAAGAGAAGAGCCTTGTCACCGGGCTCGCCGACGAACGTGAACTGGCTGCCCTTCTTCTCCAGCGACCGCAGCGCCTTCTGCAGCGCCTCGGTGAAGTTGCGGCCGATCGCCATGGCCTCGCCGACCGACTTCATGGTGGTCGTCAGGGTGGAGTCGGCGGACGGGAACTTCTCGAAGGCGAAGCGCGGGGCCTTCACGACCACGTAGTCGAGCGTCGGCTCGAAGGAGGCCGGGGTCTTCTCCGTGATGTCGTTCGGGATCTCGTCGAGCGTGTAGCCGACGGCGAGCTTGGCCGCGATCTTGGCGATCGGGAAGCCGGTGGCCTTGGAGGCGAGCGCCGAGGACCGCGAGACGCGCGGGTTCATCTCGATGACGATGATGCGGCCGTCGACGGGGTTGACCGCGAACTGGATGTTGCAGCCGCCGGTGTCGACGCCGACCTCGCGGATGATCGCGATGCCGATGTCGCGCAGTCGCTGGTACTCGCGGTCGGTCAGCGTCATCGCCGGGGCGACCGTGATGGAGTCGCCGGTGTGGACGCCCATGGGATCGAAGTTCTCGATGGAGCAGACGACCACGACGTTGTCGTTCTTGTCGCGCATCAGCTCCAGCTCGTACTCCTTCCAGCCGAGGATGGACTCCTCCAGGAGCACCTCGGTGGTCGGGGAGAGCGTGAGGCCCTGACCGGCGATCCGGCGCAGCTCCTCCTCGTCGTGGGCGAAGCCGGAGCCGGCGCCGCCCATGGTGAAGGAGGGCCGGACGACGACGGGGTAGCCGCCGAGCGTCTCGACGCCCGCGAGCACGTCGTCCATGGAGTGGCAGATCACGGACCGGGCGGACTCGCCGTGCCCGATCTTCGCGCGGACGGCCTCGACGACGCCCTTGAAGAGGTCGCGGTCCTCGCCCTTGTTGATCGCCTCGACGTTGGCGCCGATCAGCTCGACGCCGTACTTCTCCAGCACACCCTGCTCGTGCATGGAGATCGCGGTGTTGAGGGCCGTCTGGCCGCCGAGCGTCGGCAGCAGGACGTCCGGGCGCTCCTTGGCGATGATCTTCTCGACGAACTCGGGGGTGATCGGCTCGACGTAGGTGGCGTCGGCGATCTCCGGGTCCGTCATGATCGTCGCCGGGTTGGAGTTGACCAGGATGACCCTCAGGCCCTCGGCGCGCAGGATGCGGCACGCCTGGGTGCCGGAGTAGTCGAACTCGGCGGCCTGGCCGATGACGATCGGGCCGGAGCCGATGACCAGGACGGACTGGATATCGGTGCGCTTAGGCACGCTGGCCCTCCATCAGGGAAACGAAGCGGTCGAACAGGTAGGCGGCGTCGTGCGGGCCGGCTGCCGCTTCGGGGTGGTACTGGACGCTGAAGGCCGGCTGGTCGAGGAGGTGGAGCCCCTCGACGACCTGGTCGTTCAGGCAGACGTGGGAGACCTCGGCGCGGCCGTAGGGGGTCTCGGAGACCTTGTCGAGCGGCGCGTCGACGGCGAAGCCGTGGTTGTGCGCGGTGACCTCGACCTTGCCGGTCGTACGGTCCTGGACCGGCTGGTTGATGCCGCGGTGGCCGTACTTCAGCTTGTACGTGCCGAAGCCGAGGGCGCGGCCCAGGATCTGGTTGCCGAAGCAGATGCCGAAGAGCGGGGTCCTGCGGGCGAGGACCTCCCGCATGACGGCGACGGGACCGTCGGCGGTGGCCGGGTCACCGGGGCCGTTGGAGAAGAAGACCCCGTCGGGGTTCACGGCGTACACGTCCTCGACCGTGGCCGTGGCGGGCAGCACGTGCACCTCGATGCCGCGCTCGGCCATGCGGTGCGGGGTCATGCCCTTGATGCCCAGGTCGACGGCGGCGACGGTGAACTTCTTCTCGCCGATGGCGGGGACGACGTACGTCTCCTTGGTGGCGACCTCGGCGGCGAGGTTCGCGCCCTTCATCTCGGGCGCCTGGCGCACCTCGGCGAGCATGGTGCCCTCGTCGGGCAGCGCGTTGCCGGAGAAGATGCCGACGCGCATGGCGCCGCGCTCACGCAGGTGACGGGTGAGGGCGCGGGTGTCGATACCGCTGATGCCGACGACACCCTGGCTGCGCAGTTCCTCGTCCAGCGAGCGCCGGGCGCGCCAGTTGGAGGGCACGCGCGCGGGGTCGCGGACGACGTAGCCGGCGACCCAGATCCGCTTCGACTCGGGGTCCTCGTCGTTGACACCGGTGTTGCCGACGTGCGGGGCGGTCATGACGACGACCTGGCGGTGGTACGACGGGTCGGTGAGGGTCTCCTGGTAGCCGGTCATCCCGGTGGAGAACACGGCCTCGCCGAAGGTCACCCCCGCGGCCCCGTAGGCGCGGCCGCGGAAGGTCCGGCCGTCCTCCAGGACGAGTACGGCGGGAGCTGCCTTGTGCCTCTGCGAGGCGGCTCCCTGGTTGGAGGTCGTCATCGTGCGCCTTCCGTCTTGGTGCTCATGTTGATCATGTTGTTCAGGGTGTCGACCCACTCGGTGTGCTCGGCCGCGCGGTCGGAGCGGAACCCGGAGTCGATCAGCTTGTCGCCGTGCGCCCAGGTGACGACGAGCAGACCGCCCTCACTGAGGACCTTCCCGGCGATGCCCTTGCCGAGCAGGGTCTCGCGCAGTGCCTCGGCCGGGATGAAGAAGTCGGTGGCGCCGGGGCGTACGACGTCCAGTCCCGCGTCCGTCAGCGTGAGCTCGACCCGGCTTCGAGTGCCCAGGCCGTGCGCCACGATGCGGTCCAGCCACTGCCCGGCGGTGGTGGAGCCGTGGTAGCGGCCGCTCATGCTCAGTTTCACCGGGCCGGGGTCTTCCGGCGCGGTGGGCAGCTCCGGCAGGTCACTCTGAAGGGTGCCGCGCCACTTCCAGCCCTCGCGCATCAGCCAGTAGACGAGGGCGACGAACAGGACGAGGCCGACGAGCCAGCCGATCCGGGCGGCCCAGTCGGTCACTTCGGCCGACTTCTGTTCGGCAGCCATGGAGGCGGCCATCGGGATGAGAGGTGTCACGCGAGCTTCCCGTCGACGAGGGTGGCCTTGCCCCGCAGCCAGGTGTGCGTGACCCGGCCCGGCAGCTCACGGCCCTCGTAGGGAGTGTTGCGGCTGCGCGAGGCGAAGCCCGCGGGGTCCACGGCCCCACGGTATGCCGTGTCGACGAGCGTGAGGTTGGCGGGCTCACCTGCCGAGACGGGACGGCCGTGGCCCGCGGCCTGCCCGATCCGGGCGGGCTTGAAGGACATGCGGTCGGCGACGCCGGCCCAGTCCAGCAGCCCGGTCTCCACCATCGTCTGCTGGACGACGGAGAGCGCGGTCTCGAGCCCCACCATGCCCATGGCGGCGGCGGCCCACTCGCAGTCCTTGTCCTCGTGCGGGTGCGGCGCGTGGTCGGTGGCGACGATGTCGATCGTGCCGTCGGCGAGCGCCTCGCGCAGCGCCGTCACGTCGCGCTCGGTGCGCAGCGGCGGGTTGACCTTGTAGACCGGGTCGTACGTGCGGACCAGCTCGTCGGTGAGGAGGAGATGGTGCGGGGTGACCTCGGCGGTGACGTCGATGCCGCGGGACTTGGCCCAGCGCACGATCTCGACGCTGCCGGCGGTCGACAGGTGGCAGATGTGGACGCGCGAGCCGACGTGCTCGGCGAGCAGGACATCCCGGGCGATGATCGATTCTTCGGCCACCGCGGGCCAGCCCCCGAGCCCCAGCTCGGCGGAGACGACGCCCTCGTTCATCTGGGCGCCCTCGGTGAGGCGGGGCTCCTGCGCGTGCTGCGCGACCACACCGCCGAAGGCCTTCACGTACTCCAGGGCCCGGCGCATGATCACCGCGTCGTCCACGCACTTGCCGTCGTCCGAGAAGACCGTGACGCCGGCCGCGGACTCGTGCATCGCGCCCAGCTCGGCGAGCTTCTTGCCCTCCAGGCCGACCGTGACGGCGCCGATGGGCTGCACGTCGCAGTAGCCGTGCTCCTGGCCGAGCCGGTAGACCTGCTCGACCACACCGGCGGTGTCGGCGACCGGGAAGGTGTTGGCCATGGCGAACACGGCGGTGTAGCCGCCGCTCGCCGCCGCGCGCGTACCGGTCAGGACGGTCTCGGAGTCCTCACGACCGGGCTCCCGCAGATGGGTGTGCAGGTCGACGAGGCCCGGCAGGAGGACCTTGCCGTCGGCCTCGACGACCTCGGCGCCCTCGTCCGGGAGACCGGTACCGACCGCCTCGATCACGGCACCGTCGATCAGTACGTCCTGCGGCTCGCCCCCGAGCACCTTCGCACCACGGATCAGGATCTTGCTCATGTTCTTACTTCTCCTCGGTACGGGTGTGGGTGACGGCGGGCTCGTTGCCGCCCAGGAGCAGGTAGAGCACGGCCATGCGGATCGAGACGCCGTTCGCGACCTGCTCGACGACGGTGCAGCGATCGGAGTCGGCGACCTCGGCGGTGATCTCCATGCCGCGGACCATCGGGCCGGGGTGCATCACGATGGCGTGCTCGGGCATCTTCGCCATGCGGTCGCCGTCGAGGCCGTAGCGCCGCGAGTACTCGCGCTCGGTCGGGAAGAACGCCGCGTTCATCCGCTCGCGCTGGACGCGCAGCATCATCACCGCGTCGGACTTGGAGAGGGTCCTGTCGAGGTCGTAGGAGATCTCGCAGGGCCAGGACTCCACGCCGACCGGCACCAGGGTGGGCGGGGCGACGAGGGTGACCTCGGCGCCGAGGGTGTGCAGCAGGTCGACGTTGGAGCGGGCGACCCGGCTGTGCAGGATGTCGCCGACGATCGTGATGCGCTTGCCGGACAGGTCCCGGCCGATCCCGGCGTCGCGGCCGACCAGGCGGCGGCGCATGGTGAAGGCGTCGAGCAGGGCCTGTGTGGGGTGCTGGTGGGTGCCGTCACCCGCGTTGATGACGGCGGCGTCGATCCAGCCGGAGGTGGCGAGCCGGTACGGGGCTCCGGAGGCGCCGTGCCGGATGACGACGGCGTCGACGCCCATGGCCTCGAGGGTCTGGGCGGTGTCCTTCAGGGACTCCCCCTTGGACACCGAGGACCCCTTGGCGGTGAAGTTGATGACGTCCGCGGAGAGGCGCTTCTCGGCGGCCTCGAAGGAGATCCGGGTACGGGTCGAGTCCTCGAAGAAGAGGTTGACGACGGTCCGGCCGCGCAGGGTCGGCAGCTTTTTGATCGGCCGGTCGGCGACCCGGGCCATCTCCTCGGCGGTGTCGAGGATCAGGACGGCGTCGTCGCGGGTGAGGTCGGCGGCCGAGATGAGATGACGCTGCATCTGTCAGGCTCCGTAAGGCAGTTCAGGAGAATTCGGGCAGGCGGGCGCGCGAGGAGCGCACTCGGGGGCGTACGGCGGTGGCGTACTCCGGAGTGCTACTGCTGTGCGTCCGGGGAGGTCCGCTTCGCACCGAGCAGCACGGTGTCGCGACCGTCCTCCTCGGCGAGCTGGACCTTGACCGTCTCCCGCAACGACGTGGGGAGGTTCTTGCCGACGTAGTCGGCGCGGATGGGCAGTTCACGGTGGCCGCGGTCGACGAGGACCGCGAGCTGCACGGCGCGCGGCCGGCCCATGTCGTTCAGCGCGTCGAGCGCGGCGCGGATGGTGCGGCCGGAGAAGAGCACGTCGTCGACGAGGACGACCAGGCGGCCGTCGATGCCGTCACCGGGGATCTCGGTGCGGGCCAGCGCACGCGGCGGGTGCATGCGCAGGTCGTCGCGGTACATGGTGATGTCGAGCGAGCCGACCGGGATCTTGCGATCGGTGATCTCTTCGAGCTTGTCGGCCAGTCTGCGGGCCAGGAAGACGCCCCGGGTCGGAATGCCGAGGAGCACCACGTCGTCGGCACCCTTGGCGCGTTCGACGATCTCGTGGGCGATGCGGGTCAGCACCCGCGCGATGTCGGGGGCTTCCAGAACGGGCCGCGCATCGGCTTCGTACTGCTGTTTGTCCTGCTCGGTGTCCATACGAAACGGACCTCCTTCTCCGCCTCACGGGACGGATCATTAAAGGACGTCGGATTTGCGCCATCCACGGTACCAGCCCGGCAACGCGCCTGATCACCACCCCGTGGGCCACCGCCGGTGACTCCCGCGCGAAGGTCGGTCCGGACCATTCGGCTTGACGGGGGAGAGTAACGCTGCGTAACCTCACAGTGAGTCACCAGAGTCACCAGCCGCGCGGCGGAGCCGCACGTTGATACAGCGTCCGGGGAGCTATATGTCCAGCGAATACGCCAAACAGCTCGGGGCCAAGCTCCGGGCCATCCGCACCCAGCAGGGCCTTTCCCTCCACGGAGTCGAGGAGAAGTCACAGGGACGCTGGAAGGCGGTCGTGGTCGGGTCGTACGAGCGCGGCGACCGCGCCGTCACCGTGCAGCGCCTCGCCGAACTGGCGGATTTTTACGGGGTTCCCGTGCAGGAGCTGCTGCCCGGCACCACTCCTGGCGGAGCCGCCGAGCCGCCGCCGAAGCTCGTCCTCGACCTGGAGCGGCTGGCCCACGTGCCGGCCGAGAAGGCGGGTCCGCTGCAGCGCTACGCCGCGACGATCCAGTCCCAGCGCGGTGACTACAACGGCAAGGTGCTGTCGATCCGCCAGGACGACCTGCGCACCCTCGCCGTCATCTACGACCAGTCGCCCTCGGTCCTCACCGAGCAGCTGATCAGCTGGGGCGTGCTGGACGCGGACGCGCGCCGCGCCGTCGCCCACGACGAGGGCTGATCCCTTCGAGGAGTTCAGCAGAAACGTGCCGCCGGGGTGGCCGGAACCATGTGTTCCGGCCACCCCGGCGGCTTTGTGCGGGCCTCCGGAGCCCGATGGGTACGGGAACGCCGGAGGGCCCGCAGCGGACGTGCTGCGGGCCCCCCGGCGTTTTCGTACGTCGTCTACGGGCGCGTACGGACCACCGGCGCCGTACGCGCTAGGTCCTGTCGTCGAATTCCCGTCGTCCGCCCGGAGGGCGGGCCCTGCGGCGTCAGGTGCGTGCTCTCGGCGTGCCGGGCACAGGCCCTCGTACTGGATGTACTTGGGTCTGTGCCCGGTGCGGCGAAGGGGGTCCCTCCCTGTTCGAGCGAAGCCGAGAACTTGGGGGCGCGTGCATGGCGTCGCGGGGCAGACGGGAATTCGACGACAGGGCCTAGGCCTCGTCGCGGCGCAGCGACGGCTTCAGGTCCTTCAGACGGCCCAGCAGGCCGTTCACGAACGAGGGCGACTCGTCCGTGGAGAACTCCTTCGCCAACTGCACCGCCTCGTCGAGGACCACGGCGTCGGGGGTCCCGTCGACCCAGATCAGCTCGTAGGCGCCGAGGCGCAGGATGTTGCGGTCGACGACCGGCATCCTGTCCAGCGTCCAGTCGACGGCGTATGTCGCGATGAGCTCGTCGATCCGCTTCGCCTTGGTGGCGTAGCCCTCGACCAGCTCCATCGTGTACTCGCTGACCGGCGGCTGCCGGGTGTCGGTCCGGGAATGCCGGATCCAGTCCGCGAGGACCGTCAGGACGTCCACGCCGCGCTGGTCGCCCTCGAAGAGGATCTGGAAGGCGCGCTTGCGGGCCGTGTTGCGGGCAGCCACGGTTAGCTGTTCACCCGGCCGAGGTAGTCGCTCGTGCGGGTGTCGACCTTGATCTTCTCACCGGTGGTGATGAAGAGGGGGACCTGGATCTGGTGACCGGTCTCCAGGGTGGCGGGCTTGGTGCCGCCGGTGGAGCGGTCGCCCTGGACACCCGGCTCGGTCTCCTGGATGACGAGCTCGACGGCGGCCGGCAGCTCGACGAAGAGCACCTCGCCCTCGTGCTGCGCCACGGTGGCGGTGAAGCCCTCGATCAGGAAGTTGGCGGCGTCGCCGACGGACTTGCGGTCGACCATCAGCTGGTCGTACGTGTCCATGTCCATGAAGACGAAGTACTCGCCGTCCATGTACGAGAACTGCATGTCGCGCTTGTCGATCGTGGCCGTCTCGACCTTGACGCCGGCGTTGAACGTCTTGTCGACGACCTTGCCGGAGAGCACGTTCTTCAGCTTGGTGCGCACGAAGGCCGGGCCCTTGCCGGGCTTGACGTGCTGGAACTCGACGACGGACCAGAGCTGGCCTCCGTCGAGCTTGAGCACCAGGCCGTTCTTGAGGTCGTTCGTGGAAGCCACGGTTGCGGAATCTCCTGGACTGACGTGGACGACCCCGGGACACGCGCGTAGCGATTGGCTACAGCGCGAGCAGTTCCTTGGTCGTGATGGTGAGTAGCTCGGGTCCGCCGTCCGCCTCGGGGCGTACGACGAGCGTGTCATCGATCCTGACACCGCCCCGGCCCGGGAGGTGGACCCCCGGTTCGACGGTGACCGGCACGCAAGTGTCCAGTTTACCCATGGCCGCGGGGGCCAGCTGCGGGTCCTCGTCGATTTCGAGCCCCACACCGTGCCCGATCAGTGCAGGAAGGCCTTCCGTGTGGCCCGCGGAGTCGAGCACCTGGCGTGCGGCCCGGTCCACGTCACGGTAGGCGGCGCCGGGTACCAGCGCCTCGCGTCCGGCCCGCTGGGCGGCGAAGACGAGGTCGTACAACTCGATCTGCCAGTCGGCGGGCGACGTGCCGATCACAAAGGTACGGCCGATTTCACAGCGGTATCCGCGGTAGGTCGCGCCGAGGCAGACGGAAAGGAAATCTCCCTCCTCGACGCGCCGGTCGCTGGGCCGGTGCCCGCGCCGCCCGGAGTTCGGGCCGGTGCCGACGGAGGTCGCGAAGGCGGGGCCGTCGGCACCGTGGTCGACGAGCCGGCGCTCCAGCTCCAGCGCGAGATGCCGCTCGGTGCGGCCGACGAGGATCGATTCGAGGAGCTCCCCGAGAGCCTGGTCGGCGATCTCGGCGCCGATCCGCAGACAGGAGATCTCCTCCTCGTCCTTGATCACCCGCAGCTGCTCCACCGCACCGCCCAGGTCGGCGAGGCGCAGCCCGGGTGCCACCGAGCCGATGGCCCGATGCCGGGCCACGGTGAGGTGGTGCTCCTCGACCGCCAGGGAGTCGGCGCCCTGGGCGATGGCTGCTTCGGCGGCGGCCACCGCCGCGTCGCTCCCGGCGCGCGGCAGCACCTGCACGCGCAGCGCCTCGTCGGGACGCCCCTCGTCGGCCTCGCCGCTCGGCGGAGCGCCGCAGAGCAGCAGGTCCTCACTGCTGCCCAGCAGGAGGACGGCACCGCGCGGGGCCGCGCCCGCGAGGTACCTCACGTTGGCCGGGCGGGTGACGAGCGCCGTCGCGCTGCCGCCCGCCGCACAGCGCTCCCGAAGCCGCTCGCGTCGCGCCGCGTACACCTCTGACATAAATCGAGCCTACGAGCGTCGACGCGATGTCGCCGTTCCAGCGGGGCCGGATGGGCGGTAGGCGGTCGACGGTGAGACGGAGGCACCGCGGGCGGGGGCCAGGGGGCTGGTTCCGCGACCGCGATCAACGGGGCCCGACAGGCGGCGCGACCCGACTCGCGGGGCGCCGCCCCAGGGGGCCGGCACGTCGGAGGCACATACCCCGGCGATAATCCTGGGGCCGTCGGCCGCGCTGCGCCGCCGGAGGCCGGCGCGCGCCGCGCCATGGCCTTCCAGACATCGGCGGGGGGGGCGACACCAAGGACGTGGCACCCCCGACGGGGTCGCCGAAGACGCTGTGCCGCCGGCCGCCCAACGCTCCTCCACCGACGCCGTGTCGCCGACGGGCTACCGCCGGTGCCGCGGGGCTACCACTGCGGTGGGCTCGCGATGGAGCGGGCCAGGACCTCGTCCAGGACGCGGGCCGTGGACGGGACGTCGAGCTGGGAGTTGTCGATGATGGGGAGCCCTGAGCCGTACCAGCCGGCCATCCGGCCGTGGATACGGGCGACTTCCTCGTCGGTCAGGCGGCGGTTTCCGGAGCGCTCGGCGTTGCGCTCCAGGACTATCTCCAGGCCCGGCAACAACACCACCGGCAGCAACCCCGGCCCGACGTGTCGCTTCCAGCCGCCGAGGCCGACGACCGGACGGTCCGGGAAGACCGCGTCGTCGAGGATGCAGGAGATGCCGTTCGCCAGGAAGTTCCGCGCGGCGAAGCCGCAGGTGCGGCGGGCCAGGCGGTACTGCGCCTCCGAATGGTCGTTCCACCCCGACTGCGGATCGGCGAAGCCCGAGCGCACCCATTCCCGTACGTCGTCGAGGCTGATGTGGGCGGTCGGCACCCGGCGGTGGTCCGCCCAGTACTTGGCGACGCTCGTCTTGCCCGCACCCGCGGGCCCGATGAGCAGCACGGCCAGGGTGGTCGCCGCGGGGTCGGGGGCTCCCGGGGCGCTGGGCATGGCGACCGGGCCGCCCGGGGGCAACTGCACATGACCCGTCGTGTCGGGGATGGGCGCTGCGGGGGCGTGCTGCGGGGGCGCGGGATGCGGCAGGTGCGAGGGGGGCGCCGGATGTCCCGGCGGCGGACCGGTGAAGCCGGGGGCGGGTGGGCTCGTGGGCGCCGGACCGGCGGGTCCGCCCGGGTGTCCCGGGTGCTGTGCGGCCGGCGACCAGCCGGCGGCGGGTCCTTGCCCCGGCTGGTGGGGCGGCGGCAGCGGAGCCCCCACTGCGTGCTGCATCCGGTGCCACTCCGTCTCGTGAATCTTTTCGCCCATTCGCTCGCGGCAGGCGATTTGACGCCGACGAGCGGAGCCTCCCGCTCGGTACCGAACGGTACCTTCCCCGGCCGTCGTTGTGTGAACGGCCGGGGAAGCTGGGGAGTGCCCATGAGCGGAGGGCAAACAGGGCCAAGTAGGGGCCCGTTGGGAGCTACTCCCCCACTTCGCCGTAAGCGGCGAGGAGCACCGCCGGGTCGGGGCCCTCCAGGACGGTCGGCTTGGCCAGCCCGTCGAGGACGATGAAGCGCAGCAGGTTGCCGCGGGACTTCTTGTCGACCTTCATGTTCTCCAGCAGCTTGGGCCACTGGTCGTAGCGGTAGCTGAGCGGGAGGCCGACGGACTCCAGGATCGTGCGGTGGCGGTCGGCGGTCGCGTCGTCCAGCCGACCCGCCAGTCGGCCCAGTTCGGCGGCGAAGTGCATGCCGACGGAGACGGCCGCGCCGTGCCGCCACTTGTAGCGCTCGTTCTTCTCGATGGCGTGCGCGAGGGTGTGGCCGTAGTTGAGGATCTCGCGGAGCCCCGACTCCTTGAGGTCGCCGGAGACGACCTCGGCCTTCACCTTGATGGAGCGCTCGATGAGCTCGGCGGTGTGCGGGCCCGCGGGCGTCCGTGCCGCCTCGGGGTCGGACTCGATGAGCTCCAGGATCACCGGGTCGGCGATGAAGCCGGCCTTGATGATCTCCGCGAGCCCGGAGACGAAGTCGTTGACCGGCAGCGAGTCGAGCGCGGCCAGGTCGCAGAGCACGCCCGCGGGCGGGTGGAAGGAGCCGACGAGGTTCTTGCCCTCGGCGGTGTTGATGCCGGTCTTGCCGCCGACCGCCGCGTCCACCATGCCGAGCACGGTGGTGGGAACGGCGATCCACCGCACCCCGCGCAGCCAGGTCGCCGCCACGAACCCGGCGAGGTCGGTGGTGGCGCCGCCGCCCACGCCGACGATGACGTCGGTGCGGGTGAAGCCGGACTGGCCGAGCGCCTTCCAGCAGTAGGCGGCGACCTCCGCGGTCTTGGCCTCCTCCGCGTTGGGCACCTGGATGGCGACGGCCTCGAAGCCCTGTCCGGCCAGGTCGGCGCGGAGCGCGTCCCCGGTATCGGCGAGGGCCTCGGGGTGGATGATCGCGACCCGCTGGGCTCTGTCGCCGATCAACGCGCCCAGTTCACCGAGGAGTTGACGGCCCACCAGGACCTCGTACGGGTCGGTGCCCGCGGTGCCGCCGACCTGGATACGCGTCACTGCCTCGCTCATGCTTCCTTCAACTCCAGTGCGTCGAGGACGGCTTGGGCGACCTCTTCGGGGGTGCGGCCGTCGGTGGGCACGACCGCGCGGGCGACTTCGGTGTACAGGTGGCGGCGGGCCTCCATCAGCTCGCGCCACTGTCGGCGCGGGTTGACGGCGAGCAGCGGACGGGCCGCGTTCAGGCCGGTGCGCTGGACCGCCTCCTCGACGTCCATGGAGAGGTAGACGACCCGGTGTCCGGCGAGCAGCGCGCGGGTGTCGGCGTCGAGGATCGAGCCGCCGCCCAGCGCCAGTACCCCGTCGTGCTCGGCCAGCGCCTTGTGCACGGCGCTCTTCTCGATGGCGCGGAAGACCGGCTCGCCCTCGTCGACGAAGATGTCGGCGATGGTGCGGCCCTGCTCGGCCACGATGTCGTCGTCCGTGTCGCGGTAGGCGCAGCCGAGCCGGGCCGCGACCAGCGCGCCGACGGTGGACTTGCCGACGCCCATCGGCCCGACGAGGACGACCAGTGGTCCAGCGGTCACCGCACGACCAGGTTCTCGAGGTAGGACTCGACGTTGCGCCGCGTCTCGGGCACGCTGTCGCCGCCGAATTTCTCGGCCACCGCGTCCGCGAGGACGAGGGCGACCATGGCCTCGGCGACGATTCCGGCGGCCGGGACCGCGCAGACGTCGGAGCGCTGGTGGTGGGCCTTGGCGGCCTCGCCGGTCGCCACGTCGATCGTGGCCAGCGCGCGCGGCACGGTCGCGATCGGCTTCATCGCGGCGCGTACGCGCAGCAGCTCGCCGGTGGTCAGACCGCCCTCGGTGCCGCCGGAGCGGCCGGAGGTGCGACGGATGCCGTCCTCGGTGTGGACGATCTCGTCGTGGGCCTTGGAGCCGGGCACGCGGGCCAGTTCGAAGCCGTCGCCGACCTCGACACCCTTGATCGCCTGGATGCCCATGAGCGCGGCCGCGAGCCGGGCGTCGAGGCGCCGGTCCCAGTGCACGTGCGAGCCGAGGCCCACCGGCACGCCGTACGCGAGCACCTCGACGACGCCGCCGAGCGTGTCGCCGTCCTTGTGGGCCTGGTCGATCTCCGCGACCATCGCCTTCGACGTGTCGGCGTCGAGGCAGCGCACCGGGTCGGCGTCGAGCCTCTCGACGTCCGAGGGCTTGGGGTAGACGCCGTACGGGGCCTTCGCCGCGGCCAACTCGACGACGTGCGAGACGATCTCGATCCCGGCCGTCTCCTTCAGGTACGAACGGGCCACGGCGCCCAGCGCGACACGGGCCGCGGTCTCCCGGGCGGAGGCGCGCTCCAGGATCGGCCGGGCCTCGTCGAAGCCGTACTTCTGCATACCCGCGAGGTCGGCGTGGCCGGGCCGGGGCCGGGTCAGCGGGGCGTTGCGGGCCAGCTCGGCGAGGATCTCCGGGGCGACCGGGTCCGCCGCCATGACCTGCTCCCACTTGGGCCACTCGGTGTTGCCGACCATGACGGCCACCGGCGAGCCGAGGGTGAGACCGTGCCGGACACCGCCCAGGAAGGTGACCTCGTCGCGCTCGAACTTCATCCGGGCACCGCGTCCATAGCCCAGGCGCCGCCGGGCGAGGTGGTCCGCCACCATCTCCGTGGTGATCGGCACGCCGGCGGGAAGGCCCTCCAGCGTCGCGACAAGTGCGGGACCGTGGGACTCCCCCGCGGTCAGCCAGCGCAACCTGCTCAACGGTGCTCCTCATGCTCGCGCCCTGGTACTGCTGCTGCGTACACGCGTCCTCGTGTACGGCGACGGCGCGACCGGGTGCGCGGCCCGGGCCCGCCACCTCCGATCCTCCCACGTCCGGGCGCGGTGCCCCGCCGCAGGTCCATCAGGCGGGACGACGCCCGGGCCGCCGCGGCGGTGCTCAGCGGCTCGCGAGGGCCTGCTCGCCCGCCTTCCGCATGGCGTCGAGGGGCGCCGGGGCGCGTCCAGTCATCTGCTCAACCTGGAGCACCGCCTGGTGCACGAGCAGGTCGAGTCCGCTGACCACGGCGCCGCCGTAGCCGGACCAGCGGGCCGCGAGGTCGGTGGGCCACGGGTCGTACAGCACGTCGAAGAGCGTCGCGGGCCGTTCCGGGACCGCGGCGGACAGGGCGTCCGTCGTACCCGCAGGGGTGGTGGCGATCACGAGCGGGGCGCGCAGGGCCTGCGCGGCGTGCGCCCAGTCCTCCGTACGGACCTCCACGTCGAGCCGCTCGCCCCACTGCCGCATCTCGGCGGCCCGCTCCGCGCTGCGGACGTAGGCGACGACCTCGCCGGTGCAGATCCGGGCGAGCGCGGCCAGCGCGGAGGAGGCGGTGGCGCCCGCGCCGAGGATCGCGGCGGAGTCCACCTGCTCGATCCCGCGCTCGCGCAGCGCGGCGACCATCCCGGGGATGTCGGTGTTGTCGCCGACGCGACGGCCGTCCTCGGTGAACACGACCGTGTTGACTGCCTCGACCGAGGCCGCCGTCTCGCTCACCTCGTCGAGGAGCGGGATGACGGCCCGCTTGAGCGGCATGGTCAGCGACAGACCCGCCCACTCGGGACCGAGGTCCCCGAAGAAGCCCGGCAGCGCCTCCTCGTCGATCTCGAAACGGTCGTAGGACCAGTCGCCGAGTCCCAGCTCCCGGTACGCGGTGCGGTGCAGCACCGGGGAGAGGGAGTGGGCGATCGGGGAGCCGAGTACCGCGGCCCTTCGGGCGTCAGTTGCCCGAGCTCTCATTGAACTTGTCCTTGAGCTTCTGGAATTCCGCATAGGTCTTGGCGAATTCGGTGTTGCTCTGGCCGTCGGTCGCCACGAAATAGATCCAGCCGTCGCTGGTCGGGTTCAGCGTCGCCTTGATCGCGTCGTCACCGGGGTTGCCGATCGGTCCGGGCGGCAGACCCTTGCGCGTATAGGTGTTGTACGGGTCCTTGTTGCTGTTGATCTCGGACTCGCTGATGTGGATGTTGCTCTGGCCCTTCAGGTAATTGAAGGTCGAGTCGAACTGGAGCAGCCTGTTGGTCTCCGTGTTCGTCAACTTGAGGCGGTTGTAGACCACCTCGGCCATCTTGCGGAAGTCGTCGTGCGTCTTGCCCTCGGCCTGGACGAGGCTCGCGACCGTGACGACCTGGAGCGGGTCCTGCAGGTTCAGTTCCTTGGCCTTGGCCGTGAGGTTGTACGCCGCGTACTTCTCCTTGGCCTGCGTCACCATCTGCTTCAGGATCGCCTCGGGCTTCATGCCCTTGGCGGCGGGATAGGTCGCCGGGTAGAGGAATCCTTCCAGCGGATCCTTTATGTCCTTGCTGTCGTTCGCCCAGCTGGGAAGTCCGAAGGTCTTGTACTCCTTCTTGGCGATCTTCCCGGTGGTGCCGTCCGCGAGATCGAGCTTCTTGTCGATCGCCTGATAGACAACGACATTGCGCTGCCCAGGGGCGACGATCACGTTGTTCTGGCTCTTGGGATCGAGCATCAGCTTGACCGCGCTGGCAGCCGACATGCCCTTCCTCAGCACATACGCGCCCGCCTGGATGCTGTTCCCGTTGGGGTTGTTCTGCTGCGCGGACACGAAGGCGTCGATGCTCTTGACGACGCCGTTCTCCTTCAGCACCCGTGCGATCGCGAGGCCACCCGCGCCCTTGGGGATCTCGACCGTGACCTGGCCACTGCCTTCGCCCGCGAAGTCCGGAGCCGGGCCGAAACGATTTTGGTAGAACTGATACCCGAAATATCCGACACCGGCGATACCGCCGCCGAACACCATCACCACGACCAGGCAGGCGCAGCCACTGCGGCGCTTCTTGCCCTTGTCGCCCTTGCCGCCGCGGCCCTTCCGGTCGCCGCGGCCGGCCTTCGGATCGTCGTCGTCGAGGTCGTCATCGTCGTCGCCGCCCGCGAAGAAGGCGTGTTCGCCCTGATCGGGTCCCGGATCCCAGTCGATCTCCGGTTCGGGCTCGGCGCGGCGACGGGCGGGCGGCTCCGGCGGCGGATACGCGTCGGGAGTGCCGTAGAAGTCGGGCTGCTCACCGGTGTACCCGGCGGCCTGGTTCGCGTACGGATCGTTCGGGTCGGCGGCGTAGGTGACCTGGTGCTGCGTCCCGTTGTCCCAGCCACCGTCGTGGTACTGCTGCTGGTTCTGTCCGTTGTACTGCTGCTGACCCTGATCGACGTACTGCTGCTGCTCCTGGCCGGGGTACTGCTGCGGGTACTGCTGCTGCCCCTGACCGTGGAAGTGCTGCCGGCCCTGGTCGTGATACTGCTGCCCGTCCTGGCCCTCGTACTGCTGCTGGTTCTGGGCGCCGTACTGCTGCTCCTGGCCGTAGCCGCCCTGCTGGTCGGGGCTCCACTCGCCGTACTGGGACTGCTGCTGCGGCTGCTGCGGGTAGTGCTGCGGCTGGCCGCCGTAGGGGGACTGGCCGTCGGCGGCCTGTCCTCCCCATCCGCCGTCCCCGTACAACGGGTCCTCCGGATTCCACGGTTCGGAGCCTGCGCCCCGGCCATACTCAGTCATCGATCCCCTAGAGCCGCGAGGCGGTGGCTGCTGTCGCTGGTGGCTCGGCTCCCGTCCGCCTCTTCGCTGTGCGGTAGCTGTTCGAACACCACCACATCGCGCGGAACGTTACCGTATCGCGATCAGATGACCACTTCGACGCCCTCACCCGGTGCGTTCCCTGACGCCCGTTCGGACTCCAGAGCCTGCTGCAGGATGATG
Organism: Streptomyces sp. GbtcB7; assembly: GCF_019091445.1. Classification (NCBI taxonomy): domain Bacteria; kingdom Bacillati; phylum Actinomycetota; class Actinomycetes; order Kitasatosporales; family Streptomycetaceae; genus Streptomyces; species Streptomyces sp. GbtcB7. The sequence continues at coordinate 158,903 of NZ_JAGXJM010000003.1, forward strand.
ACGGCGGCCGCCTGATCGATGACGGACCTGCCCTTTTTGGACTTCACGCCCGACGCGCGTAGACCCTGACTGGCCGTCACTGTGGTCATCCTCTCGTCGAGGAGCCGGACGCCGACGGGCGCGATCGCCCGGGCCAGCTCCTGGGCGAAGGCGCGCACCTTCACGGCGGCGGGACCCTCGCCCCCCTTGAGGGAGCGAGGGAGCCCGACGACGACCTCGATCGGCTCGTACTCCTCGACGAGTTGCTTCAACCGGCGCTGAGCGGCCGGGACATCGCGCCCCGGCACGGTCTCGACCGGAGTCGCGAGGATCCCGTCGGGGTCGCACGAGGCGACCCCGATCCGGGCGTCCCCGACGTCGATCGCGAGCCGACGGCCGCGGCGCATGCCCCGGCCGTCCCCGCTCCGCTGCTGATCGTCCGTGCTCACTTGGCCGTCTCGGCGACGAGCCGCTCGACCGCGTCGACGGCCTCGCCGATGGCGGCCGGGTTCTGGCCGCCGCCCTGGGCGACGTCCGGCTTGCCGCCACCGCCGCCGCCGAGGGTCTTGGCGGCCGTACGGACCAGGTCACCGGCCTTGAGGCCACGCTCGCGGGCGGCCTCGTTGGTGGCGATGACCGTGAGCGGCTTGCCACCGGCGGTGGTGAACAGGGCCACCACGGCGGCCCGTCCGCCCTGGATGCGGCCACGCACGTCGAGGACCAGCTTGCGCAGGTCGTCGGCGCTCGTGCCGTCCGGGACCTGGCCGGTGACCAGCGCCACACCGCGGACGTCCTTGGCGGACTCCACGAGACCGGCGGCGGCCTGCAGGACCTTCTCCGCGCGGAACTTCTCGATCTCCTTCTCGGCGTCCTTCAGCTTGCCGAGCATGGTGGAGACCTTCTCCGGGAGCTCCTCGGGACGACCCTTGATCAGCTCCTGGAGCTGGGCGACGACCGTGTGCTCGCGGGCGAGGAAGTTGTAGGCGTCGACGCCCACCAACGCCTCGATACGCCGTACGCCGGAGCCGATCGAGGACTCGCCGAGCAGCTTGACCAGGCCGAGCTGGGAGGTGTTGTGCACATGCGTGCCGCCGCACAGCTCCTTGGAGAAGTCGCCGATGGTCACGACGCGGACGCGCTCGCCGTACTTCTCGCCGAACTCGGCGATGGCGCCCTGCTTCTTGGCCTCGTCGAGGCTCAGGATCTCGGCGTGCACGTCCAGGTCGCGGGCGAGCACCTCGTTGATCTTCTGCTCGACGTCGGTCATGACGGTCGTCGGAACGGCCGAGGGGGAACCGAAGTCGAAGCGGAAGCGGCCGGGCTGGTTCTCGGAACCGGCCTGGGCGGCCGTCGGGCCGAGGGCGTCGCGCAGGGCCTGGTGGGTGAGGTGCGTGGCCGAGTGGGCGCGGGCGATCGCCGTCCGGCGACGGGAGTCGATGGTGGCCTGGGCCTGGGCACCGACGGTGACCTCGCCGACCTGGACGACGCCCTTGTGGACGTACACACCCGGGACGGGCTTCTGGCAGTCGCGGATCTCGATGACGGCCCCGGTGTCGACCTTGATGCGGCCGGTGTCACCGATCTGGCCGCCGCCCTCGGCGTAGAACGGGGTGCGGTCGAGGACGATCTCGACCTCGTCGCCCTCGGTGGCGGCGGGCGAGGAGACACCGTCGACCAGGATGCCGACGATGCGCGACTCGCCGTCGGTCCGGTCGTAGCCGATGAACTCGGTCTCACCGGCGGCGTCCGCGATCTGACGGTAGGCGCCGAGGTCGGCGTGGCCCGTCTTCTTGGCCCGGGCGTCGGCCTTGGCCTTGTCCCGCTGCTCCTTCATCAGACGCCGGAAGCCGTCCTCGTCCACCGAAAGGCCCTGCTCGGCGGCCATTTCGAGGGTGAGGTCGATCGGGAAGCCCCAGGTGTCGTGGAGCAGGAAGGCCTTGTCGCCGGCGAGCACCGTGCCGCCGGACTCCTTGGTGTCCGTGATGGCCGTGTCGAGGATGTTCGTGCCGGCCTTCAGCGTCTTGAGGAAGGCGGCTTCCTCGGCGAGGGCCACGGTCTCGATGCGCTGCCGGTCGGTGACAAGCTCCGGGTACTGCTGGCCCATCATCTCGATCACGACGTCGATGAGGTCCTTGACGACCGGACCGGTGGCGCCGAGCAGCCGCATGTTGCGGATGGCGCGGCGCATGATGCGGCGCAGGACGTAGCCGCGGCCCTCGTTGCCGGGGCTCACGCCGTCGCCGATGAGCATCACGGAGGTGCGCATGTGGTCGGTGACCACGCGCAGCGAGACGTCGGAGTCGTGGGCGGCGCCGTACTCGACGCCCGTCAGCTCGGTGGCCTTCTTGATGACGGCCATGGAGGTGTCGATCTCGTACATGTTCTGCACGCCCTGCAGAATCATGGCGAGACGTTCCATGCCGAGGCCGGTGTCGATGTTCTTGCTGGGCAGCTCGCCGAGGATCTCGAAGTCCTCCTTCGAGGTGCCCTCACCGCGCTCGTACTGCATGAAGACCAGGTTCCAGATCTCCACGTACCGCTCGTCGTTGACGGCCGGGCCGCCCTCGACTCCGAACTCGGGGCCGCGGTCGTAGTTGATCTCGGAACACGGGCCGCAGGGACCCGGAACGCCCATGGACCAGTAGTTGTCCTTCTTGCCCAGGCGCTGGATGCGCTCGGCCGGGACACCGATCTTGTCGCGCCAGATGGACTCGGCCTCGTCGTCGTCGAGGTAGACCGTGATCCACAGACGCTCGGGGTCGAGCCCGTAACCACCCTTGTCCTGGGGCGAGGTGAGCAGCTCCCAGGCGTAGGTGATCGCGCCTTCCTTGAAGTAGTCACCGAAGGAGAAGTTGCCGCACATCTGGAAGAACGTGCCGTGCCGGGTGGTCTTGCCGACCTCTTCGATGTCGGGCGTACGCACGCACTTCTGCACGCTGGTGGCGCGCGACCACGGCGGCTTGACCTCACCGAGGAAGTACGGCTTGAAGGGCACCATGCCCGCGGGGACCAGGAGCAGAGTCGGGTCGTCCGCGATGAGCGACGCCGAGGGAACGACAGTGTGACCGCGCTCCTCGTAGAAGCTCAACCAGCGGCGGCGAATCTCGGCCGACTCCATCAGTGGTCCTCATTCCGGTTGTACGAGTACGTCGACCTCTCGACGTACGTCGGGTTCTTGCTGTGTTTCGGACTGTTCTCGATCGCCGCGACACGCCGGGGCGCGGGCAGCTCGGGGTGGCGATCGAGCCCGAGTGCCTCGTCGAGTTCGGCCTCCCGCTCGGCCATGCCGTCGCGGACGTCGAGCGCGAAGTCCTTGAGCCGGTGCCCGGCCTCGATCGCCTTGTTCGCGGCCTGGGCCGCGAGGCTCTCGGGGGTCAGCTGCTTAAGCTTGCGGTTGACCTTGGTGGTGGCCCACACACCCGCGGCTGCGCCGGCGGTGAACCAGAACGTACGGCGGAACATCGCTGCGTCAGTCCTTCTTCCGCTTTCCCCGTCGCGCGGACGGGACGGTGCGGCCCACGATCACGGTACGACGGGAGGCCTTGGGGGGCACATTGTCCTTGCGGCCGCCGATGGCCCGGCGGACGCCGTAGCCGAACGCCGCGACCTTCACCAGCGGGCCGCCGAAGGTGGACGCGACGGTCGTGGAGAGCGCCGACGCGTTCGAGGTGACCTCCTGGACGTCCGACGCGATGGCGTCGACCCGGTCGATCTGGGTCTGCGCGGAACGCACCGCCGCGGAGGCATCGGCCAGCAGCGGGACAGCCTGGTCGGTCACGTCCGCCACGAGCTTGGTCGTCGCCCTGAGCGTCTGGGCCAGCCTCGCCAGTGCGACGGCGAGGAACGAGACCAGGATCGCCCAGAAGACGGCCACCAGGATCCCGGCCACCTCTCCACCGGACACTGTTCGCACCCGCTCCCTAGTACGTGCCTGCCAGTACATGCCCGGACACCGTGTCTGATACCTGCCTGGACATCGTGTCTGAACATCAAAAAGTCGTCCCCCGAGCCTATCGCGCCGGGGCCGCCGCTCCGTACCGCATTACCGGCTGCCGGGCCCGGAGTTGCGCGAAGCGATTGTACGGACCGCTTACGGGTCAGTACGCTCCGTGTCCCATGCGAGCTTCTGAGTGCTCCGACCGGTCCGCACCCGGCAATCTGCCCCTGGAACTCAACGCGTTCGTGGGGCGCACGGCCGAACTCGCACGGCTGGCGGAGGCGCTGGGGCAGGCCCGGCTGGTGACGGTGACGGGCATGGGCGGCGTGGGCAAGTCACGCCTCGCGGCCCGGGCCGCGGCACACACCCGGCCGCGCGACGGATCATGGCGGGTGGAACTGGCCTCCGTGCGCGATCCGGATCTCGTCGCGTACGCGCTCGTGGAGGCCCTCGCTCTGACGGACCAGACGTCGAGGCCGCCCCGCGCGCTGCTCCTCGACCATCTCGCCGAGCGTCAACTCCTGCTGGTCGTGGACGGGTTCGAGCATCTGGTGGACGCGTGCGCCGCGCTGGTGGGCGAGCTGCTGCGGCATGCGCCGGGGCTGCGGGTGCTCGCCGTGGGCCGCAGGCCGCTGGAGGTCGAGGGCGAGCTGCGCTTCCCACTGGCCCCGCTGCCCGAGCGGGAGGCCGCGGAGCTGTTCACCGACCGGGCGGCGGCCCGGGTGCCCGGGTTCGCGCTGGACGACGGCAACCGGGCGGACGTCCTGGAGCTGTGCCGATGCCTGGACGGGATCCCGCTCGCCGTCGAGCTGGCCGCCGGCCGACTGAGCGCCCTCTCCCCCGGGCAGCTGCTGTCCCGGCTCGACGACCGCTTCCGGCTGCTCACCGGCGGCGGGCGTGACGCCCTGCCACGCCACCAGACGCTGCGGACGGCGATCGGCTGGAGCCATGAGCTGTGCACGCCCGAGGAGCGGCTGCTGTGGTCGCGGCTCTCGGTGTTCGCCGGACCGTTCGACCTGGAGGCCGTCGAGTACGTGTGCAGCGGTGACGGACTGCACGCCGACGACGTCCTCGACGTGCTGGGCGAGCTGCTCGCGCAGTCGGTGCTGGCGCGCGAGGAGACGGCGGCCGGCCTGCGCTACCGGATGCTGGACACGGTGCGGGCGTACGGCGCGGACTGGCTCGTGGCGGCGGGCGACGCGAGCCGGCTGCGCCGCCGCCACCGCGACTGGTACATGGGCCTGGCCACCTGGTGCGAGCTGGACTGGTTCTCGCCACGGCAGGGCGAGGTGGCCGCGCGCGTCGAGACGGAGCTGCCGAATCTGCGCTGCGCCCTGGAGTACAGCCTGACCGAGCCGGGCGAGACGCATCTGGGCCAGTACCTCGCGGGCAGCCTGTGGTTCTACTGGGTCGGCTGCGGCCGGCTGGCGGAGGGGCGGCACTGGCTGGAGCGCGGGGTGGAGCTCGACAGCGACCGCGACCAGTCGCGGCTCAAGGCCCTGTGGGTGCTCGGCTACGTGGCGATCCTCCAGGGCGACATGGTGTCCGCTCTCACCGCGCTCCAGGAGTGCCGCGAGGAGGCCGAACGCACCGACAACCCCACCGCGATCGCCTACGCCGAGCACCGCACCGGCTGTCTGGCGCTGGTCGGCGACGACATGGCACGCGCGGAAACCCTGCTGCGCTCGGCGCTCGACCGCTACCACGCGATCGGCGAGCTCAACAGCAACGTGCTGATGGCCCAGGTGGAGCTGGCGATGGCGCTGGCGTTCCGGGGCGATCTGCCGGGCGCGGTGCGGCTGTGCGAGGACGTCCGCCGGGTCTGCGAGGACCACGGGGAGCGCTGGGCGCTCGCCTACGCGCTGTATGTGCTGGCGTACGAGGCCCAGACCGCGGGCGATCCGGGGCGCGCCCGAGATCTCCTGGAACAGAGCCTGGACATCGGGCACGCCTTCCACGACCTGCTCGGCACGGTCCTCGCGATCGAGCTGCTGGCGCTGGTCACGGAGGCGGAGGGCGATCCGGCCGAGGCCGCGCTGCTGCAGGGCGCGGCGGCCCGGCAGTGGCCCTCGGTGGGCCTGCCCCTGTTCGGCTCGGCGTACTACAACGTGCCGCACGAGCGGTGCGAGGCCGGGGCCCGGCGGCGGCTGGGCGACGAGCGGTACGAGGAGTGCGTACGGGCGGGGTCTCGGCTCGGGCGGGAGGCGGCGGTGGCGCGGGCACTGCGGCGGCCCGGTCCCCGGCCGCTGGGTGCGGTGCCCTCGCCGCGCGGGCTGCCCCCGGACACGCGGAAGCCCGCCGTCTCGCCCACCTCGAAGGGCGGGGAGACGACGGGCTGACGCGCAGGTGGTGCTACGTCCGCTGGAAGACGATCAGCGGGCGTAGTACTCGACGACGAGCTGCTCGTCGCAGATCACCGGGATCTCCTTGCGGTTCGGCTCACGGTCCAGGCGGAACGCCAGGGCCGGGAGGTTCACCTGGAGGTAGCGCGGGGTCTCGCCGTCGGGGGCGAAGCCACCGGCGCGGGAGACCTCGAACAGCGTCTTGCTGCGGCTGCGCTCGCGGACCATCACGACATCGTCGGGACGGACGCGGAAGGACGGCTTGTCGACCTTCTGGCCGTTGACCTCGATGTGGCCGTGCACGACCATCTGGCGGGCCTGGTAGATCGTGCGGGCGATGCCCGAACGCAGGACCAGCGCGTCGAGACGGCGCTCGAGCTCGATGATCAGGGCCTCACCGGTCTTGCCCTGGACCTTGGAGGCACGCTCGTAGGCGCGGACGAGCTGACGCTCGGACACGTCGTACTGCGCGCGCAGACGCTGCTTCTCGAGCAGACGGACCTTGTAGTCCGAGTTCTGCTTGCGGCCGCGGCCGTGCTCGCCCGGCGGGTAGGGGCGGGCCTCGAAGTACTTGACGGCCTTCGGGGTCAGCGCGATGCCGAGGGCACGCGACTTCTTGACCTTGGGGCGGGACTGATTCGCCACTTTTTCTCTTTCCGTGATTTCGGCTCACCAGAGTTAAGGGAGGTCGCAATCCGCAGCCCGGGAAACCCCGCGGGTCCTCGGGGGGACCTGCTGGGCAGCCGCTCCTGGGTCTGGGCACATACGTGCAGCACGCGAGTGGCCCACCGACCGTTCCCGGAGACCGGGTGGTGGTGGGCTGCCCGCGACACCTTCGACGGTGCGCGACGCTCCTGGAATCCCTCCGTGAAGGCAGGGGCTCCGGCTGGATGTCCCGTTCTGGTGGTGCCGACCGGAGCCGGACACGGGACGCAGCGCTTCGCGTCATGATACAGGGTGGTCAGGACCGCCCTCTACCGAGGTGCTTCCTGGTCCACTCCACCGCGTCCGCGTAGCGCGCCTCGGCGCCGTGCCGGGTCGGTGTGTAGTACTCCCGGTCCTTGAGCTCTTCCGGGGCGTACTGCTGGGCGGCGATGCCTTCGGGCAGGTCGTGCGGATACACATACCCCTGGGCGTGCCCGAGCTTGGCCGCGCCCTTGTAGTGCCCGTCTCGCAGGTGCATCGGCACCGGGCCCGCGTGCCCCTTGCGTACGTCCTCCATCGCGGCGCCGATGGCCATGGTCGCGGCGTTGGACTTCGGGGCCAGGGCGAGGGCGATGGTGGCGTGGCTGAGGGTCAGCGCGGCCTCGGGGAAGCCGATCATGGCGACGGCCTGGGCGGCGGCCACGGCTATCGGCAGCGCGTTCGGGTCGGCGAGGCCGATGTCCTCGCTGGCGGAGATCATCAGGCGGCGGGCGATGAAGCGGGGGTCCTCGCCTGCCTCGATCATCCGGGCCAGGTAGTGCAGCGCGGCGTCCACGTCGGAGCCGCGGATGGACTTGATGAGGGCGCTCGCCACGTCGTAGTGCTGGTCGCCGTCGCGGTCGTACGTCACGGCGGCGCGGTCGACGGTCTCCTCCAGGGTCTGGAGGTTGATCTCCGGCTCGCCCTTGTCGAGCGCCGCGCCGGCGGCGGCCTCCAGGGCGGTCAGGGCGCGGCGGGCGTCTCCCCCGGCGATGCGCAGCAGGTGCCGCTCGGTGTCCTCGGGGAGGGTGACGGCCTCCTTGAGGCCGCGCTCGTCGGTGAGTGCCCGGCGCAGCAGGCCGCGCAGGTCGTCGTCGGTGAGCGGTTCGAGGGTGAGGAGGAGGGAGCGGGACAGGAGCGGGGAGATCACCGAGAAGTACGGGTTCTCGGTCGTGGCGGCGATCAACGTCACCCAGCGGTTCTCGACGGCCGGGAGCAGGGAGTCCTGCTGGGCCTTGCTGAAGCGGTGGATCTCGTCCAGGAAGAGGACGGTCTCCTTGCCGAAGCCGCCGGTGGCGCGGCGGGCGCCGTCGATGACCGCGCGGACTTCCTTGACGCCCGCGGTGATCGCGGAAAGCTCCACGAAGCGCTTGTTGGTGGCCTTGGAGACGACGTACGCGAGGGTCGTCTTGCCGGTGCCGGGCGGGCCCCAGAGGATCACCGAGGACGGTCCGGCCGGACCGCCGTTGCCCTCGCCGACGAGTCTGCGCAGGGGTGAGCCCGGCTTCAGCAGATGCTGCTGGCCCACGACCTCGTCGAGGGTACGCGGGCGCATCCGTACGGCCAGGGGGCTGCTGGACGGGTCCTTCTCCTGGCGTTCTTCTGCTGCGGCGGTGAACAGGTCGGGCTCCACGTCCAAAACCCTATGTCACGCCACTGACAATCCCCGCAGGGCTGTCAGCCGGTCCAGAAGTCCCACCAGCGGGTCAGGATCAGCATCCCGATGATCCCGATGTGCACGACGGGCAGGACCCAGGTGAACTCGCCGAAGAAGCTCTTCAGCCAGCGCGGGGCGGGCAGGAAGTCGTTGCGGATGTTCGACGAGGTCACGTACCAGAACATGATGATCGTGGCGACCCAGGCCAGCGAGCACCACAGGCACAGCGAGTTGATCCGGTACAGCGACTGGAACTGCAGCCAGGTGCAGAATCCGACGCCGAAGAGGGTGCCGGCGTTGAAGGTCAGCCAGTACCAGCGCGGGTAGGTGGCCCTCGCGAGCAGGCTCATCCCGACGCAGATCACGATGCCGTACGCGACGAGACCGAGCATCGGGTTGGGGAACCCGAAGGCCGCGGCCTGCTTGCTCTTCATGATGTTGCCGCAGGAGACGACCGGGTTCAGGCTGCACCCCGGCACGAAGTTCGGGTTCTCCAGCAGCTTGAACTTGTCGATCGTGATGACCCACGCGGCGAGCAGACCGGCCGCACCGGTGATCACGAGCAGCACGGCGAGCGCACGGCTGCCGCCGACCGTCCGGGGACCGTCGGAGCGTTCCTGGTCGATGGAGACGTCCTTGACTGTCGTCTTGCTCATCACGCCGTTTCCGTAGTCTCGAAGGGCCTGCGGGCAACCGACATTGTGCCGCACCCACATGTGTGTCCACCGTTCGATGGACATAAGGAGGTACGCACGGTCGTCCCGGAGCGTTCGTTTCGGCGGCAGGCTCGTCGGCATGACAACACACGCGAACGAACTCGCGGTGGACGTACGGGGGCTGCGCAAGCAGTACGGGGACGTGACCGCCGTCGACGGCATCGATCTCGGCATCCGCCGCGGCGAGGTGTTCGGCCTGCTCGGACCCAATGGCGCGGGCAAGAGCACCACAGTGGAGATCCTCCAGGGCAACCGCGGGCGGGACGCGGGCGAGGTGTCCGTGCTCGGCGCGGACCCGGCGACGGGCACACGCGCGTGGCGCTCACGGGTCGGCATCGTCTGGCAGGACGAATCGGCGCCCGCGGAGTTGACGGTCGACGAGACCGTACGGCACTTCGCCCGCTACTACCCGCGGCCCCGCGACCCGGAGGAGGTCATCGGGCTCGTCGGTCTGGAGGCGAAGGCGGGCAGCCGCATCAAGGCGCTCTCGGGCGGCCAGCGCAGGCGTCTGGACGTGGCGCTCGGGGTGATCGGCGGCCCCGAGCTGCTGCTCCTGGACGAACCGACGACCGGCTTCGATCCGGCCGCCCGCCGCCAGTTCTGGGACCTGATCCGGAAACTGGCCGACGAGGGCACGACCATCCTGCTCACCACGCACTACCTGGAGGAGGCGGAGGCGCTGGCGCACCGGCTCGCGGTCGTCGCGCGGGGCCGCGTCGTCGCGGAAGGCGAACCCGCCGCGCTCCGCGAACGCTTCGGCACCGAGGCGACCGTCGAGTGGACGGAGGCCGACGGCACGACGCGCAGCGAGCGCACGGACACCCCCACGCGCACGGTCGCGGAGCTCACCCGCCGCTTCGACGGCGAGATACCCGGGCTGAGTGTGACCCGCCCGACCCTGGAGGACGTCTACCTCCGTCTGACCGGACAGGAGAACGCGCGATGACCCTGACGACCGTACGCGTACGCGGCGAGGCCTCCTCCGTGCGGCTGCCCGGAGCCTGGGGCCTCGGCCTGCGGCGGGGCGCCCTGGAGATCAAGCAGTTCTTCCGCCAGCGCGACCAGGTGGTGTTCACCTTCGCCTTCCCCGTCGTCTTCCTCTTCCTCTTCGCGTCGATCTTCAAGGACGACGTGCGGGGCGCGGGCATCACCGCCTCCCAGCTGTACGTCCCCGCGATGATGGCCGCGGGCATCATGTCCACCAGCTTCCAGTCCCTCGGCATCTCCATCGCCATCGAGCGGGACGAGAAGGTGCTGCGGCGGCTGCGCGGCACTCCGATGCCACCGTCCGCGTACTTCCTGGGCAAGATCTGGCTGGTCCTGGTCACCGGCCTCCTGGAGACGGCGATCCTGCTCGTCGTCGGCACGACGCTGTACGACGTGAAGCTGCCCTCGGATCCCGCCAAGTGGGCCGACTTCGCCTGGATCTTCGTCCTGGGCCTGACGGCCTGCGCCCTGCTCGGCATCGCGATCAGCTCGGTGCCGAAGACCGGCAAGAGCGCCACGTCCGTCGTCGTACTCCCCTTCCTCGTGCTGCAGTTCATCTCCGGGGTCTACATCGCCATCGACACGATCCCCGACTGGATGCTGAACATCGGCGCCCTGTTCCCGCTGAAGTGGATGTGCCAGGGGCTGCGCGGGGTGTTCCTGCCCGAGTCGGCGAAGGTCCTGGAGCAGGCGGGCGGCTGGGAGTTCGGGCGGATCGCTCTGGTGCTGGGGGCCTGGTGCGTCGGAGGATTGCTGCTGTGTCTGCTGACCTTCCGCTGGAAGAACCGCCGCGACGGATGACCGAACGGATCGCCGGACCCGACGGCGCGAAGAGCTCGTACACCTGGGACCGCTCCTTCCGGCTGTGGGACTCGTACTTCGCTGTCGTGTGCGTGGCCACCCTGGTGTTCGTGCTCGGCACGGGGCATCCGGGGTGGCCCCTGCGCCTCGTCTCGGCGGCGCTGCTGGTGGCGCTGGTTCCCTGGTACGTGATGGTGGGGCGGCCCGTCCTCGGCGGCGACCCGCCCGACGAACGCCGGGCCCTCGGCTATCTCGCGGGGGCGATCGTGCTGTTCCTGCCGTCGGGGATCCTCGTCGGTGAGACCCGGCTGATGGCCTTCGCGCTCGTCCCCCAGTGCTTCATGGCGCTGCGTCTGCGCTGGGCGCTGGCGGCCGTGACGGTCATCAACATCGTGCCGGTGGTGGGCTGGGCGCTGCTGTGGTGGCCGAGCGGCCAGGACGTCTTCTTCAACTCGCTCTTCGGCCTGGTCACCCTCGTCTTCTCGGCGGCCTTCGGCAACTGGACCATCCGCATCATCGAGCAGAGCCAGGAACGGGCCGAGCTGATCGCCGAACTGGACGCCAGTCGCCACGAGCTCTCCCGGCTCTCGTCGGCGCACGGCGCGCTGGCCGAGCGGGAGCGGCTCTCCCGGGAGATCCACGACACGCTCGCGCAGGGCTTCACCAGCCTGCTGATGCTGGTGCAGGCGGTCGAGGCCGAACTCGACCACGACGTCCCGCAGGCCCGCCGCCACCTGACCCTGATGGCGGAGACGGCCCGGCAGAACCTCGCCGAGGCGCGGGCCCTGGTCGCCGGGGGCGCGCCCGCCGATCTCGACGGGGCCTCGCTGCCCGACGCGCTGCGCCGGCTGGCCGCGCGCCACGAGGCGACGGTCGACGTCACCGGCCCCGTGCGCGCGCTGCCCGCCGGGCCCGAGGTCGTGGTCCTGCGTTCCTGCCAGGAGGCGCTCGCCAACGCCCGCAAACACGCGGGGAGTTCGTCGACGATCGCGGTCGCCCTGGCGTACGCCCACGACTCGCTGACGCTCTCCGTACGGGACGACGGCCCCGGCTTCGACCCCGCCGCACCGGTCGACGGTTACGGTCTGACCGGGTTGCGCGCCCGGGCCGCGGAAGTGGGCGGCAGGGCCCGTGTGCGCAGCGCGCCCGGCGAGGGCACGACCATCACCGTCTGCCTGCCCGTTCCAAGGAGTGACTCGTGATCCGCATCGTCCTGGCCGACGACCATCCCGTCGTACGGGAAGGGCTGCGCGCGATGCTCAGTGCCGAACCCGACCTCGATGTGATCGCCGACGCGTCGAACGGCCCGCAGGCGGAGGCGCTGGCGGCCGAACTCCGGCCGGACATCGTCCTGATGGACCTGCGGATGCCGGGGGGCGGGGGTGTCGACTCGATCGTGCGGATGACCGAGGCGGGGTTGGGCTGCCGGGTCATCGTGCTGACGACGTACGAGACGGACCGGGACATTCTGCGGGCGGTCGAGGCCGGAGCCGCGGGCTATCTCCTGAAGGACCTCCCTCGCGCCGAACTCGCCGACGCCGTCCGCTCCGCCGCGCGCGGCGAGACCGTGCTGGCCCCGTCCGTCGCCGCCCGGCTCGTCGACCAGCTCCGTACGAAGCCGGAGCGGCCGAGGTTGTCCGAGCGTGAGACGGCGGTGCTGCGGCTGGTGGCGGAGGGCTGCACGAACGCCGAGATCGGGCGCCGTCTGTTCATCGGCGAGTCCACCGTGAAGACCCACCTGCTGCGGGCCTTCACCAAACTGGGGGTGGACGACCGAACCGCGGCGGTGACGAGCGCGATGCGCTTCGGCCTGCTGGACTGACCTTCTGCCGCCCCTGGGGGCTGCGCCCCCAGCCCCCCGGGTGTGTTCCCTGTCTGCGGGCGGGTGGGGGCTGGTCGCGCAGTTCCCCGCGCCCCTTAAGAGCGCTGGCGCGCATCTTTCAGCCCGTCCGGACGGGTAGGGGCGGCGGGGGCGGGAAACCCGGTTCTCAGCCCAGTCGCGTCTCGAGCTCCGCCACGATCTCGTTCACCCCGACCGCCACCTGCTCGCCGGACTCCATGTCCTTGAGCTGCACCACACCCTCGGCGAGATCCCGCTCACCGGCGACGATCGCGTACCGCGCCCCCGACCGGTTCGCGTTCTTCATCGCCCCCTTGAGCCCCTTGGACCCGTAGGAGAAGTCGGCGGCGATGCCGAGCTTGCGCAGCTCGGTCATCTTGGCGAAGAGCACCCGACGGGCCTCCTCACCGAGCGGAACGGCGAACACGCTCGTGGCCGCGGGGAGTTCGAGCGAGACACCCTCCGCCTCCAGGGCGAGGACCGTGCGGTCGACACCGAGCGCCCAGCCCACCGAAGGCAGCGCGGGACCGCCGATCATCTCGGACAGCCCGTCGTAGCGCCCGCCGCCGCCCACCGCGGACTGGGAGCCCAGACCGTCGTGGACGAACTCGAAGGTGGTCCGCGTGTAGTAGTCCAGGCCGCGCACCAGCTTGGGGTCGTCCTCGAAGGCAACCCCCGCCTCCGTGATCAGCTCGCGCACCTCCTCGTGGTACGCCTTGCACGCGTCGCAGAGGTAGTCACGGAGCAACGGCACGCCCACCAGCTGCTTCTGCACGTCGTCGCGCTTGTCGTCGAGGACCCGGAGGGGGTTGATCTCGGCGCGGCGCAGCGTGTCCTCGTCCAGGTCGAGGCCGCGCAGGAAGTCCTGCAGGGCGGCCCGGTACACCGGACGGCACTCCTGGTCGCCCAGCGAGTTCAGCAGGATGCGGAAGTCCCGCAGCCCCAGCGACCGGTACGCCTGGTCCGCCAGGATGATCAGCTCGGCGTCGAGCGCCGGATCCTCCGCACCGATCGCCTCGGCGCCGACCTGCGAGAAGTGGCGGTAACGGCCCTTCTGGGGACGCTCGTAGCGGTAGTAGGAGCCCGAGTACCAGAGCTTGACGGGGAGGTTGCCGGCCTTGTGCAGGTTGGCCTCCAGCGCGGCGCGCAGTACGGAGGCCGTGCCCTCGGGGCGCAGGGCGAGCTGGTCGCCGCCCTTGGTCTCGAAGGCGTACATCTCCTTGGTCACGATGTCGGTGGACTCACCGACACCGCGCGCGAAGAGCTCGACGTTCTCGAAGCCGGGCGTCTCGATGTAGCCGTAGCCGGAGTTGCGCAGCGGCGCGGCGATCGCCTCGCGCACGGCGAGGTACTTGGCGCTCTCCGGCGGGATCAGGTCGTACGTGCCCTTGGGGGCCTTGAAGGTGCTCACGAAGGTCTCTCGTCACATTCCTCGTCGGGGAGCGGGTTCGGCGCCGCGCGCTTGGCGGTCCGCCGCCACCTGCCGCAGATACGGGTTGGTGGCGCGCTCCTGGCCGATGGTCGTCTGGGGGCCGTGGCCGGACAGCACCACGGTCGAGTCGTCGAGCGGCAGGCACACACGGGCCAGCGAGCCGAGCATCTCGTCCATGTCACCGCCGGGCAGGTCGGTGCGTCCGATGGAGCCGGCGAAGAGCAGATCGCCCGAGAAGAAGACCGACGGAATGTCTGATCCGTCGCGGGCTTCGGGCATCTGGAAGGTCACCGACCCCTTCGTATGGCCGGGCGCGTGCGCGACGGACAGCTCCAGACCGGCCAGCTCCAGCCGCGTGCCGTCGGTGAGCGTCCGCACGTCGTCCGGCTCCCCCACGGTCAGCTCGCCCATCAGCGGCATGCCGATGGACCGGCCGAGCGCCCGCTCCGGGTCGCTCATCATGTACCGGTCGTCGGGGTGGATCCAGGCCGGTACGTCGTGGGCACCGCAGACGGGCACGACCGAGGCCACGTGGTCGATGTGGCCGTGGGTGAGGACGACGGCGACGGGCTTGAGCCGATGCTTCTTGAGTGCGTCCTCGACTCCCTGGGCGGCCTGATGGCCCGGGTCGATGATCACGCACTCCTCACCGGCGGCGGGGGCGACCAGGTAACAGTTGGTGCCCCAGGCCCCGGCGGGGAACCCGGCAATGAGCACGATCGTCCTTCGTGGTGGCGTACGCGTGATGCCGTACGGGGTGGGTGGTTGTGGATCAGAGCCTACCGGCGCTGCCGATTCCTCAGCTAACCCATATACGGTACGGGGCACACGCAGGCGGTCGGCTCACAAGACGCACGCGTCCCACTTGACGTACGAGACGCATGAGGAGATAACCCGGTGGTCACCCAGGAACAGCGGCGGCGTCAGCTCGCCCGGGAGAAGTTCTTGCGGCAACAGCAGCGGCGTACGGCCGCGCGGCGCAAGTCACACATGCGCAATACGGTGGTCGCGTCGGTCCTCGGCGTGATCGTCGTCGGCAGCGTGGTGTCGTACGCGACCGGGGTCTTCAAGAACGACGACAAGAAGGCCAACGCGGGCGCGGAGGTCACGCCGAGCGCCTCCCCGACCAGCAAGGCGCCGGACCCGTGCGCCAAGCCCGCCGAAGGCGCGGTGAAGTCGCTGAGCTGGAAGACGGAGCCGGCGATGGCCATCGACAAGTCGGCGGACTACACGATGAAGCTGGCGACGACCTGCGGCGACATAGACGTCGCGCTGAAGACGGCCGCGGCCCCGCACACGGTGAACTCGTTCGACTTCCTCGCGGGCAAGGGGTTCTTCGACCACACCAAGTGCCACCGGCTCACCACGAACGGCATCTACGTGCTGCAGTGCGGTGACCCGAAGGGCACCGGCAGCGGCGGTCCCGGGTACACGATCCCGGACGAGAACCTGAAGGACACCAGCCTCAAGGGCGGCATCTACCCGGCGGGCACGATCGCGATGGCCAACACGGGCCAGAAGCACACCGGTGGCAGCCAGTTCTTCCTCGTGTACCAGGACAGTCAGCTACCGGCCAGCTACACACCGTTCGGAACTATTTCCAAGTCCGGCCTCACGGTTCTCAAGAAGATCGCCGCGGCCGGAGAGAGCACAGGCCAGGGCGACGGGGCGCCCAACGCGACGGTCGTGATCAACAAACTGACCGTGACGAAATCCTGACCGTCAACTGCGAAATTTCGGTCGCGCTGGATGCGGACAGCCGCCGGGCTGGTCGCCTATGTTGGCCGTGACGAAACTGTGGACGATGCCCAGGGGCGCTGAAGCCCCTCGCAGGCATCATGTGGAGGAGGCGCTGTGAGCAGCGACCCGTGGGGCCGCGTCGACGAGACGGGGACCGTGTACGTGCGTACGGCCGACGGCGAGCAGGTCGTCGGTTCCTGGCAGGCCGGCTCCCCTGATGAGGCGCTGGCCTACTTCGAGCGCAAGTACGAAGGCCTGGTTGTCGAGATCGGCCTCCTCGAGCGACGAGTGAAAACCACCGACCTGTCGGCGAAGGACGCCCAGATCGCCATCGACCATATTCGCGAACAGGTGGACGCCCACCACGCGGTCGGCGATCTGCAGGCGCTGAAGAAGCGGCTGGACAAGCTCGTCGAGACGGTCGACGCGCGCCGTGAGGAGCGCAAGGTCCAGCGTGCGAAGCAGTCCGACGAGGCGCGACACGCCAAGGAGGCGCTGGTCGTCGAGGCGGAGGAACTGGCGCAGAGCGACCAGTGGCGGGCGGCCGGTGAGCGACTGCGCTCCCTGGTGGACACCTGGAAGGGGCTGCCGCGACTCGACCGCAAGTCGGACGACGAGCTGTGGCACCGCTTCTCGCACGCGCGCTCGGCGTTCTCCAAGCGCCGTAAGGCGCACTTCGCCTCGCTGGACGCGCAGCGCGAGGACGCCCGCAAGATCAAGGAGAAGCTGGTCGCGGAGGCCGAGTCGCTGTCCGCCTCCACGGACTGGGGTCCGACGGCGGCGCGTTACCGCGAGCTGATGGCGGACTGGAAGGCCGCGGGCCGCGCGCAGCGTGAGCACGAGGACGACCTGTGGAACCGCTTCCGCGGCGCCCAGGACGTGTTCTTCGCGGCGCGCAGCTCGGTCTTCGCCGAGCGGGACGCCGAGCAGTCGGAGAACCTGAAGCTCAAGGAGGAGCTGGCCGAGGAGGCCGAGAAGCTCGTCCCGGTGCAGGACCTGAAGGCCGCCCGCGCCGCCTTCCGTTCCATCAACGAGCGCTGGGAGGCCATCGGCCACGTGCCCCGCGACGCCCGCCCGAAGGTCGAGGGCCGGATGCACGCGGTGGAACGGGCTCTGCAGGAGTCCGAGGAGGCCGAGTGGCGCCGGACCAACCCGGAGGCACGCGCGCGTGCCGAGGGTCTGACCGGTCAGCTGCAGGCCGCCGTGGACAAGCTCCAGGGCCAGATCGAGACGGCGCGCGCCGCGGGCAACACTTCGAGGGCCGACAAGCTCCAGAAGGAGCTCGATGGCCGTCAGGCGCTGCTGGACCAGGCGTTGAAGGGTCTCCAGGAGTTCGGCGGCTGAGGCGGCCGAGGCGGCTGGGCTTTCCCGCCACTACGTAGAGGGGCTCCCGTACGGTGCGTACGGGAGCCCCTCTACGTAGTGGCCCGTTGACGGGCCAGGGACGTCAGGACCCGTCGGAGGGCCTGCGCGCCGACGTCACCCGGTACACGTCGTACACGCCCTCCACGCCCCTGACCGCCTTCAGGACGTGCCCCAGGTGCTTGGGGTCCCCCATCTCGAAGGTGAAGCGAGAGGTGGCGACGCGGTCGCGGGAGGTCTGGACGGCCGCGGACAGGATGTTGACGTGCTGGTCCGACAGGACGCGGGTGACGTCCGACAGGAGCCGGGAGCGGTCCAGAGCCTCGACCTGGATGGCCACCAGGAAGACCGAGGACTGGGTGGGCGCCCACTCGACCTCGAGGATGCGCTCGGGCTCGCGGGAGAGCGAGTCGACGTTGACGCAGTCGCTGCGGTGCACCGATACGCCGCTGCCGCGGGTGACGAAGCCGATGATCGGGTCGCCGGGGACGGGCGTACAACAGCGGGCGAGCTTGACCCACACGTCCTCGACGCCCTTGACGACGACACCCGGGTCGGCGTTGGAGCGGCGCTTGCGGCCACGCCCGCGCGCGGGCGGAACGCTCTCGTCGATCTCCTCGGTGGCCGCCTCCTCGCCGCCGAGGGCCTGCACCAGCTTCTGCACGACGCTCTGCGCGGTGACATGGCCCTCGCCGATCGCCGCGTACAGCGAGGAGATGTCGGGGTAGCGCATCTCGTGCGCGAGGGTGACCAGGGAGTCGCCGGTGAGGATGCGCTGGATCGGCAGGTTCTGCTTGCGCATCGCCCGGGCGATGGCGTCCTTGCCCTGCTCGATGGCCTCGTCGCGGCGCTCCTTGGAGAACCAGGCGCGGATCTTGTTGCGGGCGCGCGGGGACTTCACGAAGCCCAGCCAGTCGCGGGAGGGGCCCGCACCGGCCGCCTTGGAGGTGAAGACCTCCACCAAGTCGCCGTTGTCCAGGGTGGATTCGAGCGGGACGAGGCGTCCGTTGACCCGTGCGCCTATCGTCCGGTGGCCGACCTCCGTGTGGACCGCGTACGCGAAGTCCACCGGTGTCGCGCCGGCCGGGAGCGCTATGACGTCACCCTTGGGCGTGAAGACGAAGACCTCGTTGCGGGACAGGTCGAAGCGCAGGGACTCCAGGAACTCGCTCGGGTCCTCGGTCTCCTTCTGCCAGTCGAGCAACTGGCGCAGCCACGCCATGTCGTTGACGGTGTCCTGCCCCGCGCTGCCCTTGGCCGCCCGGGGGACGTCCGTACGGATCTTGGAGGAACCGGCGACGGTCTCCTGCTTGTACTTCCAGTGCGCGGCGATGCCGTACTCGGCACGGCGGTGCATGTCGAACGTGCGGATCTGGAGTTCGACCGGCTTGCCGTTGGGCCCGATGACCGTCGTGTGCAGCGACTGGTACATGTTGAACTTGGGCATCGCGATGTAGTCCTTGAACCGGCCGGGGACCGGGTTCCATCGCGCGTGCACGGTGCCGAGGGCCGCGTAGCAGTCGCGGACGGTGTCCACGAGGACGCGGATGCCCACCAGGTCGTAGATCTCCGCGAAGTCACGACCTCGTACGATCATCTTCTGGTAGACGGAGTAGTAGTGCTTCGGGCGGCCGGTGACCGTGGCCTTGATGCGGGCGGCGCGAAGGTCGGCTTGCACCTCGTCGGTCACTATGGCGAGGTATTCGTCGCGCTTGGGGGCGCGCTCGGCGACCAGACGCACGATCTCGTCGTACATCTTGGGGTAGAGGATCGCGAACGCGAGGTCCTCCAGCTCCCACTTGATGGTGTTCATGCCCAGCCGGTGGGCGAGCGGCGCGTAGATCTCCAGGGTCTCGCGCGCCTTCTTCTCCTGCTTCTCGCGCTTGAGGTAGCGCATGGTGCGCATGTTGTGCAGACGGTCGGCGAGCTTGATGACCAGGACGCGGGGGTCCTTGGCCATGGCGACGACCATCTTGCGGACGGTCTCGGCCTGCGCGGCCTCGCCGAACTTGACCTTGTCGAGCTTGGTGACGCCGTCGACGAGCAGGGCGACCTGGTCGCCGAAGTCGCGCTTGAGCGTGTCCAGGCCGTACTCGGTGTCCTCGACGGTGTCGTGCAGGAGACCGGCCATCAGCGTGGCGGGGTCCATGCCCAGCTCGGCGAGGATCGTCGTGACGGCGAGCGGGTGCGTGATGTACGGGTCGCCGCTCTTGCGCTTCTGACCGCGGTGCCAGCGCTCGGCGACCTGGTAGGCCTTCTCGATCTGCCGCAGCGTCGACGTCTCGATCTTCGGGTCGTTGCTGCGCACTATCCGCAGCAACGGCTCCAGGACCGGGTTGTACGGGTTCGAGCGCTGCACGCCGAGCCGGGCCAGGCGGGCGCGGACACGGTTGGAGGAGGAGCTGGGGCGGCCGGACGGAGCTGCCGCGGAACGGACCGCCGGAGTCTTCGCGGGGCGCTCGGAAGGGGCCGGCTTGGGGCGTGACTGCTCGGCCGCCTTGCCGTCGGGCGCGGACTGGGCGTGCTCGACCGGCCCGCTCGTGGCGTTCTTGGCGGGCGTCGCCGCGGGGGCCGAGGCAGGCTCGGGCTTGGCGGCGGTGAGTGGCTGGGCCTCGTCTGGCAAGAGGGCTCCTCGTGCGCGTTCCGGGTCCCCCGGTCAGGCTCCGGAAACCCCATGGTAGCGATCCTGGGGGCCGGACTCGCTTTCGGCCGCTGGGACGGCGTCGTACAGGAGGAACGCGAGAGGCGGGCTCCGGATTCCTCCGGGCCCGCCTCCACGGTGTCCTACGGGTGTCTCAGGGCCTTCCCAGGCCTTTCCCGGGGCTTTCCCCCAGGTGTCGCGAACGCGGCCCTCAGACCTTGAGGAGCGCCTCCAGCGGAGCGCCCGCGAGAGCCGGCTCCAGACGGCCGCGGCCGCCGAGGAACCCGAGCTCCATCAGCACGGCGACGCCCGCGACCTCGGCGCCCGCCCGGCGGATGAGCTGGAGCGAGGCCTCGGCGGTGCCGCCGGTGGCGAGGACGTCGTCGACGACCAGGATGCGGTCGGCCGCGCTCAGGTCCTCGGCGTGCACCTCGATCTCGGCCGAGCCGTACTCCAGGTCGTACGCCTGCGACAGGGTCGCTCCGGGGAGCTTGCCCGCCTTGCGTACGGGGACGAAGCCGATCCCGGCGCGGACGGCGACCGGGGCGCCGAGGATGAAGCCACGGGCCTCCAGACCGACGATCTTCGTGGCCTCGGCGCGCACGGCGATCTCCGCCAGGGCGTCGGTGAGCGCCGTGAAGGCCGCCGGGTCCGCCAGGAGCGGGGTGATGTCCTTGAACATCACACCCGGCTCCGGGTAGTCGGCCACGTCGCGGATACGGCTGAGCAGCAGCGTCGTGATGTCCGTGAGCTCGGTCATCGGCGCTTCCCCGAGGGTCGGCCGCGACCGCGGTTGCGGGACGCGGGCTGGTTGCGCGGGCCGACGACCATGGGCGCGTCGTCCTCCGGCTCGTCGTCCAGCATCACGTCGGTGACCTCGGTCTCCAGGGGCTCGCCCTTGGCGGCGGCCTGGGCCCGCTTGGCGAGGACGCGCTTCCTGAGGGCCTTCATCTGCGGCTCGCGCTCCTTGAGGTCGGCAACGAGCGGCGTGGCGATGAAGATCGAGGAGTACGCACCGGCCGCGAGGCCGACGAACAGCGACAGCGAGATGTCGTTGAGCATGCCCGCGCCGAGGACACCGCCACCGATGAACAGCAGACCGGCGACCGGCAGCAGCGCGACCACCGTGGTGTTGATCGAACGGACCAGGGTGCCGTTGATCGAGCGGTCGGCGATCTCGCTGTACGTGTAGCGGGTCTGCTTGGTGATGTCCTTCGTCTGCTCCTTGAGGCTGTCGAAGACGACGACCGTGTCGTAGAGCGAGTAACCGAGGATGGTGAGCAGACCGATCACGGTGCCCGGGGTGACCTCGAAGCCCACCAGGGCGTAGATGCCGACCGTGATCGTGATGTCGTGGATCAGGGCCACGAGCGCGGCCACGGCCATGCGCCACTCGAACGCGATCGCCAGGTAGATCACGACGAGAACCATGAAGATCGCCAGGCCCTCCCAGGCCTTGTTGGCGATCTGGTCACCCCAGCTGGGGCCGACCAGGTCCGCGTTGATCGACTCCGCGTTGACGTTCAGGTCCTTGGCGAGGTCGTCCTTGATCTTGTCGGACTTGTCCGTGTCGATGCCGGCGACCTGGATGCGCAGTCCGCCGTTGCCGAGCTTCTGGACGACCGCGTCGTGGCCGGACGAGTTCTGCGCGAACGTCTCGGCCTGGGCCACCGAGACGCTGGTCTTCCCAGTGGTGAAGACGGCGCCGCCCTGGAACTCGATGCCCATGTTCAGGCCGCGCACCGTCAGGCCGAGGATGGCCGTGATGGTGATCAGGATCGAGATGCCGTACCAGATCTTGCGCTTGCCGACGAAGTCGTAGCCGATCTCGCCGCGGTGGAGCCGGGCGCCGAGGGTGCCGAGTTTCGACATCTCACGCCTCCTTCGGGTCGACGGGGGCGGAGGGACGGCGCGTACGACGCAGCGGTGGTTTGGCGCCCAGGGCCTTGGGGTCGAGGCCGGACCACTTGTGGCCGGTCGCGTAGAACTTCCGGCGGGCGAGGAGCGTCATCAGCGGCTTGGTGAAGAAGAACACGACGACCACGTCGAGCACCGTGGTCAGACCGAGCGTGAACGCGAAGCCCTGGACCTTGCCGACGGTGACGATGAAGAGCACCGCGGCGGCGAGGAACGACACGAAGTCGGAGACCAGGATGGTGCGCCGGGCGCGCGGCCAGGCACGCTCGACGGCCGGGCGCAGGGAGCGGCCTTCGCGGATCTCGTCCCGGATGCGTTCGAAGAACACGATGAACGAGTCCGCTGTGATTCCGATCGCGACGATCGCACCACAGACCGCGGGCAGGTTCAGCGCGAAGCCGATGGTGGGACCGAGCAGCGCCATGATCACGTACGTGAGGGCACCCGAGACCAGCAGGGAGGGGATGGCGATGATCGACAGGCCCCGGTAGTAGACCACCAGGTAGATGACGACCAGGCCGAGGCCGATGGCGCCCGCGATCAGACCGGCGTGCAGCTGCTCGCCGCCGAGCGCGGCCGTCACCGTGGTGACGCTCGACTCCTTGAAGGTGAGCGGCAGCGCGCCGTACTTCAGCATGTTCGCCAGGCTCTGCGCCTCGGTCTGGTCGAAGCTGCCGGAGATCTCCGCGCTGCCGCCGGTCAGCGCCTGCTGGACGAACGGGTCGGAGACGACATCACCGTCGAGGACGATCGCGAACTGGTTCTGCGGGGACTGGTTCTGCGCGAGCTTGCCGGTGATGTTGGCGAACTTCTTGGAGCCACCGGAGGTGAACTCCATGGTGACCTTCCAGCCCGCCGCGCTCTGGGTGTCGAAGACGGCCGAGGCGCTCTTGATGTCCGTACCCGAGACCTCGGCGGGGCCGAGGATGTACTTCTGCCACTGGCCCGAGGAGTTCTTGCCGCAGGCCACGGTGGGGTCGGTGGCCTTGGAGCCTTCGCCGGCCTTGGCGCGCTGCGCCTTGTCCGCGCAGTTGAGCGCCGTGTACTGAGCCTCGAGCTTGGTGGCAGCGGCACTGGCGCTCGCGCTGCTGGTCGCCGACGGCGAGGCGCTGGAGGAGGCCGAGGGGCTGGCCGAGGAGCTCGCGGAGCTGCTCGCGGACGGCGTGGAGTCCGCCTTCAGGGCGTCGGTGACCGCACGGCCCTGGGAGGTGGCGGAGGACGTCGGGCTCGCGGAGCTCGACGAGGTCGCCTTTTCGGTGGCCTTGTCCGTGGCCTTCGAGGAGGAGCTGCTCGAGGCGCTGGGCGACGGGCTGGCCGACGCGGCCGAACCGGAGACCTCGGTGGCCAGGACCGGACGGAAGTAGAGCTTCGCGGTGGTGCCGACCTGGTCCCGGGCCTCCTTGGAGTTCGTGCCCTTGGGGATGTTGACAATGATGTTGTCGGATCCCTGGGTCTGCACCTCGGCCTCAGAAACGCCGAGACCGTTGACACGGCGGTTCATGATGTCGACCGCGGTGTTCATGTTGGTCTTGTTGATCGCGTTCGGCTGGCCCGGCTCGTTCTTCGCCGTGAGCGTGATGCTCGTGCCGCCGGCGAGGTCGATGCCGAGACGCGGGGTGGGATGCCCGGAGAGGAACATCCCCCCCGTGAGCGCCGCGATGGCGATCAGGATGAAGGCCAACGAGCGCCCCGGCCTGCTCTGGGCGCTCGCGCTCCGGCCCTTCTTCGGTGCTGCCACCTTCTCGTACTCCCTCTCGGGCCGCCGTGCGCGGGGTCAGCGCGGGAGCGGCCATGACATGGTGTCGGGATTCCGTGCGAAAACGCAGGTCCCGGAGGTGCGGAGCGCAAGCGGATCGCGCCGCGTCCCCGGGGCGTGACTACTTCGCGTCGGACTCGCCGTCGGTCTTCTTCGGCTCTGCTTCGTCGGCCTCGTCGGCCTTCGCCTCGGCGGGCTTGTCGGACGGCTCGGCGGCCACGTCCTTCTTGCCGAGGTCGAGGGGCTTGTCGTCGGAGGCGTCGGAAGAGGCGTCGGCGGCGGGCTCGTCGGTCTCGGTGAGGGAGGAGGCGTCGTCGGGGACGACCGACCCGTCCGCGTCCAGGTCGTGCTCGGCGCCGTGGACGATGCGGTTGTACTCCTCGTCGGAGAGCACGGCGCCGATCGCGTTCTTCGCAAACAGCAGGTCGACGCCCGGGCCGGCGTCAAGGAGGACCGAGTCCTCGTTGACCTCCTTGACGGTGGCGTACATGCCACCGATCGTGCGCACGCCGGAGCCGGGCTGCATCTCATTGCGCATGGAAGCGGCCTGCTGCTGCTTCTTCTTGGCCGACCGGGTCATCAGGAACATGGCCCCGATGAGCACGATGAACGGGAGGAGGGTCACGAGACTCACGGGTCGGAACTTCCTTCTTCGACCGCGATGGTGAGCGGCCTGCTGGATGGGGGTATGTATGCCGTCGACAAGGGCGGCATCGGCGGAGTCTAAGCGAGTCCGCACTCAGGGAACAACGCTCAGCATGGCACCGGGGTTCCTGACCCCGCGAGTGCGCGCGCCGTCACGCCCCGAACAGGTCCCCTTGTCCGTTTCCCCCCGTGGACCGGCGCGGCGGCGTCAGACCGAGATGGGCCCATGCGGCCGGGGTCGCCACCCGGCCGCGCGGTGTACGGGCGAGCAGTCCCTCCCGTACGAGGAAGGGCTCGGCGACCTCCTCGACGGTCTCGCGCTCCTCCCCCACCGCGACCGCGAGCGTGGACAGACCGACCGGGCCGCCGCCGAACAGCTTGAGCAGGGCCTCCAGAACACCGCGGTCGAGCCGGTCGAGGCCGCGGGCGTCGACCTCGTAGACCTTGAGCGCGGCGGCGGCGATCTCGCGCGTGATGATTCCGTCCGCCTTGACCTGCGCGTAGTCCCGGACGCGGCGCAGCAGACGGTTGGCGATACGGGGTGTGCCGCGGGAGCGGCCCGCGATCTCGGCGGCGCCTTCCGAGCCGATCTCCACATCGAGGAGATGCGCGGAACGGTGGATGACGCGCTGGAGCTCCGCGGGCTCGTAGAACTCCATGTGCGCGGTGAAGCCGAAGCGGTCGCGCAGCGGGGGCGGCAGCAGACCCGCGCGCGTGGTGGCGCCGACCAGCGTGAACGGCGGCAGCTCCAGGGGGATCGCGGTGGCGCCGGGGCCCTTGCCGACGATCACGTCGACGCGGAAGTCCTCCATCGCCATGTAGAGCATCTCCTCGGCGGGCCGGGACATGCGGTGGATCTCGTCGAGGAACAGCACCTCGCCCTCCTGGAGCGAGGAGAGGATCGCCGCCAGGTCACCGGCGTGCTGGATGGCGGGGCCGCTGGTGATGCGGATGGGGGCGCCCATCTCGGCGGCGATGATCATCGAGAGGGTGGTCTTGCCGAGGCCTGGGGCGCCGGAGAGCAGCACGTGGTCGGCGGTGGCGCCGCGCGCGCGGGCGGCGCGCAGGACGAGGTCGAGCTGCTCGCGGACCTTCTCCTGGCCGATGAACTCGTCCAGGTCCTTGGGGCGCAGGGCCGCCTCGACGGCCTGGTCCTCACGGTCGGCGGACGCGCCGACGAGCCGCTCAGCGTCGCTCTCGTCGGTCGTGTCGTCCCAGTTCACTGAAGTTCTCCTAGCCGTGGCATGCCGGCTGTGTCATCCGGCCGGGGGTCCGGGGCCGCTCCCCGGGAAGACACAGCGTGCATGGGTGCCTCGCGATCTGGTGGTCGGGGGGCCGGTGGTTCAGCGGGCGCGGTTGAGGGTCTGGAGGGCGGCCTTGAGCAGCTGGCCCACCTGGGGTGTGCCCTCGGCGGCCTCGGCCTGCGGGGCGACGGCGGAGACGGCCTCGTCGGCCTCGCGCGTCGCGTACCCGAGGCCGATCAGCGCGGCGTGCAGCTGGTCGCGCCAACCGGTGCTGACCGGGGCGCCGATGCCGGTGCTCGTGCCGAGGGGCGCGCCGAGCCGGTCCTTGAGCTCCAGCAGGAGCTTCTGGGCTCCCCTCTTGCCGATGCCGGGTACGGCCGTGAGCGTCTTCTCGTCACCCGTGGCGATCGCGCGGCGCAGGGCGTCGGGCGAGTGCGTGGCGAGCATGGCCTGCGCGAGGCGTGGGCCGACACCGCTGGCGGTCTGGAGCAGCTCGAAGGTTCCGCGCTCGTCGTCGTCCGCGAACCCGTACAGCGTCAGGGAGTCCTCGCGCACGACGAGGGAGGTGGCGAGCTTGGTCTGCTGTCCCATCCGGAGCCCGGAGAGCGTATTGGGCGAGCACTGGACGGCGATGCCGATGCCGCCGACCTCGACGACCGCGGAGTCCGGGGCGAGGGCGGCGACCGGGCCGCTGACGAAGGCGATCATGCGGTACGGCCTTTCGAAGCGTGGTGCGATGCGGGTTTCGACGCGTGCAGGGCGGCGGCTTGCTGGAGCCGGTTCTGCGCGACGGCCTGCTGGAGTCGGTTCTGCGCGACGGCCTGCTGGAGTCGGTTCTGCGCGGGGGCGCGCCAGATGTGACAGATGGCGAGGGCGAGGGCGTCCGCCGCGTCGGCGGGCTTCGGCGGCGCGTCGAGCCTGAGCAGCCTGGTGACCATGGCACCCACCTGGGCCTTGTCCGCGCGTCCGCTGCCGGTGACGGCGGCCTTGACCTCGCTCGGGGTGTGCAGGGCGACCGTCAGGCCGCGGCGCGCGGCGCAGAGCATGGCGACGGCGCTGGCCTGGGCCGTGCCCATCACCGTCCGCACGTTGTGCTGGCTGAACACCCGCTCCACGGCGACGACTTCGGGCTCGTACTCGTCGAGCCACTGCTCGATGCCCTGCTCGATGGCGAGGAGGCGCAGCCCCAACTCGGCGTCCGCCGGAGTCCGTACGACCCCGACGCCGCGCATGGTCAGGGGTCGGCCCGCAACTCCTTCGACCACCCCGACACCGCATCGGGTCAGTCCCGGGTCAACGCCCAGCACCCGCACCCCGAACCCCCCTTTTTTGCGGCTGAGCCGCCGCCGCTCTCGCGGAGGTGGCTGATCGCCGTCGTGGTTCCTCAATTGATGGTTGCGGTCCGCTGGACTGCGATCATCATCCGTCCTCGACAGGCTAACCGCTGCCACTGACAACGACGGCGGGCCGGCAGGACGTGTCCCGCGGGCCCGCCGAAATGAATCCTTGGCAGCTCAGGCGTCGACCTTGGCCATCACGTCGTCGCTCACGTCGAAGTTGGCGAAGACGTTCTGCACGTCGTCGCTGTCCTCCAGGGCGTCGATCAGCTTGAAGATCTTCCGGGCGCCCTCTTCGTCGAGCTCGACCTGCATGGTCGGGACGAAGTTGGCCTCGGCGGAGTCGTAGTCGACGCCGGCGTCCTGGAGGGCCGTGCGGACCGCGACCAGGTCGGTGGCCTCGGAGATGACCTCGAAGGACTCGCCCAGGTCGTTGACCTCTTCGGCACCCGCGTCGAGCACGGCACCCAGGACGTCGTCCTCGGTCAGCTCGCCCTTGGGGACGATGACGACGCCCTTGCGGTTGAAGAGGTACGAGACGGAGCCCGGGTCGGCCATGTTGCCGCCGTTGCGCGTCATGGCGACGCGGACGTCCGAGGCGGCGCGGTTGCGGTTGTCGGTGAGGCACTCGATGAGCACCGCGACACCGTTCGGCCCGTAACCCTCGTACATGATCGTCTCGTAGTCGGCGCCACCGGCCTCGAGACCGGCGCCGCGCTTGACCGCGGAGTCGATGTTCTTGTTCGGGACCGAGCTCTTCTTGGCCTTCTGAATGGCGTCGAACAGCGTCGGGTTGCCGCCCGGGTCGGCGCCACCGGTGCGGGCCGCGACCTCGATATTCTTGATCATCTTCGCGAAGAGCTTGCCGCGCTTGGCGTCGATCACGGCCTTCTTGTGCTTCGTCGTAGCCCATTTAGAGTGGCCGGACATCTGCCTGTCTCCTTCGCGTAACCCATCCTGTACGAACTCCCCCAGACCTTGAGGATCTGGGGGACCCCCAGATCCTACAAGGACTCCGGTATCCGGTTCGCGCGCACCATGTCGACGAACAGGCCGTGCACGCGGTGGTCACCGGTCAGTTCCGGGTGGAACGACGTGGCGAGCGCGGTGCCCTGACGTACGGCGACGATGTGACCCTCGTGCTCAGCGAGCACTTCGGCCGCGGCTCCCACGGACTCGACCCAGGGGGCGCGGATGAAGACGCCCTCTACAGGATCGCCCTCGACGCCCCGGACGTCGACCGCCGCTTCGAAGGACTCGTTCTGACGTCCGAAGGCGTTGCGGCGCACGATCATGTCGATGCCGCCGATCGTCTCCTGGCCCGAGCGCGGGTCGAGGATCTTGTCGGCGAGCATGATCATGCCCGCGCAGGTGCCGTAGACGGGCATGCCCGCGCGCACGCGCGCGCGGAGGGGCTCCATCAGTCCGAACAGGACGGCCAGCTTGGAGATGGTGGTGGACTCGCCGCCGGGGATGACCAGGCCGTCCACCTCGGCGAGCTCCTCGGGACGCCGCACCGGCCTGGCCACGGCGTCCGCCGCGGCCAGGGCGATGAGGTGCTCCCGTACGTCGCCCTGGAGTGCCAGGACGCCTACGACAGGTGCGTCAGTCATGTACGTGATGCCTTTGTCCGGTCTCGTGTGTCCGGTCTCTTACCAGCCGCGGTTGGCGTAGCGCTCGGTCTCGGGGAGGGTGTCGCAGTTGATGCCGACCATGGCCTCGCCCAGGTTGCGGGAGGCGTCCGCGATGATCTTCGGGTCGTCGTAGAAGGTGGTCGCCTTCACGATGGCGGCGGCGCGCTTGGCCGGGTCACCGGACTTGAAGATGCCGGAGCCCACGAAGACGCCCTCGGCACCGAGCTGACGCATGAGAGCGGCGTCGGCGGGGGTCGCGACACCACCGGCGGAGAACAGCACGACCGGGAGCTTGCCGAGCTCGGCGACCTCCTTGACCAGCTCGTACGGGGCGCGCAGGTCCTTGGCGGCGGCGTACAGCTCGTTGTTGTCGAAGCCGCGCAGACGGGCGATCTCGTTCTTGATCTGGCGCAGGTGACGGACGGCCTCGACGACGTTGCCGGTGCCTGCCTCGCCCTTGGAGCGGATCATGGCGGCGCCCTCGGCGATGCGGCGCAGGGCCTCGCCCAGGTTGGTCGCACCGCAGACGAAGGGGGTCGTGAAGGCCCACTTGTCGGAGTGGTTGACCTCGTCGGCCGGGGTGAGGACCTCGGACTCGTCGATGTAGTCGACACCGAGGGACTGGAGGACCTGGGCCTCGACGAAGTGGCCGATGCGGGACTTGGCCATGACGGGGATGGAGACCGCGTCGATGATCTCCTCGATCATGTTCGGGTCCGACATACGGGCCACGCCGCCGTCCTTGCGGATGTCGGCGGGCACCCGCTCCAGGGCCATGACGGCCACGGCGCCGGCGTCCTCGGCGATCTTCGCCTGCTCGGCGTTGACCACGTCCATGATCACGCCGCCCTTGAGCTGCTCGGCCATTCCGCGCTTGACGCGGGCGGTGCCGGTTGCGGTGTTCTCGGCGGGCTGGGCGGTGTTGGAGAGCGTGCTGGACACGGGTTGACCTCACTCGGTGAAAGAGGATTTCTGCAGCACTGAGGAAACGTGAGTGGACCAGTCCACAGCAAGGGCCAATGGGGAGCCGGTGGATCCTTTTCGCCCCCGCCGCCCCTACCCGACCCATCCCTGGGGGCTACGCCCCCAGACCCCCATATCGGCCTGAACGGCCTCGTCCTCAAACGCCGGACAGGCTGAAAGATGCGCCCCGCGCCCCTTCAGGGGCGCGGGGAACTGCGCGACCAGCCCCCACCGGCCCGCAGCCCCTGAGCAACACCCACCCGCGGCCGAGAGGGACCCCGTCCTCAGGTCGTGGGGCGGTCCGCCAGTGCGGTGGGAGGCTCGTCGTCCATTTCGAAGGCCATGGGGAAGGGCGCGTGACCGGCGAGACGGAACCAGCGGACCTTGCGGTGGCGACGAAGAGCGCGGGCGGCACGTACCGCGTCGTTGTGGAACCGTCGAGCCATCGGCACCCGTCGCACCGCCTGCGCCAGCTCGGTCGCCGCCGCGTCCCCACCCGGCGCCTCCCGCACCGCCTCCACCTGCTGCACCTCTCCGAAGACGGCCCGCAGGGCCTGGCTGAGGTCGCTCTCGGCCACCTCGCGCTGCTCCTCCTCCGCCTGCCGCGCGGCATGCGCGGCCTCGTAGAGCACGATCGAGGCGGCGGGATCGAGCACCCCGGAGGTCGCCAACTCCTGGGCGACCGAGGCACGGCGCAACAACTGCGCGTCGAGCGCGGCACGGGCGGCGTCGATCCGGGCGTGCAGCCGGTCGAGACGCCCCGCGGTCCAGCTCAGGTAGAGGCCGATCGCGACAAGGCCGACGAGGATCCAGATGAGGGTTGCGGTCACGGGCGGCAAGGCTACCCGGGTGTGCTCACCCCTCCCCCACGTCCCAGGCGCAACGGAAACCGCCGTGCCCGGTGGAGGAGTCGGGGGTGTTCCTCGACCGGGCGGCCACCCGGTAGCGGTTGCAGTACGAGGCGTGGCACAGGTACGAGCCCCCGCGGATGACCCGCTGGCCGGGATCCGTCGCCGAGGTCTCGGCCGAGTTCCCGGAGGGCGCGGTGAAGGCGTCCGCGCACCACTCCCACACGTTGCCCGAAGTGTTGTACAGGCCGAAGCCGTTGGGCTCGTAGGAGTCCACCGGGACGGTTCCCGTACGGCCGCCGGGACGGGTGCTGACCCGGGGGAAGTCGCCCTGCCAGGCGTTCATGCGCTCCTGGCCGGCGCGCGCGAACTCGTCTCCCCAGGGGTAGCGGCGGCCTGCCGAGCCACCGCGCGCCGCGTACTCCCACTCCGCCTCGGTGGGCAGCCGGGCGCCCGCCCCGAAAACGGCCTCCCGCGCGCGGGGGTGCAGCGGCAGGTGGAACACGAACGAACTGCTGTACCGCTCCGCCTCCGTCACATGTCCGGTCGCCCGCACGAAGTCCGCGAACCGGGCGTTGGTGACGGCCGTCGCGCCGATCCGGAACGGCTCGACGCGCACCGTACGGACCGGTCCTTCGCCGTCGTCCGGGTAGCCCTCGCCGAATGCGTCGCCCATGCGGAACTCGCCGCCCGGCAGTGTGCGGCGGCACCGTCAGGCGCGGGACGGGGACGAGGAGGCCGAGGAGGGTCGCCCTTGCGCCCACCGGGAAGCGGTACCGGTACGGAGAGTTGGAGAAGCGAACCGACCTCTCCGAGTGAACCGCCTTCTCCGCGTTAACCGAACTCCCCGTGCGAACCGACCTCCCCGCGCGCGGGTGCGCAGCACGCCTCTCCCCCGCCCGGCGTCGACGTGTCCCGCACGCTCAGTCCCGGGCCAGGCCGAACCTCGCCCGCAGCCCCGTCCGTTCGTCCGCGGCGACCGCCGCCGCACCGTCCGTCACCGTCTCGTAGACGGACAGGATGTCCGCGCCGACGGTCGACCAGTCGAAGCGCCGTACGTGGGCGCTGCCCCGCGCGCGGAGGTCGGCCCGGCGCTCGGGGTCGCCGAGCAGGCGCAGGGCCGCGGCGGCCAGGTCGTCCGCGTCCTCGTTGGCGAAGAGTTCACCGGCCGCGCCCTGGTCGAGGACCTGCGCGAACGCGTCGAGGTCGGAGGCCAGCACCGGCGCGCCCGCCGACATCGCCTCCACGAGGATGATGCCGAAGCTCTCGCCACCGGTGTTGGGCGCCACGTACACGTCGACGCTGCGCAGGAGGCGGGCCTTCTCCTCGTCGCTGACCATGCCGAGGAACTCGACGCGCGAGCGCATCTCGGCGGGCAGGGACTCGACGGCCTCCTCCTCGTCACCGCGTCCGGCGACCAGGAGCCGGGTCCCCGGACGCTCGGCGAGGATCTTGGGCAGGGCCTTCATGAGGACGGGCAGGCCCTTGCGGGGCTCGTCGATGCGGCCGATGAAGCCGAGGGTGTCGCCCTGCCACTCGGGCTTGGGCTTGGCGCGGGCGAAGAAGTCGACGTCGACGCCGTTCGGGATGACGACCGCGTCGCCGCCCAGGTGCTCGACGAGGGTGCGACGGGCGTACTCGCTCACCGCGATCCGCGCGCTGATCTTCTCCAGGGCCGCCTGGAGGATCGAGTACGCGGCGACCATGGCCCGGGAGCGCGGGTTGGAGGTGTGGAAGGTGGCGACGATGGGGCCCTGCGCGGCCCAGCACGCGAGCAGACCGAGCGAGGGCGAGGCCGGCTCGTGGATGTGGATCACGTCGAAGGTGCCGTCGTGCAGCCAGCGCCGCACCCGGGCCGCCGACAGGAAGCCGAAGTTCAGGCGCGCCACGGAGCCGTTGTAGGGCACCGGGACCGCGCGGCCCGCCGAGACGACGTACGGCGGCAGCGGTGTCTCGTCGTCCGCGGGGGCGAGCACGGAGACCTCGTGCCCACGGCGGATGAGGTGTTCGGCCAGGTCACGGATGTGGAACTGGACGCCCCCCGGCACGTCCCAGGAGTAGGGGCAGACGATGCCGATCCTCACGGAGTCCTCTTCTCGGAATCCTGCTGGGCGTTGTCAGGATCCTTGTTGTCAGGATTTCCGCTGTCAGAATCCCTGTTGTCAGGATCCTTCCCGGGATCGAGGTCCTTGAGCCACAAGCGCTGCAGCATGTGCCAGTCCTCCGGATGTTCGGCGATACCCGTGGCGAAGGCGTCGGCCAGCGCCTGTGTCATGACAGACGTCTTCTCGGCCCGGGTGCCTGTCTCGGGGACCTCGACAGGGGGATGCACACGGCCCTGCATCACGGGTGAGTCGTCGTACCAGAGCGTGACCGGCAGAAGGACGGCTCCGGTCTGCTGGGCGAGCAGCGCCGGGCCCGCGGGCATCCGGGTCGTCTCGCCGAAGAACTCCACCTCGACGCCCGAGGCCGACAGATCACGCTCGGCGACCAGGCAGATCAGTCCGCCGTCCCGCAGCCGCCGGGCCAGCGTGCCGAACGCGGTGCCGCCGCTGTGCGGCAGGACCTCCATGCCGAGGCCCTCGCGATAGGCGACGAAGCGGTCGTACAGCGACTCCGGCTTGAGGCGCTCGGCGACGGTCGTGAACGGGGTCTCCAGCTTGGTGGTGACCCAGGCGCCGGCGAGGTCCCAGTTGCCCATGTGCGGCAGGGCCAGGATGACGCCCTGGTCGGAGGCGAGCCCGTCCGTCAGATGGTGCACGTCCTTGCAGTCGAAGCCCGTCCGCACGCGCTCCTTGCTCCAGGCGGGGAGGCGGAAGGACTCCATCCAGTAGCGCAGGTACGAGCGCATGCCCGCCCGGGAGAGCTCGGCGAGCCGCTCCGGGGTCGCGTCGGGCAGCACGCGCGCGTAGTTGCTCTCCAGCCGTTGTACGCCCTTGCCGCGCCGCTTCCAGGCGATGTCCGCGATGGTGCGGCCCAGGCGCACCGCGACCGGCTCCGGAAGCTTCTTGACGGTGCTCCAGCCCAGCGCGTACGCCCCGTCCACCAGCCTCTCCTGGAGACTGGTCACGACGTGGCCCCGCTGTTCTGCGCCGCGGCCGCGGCGTCCGCCTCCGCGGACTCCCGGCGCACCGTGACGACGCGCTGGATCAGCGTGACCAGGCTGCCGACGGCGACGATCCACAGCGCGACGGGCAGCAGCCACTGGATGCCGGGCACCCCGAACTTGTGCAGCCCCGCGAGGCCCGCCGCGACCAGGGAGATCACCAGGCGCTCGGCACGCTCGACCAGGCCGTTGACGGCGACGGGCAGGCCGATCGACTCGCCACGGGCCTTGGTGTACGAGACCACCTGGCCGCTGGCCAGGCAGAAGATCGAGACGGCGCACAGGGCGTTGTCGTCGCCGCTGCCCGCGTACCAGAGCGCGAAACCGCCGAAGATCGCGCCGTCGGCGACCCGGTCGAGCGTGGAGTCCAGGAAGGCGCCCCAGCGGCTGGAGCGGCCGAGCTGGCGCGCCATGTTTCCGTCGACCAGGTCGGAGAAGACGAAGAGCGTGATGACGATCGTGCCCCAGAAGAACTCTCCGCGGGGGTAGAAGACCAGCGCGCCCGCCATGACTCCGGCCGTACCCAGGAGGGTGACCGTGTCGGGGCTTACCCCCCGACGGATGAGAAACGCGGCGAACGGTGTGAGGACACGCGTGAAGAATGCACGCGCGTACTTGTTCAGCATGGCCTTCCCGAGGGTCGGTGTCGCCGCGCGGCCCCTGCTGGCCACCGGCTGGCCCATCGTAGCCACGCGCGCGCTGGTGCGACGGCCGGGCACCCGCACCCCGTGTCACGGTGGGATGCCATCGATGTCACGGCGGGATCGCGTCCCCCGTATGGACGCACCGTGACGCGAGTGCAAAGCTCGAAGACACCGCGGGCGTCATCGGAGCCGCACCGCACGCGGTTCCGGCTGGCCCGCGCCCAAAGAGACCTCACCGTGCACGGGAGGCAAGACCATGGGCGACAAGGCGAACGCACACCCCGGAGCCGCCGGCAGGGCTACAGCGGCCGACCACCCCGCGTCCGTACGGAATGTGGTGCTGGTCGGCCACAGCGGATCCGGCAAGACGACATTGGTGGAAGCTCTCGCGCTGACGGCGGGAGCAGTGAACCGGGCGGGCAGGGTGGAGGACGGCACCGCCGTCTCCGACTACGACGAGATCGAGCACCGGCAGCAGCGCTCGGTGCAGCTGTCCCTGGTACCCGTCGACTGGGACGGATACAAGATCAACATCATCGACACCCCCGGATACGCCGACTTCGTCGGGGAACTCAGGGCCGGTCTGCGCGCCGCGGACGCGGCCCTTTTCGTCGTCTCGGCCTCGGACGGGGTGGACGGCTCGACCCGGATGGTGTGGGAGGAGTGCGCGGCGGTCGGCATGCCGCGCGCCATCGTGATCACCCACCTCGAATCGGCGCGCGCCGACTTCGACGACATGACGCGGATCTGCGCCGAGGCCTTCGGCGCGGACGACCCCGACGCCGTACTGCCGCTGTACCTGCCGCTGCACGGCGCGCAGGGGCCCGACGGGCACGCCCCTGTCACCGGGCTGATCGGGCTCCTCACACAGCGGCTGTTCGACTACTCCTCCGGGGAGCGCAAGGAGGCCGAGCCGGGACCGGAGCAGCTGCCGCTGATCGAGGAGGCGCGCAACCGGCTGATCGAGGGGATCATCGCCGAGAGCGAGGACGAGACCCTCATGGACCGCTACCTGGGCGGCGAGCAGATCGACATCAAGACGCTCGTGCAGGACCTGGAGCGGGCCGTGGCGCGCGGGGCCTTCTTCCCGGTCCTGGCGGCCGCGCCCGCCGCCGAGGGCGCCCGCCAGGGTCTCGGCACCGTCGAGCTCCTGGAACTCGTCACGGGGGGCTTCCCGACCCCGCTGGAGCGCCCGGCGCCCACCGTGACGACACCGGAGGGGCAGGAACGCGAGGTCAAGGCCTGCGATCCGAACGGGCCGCTGGTCGCGGAGGTCGTGAAGACGGCCAGCGACCCCTATGTGGGCCGGGTCTCCCTCGTCCGCGTCTTCTCGGGCACCCTGCGCCCCGACGAGACGGTGCACGTCTCCGGGCACGGGCTCGGCGACCGCGGGCACGAGGACCACGACGTCGACGAGCGCGTCGGCGCCCTGTCCGCGCCGTTCGGCAAACAGCAGCGCTCCCTGACGCACTGCATCGCGGGCGACCTGGCCTGCGTGGCCAAGCTCAACCGGGCCGAGACCGGTGACACGCTCTCGGCCAAGGACGACCCGCTGCTGATGGAGCCCTGGCAGATGCCGGACCCGCTGCTGCCGCTCGCCATCCAGGCACACAGCAAGGCCGACGAGGACAAGCTCTCGCAGGGCCTGGGCCGGCTGGTCGCCGAGGACCCCACCATGCGCCTGGAACAGAACCAGAACACCCACCAGGTCGTTCTGTGGTGCCTGGGCGAGGCCCACGCCGACGTCGCCCTGGAGCGGCTGCGCAACCGGTACGGCGTCCAGGTCGACGTGGTCCCGCACAAGGTCTCCCTGCGGGAGACGTTCGCGGACAGGGCCGCGGGGCGCGGCCGCCATGTGAAGCAGTCCGGCGGGCACGGGCAGTACGCGATCTGCGAGATCGAGGTCGAACCCCTCCCGAACGGCTCGGGAATCGAGTTCGTGGACAAGGTCGTCGGCGGTGCCGTGCCCCGGCAGTTCATCCCCTCCGTCGAGAAGGGGGTGCGGGCCCAGGCCGCCAAGGGCGTCGTCGCGGGCTATCCCCTCATCGACGTACGGATCACCCTGCTCGACGGCAAGGCGCACTCCGTGGACTCCTCCGACGCGGCGTTCCAGACCGCGGGCGCGCTCGCCCTGCGCGAGGCGGCCGCCGACACCAGGATCCATCTGCTGGAGCCGGTGGCCGAGGTGACGGTCCTGGTCGGCGACGAGTACGTGGGCGCCGTGATGAGCGACCTGTCGGGGCGGCGCGGCCGGGTGGTCGGCACCGAGCAGGCGGGCGGCGGACGCACGCTCGTACGGGCCGAGGTCCCGGAGATCGAGATCGGACGGTACGCCGTGGATCTGCGCTCCCTCTCGCACGGCACCGCACGCTTCAACCGCACCTACGCACGGCACGAGCCGATGCCGTCGCAGATCGCCGAAAGGATGCGCGAACAGGCCCAGAACGCCTGACGGTTCGGTTCCTCTCACCCTCGGCGGGCGGCTTCGGCCGTCCGCCGACGAATGTCGGTCGCGGCCGATACTCTGGGAACTGATCAAGACGATGACCTGATCAACAGGTGTGCGGGGTAGGGAAGTCGGGAAAGCCGCAGGAGCGGGTGCGGCGGCGATGGGGGCGGAAGTGGCGTTCGACGGTTTCGATTTCACTCCCGGGGCGCAGGTGCCGCTCTCGGGTTCGGCGGGACAGACGGCGGCGACCTTCGCCCTGGCCTCGGCGGCGTACCGGGACAGCGATGTCGGCGAGATCCTCAAGGCGAACAACCAGTGGCACGAGTCCACCGTCAGCTCAGGCCGCAAGTGGGCCACGATCTTCAGGCCCAACCTCGGCGAGGCCTTCGGGCGGGCGGTGGTGGACCGCATGCTGGGCGCCGACCGCAAGCCCCTCATCCAGTCCTTCGGCACCGAGCCGCAGGTCGTCGTCGAGCACTGCCTCGCGGCGAACCGCATCCGCCGGGAGCGGGACAACTGGCTGTCGGCCGTCATGGTGCTGTGCGGTGTGCTGTTCCTGCCCGGGCTGCTGGTGTGGCTGCTGGTCTTCCAGCTCCGGTCCATGATCGCCAAGCAGACGAACAAGCGCGCCGGCGCCCTCGGTACCACGCTCCTGGTCGCCTTCGGCGCCCTCGCCGTGGTCTTCCTCGTGCGCATGCCCTTCACCGGCTTCTGGGCCTGGTACGCGCGTGCGTCGGTGGTCCTCCCGGTGATCGGCTGGCTCTGGGCCAAGCAGATCTGCGAACGGACCGCCAAGGACCTGCGCGCGCGCTGGGACAGCCTGCTGTCCGGCGGTGGCCTCGGTGCCAAGATCCCGGAGGCGGTGCCCGGCAGCCCGGGCGAGACGGCGGCCGAGCGGCTGCGCCAGGCCCTGGCCGCCCTCAGCGCCGAGCAGCAGTCCAACTCGGTGTTCTACGCCGGACCCAAGGGCATACTCGGCATGGGCACCCGCTGGGGCAGCTGGCAGCTCGCCGAGGACCTCGTCCCCAAGGACCCGGACAAGGAGATCCACCCCTTCCGCAGCTGGGACGTCGTCCGCAACATCCACGACAAGCTCCGCATGCTGGAGCGCGGCCCGCTCAACACCGGTGGTTTCCCCACCCCTTCGATCAAGCACTGGATCGTCTCGCCGATCGGTGAGAACGCCAAGGAGGTGTCCCGGCCGGGCGGCACGGACGTCGAGGCGTACACGATCAAGAGCCACGCCATACAGGACATCTGCAACAAGCAGCAGTTCGGCAGCGGCCAGCGGCACTACCTCGGCGTGCAGTGGACGCTGTGGGACGGCCAGTTGATCATCACCATGCTGATCACCGTGACCGTGCTGCACGAGACGCTGCGCATCGAGATCACCGGGCACGCCCTGGGTCCCGTGAACTCCCTGTTCACCAGCAAGCCCGAGGCCCCGACGAAGGAGGTCGCCAAGGCGGTCAAGTTCTGGGAGACCCGCAAGGTGAAGCTGCCGCTGGTCACCACGGACGAGGTCGTACGTCTCACCGCGCGCGCCCCGCTCACCGGGTACCCGCCCCTGCTGAACTGGCTCGGCGGCAAGCTGACGCTGCCCGAGCCGTTCGGCCTGCGGCACGCGTGGGCCGACCAGCCCTGGCGGCACCGCTTCATGGCCGACGACGCGCTGCGGGCGGCCACGCCGGTGCTGCGTGTCGTGCACGCGGCGGCGATCAAGGTGCTGGACGAGAACGGGGTCGACACGGAGAAGTTCGGTAACCGGTCGGCGTTCCTCAGCACGGCGGTGCAGGACCCGTCGCCCCGGAAGGCCGACCTCTACGACGCGTGAGCCTCCGGCGGAGGGGCGGGATGGGCCGGTGCGCAGAGTGACGGTCGTCGGGGGCTGGTCGCGCAGTTCCCCGCGCCCCTGAAGGGGCGCGTCGACGGGGGGCGTCTGTCAGCAGGCGCCCCCCGTTTGAACTAGTGCGTCGGCCAGGCCTCTGCCAGCATCTTGCGGGTGTCGGCCAGGAGCTGCGGGAGCACCTTGGTGTGGCCGACGACCGGCATGAAGTTGGTGTCGCCGCCCCAGCGGGGAACGATGTGCTGGTGGAGATGGGCGGCGATGCCCGCGCCCGCCACCGTGCCCTGGTTCATGCCGATGTTGAAACCGTGCGCGCCCGAGGCGGTGCGCAGCGCGGTCATGGCCTGCTTGGTCAGCTCGCCGAGCTCGGCGGTCTCCGGGCCGGTCAGGTCGGTGTAGTCCGCGACATGGCGGTAGGGCACGACCATGAGGTGGCCGCCGTTGTACGGGTACAGATTGAGCACCGCGTACACCTGCTCACCGCGCCTCACGATGAGCCCGTCCTCGTCGGACTTGGCGGGGATCGAGCAGAACGGACAGCCGTCGTCGGCCCCCGGGCCGGTGGGCTTGTTCTCGCCCTGGATGTAAGCCATCCGGTGGGGCGTCCACAAGCGCTGGAACGCGTCCTGCGTTCCCACTCCGATCTGCTGCTCCGGCTCACTCGTCATGTGGTGCAGCATATTGCTTCGCCCGTTCGCGGCGTGTCGGCGGGGCTCTCCCGAATGCTCGCCGGGCCAAGCTGGGCCGATGGACGACGACAGCCGACAGGCCCGGTGGGAAAGGCGCACCGAGATCCCGCTCAGCCTGGCCTCGGCGTTGTTTCTCGCCGCGTACGCCGTCCTGGTCCTCGGGCACACGCTGCCCGTCGTCTGGCGGCAGGCCTGTGTGGCGGCGATGCTGGCCGCCTGGGTGCTGTTCGGCGTCGACTACGCGGTGCGCTGGGGCCTGAGCGGACAGCGCCTCGGCTTCGTCCGCGCGCACCCGGTGGACACCCTGGCGCTCCTGCTGCCGCTGCTGCGTCCGCTGCGCATCGTCAAGGTCTACGAGGCCGTACAGCGTCATCGTGGAGAGCCCCGTCTCTCCTTGCACGCGCGCGTGGTCTTCTACGCGGGTTTGTCGTCCGCGCTGCTCGGCTTCGCGGGCTCCCTCGCCGTCTACCAGCAGGAGCGCGGAGCGCCGGGCGCCTCGATCCGGACGTTCGGGGACTCGGTGTGGTGGACCTGCACCACGCTCACGACGGTGGGGTACGGGGACGTGGTGCCGGTGACCCCGATGGGGCGCACGATCGCGTCGGTGCTGATGGTGTGCGGTCTGGCGCTGCTCGGCGCGGTGACCGGCTCGTTCTCGTCCTGGCTGCTCCAGGTGTTCGCGCGCGAGGACGAGAACGACGGGAACGACGGGAACAGGGGTAAGAAAAGGCCCCCGGGGAGCTGAGCTCTCCGGGGGCCTTCCGTTACGTGCGTCAAAGAGGCACCGTACGCGTCGGACCTGCGCGTCGGACCTGCGCGCCAGACCTGTGCGTCAGACCTGTGCGCGCTCCTCGACGACCTTCATGATCTTGGCGATCGCCTCGTCGACCGGGATGCCGTTCTCCTGCGAGCCGTCGCGGTAGCGGAAGGAGACGGCGCCGGCCGCCATGTCCTCGTCGCCCGCGATGACCATGAAGGGCACCTTCTGCTTCTGGGCGTTGCGGATCTTCTTCTGCATACGGTCGGAGGAGCCGTCGACCTCGACCCGCAGACCCTTCTTCTTCGCCTCGGTGGCGAACTTCTGCAGGTACTCCACGTGCGCGTCGCCGATCGGGATGCCGACCGCCTGCACGGGCGCCAGCCAGGCCGGGAACGCGCCCGCGTAGTGCTCGAGGAGCACCGCGAAGAAGCGCTCGATGGAACCGAACAGTGCGCGGTGGATCATGACCGGACGCTGCTTGGAGCCGTCGGGGCCGGTGTACTCCAGGTCGAAGCGCTCCGGCAGGTTGAAGTCCAGCTGCACGGTCGACATCTGCCAGGTCCGGCCGATCGCGTCCTTGGTCTGGACGGAGATCTTCGGACCGTAGAAGGCGGCGCCGCCCGGGTCCGGGACGAGCGGGAGGCCCTGCTTCTCGGCCACCTGCCGCAGCGTCTCGGTGGCCTCCTCCCAGACCTCGTCGGAGCCGACGGACTTCTCCGGGTCCTTGGTGGAGAGCTCCAGGTAGAAGTCGGTCAGGCCGTAGTCGCGCAGCAGGTTCAGGACGAAGGTGAGCGTCTTGTCGAGCTCCTCCGCCATCTGCTCCTTGGTGCAGTAGATGTGCGCGTCGTCCTGCGTGAAGCCACGGGCGCGGGTCAGGCCGTGCACGACGCCCGACTTCTCGTACCGGTACACGGTCCCGAACTCGAAGAGGCGCAGCGGCAGTTCACGGTACGAGCGGCCGCGCGCGTCGAAGATCAGGTTGTGCATCGGGCAGTTCATGGGCTTGAGGTAGTAGTCCACGCCCTCGTCGAGCTGCATGGGCGGGTACATGCCGTCGGCGTACCAGTCCAGGTGGCCCGAGGTCTCGAAGAGCTTCCCCTTCGTCGCGTGCGGGGTGTAGACGAACTCGTAGCCCTCTTCCTCGTGGCGGCGCCGCGAGTAGTCCTCCATGACCCGGCGGATGATGCCGCCCTTGGGGTGGAAGACGGCGAGGCCCGAGCCGATCTGGTCGGGGATGGAGAAGAGGTCCAGCTCGTTGCCCAGCTTGCGGTGGTCGCGCTTCTCGGCCTCCACGAGGAAGTCGAGGTGCGCCTTCAGCTCCTCCTTGGAGGGCCAGGCGGTGCCGTAGATGCGCTGGAGCATCGGGTTCTTCTCGCTGCCGCGCCAGTAGGCGGCCGCGTTGCGCATCAGCTTGAACGCCGGGATGTTGCGGGTGGTGGGCAGGTGGGGACCGCGGCAGAGGTCCTTCCAGCACAGCTCACCGGTCTTGGCGTCGAGGTTGTCGTAGATCGTCAGCTCGCCGCCGCCGACCTCGACGTCCGCGCCGTCGTCCGAGGACGCGGAGCCCTTGATGCCGATGAGCTCCAGCTTGTACGGCTCCGCGGCGAGCTCCTCGCGGGCGTCCTCGTCGGTGACCACACGGCGGGAGAAGCGCTGGCCACGCTTCTGGATCTCCTGCATCTTCTTCTCGATGGCCTTGAGATCCTCGGGCGTGAACGGCTTCTCGACGTCGAAGTCGTAGTAGAAGCCGTCCTTGACCGGCGGGCCGATGCCCAGCTTGGCCTCGGGGAAGAGTTCCTGCACGGCCTGCGCCATGACGTGCGCGGTGGAGTGGCGCAGGATGTTGAGGCCGTCCTGGGAGGAGATCTCGACGGGCTCGACCTCCTCGCCGTCCCGCACCTCGTACGCGAGGTCCTTCAGCTCGCCGGCCACGCGGGCCGCGACGATGGTGCGCTCGCCGGTGAAGAGGTCGGCGGCCGTAGTGCCCGTCGTCACCACGCGTTCTTCCCGCTCGGAATCGCGTTGGATGATCACACGGACGTCTGACACCGGTCTCTCCTGACTGAAGGGGGCAAGCTCACCCAGTGGGCATGGCAGTGCAATGCCTGCCCGGCGATCCTACCGAGCCCGGGGCACCCTCCGCGAAACGGTTGCCGGCAAAGCTCCACAAAGCCGTCAGTCCCCGCTGCACGCCTCCTCGAAGAAGTCCAGGTTCTCCTGGAGCGACTTCATCAGCCGGTCCCGCTCGGCCTCGTCCACCTGCACCGGTACGACCCCGGAGGCGTCGGTGAGCCTGCGGAAACCGCCGCGGCTCTCCAGCCGCCCCAGCACCCGCACCGGCAGCCCCACCAGATGGGCGTGGCCCGCTATCCGGTACGCCTCCTCGTCGAGCGTCATGCGGACGTGCTGGACCTCCGCTCCCGCGATCACCCGCAGCCGTACCGTGCCCTCGCCGCGCGGCTGAGACCTGCGCATCCGCACCACGGCGCCGGTGAGACGCACCGGTACGGACGGCTCGGCGCGCAGATAGCGGGCCCCGGCCTCGCGCAGGACGGGCAGGTCGCCGGGCGAGAACTCGACGGCCTCGTCGGGCGCCGCACAGCCCTCGGGGACCCCGGCGGCGGGCGCCCACTCGACGGCGATCCGGGCGCCCTCCGTGCCGCGCACGAGGGCGACGACGGCTTCGGTGAGTTCATGGCTGACGCCCGCCTCGACGGCCGCGTCGAAGGCGTCCATGCCGCCGGTGGCCCGCTGGTAGTCGATGGCCTCGCGGGCGGCGTACAGCGCCTGGTGCAGGCGTACGGACAGCGGCCGGCCGGTGTCGACGGGCACGAAGGCGGTGAGCCGGCGCCCGCCGGGGTCGGCGCCGACCAGGACGTTCTCCAGGGAAGCGGCGGCGGGCCTGCGGTGGCGGGCGCCGTAATAGCCCGCACGCGCGCGTGTGGCGAGCGCCGCCGCGAGCAGCATCGAGCGGGCGGCCGAGCGCAGCCGCTCCTCCACGCTCCAGGACGTGGCGCCCACGGGTCCGGTCGGCACATCGCGCCACCAGCGGATCTCGTCGCTGGGCACGGCGAGGGCGACCAGCACGTCGCGCGCGGACGGCGCGCCGCTGCGGGAGAGCGCGACGAGCGCCTCGCCGAGGAGGTCGTCGCTGTCGGGGAAGGCCCGGTTCTCCGGCACGAGCAGGCTCGTGCCGCCGCCACCGGGCCCGGGTGGGGTCCACCGGCCGTACCGTCCGGGCGCTCCGCCGCGGCGCTGCCAGCCGTGGCGGTGCAGCAGCGCGCTGAGGACGGCGGGGTCGACCTGGCCCGGCTCGGGCGGCTCGGTCCAGTGGGACTCGACGGGGTGCGGCCTGACCGGCCGGAGCGGTTCGCCGATGGAGTCGATGGGGCGGTGTGTCAAGGTTTCCCTCCCGTCCCGACCCTCGTCATGATCTCGCAGAGCGCCCTGTCGTCGAAGATGCGCGAGGTCGGTATACGCACGGTGGTCCGGCGCCGGCCGGTGATCGCGTGGCCGGCGAGGTTGATCCAGTAGCAGCAGTGCCGCAGGTCGAGGCGGTCGTGGCTGGCGCGCAGCCAGTCGTCCTGGGACCTGGGCACGAGCATCACGACCAGGATCTTGTGCACCGAGACCGGGGTGCGGGCGAGCTTCGCCAGGTGCTCGTTGTCGAGCGTGAAGGAGAAGGCGGGCCCGGGCGGGTTCGGCGGGATCTGGTACGTGCACTTGAGCTGCACCTTGATGGTGACTTCGTCGTCGACCGTGTGCCCGGGGGCGCTGTGGCTGACGTGCCAGTCGATGCCGTTGTCGGGAAAGGGCTGGGACAGCGAACAGCCCGCCGCGGCCGCGACGGCGTGCAAGTAGCCCACCTG
Organism: Streptomyces sp. GbtcB7; assembly: GCF_019091445.1. Classification (NCBI taxonomy): domain Bacteria; kingdom Bacillati; phylum Actinomycetota; class Actinomycetes; order Kitasatosporales; family Streptomycetaceae; genus Streptomyces; species Streptomyces sp. GbtcB7. The sequence continues at coordinate 202,728 of NZ_JAGXJM010000003.1, forward strand.
CAAGGTCTCCATGCAGGCGGTGGTGGCGAGTGTGCCGCGATGGGGTGCCGTCCGCTGGGGCAGCAGCCCGCCCCGCTCGGGCTGCGCGAGTGCCATGAGTCCAACAGCCTTCCAAGCCAAGTGATTCCCCGCGACGGGCCGCTGAACTGCAAAGACCCGTACCTGTGTTGTCTCCTTCCGGCGTACGGCGCAAACAGCCCGGGTATCACCAAACGGGCAGAAGACGGTGCGTCAGCTGCCGTGGGTGAACGAGGAGTTGTGTACGTATGACGTGCTGGTACGAAGGCCCTTTGGCCGCGTTCGACACGGAGACCACGGGCGTGGACGTCGAGACCGACCGGATCGTGTCGGCCGCCGTCGTCGTCCAGGACGCCGCGGGTTCCCGGCCCCGGGTGACCCGCTGGCTGGTGAACCCGGGAGTGCCGGTGCCCGCGGGTGCGACGGCGGTGCACGGGCTGACAGACGAACACCTTCAGCGCAACGGCCGCTGGCCGTCGCCGGTGATGGACGAGATAGCCAGGGTGCTGGGCGAGCAGGCCGCGGCGGGCCGCCCGCTCGTCGTGATGAACGCGCCGTTCGATCTGACGCTCCTGGACCGGGAGTTGCGCCGCCATCGCGCCACCAATCTCGACCGGTGGTTCGAGCCGGCGCCGCTGCGTGTGCTCGATCCGCGGGTTCTGGACAAACATCTGGACCGCTACCGCAAGGGCCGCCGCACCCTGACCGACCTGTGCGCGCACTACGACGTGGTCCTGGAGGGCGCGCACGACGCGGCGGCGGACGCACTGGCCGCGATGGAGGTCGTACGAGCGGTGGGGCGTCGTTTCGCCACCAGGCTGGAGCGGCTCTCCCCCGCCGAGCTGCACACCCTGCAGTCGGTGTGGCACGCGGCACAGGCGCGCGGCCTTCAGGCGTGGTTCGCGCGCAGCGGTTCACCGGAGGCGGTGGATCCGGCGTGGCCGCTGCGTCCGGAACTGCCGGCGGCGGCCTGAGCCCGCGCGGGACAACGAAAAACCGGTCCGTCTGTGACGGACCGGTCTTCTCCGGGTGGGCGATACTGGGTTCGAACCAGTGACCTCTTCGGTGTGAACGAAGCGCTCTCCCACTGAGCTAATCGCCCGGGAACGCACTGAACAATACAGGTCCCTGCGGGTGTGGTTCAAACCGCTTCGAGGTGAGCCGTCAGTCACCCGTGAGTCGGGCCGCCAGTCCGCGCTGTCCCGCGCGCATCATCAGGGCGTGGTTGGCGCGGAACACCGGCCGTCCCGGCACCGCGAACCGCCGCAGCAGCGGCTTGCTCACGTCGACCTCCTGGTCGTACTGGGCGCGGGTGCCGGACCCGACGGTGGTGAGCGTCCAGCGCGCCCAGCCGTCGAGGTCGCCCGCCATCGCGATCTCCAGGACCCCGGCCGCCGGGTCGCGGCGCAGCTCGCGCGCCGTGAACACCAGGTCGTACGGCAGGAACGAGCGGATGCGCATGGTGCCACTGCGCTCGTCGATCCGGGTCACCTCACGGACCTGGGGCCACCAGCGCGGGTAGTCCTCGGCCTGTTCGAGAACGGGGTAGACCTCGGCGGGCGGCGCGGGCAGGGCCCACACACTGCGGAAGCGGTAATGGCTCCAGTCCATGGACGGAGTGTGCCCGACCCGGCATCTGAGTACGACATGAGTACGCGCACTCATGCCGGAGAAGGTGACCGGGACCACACTCCGGGAATATGACCCACCTTCCGCCCCCGGCCGAGGAGTTGCGGCTCCTGGACACCGAGCTGCGGCAACTCGACGCGCGCCGGGCCCTGTTGCTGGCGCGCCGCGCCTGGCTGATCACCGCGCTCCGGTCGCCCGTGGCTCCGCCGCCCCCACGTCCGCCCGTACGCCGGCCCGAAACCACGGCTCCCCGCGTCCAGAACGTGCTGCTCGTCCTCGGCGGCACCCTCCTGACCATCGCCGCGATCGCGTTCACGCTGGTCAGCTGGGGCCGGATGGGGATCGCCGGGCGGGCGCTGGTGCTGGGCGCGGTGACGCTGGCCGCGCTCGGCTCACCCGTGCTCCTGCTCCGGCACAGGCTGCGCTCGACGGCGGAGGCCGTGGCGGGGCTGGGACTCGCGCTGACGGTCCTGGACGTGTACGCGCTGCACGAGGTCGCGTTCCCCGACACGAACGGCCTGGGTTACGCGGCCATCGCGTCGGCCCTGTTGGCGGCCCTGTGGACGGCGTACGGACTCGCACTCGGCGGGCCGCGCCGGCCGACCGCTGAACCGGCCACCCCCGCGCGGCTCACGCTGCGCCTGCCCCTGCCGACGGCGCTGGCCGCCGCGCAGCTCCCCCTGATCTTCTGGGCGGCCGCGGCCGACGCGGGCGCCCCCGCCATGACGGCCGCGCTGCTGGTCACGGCGGCGCTCGACACGGCCGTCGCGCTCCGGGTGCCCGTGCGGTCCGTATGTCTCGTCGCCGCCGTGGGCGCGTACGGCCTGGGCGGCTGGGGCTCCTTCGCGGCCGGCTGGCTGTCCTGGACGGCCACCGGTCCGAGCGCCGTCGCCCGTGCGGCGGCGCTCCTCCTCTTCTCGGCGGCGATCGCTCTGGCGGCGGCGTGGCGGCTGCCGGACACGAACGGCGCCACCTGGGTCGCCTCGGCCGGCGGCCTGCTCACGGTCGCCGCGCTCGGTGGCGTTCCGCGCTCGTCGCTGCCGGGCGAGTGGACGGTTCCGGGGTATCTGGTCTGCGCTGTGGCCCTGTTGGCGGCCGTACGCACCCGGCTCCCCGAGCCGATGAGGCGCGGCCTCGCCCTGGCGGCCGCCTCCGTGCAGGCGGTCGCGGTGGTGTGGGCGCTGCCGCCGGTCGTCGTCGCTCTGCTGGGCCCAGTGGCCTGGATGGGACGGGTCTGGACCGGGGCCCCCTCGACCGCGCGTGAGGCGGTCACGACCGACGGCGTCCCCTGGCCTCCGTACGCGGCCACGGCCCCGCTCGTCCTCGTGGTCGTCGCCACCGTCCTCGCCGTGGCCGTCCGCGGTACGGAGTCGCGCCCCAGGGCGACGATCGGCGCGTCGGCCCTCGTCTGGGCGGCCGCGCTCGTCCTTCCCGCGGCCCTCGACATCCCCTACTGGGCCGGGATGTCGGCGCAAGGACTCACGATCGTGGCGGCACTGGCGTACGTCGCCCGCTCCGCGGAGCCGCGCCCGGTCCTCTTCCTCCTGGCCCTTGTCAGCTCGGTGAGCCTCGCGTGCCTCTCCCTCGCCGCCGAGGGCACGACCCTCGGCGTCCTCACCGCGCTGACCGTGCTGTTCGCCGCCCTGTCCGGGCGCTCGCGCCTCGCCCCGGTCGCCGCCCTCACGTACGCCACCGCGCTGGCCTGTGCCGTGGGCGCGTCCCTCGGCTGGCAGTCGCAGTACATCGCGCTGCTGGTCCTCCTCGTACCGGTCGTCGCGGCCCTGCTCGCGGCACGCCTCGTCGGCTCCCCCGCGCGCATGCCCATCGAGGTGACGGGCGCCGTCGCCGGGCTGCTGGCCGTCGGCCTCGCGGTGCCCGACCCGCCGTTGCTGGCCCTGGTGCTGGCCCTGTGCGCGGTGATCGCCGCGGGCACCGCCGTACGGGAGGACCGGCGGCCCGCCGGTTACGCGGCCACCGCCCTGTTCGTGCTGGCCGCCTGGGTCCGGCTGGCGTGCTGGGGCGTCGGCTCCGTCGAGGCGTACACACTGCCGGTGACCGTGCCGGCGCTGCTGGTGGGAGCGTTCGGGCGCCGCAAGGATCCGCTGACCTCGTCCTGGACGGCGTACGGAGCGGGGCTGTCCGTCACGCTCGTGCCGAGTCTCCTGACGGCGTGGGTCGACCCGGACTGGCCGCGCCCCCTGCTGCTCGGTGTCGCGGCCCTCGCGGTCACCCTCGTGGGTGCCCGGCACCGGCTGCGGGCCCCGCTCGTCCTCGGGGGCGGCGTGCTCGCGCTGGACGCCCTGCACGAACTCGCCCCGTACCTCGTGCAGATGGCGGGCGCGCTGCCGCGTTGGGTGCCTCCCGCACTCGCCGGTCTGGTGCTGCTCGCACTCGGCGCGACGTACGAGCAGCGGCTTCGGGACGCGCGACGCGTGCGGGACGTCCTCGGACGGATGCGCTGAAGGGACGGTCCGAAACTGCGGCCGCGTCGTGGCCGGTCGCGCAGTTCCCCGCGCCCCTGAAGGGGCGCGGCAGAACCCCCGGTTCAACGGATTCGCCCAGCGCCGATGGCCCTACGGCATCTTGTCGCCGAGCAGTGCCAGGTTCTCGATGGCGGCGAGGCCGTACAGGGCGCTGTCGTTCGAACTGACCCAGTTGGCCTCGCTGCCGGGAACCAGCGTGACCGGGCCGCTCAGCGGCTCGGTCTTCCAGGGCGAGGACTCCATGTAGCCGTCGGAGCTGTAGAACTTCGTCCACGCGCGCTTGGCGAGCGTCGCGTCGCCGGTCTGGACGGCGGCGTACGCGTCGAGGCGCGAGTGGCCCTGGAACAGCAGCAAGGAGCCGAAGTTGGAGCCGTAACGCGCCGCCTGTTCGGTCTTGGTGGCGTTGAAGTAGCGGCAGTAGTCGAGGTAGACCTCCTTGAACTTCGGCACGTCGACCAGGTCGATCAGCTCGGCGCACAGTTCGTTGAGGCCGAAAACGGCGGAGAGGTGCGAGACCGAGACGACCGGCGCGGAGGCGATGGCGAACCTGCCGGTGTCGAGGTCGTACAGCCCGCTGCCCTGGACGAAGCCGTTGGGCTGGGCGGCGATCGTCTCCATTGTGGACAGCACGCGCGCCTTGGCCTTCTCCCACTTCGGGCCCTTGCGCTCCCACTCCGTGAGCCAGGCCGAGACCAGACCGCTCCAGTCGGTGCCGAAGCCGATGGACAGGGCGTGCCGGTCGGGGGTGTACGGCTCGGTGCGGATCTTGCGGATCGGGTCGAGGACGAGGAAGGTCTCGTCGGAGTCGACGTTGGCGTGCATGAGGTCGCCGACCCGCTCGTCGGCGGTGAGGTAGTAGTAATAGCGGCGGTATGTGGTGTTGGCGATGCGCTGCTGTTTGGCGCTGTCGGCGTAGTGCTGCACGCCGTGCCGGGTGCCGAGGCCCGCCCACTGGCCGAGGTGGTAGACGTCGACCTCGCCGGTGTGCCGGGTGAGCGCCTCGGCGAAACGGAAGATGTCCGAGCGGCCCGAGCGGAGATAGGCCATCCAGAGCCAGATGTCGGGCGACAGCTCGGAGTTGTCCCAGGCGTAGCCGCCGACGTCGTAGCGCCACTGATGGCGCACGGTGTCGTACGAGTGCATGAAGTCGCCGTAGTCCCAGAAGCCGTACCAACGGCGCATCTCCACCTGGTCCTTGTAATAGGTGAAGAGGAAGTCGAGGTGGTCCTCGATCTTCGCCTTGGCGGCGGTGGAGCGGTCCGGCTCGGAGAAGAGGCCGCCGAAGACCTTGGCCTTGATGAGCTGCTTGGGCGGGGCGGCGAGCTGCGGCAACACACGTACGGCCGCGACCTGTTCGGCGAGCGTCTCGGGCGTGGGCGTCGACTCGTTGGCCCAGAAGAGGAGTTCGGAGGTGCGGGCGATGCCGTAGGGGGTGCCGAACTCGGGTTCGTAGTCCTCGTAGGTGATGTTGAGGCCTTCGAGCTGCTCGGCGTAGGTGTCCTGGCCCATGCCGTCGTGGTAGAAGCGCAGGTCCATGGGCTGCGCCTCGGGCGACCAGAGCCAGAGGGTGACCTCGGCCTCGTCGGTCGCCGCGTCGCGGATGTCGAGCTGCGCCGGGTACTTCTCCCAGAAGTCCCTGAGGCCGAAGGAGAGACCGCCGCTCGCCCCGCCGACGTAGCCGAACCCGCTCGCCCGGTGTCCACCGCCCGCGCCGATCCAGCCGTGCCCCTTCTTGGTGCGCTTGCGCAGGGTGAAGCCGTCGGCGGAGAGCTGGGAGAGGGTGTAGTCGCCCCACTCGGGGATGTACTGGAGGCGGGTCGTCACCCGCTGGTCCCAGGTGGAGGGGTCGGGCAGCTTCTCGCCCGCGAACTGCGCCGCCTGCACGGCCGCGCCCGGGTCGCGGCGCAGCCCGGTGATGCCCTGCACGGCCTCCCGCAGCAGACCGGAGCCGTCGCCGCCGATGCGGATGTGCCGGTCGTACGCCGCGTCGCGCATCGGCACGTTGAAGCGGACGCCGAGGCCGCGGATGAAGTCGCCGCTCGTCTTCCCCGGCTCCTGCTTCCCGTCGAAGGTGATGGTGTGCACCATCCGGAAGGAGTCGGCGCCCGCGTAGAAGTACAGCCGGATCGAGAACGGCAGCCAGCTGCGGCTGCCCTTGCGGTGCTTGCCGTCGATGCGGACGACGGCACGGACCGGGCCCTCCTGCTCGACCGTGACCTCGGCGATGACGCTCTCGAACCGCTCGTACTTCTCCGCGCCTTGGTCGTCGTCCTCGATCTCGGGCTGGCGGATCAGCACCAGCCGGCCGTCCTTGGCGATCTCGGTGGAGCCGCGCTTCACCGATTTGACCAGGGTGGAGCCGCTCTTGCCGATCTTCGCGGTGATGACGCCCGTCGAGATGTCGATGGTGCCGCCGCTCTTGTCGACGGTCACCTTCTTGTCGGGGGCGGCGGGCGCACCGGCGGCGAGCGTGAGCTTCCCGGAGCCGGAACTCACCGCGTGCGCCGTCCACTTGAGAGAGCCGTCCGGCCAGTACCCGATCGGCCAGGACTGCACCGGCACGTCCTTGCCGGAGGCGTCGGTGAGCGCGAAGGTCTGGTCCTGCTGGTACGCGCCCTTCGGCCAGGGCACGCCTACGGTGGAGCCGGGGGCGGCACCAAGGGCGCCGTCCTCCAGCCAGTCCAGGGTCACGGGGTCGGTGTCGGCGGCCTCGGATCTGGCGGCGGCCTGCGCGTTCGTGCTTCCCAGGGCCCAGCTGAACTGTGCGGCGGCTCCGGCGACTGCGGCCGCCTTCAGCAGGGACCTGCGGGGGATGGGAGACATGGCCTTTCCTTTCCGTGCGGGGAAGTCAGGGGCATGACAGAGCGAGGCACGACGCCGTGGGCGCCGACCTGCGAGGAGCTCAGCGGCGGCGGCGTGCCTCGACGGCCACGGCCGCCGCCGCGACGGCCCCCAGGACGGGGACCGCAAGCGGCGCGACGAACAGGGCGGAAGCGGCCACGACGGCCAGTCCGCCCACGAGCAGGAAAGAGCCGGCCGGATCGAGGACCGTACGGCGTCCCGCCTCCGCGAGCAGCGCCCGCCAGGAGGCGCCGGGTTCCCAGACGGCCGCCGCGCGCAGCCCGGCCACGACGAGGCCGATCAGGGCGAAGAGACCGACGGCCCCGACGAGCGGGCCGCCGGGGATACCGGCGCGCACGGCCTGGACGTCCACCCAGACCGCGGCGGCCGCGGCCCAGCCGGCGACCCCGGCAATCCAGCCGCCCCGGACGGCGGCCCGGAAGTCGGCGACGAACTCCCTCAGGCCACCCGCCTCGTGGGACGTACGCCGCCGCAGATGGCGTGCACCGGCCGCGAACGCGGCGGGGTAGGTGACCAGCGGCAACGAGGCCACCGCGATCCACACCCCGGTGAGCAGACACTCGGCGAACACGCCGAAACGCTCGGCGAAGACGGAGTCGCGAGGTGCCTTGCGCGCCTTCGCCCGCCTCTTCCGCTCCGCCCGCGCCCGCAGCTGGCTGGTGGCCATCTCAGCCCTTCAATCCGGAGGTCGCCATACCGTCGATCAGATAGCGCTGGAAGGCGAGGAAGAAGAGGAGCACGGGCAGCAGGGCGACCAGTGACATCGCGATCATGCCGCCGTAGTTGGCGACGCCTTCCTGGTCGCGGAACATCATCATGCCGAGCGAGACCGTGTACTTGCTGGGCTCGTTGAGGTAGATCAGCGGGCCCATGAAGTCGTTCCAGGCGTTGATGAAGGTGAAGATCGCGCTCGTGATGAGGGCGGGGCGGCACAGCGGCAGCACGATCGACCAGTAGATCCGCAGATGGCCACAGCCGTCGAGCCGGGCCGCCTCGTCCAGTTCGCGCGGCAGGTTCCGCATGAACTGGACCATGAGGAAGACGAAGAACGCCTCGGTTGCCAGGTACTTGCCGATCAGCAGCGGAACGTAGGTGTTGACCAGCTCCATCTTCTGGAACATCACGTACTGCGGGATGAGCAGCACGTGATAGGGCAGCAGGAGCGTGCCGATCATGAGCGAGAACAGCAGGTTCCGCCCGGCGAACCGGATCTTGGCGAAGGCGTAGGCCGTCAGCGAGCAGGAGATGAGGATGCCGACGACGGAGCCGAGCGCGTAGAAGAGGGAGTTCTGGAAGAAGGTCGCGATCGAGATGTCCGCGATGCCGTCGGCCAGGCCCTTGAAGTTGCCGAGGACGGGGCTGGTCGGGAACAGGTTCAGGCTGCCGATGATGTCCCGGCTGGGCTTGAACGAGGCGCCGATGACCCAGACGACGGGATAGAGGACGACCGCGAGGATCAGCAGCGCGCCGATGTGCCAGACCAGCGAGCCGGCACGCTTGCGGCCACCGACCTCCAGTGGCTTGCGCAGGGTGGTGCTCATCGGGCGTCCTCCTCGTAGTGCACCCACCGTTTCTGGGACCAGAAGAGGACGGCCGTCACCAGCGCCACGGCGAGCAGCAGCATCCAGGCCATGGCGGACGCGAAGCCCATCTGGGACTCCCTGAAGCCCTTCTGGTACAGGTAGCAGGTGTAGACGAGCGTGGCGTCCGCCGGTCCGCAGGTGGCGTTGGAGACCACGTACGCCGAGCCGAAGATCTGGAAGGAGTGGATGGTCTCCAGGAGCACGTTGAAGAAGAGCACCGGCGAGATCATCGGCAGGGTGATGCTCCAGAACCTGCGGAACGGTCCGGCGCCGTCCACCTCCGCTGCCTCGTACAGCTCCCTCGGCACCTGCTTGAGTCCGGCGAGGAAGATCACCATGGGTGCGCCGAACTGCCAGACGGTGAGCGCGACCAGGCTGTAGAGCACCCAGTTCGGGTCGCCGACCCACCCTCCCGTGTGGAAGCCGAGGAACGACTGCGTGCGGTCCACGATGGCGTCGTCGGAGAAGAGCGCGCGCCACACGAATCCGACGGAGACGCTCGCCCCGATGAGCGAGGGGGCGTAGAAGGCGGCCCGGTAGAAGGCCTGCCCCCGTCGGCTCTGCGCGAGCAGCAGGGCCACTCCGAGCGCGAGCAGCAGCTTGAGCGGGGTGCCGATGACGACGTACTTGGCCGTCACCTCGACCGACTTCTGCCACCGCGGATCGTGGAACATCTTGGTGAAGTTGTCGAAGCCGATCCACTTCGGCGAATTGAAGAGGTTGTAGTCGGTGAACGCGAAGTAGAGGGAGGCGGCCATCGGGCCCGCGGTCAGCAGCAGGAAGCCCGCGATCCACGGGGACATGAAGAGATAGCCGGCGAGGTTTTCCCGGCGCCCCCGCCGCTTTTTGGCGGCGGGGGCCTCGGGGCGTATCTCCGGGGCGTCGGGCGGAGAGTCCTTGACGAGCGTCACGGCGGTTCCCATCAGGCGGCGAGGGCGGTCTTCGCCTCGGAGAAGAACTGCTTGACGGCGTCGGCGACCTTGGTCGTGCCCTGCGACATGTCACCGCCGATGCGCAGGAAGGCGGACTCGCAGGTGTCGGCGCCCGCCGGGTGCGGGGTGATGGTGCCGAGCACTCCGGCCGCGGCGACATCCGTCTCGTACTTCGCGATCGCCTGGTTGGGCGCGTCGGCCGGCTTGTACGCGTCGAACTGCTCGGTGGTCGCGAGGATGCCCCGGTCGTAGCCCATGATCTTGCCGACCTCGGGGTCGTGGACCATGAAGTTGATGAACTGGGCGACCTCCTTGGGGTGCTTGGTGCGGGCGGAGGCGCTCAGCATCAGGGAGGCGAGGTACTGGCCGGTCTGCTTGCCGTCGGTGGTCGGGATCGGCGCGAGGCCGTAGGTGCTGGTGCCCTCGGCGGTGTAGCGGACCGTGAAGTTGTCCCAGGTGAACTCGGAGGCGCCGTGGGCCGCCGAGAGCGAGGACTTGGGCTTGTCCTGCTCGACCCGCTTGGGGTCGGTGACGATGCCCGCCTTGACGCGGTTGTAGCCGTCCGTCCACCACTCCGTCAGGTCGGCCTCGTCGAAGCCGAGTCCGTCCTTGGTGAAGAACGCCTTGCCGTTCTGCCGGAGGTAGAGGTCGTACAGATACATGATGCTGAAGTAGCCGGTGTCGCCCGGCAGCTTCTGGGTGTCGTGGATCTTCTTCAGGGCGGCGAAGTACTCGTCCCAGGTCCAGCCCTGCTTCGGCTTGACGCCCGCCTTCTCGAACACCTTCTCGTCGATGACAAGTGACATGGTGTTGGATCCGACCGGAATACCGAGCTGCTTTCCATCGACCTGACCGACCTTCTCGACTCCGGCGCGGAAGTTGTCGAGGCTCAGATTTCCCGCTTCTATCTGAGGCTTGAGGTCGAGCAGGATGCCTCTCTTGTCGTACTTCCGCAGGAATCCGACGGCGTTCTGGAATACGTCCGGGGGATTTCCACCGGCGGCCTGGGTCTGGAACTTCTCCCAAAAGGCCACGTAATCCTGGAAGTCGGTCTTCACCTTGATCTTCGGGTACTTCTTCTCGAAGAGCGCGATGGACTGGTTGATCTTCTTCGCCCGCTCGTCGGCACCCCACCAGGCGTACCGGATCGTGACCGTCCCGTCCCCGGAACTGCCGCTGTCCCCACCGCAGCCCGTCGTCGCGGCCAGCCCCAGCGTGGCCAGTGAAGCTCCGGCCGCCTTGAGGACCGTTCGCCTCTCAACACTCCCGTTGTTACCCACAGTCGGGCCTCCCCGCGACGTCGTTGCACCTGCATGAATCGTTTCAAGTAAGCGCTTGCTGGCACAAGGTACGGAGGGCTTCCAAGCGCGTCAATGATTCGGACAGGAATTGATGTGACGCGGTTCGACCGCGTGGCGAGGGGTGTTGGGGGTGCCGCCCCCGTGGGGGTGCCTGAATGTGCAGGTCCGGGGCGTGCGGTCGGGGTGTCGAACGGAAAACGACGGGGCGGGCGAGCATGGGGCCGGGCCGAAAACAACTGCCGTGCGGGTGGGGATGCGAGGGCGGGGCGGGGCGGAGGAGGGGTGGGTGGACCGAGAGTGAGGGGTTGAGGGGTGGATTTCCGGGAGGGGTGGTGGTCGAACTGGCGTACGCGTGGGTGGGGTTGGTGGGGGGTGGAGAGGCGGGCAGGGGGTGGGTGGGCTTCGGGGGCTCGGGGGGCTGGACGGGCCCTGGTAGGTCTGGACGGGTTCAGGCTGGTTGCGCCGAAGTGGGCGGGTTGTACCCATGCGGGCGGCTGGTGGACGTCACGAGGGCGGCTCGCTCGCGTCGGTCCGGCGTTCGCCCTGGTCGGCGCGTCGGTGCGGGGGCGTCCCGCGATGCGGACCGCTTGATGCGCGTCCCGACGGCGGCTCGCTCGCGTTGGTCCGGCGTTCGCCCTGGTCGATGCGGGGGGCGTCCCGCGATGCGGAGTAGCGATGCGGGGTTCAAGACTTCGCAGGGCAGTGCCTGCAACGTGTGCCCGGCACCGCGCCGCGTCGCATCCTGGCGGCGATGCTCGCGAGCAGCGCGGACAGGTTGCGCGGCAGTCCGGCCGACGCCCGGCGCCGGAGGGGCGAGCGGAGCCGCGTGGTCCACATGGCCGCACCACATGGCCGGACACCACCGGTGCGAGGGTGGGGGTCGGGCCGGGCGCCATCTGGGGGGAACGGGCGTCTACCGAGGTCAGCGGCTTGGGAGAGGATTGCCACTCGCCTTGAGTCCGTGTGCGGAGGGTGTTCGGGGGTGTGGGCGGGGCCGGGTCCGCGCGGGGTGCCGGCGCCGATTCCGATGGCGGCTGCGACCGTGGCTCCGGCTCCGATTCCGACGCCCGCGCGGGGACCGCTACCGGTTCCGCCACTGGCACGGAGTGCGGTCCGTCGGTGCCGTGGGCGCGCTCTCCTGCCCCTGCGGGGTGGTGCGGAAACGACGAAGGCGACCCCGCCCACGTGGTGCGTGGAACTGGGTCGCCTGTCGTGCTGGTGGGCGATACTGGGATCGAACCAGTGACCTCTTCGGTGTGAACGAAGCGCTCTCCCGCTGAGCTAATCGCCCGGGCGCAGGGAGAACATTACCCCATGTCAGGGGTGGCTCCGACCAGCCAAGGAGCCTCCAGGAGGGACCTTCGCCCGTCGGTCATTCCTGGATGTTCCACGGCATCTGGACGCCGAACTTCCAGAGGTAGACGCCACCGAGGGCCGCGACGATGACGACACCGACACTCGTGAGGATGATGTTGCGGCGCCGCACCTTCGGGTCGAGTGCCCGCTGTGTCGCCTCCGTGACCTTGCGCTTCGTCCAGCGGAGCACCAGCTGCGCCCAGACGAACTCGGTCGCCCAGATCGCCATGCCGCCGAAGATCACCAGCCAGCCGGGGCCCGGCAGCGGAAGCATGATCACGCCCGCGCCGACCACCGCGAGCCCCACGACGAAAACACCCACCTGCCAGCTCAGATGCAGCGCACGGCGGGCCTTGATGAATTCCGGCGCCCGCGATCCGAGCGGCCCCTCGATCTTCGTCTCACCATCGGCCGTGGCGACCTGGCCCGGCTCGTCACTCCCCGTATTCATACGGCCAAACCCTACCGGAGAGAAACCAGTCACCGGAATGGCCCTATCCGGCGAACGTACTCTCGGCCGGAAGAGTTACGTAAAGACACGCAAAACACTCAGAGGGGTTTACAACGGCACCGTAGGTGGCATGTCGATTTCGCCGACGTGCGAATCCCCGAGCGCACACTGAGCGAAAGGCCCTGGCGCTTATGAACACCACGGTCAGCTGCGAGCTGCACCTGCGCCTCGTTGTGTCGAGCGAGTCCTCACTGCCTGTACCCGCAGGACTGCGGTATGACACGGCCGATCCCTACGCCGTGCACGCCACCTTCCACACTGGAGCCGAGGAAACCGTCGAGTGGGTGTTCGCCCGCGACCTCCTCGCCGAGGGCCTGCATCGGCCCACCGGTACCGGCGACGTCCGAGTCTGGCCGTCCCGGAGCCATGGCCAGGGCGTCGTATGCATCGCCCTGAGCTCCCCGGAGGGCGAGGCCCTGCTGGAAGCCCCGGCGCGGGCCCTGGAATCGTTCCTGAAGCGAACGGACGCCGCCGTGCCCCCCGGCACGGAACACCGGCATTTCGATCTCGACACGGAGCTCTCACACATCCTGGCCGAGAGCTGACGAGCCCCCCATAGAGCCGCCCGGCGCCGTCCACTCGGGGAGACGGCTCGGGCCTAAACATCTGCAATGGGCACAACCGCAAGGGCACGAACACCGGCGCCGTCGCCGCGGACTCCCGCGGGGGCGGCGCCGGTGTGCGTGGTCGACGGCAGGCCTCGACGGCCCCAGCGCCGCCGCGCGTGGCTGGGGCGCGCCTTCCCTGCCCTGCCCGGGCGGGGACGCCGACGAGAGCCGTGAGAGCCGATAAGGGCGCCGCCCGGGGCACGGGGCAGGGCACGGGGCAGGCGCCGGGTCGAGTCGGGCCGGCAGGCCGGGCGGGGCACGCCCGGCGGACTCACGCGGCCCACCAGGCTCAGCGCCGGCCAGGACGGGGGCTGAGGCTGTTTCGGAGGTGTTCAGGGTGCCGTTCATGGCCCGTGAAACTGGCCCGCGACTGGCCCGTGACCGGCCCGGAGTCGTGGCGGACCGCGTGCAGATCGACCGCCCCCGCTCCCCCACGCCAGGAAGCCACTACCATCGGCCAGCATCGGAGGGCGCCCGCCCGACCCCCAGGCCAGGGAGCGAAACGTGCTGATCACCCACGACACCCGGCGCTCCCTCGACGCCGTGGTGGACCTGGTGAACACCGCGGCGGAGAACGACACGCCGGACGGGCTCGCGGACGTCGCGTCCCTCGACGAATTCGTACGAAAGCACGGGATAAGTGATGTCGGCGTGCTGTCGGAGCAGGACCTCGCGGCCGTACGCGAGGTCCGCGGCCGGTTCGCCGGAGTCTTCGCCGCCGACGACCCCCGTACCGCCGCGGGCCTCATCAACGAGCTGGTCGCCGTCGCGGGCACCACTCCCCGGCTCACCGACCACGACGGCTACGACTGGCACGTGCACTACTTCGCGCCGGGTGCCTCCGTCGCCGACCACCTCGCGGCCGACTGCGGGATGGCGCTGGCGTTCTTCGTGGTCGCCGGAGAGCAGGACCGGCTGCGGCGCTGCGAGGCCCCGGACTGCCGGCACGCCTTCGTGGATCTCTCCCGCAACCGCTCGCGCCGCTACTGCGACAGCCGGACCTGCGGAAACCGGCTCCACGTGGCGGCGTACCGGGCGCGCCGCAAGGAAGCGGCGGGCTGACGGACGCTGGACGCGCGGCGGGCTGACGGAGCCCTCGGCGGGTGACGCCAGGGGCTCCGTGTACGGCTCAGAGCAGCAGCAGGTCGTGCAGCGAAGCCATGAGCAGCAGACAGCCGATCACCGCAAGGAAGATCATCAGCGGTGGCTGGGAAAGCGCGTAGAGACAACCCCGCGGCTCCTCGGGAGGGGCGGCGGTGTCGCTCTGTGTTGTGTCCAGCATCTCGCGGCGATGATGACGCAGCCGCCACCCGCTCCGCGATCAACACGCCCGGAATGACCGGGAGTTCGCCAATATCCGCGATGAGCAGGCACGAACGTGATCGTTTCCGCGCTCTCCCATGATCCTCTGTGTCGTTTCAGTCCGTCATATGCCGCGCTTCTTCAAGATGGCCTCGATGTCGCTGAAGTCGTCGTCGGAACCCGTGGCACGAGGCGTCGTCGCGGGCCGGGCGGCCGGACGGGAGCCCTGGCTCAGCGAGGGCGCCGAGGCCGCGGGGGCCACCGCCTCCCGCCGGGCGGCCCGGGCGGCCGCCTTGCGTTCCTTCCGGGTCCCGCCGCCACGCCGCTCCACCGCCCGCGTGGTCATGAACAGCAGCCAGGCCACGCCCAGCACACCGAAGCCCGCCCACGCGGTGGGGCTGAAGGCGGTGTCGGCCAGCCAGCCGACGACTCCGGTCATCACCAGGCCGACCGGCACCAGCGAGTAGGCGGCGATGCGGGCGGCGGAGAGGAACCGCTTGCGGTAGGCCGTGACCGCGGCGATGCCGAGGCCGGCCGCGGAGACGGCGGAACAGACAGTCTCGGCAATCATCCGGTCCTCCAGGGCAGGGCTCGGCAGAGCGGGTCGGTTCGTCCCTTCCATCCTGCACCGCCCCACGCCCGATATGCCATGCTCCGGGCGGACCTCAGGGACATCTCCGGGTCGGGGTCCTCCCCAGGTCCCGGTTGGGGCGCCGTCGGCAGGGCTGGGAGACTGGGTGCCATGAACGACTCCTCCGCAGCCCGCGCCACCGCCGTCCTCGACGTCTGGTGCGAACTCCAGTGCCCCGACTGCCGCAGCGCCCTCGTCGACCTGCGCGCGCTGCGCGCCCGCTACGGCGACCGTCTGGAGCTGCGGCTGCGGCACTTCCCGCTGGAGAAGCACAAGCACGCCTTCGCCGCGGCGCAGGCCGCCGAGGAGGCCGCGGAGCAGGGCCGGTCCTGGCCGTACGTCGAGGCGGTCCTCGACCGTGTCGAGGTACTGGACCGCAAGGGCGAGCCCTTCCTGATCGAGGTGGCCCGCGAACTCGGTCTGGACGCCGAGGAGTTCGACACCGCCCTGATCGACGGTCGGCACATCCTGATCGTCGACGCCGACCAGGCCGAGGGCAAGGCCATCGGCGTGACCGGCACCCCGACGTACGTCATCGGCGGCGAGCGGCTCGACGGCGGCAAGAGCCAGGAGGGCCTGCGCGAGCGCATCGAGGAGATCGCCGACCGCCTGCTGGCCGAGGACGCGTAGTCCTCGTTCTCGCGAAGTGGTTCTCGCGAAGTGGTTCAGATCAGGTTCTTGTAGTCGTTCAGAGCAGGTTCTTGTAGAGGTAGTACTCGCTCGTCGTATAGCCGAGTGACTCGTACAGCTTCTCCGCCGGGGTGTTCCCCGCGAACACGTTGAGGCCGATGCGGTCCCTCCCGCCGGCCACCGCCCGGGCCTCGGCCAGCAGCATCAGGGTGCGCCCATGGCCGCGGCCCCGGTGCTCGGGGTCGGTCTCGACCCCGAGCACGAACGCCGCGTCGGGCCACAGGCCCAGCCACAGCGTGCCGACCGGGGTCCCCTCGTGTTCCAGGACGCTGAGCACCGTGTTCTCACTGGCCAGTCCGTCCGGCAGGAACCGGGCGAGCCCCTGGTCCGTCTTGCGGTACGCCTCGGCCTCGGGCACGCCCCGCTCGATCTGCGAGCCGGCGAACTCCTCGCGCTCCTTCGCCAGCCAGGGCACGTACTCGGCCTCGGTCATGGGCCGGGCGACACTGCCGACCGGCAGTTCGGGGCCGGGGCCGTCCAAGGGCTTGGTCAGGACGCGGTTGCTCAGCACGTACCCGAGGGTCGTGGCGAGCCGGAGCGCACCGTCCGCGTCCCCGGGCACCGACGTCTCGACGCGCTTGCAGCCCCAGCCGCGGGCCACCTCCTCGGCCGCGAGCGCGGCCACCGTGCCCCGGCCCCGCCCACGGTCGGGTTCCTCGACGTACAGCTCTCCGACTCGGGCCACGGTGGGGCCGTACTCCGGATGCGTGGAGAGGTGGATCCCGCCCACGGGACGACTGTTCACGCACACCTTGTAGCGGCGGGACAGCGCCCCGTCGGCTCCGCGCTGAAGCGGCTCGGTCGGCCGCAGGGTGGTGGTCATCAGGGGTGTTCTACCCGTCCCGTGCCCCGTCGTCATCCCGTTTTGCCGTCATCCTGTTTTGCCGTCGTCCTTCTTGCGCGCTGACGTGCCACGCACGATCTCTACGGGTCGAGGTCGCTTCCGGCCCGCTCCTCGAAGACGCGCATGGCCTTGGCGGTCACCGGGCCCGGCGCGCCCGGGAGTTGGCGCCCGTCGACCCGGTGCACACCCTGCACGTCGCGCAGCGTGGACGTCAGGAAGACCTCGTCCGCACGCTCCAGGACATCCAGCGGAAGATCGGTCTCCCTGGCGCCGGTCCACTCGACGGCGAGCGCGCGCGTGATGCCGGCGAGACAGCCGGAGGCGACGGGCGGGGTGTGGATCTCACCGTCGAGGACGACGAAGACGTTCGACCCCGTGCCCTCGCACAGCTGCCCGACCGTGTTGGCGAACAGCGCCTCGCTCGCGCCCTGTTCGCGCGCGCGGGCCAGGGCGACGACGTTCTCGGCGTACGAGGTGGTCTTGAGGCCGGTGAGGGCGCCGCGCTCGTTACGGGTCCAGGGCACCGTGATCACGGCGGTGGAGTCGGGGCGGCGGGTGGACTCGCCGAGGGCGACGAGCAGGGTCGGGCCGTGTTCGCCGCGGTCGGAGCCGAGCGGGCCGTAGCCACCGGTGTACGTGATCCGCAGTCGGCCGAGCGGCATCGGGTTGGCGTCCAGGACGGCGACGCAGGCGCGGCGCACCTCGTCGAGGTCGGGTGCGGCCAGCCCCAGGCCGCGCGCCGAGCGGGCCAGCCGGTCGAGGTGGCGGGTCAACGCGAACGGCCGCCCCTCCACCGCCTTCACGGTCTCGAAGATGCCGTCGCCCACGGTCAGTCCGTGATCGAAGACGGAGACGCGGGCGGACTCCATGTCCTGCAGACCGCCGTCGAGCCAGATCTTCACGTCAGAGAGTCCTTCCACTTTCGTACGCGTCTCCGTACTGTCCCGACGCTACCGTGAGCAGCCTGGCGGCCTTCAGCTCGGTCTCCTGCCATTCCCTTTCGGGGTCGGAGCCCCAGGTGATGCCGGCGCCGGTGCCGAAACGCAGGACGCCTTCGGCGCGGTCGGTCCAGAAGGTGCGGATGCCGACGGCGAGCTGTGCGGTGGCGCGGTCGGCGTCGACCCAGCCGATGCCGCCGCAGTAGGGGCCGCGGGGTGCGGTCTCCAGAGCCTCGATGATGGTCAGGGCGCTGGTTTTGGGGGCGCCGGTGACGGAGCCGGGCGGGAACGCGGCGGCCAGCAGTTCGGGCCAGCCGGTGTCGGCGCGCAGGTGGCCGCGGACGGTGGAGACGAGGTGGACGAGCCCGGGGTGTTTTTCGACGACGCACAGGTCGGGGACGGTGACGGTGCCGGTGGCGCAGACGCGGCCGAGGTCGTTGCGGACGAGGTCCACGATCATGACGTTCTCGGCGTGGTCCTTGTCGAGGAGGTCGGCCTCGGTGCGTCCGGTGCCCTTGATGGGGCCGGATTCGATGACGGGGCCGGTGCGGCGTAGGAAGAGTTCGGGGGAGGCGGTGGCGATCTCGACGCCGTGGCGGGGCAGGCGGATCGTTCCCGCGTAGGGGGCGGGATTGCCGCGGGCCAGCAGCGCGGTGAGGGCGTCGACGTCGGCGTCGGGGGCGAGGGGTGCGGACAGGACGCGGCAGAGGTTGGCCTGGTAGACCTCACCGGCGGCTATGTGGGCGCGGATGCGGCGTACGCCGGCGGTGTACGCGGCGTGGTCGAGGGAGGACGTCCAGTCACCGGGGGTGGGTCCCTGCCACTGTCCGGGGACGGGGGCGGGCACGGGTTCGGTGCGTACGTCGGCGAAGCGGGCGCAGACCAGGCTGCCCTCGAAGTCGGCCGCGACGGCCCAGAAACCGGCCGAGTCCAGGGCCGCGGGGTCGCTGGTGACGTCGAGGAGACCGGTCGCGACGAGGCCACCGAAACGGGCGAGAGGAGGGAGGTCGAGCACGCAGTCGAGTCTAGGTCGGGTGACCTGCGGGTGCCCTGACCGTGTCCTTTGCCGGACAGACCGCAGCACGCTGCGCAAACGCGTTTTTGTGCTGGCCCGGGAATCCGCTAGAGTTCAACACGTCGCCGGGACGCGCAAGCCGAACGGAAACGACACGCGGACGTAGCTCAGTTGGTAGAGCGCAACCTTGCCAAGGTTGAGGTCGCCAGTTCGAACCTGGTCGTCCGCTCGCAGGAAGAGGGGGATCATCCCGAACCCCCACACTCCTGGTGGAGTGGCCGAGAGGCGAGGCAACGGCCTGCAAAGCCGTCTACACGGGTTCAAATCCCGTCTCCACCTCCAAGGACGATTAGCTCAGCGGGAGAGCGCTTCCCTGACACGGAAGAGGTCACTGGTTCAATCCCAGTATCGTCCACTGGTCCGCAAGGACCCGATCCATCTGGATCCCCGCGCGATTAGCTCAGCGGGAGAGCGCTTCCCTGACACGGAAGAGGTCACTGGTTCAATCCCAGTATCGCGCACGCAGTACGCACCACCCGCACCCTCTGCAGGGTCACCTGCGCGATTAGCTCAGCGGGAGAGCGCTTCCCTGACACGGAAGAGGTCACTGGTTCAATCCCAGTATCGCGCACCAGCCGAAGCCCCCGGCCGTCTCGTACGGTCGGGGGCTTCGTCGTGTCAGGTCGTTCCTCCGGTCGTGCTCAGGAGGAGAAGAGCATGTGGCCGAAGCTCTTGTGGCGGTGGTGACCGCCGTAGTGACCGCCGCCATGGCCTCCGTGTCCGCCGTGCTGCGGGGCGCCCCACGCGGGCGCGGGCGCCGAGGGGTAGGCCTGCGGGGCGGACGGGGGCGGCGCGGGCTGCGACCACTGGGCCTCCACGCGCGTCAGCGCCTCCAGCTCGCCGTAGTCGAGAAATATCCCGCGGCAGCCGCTGCACTGCTCGATCTGGACGCCATTGCGGTTGTACGTGTGCATCGGCGCATGGCACTTCGGACACTGCATGCTCGGCTCAACTCCTCGCCGTTCGGTACCGCTTCCACCAGGACAGACACTGTCCGGCCTCGAACGGTTGCACCCTACGCGGTCGGGCCCTGCGCCAACTCGGGCGGGACGGCTCCCATTCGGTCACAGGCGTCGATCACGGCCTGCTGCACCTCGTCCAAGGGGCGTTCCTCCCCCACGGACTTGGCGATCGCCAGGGCCGCGGTCTGCACGGTGAGGGCGCGGGCCGCCACGTCCAGGGCGGGCCAGGGGTCGCCGTCGGCGGGTACGGCCGGGCCGCCGGCGCGTTGGTAGGCGGTCAGGAAGCGGGTCCACTCGTCGGGCGGGAGCAGGCCGCAGGCGTACCAGGCGGCCGGGCGGGCCAGGTCCCAGGTCGGGACGCCCACGCCGAGGTCGTCCACATCGATGAGGAGCCAGGGGCCGGTCGGCGCGGGGTGGCGGACGAGCTGGCCGAGATGCAGGTCTCCGTGGCAGAGGGTCCCCGCGGGCGGCATGGGGGCCTCGGCGCGGGCCCAGGCGGGCAGGGCCGCCCAGGCGCGCAGCACCGGGGCGGCGGCCGGGTGCGGGCCCGCCGTCCGCAGCCGGGCGATCGCCCGGGCCGCCTTGGCGGGGCCCCGCATGGGCGGCAGGCCGTCCGGCGCGGGGGTCCGGTGGAGGCGGGCCAGCAGGGTCGCGGCGGCCTCCCAGGGAGCGGACTCGGGGGTCTGCGGGTCGACCGGGGTGCCGTACGGCCAGAAGGTGACCAGGCGGCCGTGGAGGTCGACGGGCTTCGGGCGGAGCGGGGCGAGGAGGATGCCGGTGAGGGCGGGGCGTGCGGCGAGCTCGAGACGACGGGAGAGTTCGGCGCGGTCCGTGCCGGGGGCGTGGGCCTTGGCCACGGTGTCGCCGTGGCGGACGACGGTGCCGTCGCGGCGGTCGGCGAGGACGGAGTCGTGGTGGGTGCAGGGGGCGCCTGCGGGGTGGGCCGCGGTGCGCGCCCCGGCGGTCAGGGCGGGAAGCACGTCTGCGGTCACGGGGCCCCCTGGGGTGTGCGGTCGGTACCTCGCGAGCGTACGTTCTCCGCCCCTGCGGCCCCCTGCCAGTCCCCTCCCCTTCCCGGGGGCTCCGCCCCCGGATCCCCGGGTGGGTTCGTCGGGTGCGGGTGAGTGGGGGCCGGTCGCGCAGTTCCCCGC
Organism: Streptomyces sp. GbtcB7; assembly: GCF_019091445.1. Lineage (NCBI taxonomy): Bacteria > Bacillati > Actinomycetota > Actinomycetes > Kitasatosporales > Streptomycetaceae > Streptomyces > Streptomyces sp. GbtcB7. The sequence goes on from NZ_JAGXJM010000003.1 coordinate 223,604, forward strand.
GCCCCTGGGGCACGGGGCTGCGCCCCGGTGCCCCATCGGCCCGGTGCCCCAGCGGCCTGACGGCCTTGTCCCCAAACGCCGGACGGGGCTGCAGATGCGCGCAGCGCCCCTTCAGGGCGCGGGGAGCTGCGCGGGCAAAAACAATGCCCGCGCAGCTCCCCAGCTGCGCGGGCATTTGTGCCGTCCGCCGCACCCCCGTCCCCACGGGGTTTCATGGCCGGATGTCCCCGCCCGGACCGCTCTTCCGGGCCTGGGGCGCCGCTCAGCGCCCCAGCATCACGCCCACGGACGACGCTTGTGTGACCACCGCGTCCCAGCCGCCGAAGACGACTACGAGCAGGGCCGCCAGAGGAAGGACCATCGCTGTCGCCACCAAGGGGTGGCGCTGACCCTGACGACGCGGGCGGAACGCTGCGCTGTACGCCTTGCGTCCTGTGCGGATCGCCGTCCGCGGTGCCGTGTGGGCCATGGTCCCTCTCCTGACCGAGCATCTATGTGGTTTGGCAGCGGCGGGTGTCTGACCTCGGGGGACGAGTGCTGCACCCGCCGCTTGACCTCAAATCTATGGGTGCGGCGGCGATCGGTCGTCATGCCCTCGTACCGATTGCCGGGCCTCCCGGAGGATGAGCGATGACCTGCGATGTACTCCCCTGGGTGGAGATGAGGACCTAGGTCTCAGGGTCTTCCCGGAGGGGGCGTCCGGTGTGCCCGGACTGTTCCGAGCTGTCCTCCCTCGGCACCGGCTGCTCGACCAGCGCCAGCACCCGGGTCGCCATGAAGCGGGCGGTGCGCACCACTGATCCGCTTCGGGTGACTTCGCTCACTTCCACCACCCCCCGGCGCACCGCGGTCTCCACTCTGCGACCCGCCCTGCTCGCCACCACCTCGTACGTACGCGTCGTGTCCCCGGCGTCCACGACTATCTCCACGCGATCACCCTTCACAGGTTCAATCCCCCTTCTGCGACGGACGGTTGGGATCACGGGCAGCCCAAGGCAGCCGTGTTCTTGCATTCCCTGACCGTCTTTCAAGTTTCCCACCCGGCACTGACAATCGATCGGGCCGTGAGGGCGCGGCCTCTGCGCGCACCCGGCCGCGGAAACGTAAGCTGTGGCTCGTCAAACGGACCGGGCAGCGGGGATGGACATGGCGATGATGCGCCTGAGGCGCGAGGACCCGCGTGTCGTCGGCTCGTTCAGGCTTCACAGACGGCTCGGCGCGGGTGGAATGGGCGTGGTCTACCTGGGCTCCGACCGCCGTGGCCAGCGGGTCGCGCTGAAGGTGATCCGACCGGATCTGGCGGAGGATCAGGAGTTCCGGTCGCGGTTCGCCCGCGAGGTCTCGGCGGCCCGGCGGATCAGGGGCGGCTGCACGGCGCGGCTCGTGGCCGCCGATCTCGAGGCGGACCGGCCGTGGTTCGCCACGCAGTACGTGCCGGGGCCCTCGCTGCACGACAAGGTCGCCGAGGAGGGCCCGATGTCGGCCGCCGACGTGGCCGCCGTCGGGGCCGCGCTCTCCGAGGGGCTCGTCGCCGTGCACGAGGCCGGTGTCGTGCACCGGGACCTCAAGCCGTCCAACATCCTGCTGTCCCCGAAGGGGCCGCGGATCATCGACTTCGGCATCGCCTGGGCGACGGGGGCGAGCACCCTGACGCACGTCGGTACGGCGGTCGGCTCGCCCGGGTTCCTCGCGCCCGAGCAGGTGCGCGGCGCCGCCGTCACCCCGGCCACCGACGTGTTCGCGCTCGGCGCCACGCTGGCGTACGCGGCGACCAACGACTCGCCCTTCGGGCACGGCAGTTCCGAGGTGATGCTGTACCGAGTGGTGCACGAGGAACCGCAGCTGCACGGAGTTCCGGACGCGTTGGCTCCGCTCGTCCGCGCATGTCTGGCCAAGGACCCCGAGGAGCGTCCCAGCACGCTCCAACTCTCCCTGCGGCTCAAGGAGATCGCGGCCCGCGAGACGCAGGGCATGGCGGACGTCCGCCCGCCCGCGCAGCGCAATGATCCCGACCGGCCGACGGGGCGCCTCGCCGATCAGTACGCCGAGCAGCCCACTCAGCGCCGCCCGCAGGGCACACCGCCGCCGCGCACGGGCGGCACCAACGGGGGCTCACGGCCGTCGCAGTCGGGTGCGCGACCCGCGCCCGCCCGGGGTACCGGACGCTCCGGCAGCAGGCCCGCGCCCCGCAGCGGCGCCGGGCGTCCCGCGCCCCGGACCACGGGGACCGGACGGCGGCCGGCCAATCCGCGACTGCTGCGTCAGCGGCTCTTCGTGTTCGTCGTGGTGACGCTGCTCGTCGCGCTGGGCATCGCGGCGGCGCAGGGCTGCCAGGGGCCGGCCCGCGGGCTGGACGACGGGGGCACGCGCAAGGACGTACGACAGGGGCAGTCGTCGTACGCGCCACCGTCCGGCGATCTGATGGCCGAGCAGCACCGGAGCCGACCGGACAGGCCCTGGGGCCGGGTCCAGGTCGCTGCGGAGCCGGTCTAGAGCTGGGGACGGCCCGTCGCGACCGCGTAGAAGGCGACCGCGGCCGCCGCGCCGACGTTGAGCGAGTCGACGCCGTGGGCCATCGGGATGCGGACCCATTCGTCCGCCGCCATCAGGGCCTTCGTGGACAGGCCGTCGCCCTCCGCGCCCAGCATCAGCGCGACCCGGTCCATCCGGTGCGGGGCCGCCTCGTCCAGGGACCTCGCCTTCTCGTCCGGGGTGAGGGCGAGCAGGTTGAAGCCGGCGTCGCGGACCGTCTCCAGGCCCTTGGGCCAGGTCTCGAGACGGGCGTACGGGACCGAGAAGACCGCGCCCATCGAGACCTTCACGGAGCGGCGGTAGAGCGGGTCCGCGCAGTCCGGGGAGAGCAGCACCGCGTCCATGCCGAGGGCCGCGGCGGAGCGGAAGATCGCGCCGATGTTGGTGTGGTCGTTGACCGCCTCCATGACGACCACCCGGCGCGCGGACCGCAGGAGTTCCTCGGCCGTCGGCAGCGGCTTGCGCTGCATGGACGCGAGCGCGCCGCGGTGCACGTGGTAGCCGGTCACCTGTTCGGCGAGCTCCGGGCTGACCGCGTACACCGGGGCCGGGAGCTCGTCGATGACATCGCGCATGACGTCGACCCACTTGGCGGACAGGAGCATCGAGCGCATCTCGTACCCGGCGTCCTTGGCGCGTCTGATGACCTTCTCGCCCTCGGCGATGAACAGGCCCTCGACGGGTTCGCGCTTGCGGCGCAGCTCCACGTCGGTCAGGCCCGTGTAGTCACGCAGACGCGGGTCGTCGGGGTTCTCAACGGTGATGAGATCGGCCACAGGGTGATACTGCCTTGTCCTGGGTGCGGTGCCAACGGCTGGGCACGGGTTGGGTTACCGGTGGTTACTCGGAAGCGTTCAGCGGGCTGTGCACACCCACGTTCACGACCTCGCCGATGACGATCACCGCCGGGGGCTTCACGTCCTCGGCGCGTACGGTCTCGGCGACCGTGGCCAGGGTCGCGTCGACGCGGCGCTGGGCGGCGGTCGTGCCTTCCTGGACCAGGGCGACCGGGGTGTCGGCCGACTTGCCGTGCGCGATCAGGGTCTCGGCGATCCGGCCGATCTTGTCGACGCCCATGAGGACGACGAGCGTGCCGCGCAGCCGGGCGAGGGCCGGCCAGTCGACGAGGGATCGCTCGTCGTCAGGGGCGACATGACCACTGACCACGGTGAACTCATGTGCGACACCCCGGTGGGTGACCGGGATACCGGCAGCACCCGGCACCGAGATCGAACTGGAGATGCCGGGGACGACCGTGCAGGCGATGCCCGCCTCGGCGAGCGCCTGGGCCTCCTCCATGCCACGGCCGAAGACGAACGGGTCGCCGCCCTTGAGCCGGACGACCGACTTGCCCTGCTTCGCGTGCTCGATGAGCGCGTTGTTGATGGCCTCCTGGGCCATGTACCGGCCGTAGGGGATCTTCGCCGCGTCGATCACCTCGACGTGCGGCGGGAGTTCGGCGAGCAGGTCGCGCGGGCCCAGGCGGTCGGCGATGACCACGTCGGCCTCGGCGAGCAGTCGCCGGCCGCGGACCGTGATCAGGTCGGGGTCGCCGGGACCGCCACCGACCAGGGCGACACCCGGGGTGCGGGTGCGGTGGTGGGGCGCCACGAGGGTCCCGTCGCGCAGCCCCTCGACCACCGCGTCGCGGATCGCGGCGGTGTGGCGGGGGTCGCGGCCCTTGGCGTTCGTGGTGAGGACGGCGACCGTGACGCCCTCGCTGTGACCGGTGGCCGGGGTCCAGGCGGTCGCCGCGTCGGCGTCGTCGGAGCGGACGCACCAGACGCGGTGGCGCTCCGCCTCGGCGGAGGCGTCCGTGTTCGCCTGCCGGTCACTGGTCGCGATCAGGGCGTACCAGGCGTCGGCGAGGTCGCCGTCCTCGTACGGGCGCTTCGTCCAGGTGATCTCGCCCGCGTCCACCATCGCCTCGACGGAGGGGGTGGCCTCGGGTGACACGAGGTGGATGTCCGCGCCCGCCGCGATGAGCGCCGGGAGGCGGCGCTGGGCGACCTGGCCGCCGCCGAGGACGACTACGCGGCGACCGGTGAGGCGGAGGCCTACGGGGTAGGCGGGGTTTTCGGCCATGGCGGTGCGGCTCCTCGTACGGGGCCGCTGCGCTCGGCTGGAGCGGCCTTGACGTGCTGTTTTGAGTGCGGGTCCACGATACGGCGGGGGCGGGAGGGGCTCCTTCCCCGAGCCCGCCCCGTCCCGTCCCGGCAGTGACGCTGTGCGGCTCCGCCGCGTGCGGGGGCCGCGCCCCCGCACCCCGCACGAGCGGGTGCGTCGTCGGGCTACTTCTCGGTGACCCCTGCGGAGTCGAACGTCGCCACCTCGTGCATCGCCCTCGCCGCGCTCTGGACCACCGGCAGCGCCAGCAGGGCGCCCGTGCCCTCGCCGAGGCGCAGGTCCAGGTCGACCAGGGGGCGCAGGCCCAGTTTGTTCAGGGCGGCGACGTGGCCGGGCTCGGCGCTGCGGTGACCCGCGATGCAGGCCGCGAGGACCTCGGGGGCGATGGCGCGGGCCACGAGGGCGGCGGCGCCGGCGCTGACGCCGTCCAGGATTACCGGCGTACGCAGGGAGGCTCCACCGAGGAGCAGGCCGACCATGGCGGCGTGTTCGAGGCCGCCGATCGCGGCGAGGACGCCGATGGGGTCGGCCGGGTCCGGCTGGTGGAGTTCGATGGCGCGGCGCACGACCTCGGTCTTGCGGGCGAGGGTCTCGTCGTTGATGCCGGTGCCGCGGCCGGTCACCTCGGACGGGTCGGTGTCCGTGAAGACGGAGATCAGGGCCGCCGACGCCGTGGTGTTGGCGATGCCCATCTCGCCGGTCAGCAGGGCCTTGTTGCCTGCCGCCACGAGGTCGCGGGCCGTCTCGATGCCCACCTCGATGGCGGCCGTGACCTCTTCGCGGGTCATCGCGGGGCCGGTCGTCATGTCGGCGGTGCCCGCGCGGACCTTGCGCGGGAGGAGACCCGGGGTCGCGGGGAGGTCGGAGGCGACGCCCACGTCGATGACGCAGACCTCGGCGCCCACCTGGTTGGCGAAGGCGTTGCAGACCGCGCCGCCGCCCAGGAAGTTGGCCACCATCTGGCCGGTGACCTCCTGCGGCCAGGGGGTGACGCCCTGGGCGTGCACGCCGTGGTCGCCCGCGAAGATCGCGACGGCGGCGGGCTCCGGGATCGGCGGCGGGCACATCCGGGACAGGCCGGACAGCTGCGCGGAGATGATCTCCAGCATGCCGAGCGCGCCCGCGGGCTTGGTCATCCGCTTCTGGCGCTCCCACGCCTCGCCGAGCGCCTTGGCGTCCAGCGGGCGGATGTTGGAGACCGTCTCGGCGAGCAGGTCGTGCGGCTCCTCACCGGGCAGCGCGCGACGGCCGTACGTCTCCTCGTGCACGACCCAGGACAGCGGGCGGCGCTTGGACCAGCCGGCCTGCATCAGCTCGGGCTCCTCGGGGAACTCGTCGACGTAGCCGACGCAGAGGTACGCCACCACGTCCAGGTGCTCGGGCAGGCCGAGGGCGCGGACCATCTCGCGCTCGTCGAAGAAGCTGACCCAGCCGACGCCGAGGCCCTCGGCGCGGGCCGCGAGCCACAGGTTCTGGACCGCGAGCGCGGAGGAGTACGGGGCCATCTGGGGCTGGGTGTGACGGCCCAGGGTGTGACGGCCGCCGCGGGTCGGGTCGGCGGTGACGACGATGTTCACCGGGGTGTCGAGGATGGCCTCGATCTTCAGTTCCTTGAACTGCTTCGCGCGCCCCTTGGGCAGCGACTTGGCGTACGCCTCGCGCTGACGGGCGGCCAGTTCGTGCATCGTGCGCCGGGTCTCGTCGGAGCGGATGACGACGAAGTCCCAGGGCTGGGAGTGGCCGACGGACGGTGCGGTGTGCGCGGCCTCCAGGACCCGCAGCAGCACGTCGTGCGGGATCGGGTCGCTGCGGAAGCCGTTGCGGATGTCGCGGCGTTCGCGCATCACGCGCAGCACGGCCTCGCGCTCGGCGTCGTCGTAGCCGGGGGCCGCGGGGCCGGTGGACTCTCGTGCGTCTTCCACTGCGGCCGTGCTCTCTTCCTGGTCGGCGACCTGGGTGTCCAGGTCGTCCGCTTGCTGTGCGACTACTACGGGCTCCGGGTCCGCCTCGAACGGCTCCGGTACGGGGGATGTCTCGGCTTCGGCCTCGCGGGGCGCGGGAACCTGGGCGACGGGCTCCGCCTCGATGGCGGGCTCCGCCTCGGCGAGAGGGGCGAGGGGAGCCTCCCGGCTCTCCACCGCCACCGCTTCCGCCGCCACCGGGGGCTCTTCGACCGGAGGCTCATCGACCGAAGGCCGCTCCTCCGTGGGCAGCGGCGGCACGGTCATGGCGTGCGGCGGGGTCGGGGCCAGGTGCGGGGTCGTCGGCACCGTGCCCTCGACGGGCACGAACTGGCCGAGGGACTGGTCCGCGGCGGAGTCCAGAGGGGCGCCCTGGAATCCGGGTGCGCCTGCCGTGTCGCCGGGGCGGTGCTCGCCGTGCGACTGGTTCGTGGCCGCGTGCGGCGCCTGTGCGTGGGCGGCGACGCCGACCGGTACACCGGCACCGGCCTCGGCGAACGCGGCGTGGGCCTCGGCGGGGGCCACGAACTGCGCGGCCTGGACCGGGAAGGCCTCGACGCCGGGGAGTGCCTGCCCGTACGAGTCGTGCGCGGCGTGCGCCACCTGTGCCTGGGCCTCGGCGGCCGCGTGGGCGGCGGACACCACGAGGGGCTCCGGGGCGAACTCGGGCCGCGCGGCCTCCGCGAGGGACGCGGGCTCCACGCCGCTGTTCGCCGACTGGACCACGGGTTCCGGGGTGTGGACACCTGCTTCCGGGAACCGGGCGTCCTGGGCCGGGAACGGTGACGCCTGGTCCACCGCGTGGGCGACGGGCTCGGCGAGGTGGGTGGCCTGGTCCGCGAGTTGGGGGGCCTGTTCGGTGGCCTGCGGCTCGGCCGCGGGCGTCGACTGCGGGTCCTGCGCGGGCTGGAGCACCGGCTCGGTCGCCAAGTGCTCCCCCGCCTCGGAAACCTGTACCGGGATGTCGGCAAGGTGCCCGGCGGTGTCGTCCGCGGTCGGGGCCAGGTGCGGGAGGTCCTGGGCGACCGGGAAGGGCGCCGAAGCGGCGGTGGCCGCCGGGATCTCGGGGGCCGGGAAGCCGTCCGGCGCGGGCCCGGCCTCGGGGCCCGGCGCCACCTCGAAGCTCTGCTCGGCCTCGAAGCTCTGCTCGGCCTCAAGGCTCGGCCCGGTCTCGGGGCTCGGCGCGACCTCCACCGCCTGCTGGACGAAGTGACCCTCCGACACCTCGGGCATGTGGGCGGCCTCCGGAGCCTGGGGCGCCTGCGCGAATCCCTGAGCCTCGGCCCCCTCGGCCGCCTCCGCGGCCTGGGGAACCGGGGCGAATTCCGCGGGCTCGGCGGCCTCCGCGACCGGCGCCGTCTCCGGCACCGTCAGCGCCTCGGCGACCGCTCCGGCCTCGGGGCCCTGGACGGCCGACGGGACGACCGTTTCTTCAGCCGGCCCCTCGGGACCCACCGGCGGCGCTCCCCACGGCACCGCGCCCTGCGGCGGGATCTCGGAGAGCTGCGACACGTCGAGGTACTCGGGACCGGTCGTCGGGGGACCCGCGTGCCGGACCGGAGTTGGGGGAGTCATGGGGTTCATCGGGGTGGCCATGGGCGCGGCGGCGGGGCCGCGGTCGGCGAGCGAGCGCACCGGGCTCGCGGAGCCGTCCGGAGTCGGCGGCCCGAGGTGCAGCGGACGGCGCGGAGCCGTCGGCTGCGGGGCGGGCGCGGGGCCGGGTACGCGGACGCCACTGAGGTCGAGTGAACCGCTGTCCCGGCCGGCCGTCTCGTGCGGACCCGGCTCATGGACGAGAGGCTGCTCCTCGACGAGGGGCTGCGGGGGCGGCGGGGCCACCTCGTTGCCCCATGCTCCCTGTGCGCCCGGCATGAGAAGCAGGTCGTCGTCCTCGGCGGGGTTCTCGGAGGGGTCGAGGAAGGTGTACGCGCCCGGGGCGGGGACGCCCGGCTGCTCCACCATGCCTGCGTTCTCCGGCAGTCCCTCGCCCGGGACCTGGCCGGTGTCGGTCATGCGTACCCCTCGCCCATCGGTTAGTGCTTCCAAGTCCTGCTCGCCCGGAACGGCGCACCGACCGCCCCGCAGTGAAGAACGAGCGTGCGTGCCCAGCGGCACGAACGACCGGCCAACAAAGACGACAAAGCCATTAACAGGCATTGTCCCGGTCGTCCGACCCTCGCGACAGCTTGATCCGCGACGGCCCGCTGTGGACTGCGCCACGTTGCGCGTCCTCAGGTTCTGCCGTACCACACACGCCTCAAAACGGGCGCGTTTTCCGGACATTGGCCTACGAAAGGCCGATCGCCCGGGAGCGGTACAACGATCGGCCAGCCTACCGCGCGCGGTACGACAACAGGATCACGGGTTGCGATCGGGCAGACGGCCCGTGAGCAGGAACGCGACGCTCCGCTCGGTCTCCGTCCAGGCTCTTGTGTCGAGTTCGACGGACTGAATGAGGGCGCATTCGACCTGATATCCGTGCTCGCTGAGATCACGTCCCACGAGTTCGGCCGCGTCGCGGGTCGCCGCGTGCGTCACGATGCGCTGCGGACGGCGGTCGGCGACGGCCGAGACGACCTGCACTCCCCCGCCGCCGACACGTACGACGTCGGGTTCGGGGAGGTTCTCCAGAACGTGCGGCGCGGTGCCGTGCACGATCTGCATCTGGACGCCGTAGCGGCGCGCGGAGTCCTCGGTGCGGGCGCAGGAGCCGGGGTTGCGGTCGACGGCGATGACCGCCGCGCCGGTGCGCGCCGCCTCGGTGGCGAAGGCGCCGCTGCCGGAGCCGATGTCCCACACGAGGTCTCCGACGCGCGGGCCCAGCCGGGCGAGTTGGGCGGCGCGCAGCAGATCCGTTTCGCCTTCGCCCAGTGCGCCGCCGTACGCCTGGGCGGGCAGCGCCCAGCCGCGCGGTCCGGTGCCCGGGTCGCGTCCGGCGATCCAGCCGCCGTCCTCGGCGGCGGCCACGAAACCGCCGATGACGATGACGACGTTCGGGTCGCGCCAGGTGTGGTCGGCGGCCTTGTCGGAGGTGAGGATGGTGACCCGCTCGCTCGTGGTGCCGAGTTCCTCGCAGATGACGAAGGTGCGGTGGACTCCTTCGAGGAGCAGGCCGAGTTCGGCGGGGCCGGCGCCGGGCGAGGTGAGGACGGCGACCTTGGTGTGGGCACGGCAGACGTTCACCGCGCGGCGCAGGGTGCGACGGTGCGCCACGACCACCTGTGCGTCGTCCCAGGGCATGCCGGCGCGGGCGAAGGCGGCGGCGACCGAGGAGACGGCGGGCACGACTTCGACCTCCAGGCCGAACTCGGGGGCACGCAGGGTGCGTACGACTCCGAAGAAGCCGGGGTCGCCGTCGGCGAGTACGACGGCGCTGCCGCGGTGGCCCGCGATGCGGCGGGCGGCGAGGGAGACGCTGCCGAGGCGGATGCGTTCGGCGGCCCGGGGTACCTCGGGGAGCGCCAGGTGATGCGCCGCTCCGGCCACCAGGGTGGCCGCGCCGAGGGCGGAGCGCGCCGCGGCGGTCAAGGGCGAGCCGTCCCAGCCGATCACCGTGACCCGGTCGGCCATCGTCGTCAGTCTCCAGAAGGTTTTCGCAGGTCGTCGGTGGGCAGCCCGCGGGCGGGCTCCGTGAGGGTACCTGGTCTTGCTGGGTGCGGGCGTACAGGTCGCTGCCGGGTGGGAGCGGTTCTTCGGAACGCGCTGCGGGACGTCCCCCGGATTCGGCGCGGGGAATCCCGCCGGTTCAGTTCCAGTCGGAGAACGACGTGAAACCACCCGTGTCGGCGAGCTGGTCGCCGACTCCGTCGAGGTCCTCCGGGAGGAGGCTCCAGACGATGAAGTCGGTGCGCAGGTCCACCCAGCGGCCGTCCTCGGTGCGGGTGTGCGCTATACAGGCGTTGCGCAGGACGCCCTCGCTGATGCAGCCGATCTTCTGGGCTACCTGCTGGGAGGCGGTGTTGTCGGCCGCCGTGCGCAGTTCGATGCGCTCGAACTTCTGGTCCCGGAAGAGCCATTGGGCGGTGGCGAGCGCCGCCTCGGAGGCGTAGCCCTCGCCGCGGGCCCAGGGGGCGATGACGTACGACAGTTCGGTGGAGCGCACATGCCAGTTGGTCTTGGCGAGTTGCACGATGCCGACCAGGCGCTGGGTGAGGAACTCGGTGACGGCGAGGTCGAGTCCCCGGCCCGCCGTGCGTTCGGTGGGCGCGTACTCGGTGATCCAGGTGCGGGCCGCGTCCTCGGTGTAGGGCTGGGGCACGTCGGTCCAGGCCCCGACCTGCTCGTCGTTCATCATCGCGGCCAGGGAGGGGACGTCGTCCTCGTCGAGCGCACGCAGGACCAACCGCTCCGTGCTGATGGAGATGTCGGGGAAGGTGCTGGTCATGCGCCGCTCCGTAACCGTCGGGGACGTCGGGCCCTCGGATCCTTCGGGCCCGCTGAACTGCCCAGCATGCAGCATGAGGCCACCGAACTGCACCACGGGGTCCACTCCGAGTGATGGAGTGGACCCCGTACGGTGACCCGACCGGAACGACGGGATGACCGGAACTAGAACGACGGGATGACCGAACCGGCGTACTTGTCCTCGATGAACTTCTTGACCTCCGGCGAGGTCAGGAGCTTGGCGAGCTTCTTCACCCGCGGGTCGCTCTCGTTGCCCTTCTTGACGGCGAGGAAGTTGCCGTAGGGGTTGTTCGTCGCGGACTCCAGGAAGAGCGCGTCCTTGGCCGGCTTGAGGCCGGACGAGATGGCGTAGTTGCCGTTGATCACCGCGGCGTCGACATCGTCCAGGGAGCGCGGGGTCTGGGCCGCCTCCAGCTCCTTGAACTTGAGGTTCTTCGGGTTCTTCGCGATGTCCTGGGTGGTCGCGCTGTTGCCCGCGCCGTCCTTGAGCGTGATGAGCCCCTTGGAGGCGAGCAGCTTGAGCGCCCGTGCCTCGTTGACCGTGTCGTTCGGGACGGCGACCGTCGCACCGCTCTTGAGCTCGTCGGTCTTCTTGATCTTGTGGGAGTAGAGACCGAGCGGTTCCAGGTGGACCGTGACGACGGGCACGATGTGGGTGCCGTTCTTCTTGTTGAAGTCGTCGAGGTACGGCTGGTTCTGGAAGTAGTTGGCGCCGACGGACCCGTCCTCGGTCGCCGTGTTCGGCGTGACGTAGTCCGTGAACTCCTTGACCTGCAGGTCGAGGCCGGCCTTCTTCGCCAGGTTGTCCTTGATGTAGTCGAGGATCTCGGCGTGCGGGGTGGGGCTCGCGGCCACGACCAGCGGGCCGCTGGTGTCGGAGGCGCTGCTGCTCTTGTCCGAGCCGCAGGCGGAGAGGCCGAGGGTGAGGGCTCCGGCGGCGAGGACTGCGGTGGTGATCTTGGCGGTGTTACGCACGAAAAGTGCCTTTCCTTAAGGGTGGAGCGACCCCGTGGTGGGTGGTTACGGGGAAATCTGCGGGTGGGGGGAGAGAACCGGAGGGGGTGTTCGGGCGGTCTCAGGCGACCTTGCCGACCTCCGCGGTGGCGGGCTCCCTGGCCTTCAGCAGCCGCAGCTTCGGGGCGGCGCCGGAGTGGCCGCCGCGTCGGTGCAGGGTGCGGGCCGCGTAGTCGCCGGCGAACTGGATGAGGGAGATGACGACCGCGAGGATCGCCACGGTGATCCACATGAGTCCGGTCTCGAAGCGCTGGTAGCCGTAGCGGATGGCGATGTCGCCGAGGCCGCCGGCGCCGACGGTGCCGGCCATCGCGGAGTAGCCGATGAGGGCGACGATCGTGGTGGTCGCGGAGGAGATCAGCGACGGCAGCGACTCAGGTACGAGCACCTTGCGCACGACGGTCCAGGTGTTGCCGCCCATCGACTGCACGGCCTCGACGAGACCGCCGTCCACTTCGCGGACCGCCGTCTCGACCAGGCGCGCGAAGAAGGGGATCGCGCCCACGGCGAGCGGCACGATCGCCGCCTCGCGTCCGATGGTCGTTCCCGTGATCGTGCGCGTGAAGTTCATCAGCGCGACCATCAGGATGATGAACGGCAGCGAGCGGGCGATGTTCACGACCTGCCCGATGACCTTGTTCACGACGACGTTCTGCAGGAGTCCGCCGCGGTCGGTCAGGACGAGCAGAACGCCGAGCGGCAGACCGCCGACGATCGCGATCAGCGTGGACCAGCCGACCATGTAGAGCGTGTCCCAACACGCCTGGGACAGCAGGGGCTGCATCTCCGACCAGGTCACTTGGCACCGTCCTGCACGAGCACGGGCTGCTGGCCCTGGATGTCGATCTGCAGGCCCTGCTCGCGCAGGAATCCGATCGGCACGACGTTCTCCTCGTAGCGGCCGGGCAGTTCGATGCGCATCCGGCCGACCTGCTTGCCGGCGACGGTGTCCATCGCGGCGCCGAGGATCGAGATGTCGATGTTGTACGTGCGCGAGAGCTGCGAGATGACGGGCTGGGTCGCGGCCTCGCCGTGGAAGGTGACGTCGATGACGGTGCGGTCGTCGCCGGACGGCTCGCCGCTCACCGGGAAGAGTGCCCCGGCGAGTTCGGAGCCGGGGGTCGCGAGCAGCTCGCTGACGGTGCCGGACTCGACGATGCGGCCGTTCTCCATGAGCGCGGCCGAGTCGCAGATCGTCTTGACGACGTCCATCTCGTGGGTGATGAGCAGGACGGTCAGGCCCAGCTGTCGGTTCAGGTCGCGCAGGAGCTGGAGGATGGAGCGGGTGGTCTCGGGGTCGAGGGCGCTGGTGGCCTCGTCGGAGAGCAGCACCTTGGGGTCGCCGGCCAGGGCGCGGGCGATGCCGACGCGCTGCTTCTGGCCGCCGGAGAGCTGGGCGGGGTAGGCCTTGGCCTTGTCGGAGAGACCGACCAGGTCGAGCAGCCCGAGCGCCTTGGAGGATCGTTCCTTCCCCGACAGGCCAAGGATTTCGAGCGGCAGCTCGACGTTGTCCTGGACGGTGCGCGAGGACAGCAGGTTGAAGTGCTGGAAGACCATGCCGATACGGCTGCGCGCCTGGCGGAGCTCCTTGCCCGCGCGGGGGCCGCGCCCGACGAGCGCCGTGAGGTCCTGTCCGGCGACGGTGACCGTGCCGGCGGTGGGACGCTCCAGGAGGTTGACGCAGCGGATGAGGGAGGACTTGCCGGCGCCGGACTGGCCGATGACGCCGTACACCTCTCCTTCGCGGACGTGCAGATCGACGCCGTCGAGGGCGGTCACTTCACGGCCGCGCGAGCGGTAGACCTTGGTGAGGCCCGTTGTCGTGATCACTGGGGGTTTCCGTCACTGTCGAGTGCGGGGCGCGGGTGTGCGCCGGCACGGGTGCATTCGGTCGGGAACGCGACACGGTTCTCGCGGTGGCGATGGAACCGGATGAATCCGGGGGAGAACATGCGCGCGGGGCGGCGCCGCTCACGTACGGGGTACGGACAGGGCGCGGCGGTCTCGCTTCGGGGCGCGAGACGGGGCGGTGGTGCGGGGGCCCTCTAGAAGGCGCACATTCGACACATACAACGAGCACCGGGCGTCATGGTCGCCTCGGTCGCAAGGATGCGGTTGCTCGTCGTGGTCATGGGATCAAGTAAAGCAGACGTACAGGCGGGACCCAGAACCGCTGTCCGCATTGCGGACAGCGGTGGACACCTCTCAGCCGCGGGTGGAGATCTCCATTCCCCGGCCGGTGACCAGTGCGGACAGGGCCGAGAGGTCCTTCACCACGAGGTCCGCGTCCAGCTCGGACGCCTCGTGGGTTGTGGCCAACGCCACGGTGGTCATCCCGGCGGCGCGGCCTGCCTGCAGGCCCGCCGGGGCGTCCTCGAAGACGACGCAGCGGGCCGGGTCGACGCCCAGTTCACGGGCGGCGAGGAGATAGGGCTCGGGGTCGGGCTTGCCGCGGGTGATGTCGTCGGCGGAGATCAGCGTCTTGGGCCGGATACCGACCTCGGCGAGCCGGGCCTCGGCCAGTCGACGGGTGGCGGAGGTGACGACGGCCCAGCGGTCGGCCGGCAGCGAGTCGAGGAACGCCGCGGTGCCGGGGAGCAGGACGACGCCGCCGGGAACGTCCTCGACCTCCAGCAGTTCGATGCGCGCGAGGGCCTCGGGGACGAGGTCGGCGGGCAGCAGGTCGGCGGCTATCTCGGCGGCGGGGCGGCCGTGCAGTTCGATCCGGGCGAAGTCCTCCGCGGTGATCCCGTACTCGCGCGCCCATCGTGTCCAGCACCGGTTCACCGACTCGAGGGATGAGACGAGCGTCCCGTCGTTGTCGAACAGCAGGGCATCAGCGTGGATCTTCATGCGCTCGACCCTACGGGGCAGCCCGGGGGCGAGGGCATCGGGCCTTTTGGCCCGTAATAGGGTCACGGCATGCTTGATGCCCTGACGGTCGCGACCGCCGTCGCCGCGCTCGCGCTCGCCGCCTGGTGCGGCTGGGCCGCCTACCGTGATCAGCCCACCAAGGACTGGCACTTCATCGCCATGGCCGTGGTGACCCTGCTCGCCGTGATCCAGCTGGTGGTCGGAATCGTCCAGCTGGCGCGCGGCGAGAAGCCCGACCAGGGCACGACGATCTTCGTGGCGTATCTGCTCGGTGCCTTCGCGTGCATTCCGGCCGCGGGCTTCATGTCGCTGGCGGAGCGCACCCGCTGGGGATCGATCACGGTGGCGGCCGGCGGAGTCGTCCTCGCCGTACTGGAGGTGCGGCTCTATGACATCTGGGGAGGCTGAGATGACGGCCACGGAGGAGAACGGGACCGCGCCTCAGGAGAATCAGGAGGGCCGGGAGAGCCAGGAGGGTCGGGAGAAGAAGCGCACCCGGCTGATCAGCGGCCCCGGCATGCTGCTGCTCTGGCTGTACGGCGTGATGGTCGTCGGCGCCGTGTCGCGCTCCGCCGTCCAGATCTCGACGGAGTTCGACAAGGCCCCGCTCGCCTACTCGTTGTCGGCGGTCGCGGGCCTCGTCTACGGCTTCATCACGTACTCACTCGTGCGCGGCGGCGAAACGGCCCGCAGGGCGGCGCTGGTGTGCTGCGCCGCCGAGCTCGTGGGCGTGTTGACCGTCGGGACCTGGACGCTGGTCGAGCCGTCCGCCTTCCCCGACGCCACCGTGTGGTCGGACTACGGGATCGGCTATCTGTTCATCCCGGTGCTGCTGCCGCTGTCGGCCATGTACTGGTTGCGCAAGGCGCGTACGGCCGACCGGTCGGCATAGCTCGGGCCGTAGTCGTACCTCGGGCCCGTAGCCGTGGCTCGGGCCCAGAACACGGGCGCCGGTCAGGCGCTGGTCACGAACGCGCCCGTGTCGGCGCCCTTCTGCAGGGTCACCAGGGTGAGCCGCTCGTCGACGCGCTCCGTGGAGACCTGCGCGTAGCCGTGCTTGCGGTACATCCGCAGGTTGCGGTCGCTGCGGTGGCCGGTGAAGAGCTGGAAGGACTTGGCCGCGCCGTCCGTCGCGAGCGTGGCCTCGATCGCGGCGAGCAGCCGCCCGCCCAGGCCGTGGCGCTGCATGCGCGGATGGACGATGAGCTTGTTGATGCGGGCCGTGCCGTCCGGGTCCACGGCTCCGCGGACCGAGGCCACCACTTCTTCGCCCAGCCTGGCCACCAGGACCGTACCGTCCGCCAATTCCGCCCTGAGGGAGTCGAGCGGCTGCGTGAGCGGCTCGATGCCATAGTCCCCGTACAGCTCGGCCTCGCTCTGGTAGCAGAGGTACTGCAGCTTGAGGATCTGCTCTGCGTCCTGCTCGGTCGCCGCCGAGATGGTCACGCTCATGCCCATGTGTGCATGCCTCCCGCTCACCTGTTCCACCGGTCGTCCCCCACTCCTATCCCCGTGGTGCGCGGGCCGCAACCACCGGGGAGAGCAATCGACGCAGACATCCCAGGCATCTGGAACGTTCCGGACCGAGACTGCCCTGTGAGATACCCAACTCGCCTGCGATCTCCCGATAGGTGAGGTCCTTCGGGGAGAGCAGTGCCGCCATCAGGCTGGGGCAGCGGCCCGGCAGCCGACGAACCGCGTCGTGCAGGGCGCGCCGGCTGTCGGCGGTCATCACCTGCTGTTCGGGGTCCGGCCCGCTCTCGTCGGCGGGCTCGGAGACGTACGGCCGTTCGTACCGGGCCGTACGGCGGGTGCGGCGGACCTCGGAGCGCACGGCGCGGCGCAACCAGCCCTGCGGGTCGACGGGCGGCCCGTCCGAGTCGAGGCGCTCCAGGAGGCGTAGCCAGACGGCCTGTTCGAGGTCGCTCGGTTCGGTCCCGGACGCAAAGCCTTCCGCCGAGGCCTCGGCGGCGAGCAGCGGACGCAGGGTGGAAACCATCTCGTGGGTCATATGCGGCGGGACGCCGCCGCCCCGGCACAGGGTTGCCGGGGCGGGGGACTGTCACCCCATCCGGGGTGAGTGGATCATCCGTTGACGAAGTCCTCGCGGGCGAGCAGCGCGGTGTCCGCGTTGTCCGAGAAGACGCCGTCGATGCCGGTGGCGAAGTAGGTCTTGAAGGCGCCGAAGGCGTCACCGTAGGCGTTCGGGTCGGTGCCCTGCCGGAAGTTCGCGGGCAGGAAGGTGTTCTCGTTGCGCATGGTGTACGGGTGCAGGATCAGGCCCGCTCGGTGCGCGTCGGCGACCAGCGTGGTCGGCGTGGTGAGGGCGCCGTTCGCGTCCTTGGGGATGACCAGGTCGAGCGTGGGGCCGATGCCCTGGGCGTACGAGGCGATCCACTTCAGGCCCTCGGGCTTGACGAGGTCGGCGACGGTGCGCGGGTCGCCCGTCGTGACGAAGTCCCAGGGGCGGGTGTTCGCGGCGGAGAGCAGCACGACGAGCGGGTTGTCGACCAGCTTGTCGAGGCGCTGGATGCTGGTCGGCTCGAAGGACTGGATGATGACCGGCGAGTTCTTCTTGTCCTTGCCGTGCTTGCGGAGCACCTTGGCGAGGCGCTCCTCCAGGCCGAGGCCCAACGCGCGGAAGTAGGTGGGGTGCTTGGTCTCGGGGTAGATCCAGACCTGCTTGCCGCGCTTGCGGGTCTGCTCGTCCTGCCAGTGGAGCACCTCTTCGAAGGTGGGGATCTCCCAGCGGCCGTTGTAGAGCGTGTTGTGCGGGCGGTTGGCGGGGATGCGCTCGACGGCCCGCAGGGTCTTCAGCTCGGCGAGGGTGAAGTCCTCGGTGAACCAGCCCGTGGTGGGGATGCCGTCGAGGGTCTTGGTGGTCTTGCGGTCGGCGAACTCGGGGTGCGCCGACACGTCGGTGGTGCCGCCGATCTCCGGCTCGTGCCGGCAGACGAGGTGGCCGTCCTTGGTGGGCACCAGGTCACCGGCCTCGACGACGTCGGCGCCCATGTCGAGGGCCAGCTGGTACGAGCCGAAGGTGTGCTCGGGCCGGTAGCCGCTGGCGCCCCGGTGCCCGATGACGGTCGGCTTCGGCAGGCTCTTGTAGCCGCCGCCGTGCCCGCCGCTCGCGTGCCGCTCGTCGGCTCTCGCCGCACCCGGCAGCCCGAGGACCGCTCCGCCCGCGCCGAGCACCGCGGCCCCGAGCAGCGCGCGTCGCGCCGTGCCCCGGTCCTGCCCGTTCGGCTCCCGCGACTCCGGTATGCCCTGTGTCCCGTGCGTCCCCTGCGTCCCCATGAGCGCTCCTCCCGCTGTACCGCCCCGTACCTGTCAAAGCGGGTCGATCGTAGGTTCCCTTCCGTGACGGGAGGGAGACCTGTGGCGGAACACGTGGGTGCCACTGGATGGCGTACGGAACAGCTGTACGGAACAAGGGGGCCTGGCGGTCCGTCAGTTTCGGGGTGACGGTGGTGGGTACGCGGTCCGGGTACGCGGTCAGAGGTTCCCGATTCCGGGGTCCCGGTCCCGGGCGGCGCTGACGGCCCCGGAGTCGCTGACGTGCTGGGCCTCGTAGACGCGGCGGCGGTCCCTGCGGATCAGGACCACTGCGGCACTCCCGAAGATCAGGACCAAGGCGGCGAGCGTCACGATCATGTATCCCACAATCCCCGTTCCATCCGTCCGACCCGGGCAAGGCGTGCGACCCGGTCGAACTGGGCGACTCGTTCGGCGAACCTGTGCGACTCGTCCGGCGTGGCGGCCGAAGCCGTCGCGAGATACGTCACATGCTTCCGTCCGTGTGACGAACGCGCAACAGCCCGCCACCTCAGGTAAACATTGGTCAACAGTCCGTATCCAGTCGGTGAACCCGATGTGCAATCACCGGAGGGCCGCGAGTATCGTCCTCACCTGCACATACTTCATACCGATCCCTTGACACCGGAGGGCCCGTTGTCCCGCTTCGCGCTCATCAAGGCAGTGCTCGGACCGATCATGCGCCTGATGTTCCGCCCACGGGTGGAAGGCGTGGAGCACATCCCGGGCGACGGCCCCGTCATCCTGGCCGGCAACCACCTCACGTTCATCGACTCGATGATCCTGCCCCTGGTCTGCGACCGGCAGGTGCTCTTCATCGGCAAGGACGAGTACGTCACCGGCAAGGGGTTCAAGGGCCGCCTCATGGCCTGGTTCTTCACCGGCGTCGGCATGATCCCGGTGGACCGGGACGGCGCCAACGGTGGTGTCGCGGCGCTGATGACCGGCCGTCGCATTCTGGAGGAGGGCAAGGTCTTCGGCATCTACCCGGAGGGCACCCGCTCCCCCGACGGCCGGCTCTACCGCGGCCGCACCGGTATCGCCCGCCTCACCCTGATGACCGGCGCCCCGGTCGTCCCGTTCGCGATGATCGGCACGGACAAACTGCAGCCCGGCGGTGCGGGGATGCCGCGGCCGGGCCGCGTCACGGTCCGCTTCGGTGAGGCGATGGAGTTCTCGCGGTACGAAGGCATGGACCGTGACCGGTATGTGCTGCGGGCCGTGACCGACTCCGTGATGACCGAGGTCATGCGGTTGTCGGGGCAGGAGTACGTGGACATGTACGCCACGAAGGCGAAGGCCGCGTAGCAGTTTGTTGTTCGGGTGCGGGTGGAGTGTGGCTGGTCGCGCAGTTCCCCGCGCCCCTGACGGGGCGCCTGCCTAGACCCCGGATTCCAGTTTCTGGCCCTTCAGCAGGAACCACGCCGCTGCCGCTGTGGCGAGCAGTACCGCCGCTCCGATGCCGGACGCCAGTGCCAGGCCGTCCACGAAGGATGTGCGAGCCGCGGTCAGCAGGGCCTCCGCGGTGTGGGTGGGCAGGGTTGCCGCCGCCTCCACCGCGCCGCCCAGGGAGTCGTGGGCCCCTGCCGGGGTGCCCGCGGGGCCGGTGAAGCCCGCGTAGACGCCGGTCACGATGGAGCCGAGCAGGGCGATGCCGAGGGCGGCGCCGAGCTCGTACGCCGTCTCGGAGACCGCGGACGCGGCGCCGGCCTGCTCCTTGGGCACGCTGGAGAGGATCACGTCGGCGGTGACGGTGAACGAGAAGCCCGCGCCGACGCCGACGATCAGAAGTGCCGAGCCGAGCACCGAGTACCCGGTGGACTGGTTCAACAGGGTGAGCACGCCGAGCGCGAGGCCCACGGCGGCGAGACCACCGGAGACCACGGCACGGACCGAGTAGCGGCGCGCGGCCGAGCCCGCGATCAGACCCGCTCCCACCGCTCCGATGGCGGCGGGCAGTTCGGCGAGCCCCGCCTGGAACGGCGGCCTGCCCTGGACGAGTTGCAGGTACTGGGACAGGAAGAAAACCAGTCCGGACAGGCCGAAGACGGTCAGCAGATCGGCGAGCACCGCCGCCGAGAAGCCCCGGTTGCGGAACAGCCGCATGTCCAGCAGTGGTACGGGCATCGCGAGTTGACGGCGTACGAAGCCGTGGAGAGCCCCGGCGCCGAGCACGCCTACGGCCATCGGCTGCCAGGTGAACCCGTGCGTGGCGGCCTCCTTCACCGCGTACACGATGCCGATCATGCCGACGAGGGAGAGCACGACGCTGGCCAGGTCCCAGGGGCCGGGGTTCGGGTTGCGGGACTCGGGCAGCAGCTTGATGCCGACGGGGACGAGGATCAGCATCACGGGCACGTTGATGAGGAAGACCGATCCCCACCAGAAGTGTTCGAGCAGGAAGCCACCGACGACGGGCCCGACCGCCGTACCGGCGGAGGCCGTGGCGCCCCAGATGCCGATGGCGAGGCTGCGCTCGCGCGGGTCGTGGAAGAGGTTGCGGATGAGGGCGAGCGTGGCGGGCATCAGGGTCGCGCCCGCGACTCCGAGCAGCGCCCGCGCCAGGATCATCATCTCCGGGGTCGTCGCGTACGCGTTGAGCACCGATATCGCGCCGAACGCCGTGGCGCCCATCAGCAGCAGCTTCTTGCGGCCGATGCGGTCGCCGAGGCTGCCCATGGAGACGAGCAGACCGGCGATGACGAACGAGTAGACGTCACCGATCCACAGGAGCTGGGTGCCGGAGGGCTTCAGGTCCTCGCTGATGTAAGGGGTCGCGAGACCGAGCACGGTCGCGTCGACGGCCACCAACAGCACGGCGAGGACGAGGACGCAGAGCGCGAGCCAACGGCCCGGACGCTTCTCCACCTCCGCCGTCAGCGCCGGCTGCAGGGTGCTGGTCATGATCACTCTCTCCGTAGTGCGCCGCCGAGCAGCAGCTCGACGATCATGTAGTGGAAGTCCTTGGCGGCGACGCGGCCCTCGGTCACGGCCCACGCGCCCGAGGCCATGAGGCCATAGAGCGCCTCGGTGAGCCAGGCGGGGCTGAGGTCGATGCGGAACTCGCCGCCTTCCTGGCCGCGCCGGAACAGGGCGGCCATCCGGGCATCGAGCCGGGCCCAGCCCTCGTTCTGCCCCTCGCCCTCGAACAGCTGGTTCTCGGTGTAGAGGAAGGCGAGCAGACCGGCCACGCGTTCGAGCTCCTTCACCAGGCGGCGCAGTGCCTCCTGAGCGGTGCCCTCGTCGAGGCGGGTGGCGTCGAGTGCCGCCTCGCACTCCTCGATACCGAGGGCCTCCAGCGCCCGGACGAGCGCGTCCCGTCCGGCGAACTGGCGGTGCAGCGTGGCCCGGCTGATCCCGGCCGCCCTGGCGACCTCGTCCATGGTGGCGGTGGATTTACGGGTGAGCAGGGCGGCTGCGCTGCGCAGCACGTGGTCACGGTCGACGGCCATGAGACAACGGTACCCCATGTGAGACATGTTTGTCTCACATGGGGTGCGCGAGTCTCACCTGCGCCCTACTTTGTCGGTTTTTGCGGTACCGGGATTTCCGCCGCGGTCAGTGCCAGGGCAGCTGCCCGCGCCGCTCCCAGTACACGTCCGGGTCCTCCGCGAGCACCGCGAGGCGGGTCAGCTGGTCCTCGTTCAGGTCGACGACGGCCGCGTGCAGGTTCGAGGCGAGCTGGGCGGAGGTGGCCGCGCCCGAGAGGACGACTCCGGCCCAGGGCTGCCGCAGGATCAGCGCGAGGGCGACGGCGTCGGCGCCGAGGCCCGTCTCCTCGGCGATCGCCCGCACCGCGTCCGGCGCGTGCTCGGCGGCCAGGCGGCCGTTGGCCATGCCCTCCTTGACGATCACCGTGAGCCCGGCGTCGTGCGCCTCTGCGAGGGCGGGAGCCGCCGAGGTCTCCAGGGCGTTGTACGTGGACTGGACGGTACGGAAGAGGGGCTCGCCGTCGACCGTCACGGCGAGCGCGGCGCGGATGGCGTCGGCCTGGGCGGGCCCGCTCGTGGAGAAGCCGATCGAAAGGCCCTGGGCGGCCGCCTCGGCGAGTTTCGCGTGGAGTTCCTTGTCGGTGAGGGCCGGGCTGTCCGGGGTCACCGAGTGGATCTGGTAGAGGTCGAGCCGGTCACCGAGCAGGGCGGCGGTCTCGGCGCGCTGCCGCTCGTACGTGGCGAGGGTGTGGTCCTTGACCTCGTGCTTCTCGGCGTCCGTGGTCCAGTCCGCGGTGTAGGTGTAGCCCCACTTGCTGCCGATGACCACGTCGTCGACGTCCGGCCGGCTCTTCAGCCAGTCGGCGAGGAACTCCTCCGAACGGCCGTAGGAGCGGGCCACGTCGAAGTAGCGCACGCCCTGCGCGTAGGCGGCGTCCAGGAGTTCGTGGGTGCGGGCGCGCAGCGTTGCGACGCTGCGATCCTCTCCGAGGTCATGGTCTCGGCCGAGGTTGATGTAACCCGGGCGGCCGACGGCGGCGAGACCCAGGCCGATGTGGCAGGTGGGCGTCGTGGCGGTGGCGAGACGGGCGAAGGGCATCGCGGGCTCCGTTCGGTCGGCTCCGGTGCGGCTCCTGACCAACGTAACCCGCGATGACCTTCGCCTCAGAGCTCGGCTCGTGCGGCGATGTGGCGGGTGCGGGATCGTGGGGGTTGCTCACGCAGTTCCCCGCGCCCCTTTCGGGGCGCTTCCCTCACCGCTTCTCTTTGGCCGTGGCCCACGCGTGCTGGGCCGCCACGTCCGCCTTCACCTCGGCGAGCTGGACGGCGACCGCGCTGGGTGCCGTACCGCCGCGGCCGTCGCGGGAGGCGAGGGCACCCGGGACGTTCAGGACGGAGCGCACCTCGGGGGTGAGATGGGCGGAGATCTTCGCGAACTGCTCGTCGGTGAGGTCGTTCAGCTCCTTGCCGTCGGCCTCCGCGACCTTGACGCACTCGCCGGCGACCTCGTGGGCGACGCGGAACGGCACACCCTGCTTGACCAGCCACTCGGCGATGTCCGTGGCGAGCGAGAAGCCGGCCGGGGCCAGCTCCTCCATGCGCTCGCGGTGCACCGTCAGCGTGGCCATCATGCCGGTGAAGGCCGGGAGCAGGACCTCGAGCTGGTCGATGGAGTCGAAGACCGGCTCCTTGTCCTCCTGGAGGTCGCGGTTGTACGCGAGCGGAAGCGCCTTGAGTGTCGCCATCAGGCCCGTCAGGTTGCCGATCAGACGGCCCGACTTGCCGCGCGCCAGCTCGGCGATGTCCGGGTTCTTCTTCTGCGGCATGATCGACGAGCCCGTGGAGAACGCGTCGTGCAGGGTGACGAAGGAGAACTCCTTCGTGTTCCAGATGATGACCTCCTCGGCGATCCGGGAGAGGTTCACGCCGATCATCGCGGTGATGAAGGCGAACTCCGCCACGAAGTCGCGGGAGGCCGTGCCGTCGATGGAGTTCGCGACGGAGCCGTGTTCGAAGCCGAGGTCCCTCGCCACCGACTCCGGGTCCAGGCCGAGGCTGCTGCCCGCGAGCGCGCCGGAGCCGTACGGCGAGACCGCCGTCCGCTCGTCCCACTGGCGCAGCCGCTCCGCGTCCCGGGACAGGGGCTGGACGTGAGCCAGCACATGGTGGGCGAAGAGCACCGGCTGGGCGTGCTGGAGGTGCGTACGGCCGGGCATCGCCACGTCCGGGTGCGCCTCCGCGAGGCCGATCAGCGCGTCCTGGAGGTCGGCGATCAGACCGCCGATCGTACGGGCGTGGTCGCGCAGGCACATGCGGAAGAGCGTCGCGACCTGGTCGTTCCGGGAGCGACCCGCGCGCAGCTTGCCGCCGAGGTCGGGGCCGAGGCGCTCCAGCAGCCCGCGTTCCAGGGCCGTGTGCACGTCCTCGTCGGCGATGGTGCCCACGAAGGAGCCGTCCGCCACGTCGGCTTCGAGCTGGTCGAGGCCCGCGAGCATCCGCGTCAGCTCGTCGTCGTCAAGGAGGTTCGCCTTGTGCAGTACGCGCGCGTGGGCACGCGATCCGGCGATGTCGTACGGCGCGAGCCGCCAGTCGAAGTGGACGGACGCGGACAGCTTGGCCAGCGCCTCGGCGGGACCGTCGGCGAAACGGCCGCCCCAGAGCCGGACGTCTCCGCTGTTGCTGCTCACTTGCGTTGCTCCTCGGAAGGTCTGGATGTGCCGCCGCCTCCCCACCCGTGAGTGAGGAGGCGGCTGTCAGGCTAGTGCGTGTGGGGTGGACCTCGTCGTACGCGAGCCGTTGTGCGAGCCGTTACGCGAGGTCCCGCTTCGCGGCGATCTTCGACGACAGGCTGTAGATGTCGATGAAGCCCTTGGCGGCGGCCTGGTCGAACGTGTCGCCCGTGTCGTACGTCGCCAGGTCGAAGTCATAGAGCGAGGTCTCGGAGCGCCGTCCGGTGACGACCGCGCGGCCGCCGTGCAGGGTCATCCGGATGTCGCCGTTGACGTGCTGGTTGGCCTCGTCGATGAAGCCGTCCAGGGCGCGCTTGAGCGGGGAGAACCACTGGCCGTCGTAGACCAGTTCGCCCCAGCGCTGCTCGACCTGCCGCTTGTAGCGGGCGAGTTCGCGCTCGACGGTGACGTTCTCCAGCTCCTGGTGGGCCGTGATGAGCGCGATCGCGCCCGGGGCCTCGTACACCTCGCGGGACTTGATGCCCACGAGCCGGTCCTCGACCATGTCGATCCGGCCGACGCCCTGGCCTCCGGCGCGCTCGTTGAGCTGCTGGATGGCCTGCAGGACGGTGACGGGCCTGCCGTCGATGGCGACCGGGACGCCCTCCTTGAAGGAGATGACGACCTCGTCGGCCTCGCGGGCCTCGGCCGGGTTCGAGGTGTACTCGTAGATGTCCTCGATCGGCGCGTTCCAGATGTCCTCCAGGAAGCCCGTCTCGACCGCGCGCCCGAAGACGTTCTGGTCGATGGAGTACGGGGACTTCTTGGTGGTGGCGATCGGGAGGTTCTTCTGCTCGCAGAAGGCGATCGCCTTGTCACGGGTCATCGCGTAGTCGCGGACCGGGGCGATGCACTTGAGGTCGGGGGCGAGGGCGACGATGCCGGCCTCGAACCGCACCTGGTCGTTGCCCTTGCCGGTGCAGCCGTGGGCGACCGTGGTGGCGCCGTGCTTCCGGGCGGCGGCGACGAGGTGCTTGACGATGGTCGGCCGGGAGAGGGCCGACACCAGCGGATAGCGGTCCATGTAGAGGGCGTTGGCCTTGATCGCCGGGAGGCAGTACTCCTCGGCGAACTCGTCCTTGGCGTCCGCGACCTCGGCCTCGACGGCACCGCAGGCGAGGGCGCGCTTGCGGATGACGTCCAGGTCCTCGCCGCCCTGACCGACGTCGACCGCGACGGCGATGACCTCGGCGCCCGTCTCCTCGGCGATCCAGCCGATGGCGACGGAGGTGTCCAGACCGCCTGAGTAGGCGAGTACGACGCGCTCGGTCACGGGTTTCTCCTCACGCTGCATTCGCTGGCATGCATGAGTATGCAGCACTCTGCATGATTCGTCAATCACGGGTCGTCCTCGAAGGAGCCATGGAGAACCCTGATCGAAAATGTCCGAGGGTGTTTGAACGACGGAACGCGCTTTCTCGTACCTCTCCCCGAACGCAGGCGCCGCGTTTTTGTACACCGAGGTTTCCGTACACAGAGGTTTTTGCCGCCGAGGTCTTCGCAGACCGAGGCGCGACGAGCAACGGACCGCCCGGACGACCACCGGACGGTCCCCCACCCCCGAACCGAGTGAGGCTTCCGCATGTCCAGGGCCCTTCCGAAGTACAACAAGCGCCGCGTCCTGATGATCGGCGGCACCGCCGCGGTGGTGCTCTCCGGAGCCGTGATCGCCGGCAACGCCTTGGCCGGGGAGACGTCCAAGAGCGGCACGAACGCCACCACCAAGGCCGCGACCTCCCCGGGCACGGTGAACTGCCCGGCCGTCGCGCCGAGCCTGCCCGCGATCCCCGCCTCCGCGCAGGCCGAGGTCACCCGCAACCTCACGCTCCTGGACACCCAGATCGCCGAGGCCAACAAGCGGCTCGTCGACACCGTCGGCCAGGGCGGCCCCAACTTCGTCCAGAACGCGATCCTCGGCCCCCTCAAGGACAAGCGGGTGGCGACGATCAACCGCATCGCCACCGCGATCGGCCGCACCGCGGCCAAGCCCACGGGTCTCGACTCGCTCGCGCCCTGCACCCTGAACGCGAACGGCGTGAACGCGGGCGGCGGCGCGGCCACCGCGGCCCCGAGCGCGACGGCCACCCAGCAGGCAGGCAACACGGGGAACACCGGAAACACGGGCGCCACAGGTAACACCGGCAGCACCACCGCCGCCGGCACCATCACCTGCCCGGACGTCGCGTCGAAGCTGCCCGCGATCCCCGCTTCCGCGCAGGCCGAGGTCACCCGCAACCTCACGCTCCTGAACACCCAGATCACCGAGGCCAACACCCGACTGGCGAACACCGTCGGCCAGGGCGGACCGAACTTCGTGCAGAACGCGATCCTCGGCCCCCTCGCGGACAAGCGGAAGTCGACCATCGACCGCATCGCCATCTCCATCGGCCGCACCGCGGCCAAGCCCACGGGTCTGGACTCCCTCGCGACCTGCACGCTCAACGAGTGATGTCTTCCGTGGCCGCCGCGTGAACCCATGCCCCGGACGGGTGAATTCCTTAGACAGGCGAATGGTCTTGCCCAATAATCATTAGACATGGGAAAGACTTATGAGCGCATAGACGGCAGGCTTCGTTCGTTCATCGAGGCGCAGCCCCTCTTCTTCACCGCGACCGCACCCCTGTCCGGGGACGGCACGGTCAACCTCTCCCCCAAGGGCCTCACGGGCTCGTTCGTCGTCCTCGACGAACTCACCGTCGCCTACCTGGACTTCGCCGGCAGCAACGCGGAGACGATCGCCCATCTCCGGGAGAACGGCCGGATCACCCTCATGTGGTGCGCCTTCCAGGGCCCGCCGAACATCGTCCGGGTGCACGGCCACGGCGAGCCCGTCTTGCGCGACGACCCCCGCTTCGAGGAACTGCTGACGCACTTCCCGGGCATCGACCCGACCCCGCACGGTCTGCGCGCGATCATCGTCGTGACCGCCGAACTCGTCCGGGACACCTGCGGCTACGCGGTGCCCTTCATGTCGTACGAAGCGGACCGCGACCTGCACGGCAAGCGCTTCGCGCGCGAGGACGACGCCTCGCTGAGCGAGTACTTCACCAAGAAGGACCACGTGGCGACGAGCCTGGACGGCCTGCCCGGGCTGCCGCTCCCGCTGCCTCCCCGTACGGTCTGAGCCATGCGCCTCGCAGCCGCCGCCCTCGCGTCCGCGTCCCTGCTCGCCCTGGTCCCGAGTGATCCGCCCACCCTCCCCGAGCAGATGGCGGACACCGGTGGCGGCAGCCAGCTGATCACGGCTCAGGCGCCCCGCGAGGGCTCGACGTCGGGCACGCTCACCTGGTGGGACCGGCGGGACGCGCACTGGGTGAAGGCCGGTTCGGCGGCGGCGCGCTTCGGGGCGAAAGGGCTGGCGGAGGGGGGCTCACGCAAGCAGGGATCGAACACGACACCCACGGGGCTGTACGACCTTCCGTTCGCCTTCGGGATCAAGGCCGCGCCGGCCGGTACCGCGGTTCCCTACCGGCGGGTGC
Organism: Streptomyces sp. GbtcB7; assembly: GCF_019091445.1. Taxonomy (NCBI): domain Bacteria; kingdom Bacillati; phylum Actinomycetota; class Actinomycetes; order Kitasatosporales; family Streptomycetaceae; genus Streptomyces; species Streptomyces sp. GbtcB7. The sequence continues at coordinate 251,470 of NZ_JAGXJM010000003.1, forward strand.
GGGAGGAGTCCTGGTGGTGCCAGGACAACGACTCCCGTTCCTACAACCGGTGGACCGAGCCGCGACCGGCCGACTGCCGTGCGTCCGAGTCCGAGCATCTGATCGCGTATGAGACGCAGTACGCGTACGCGCTGGTCGTGGGGTTCAACTACGAGCGGCCCGTGCGGGGGCGCGGGGCGGGAATCTTCCTGCACGTCGACGGGGCCGGGGCGACGGCTGGTTGTGTGTCGGTGTCGGAGGCCGCGATGCGGCGGATTCTGGCGTGGGTCGATCCCACGCGGGGGCCGCGTATCGCGATCGGGACGGTGAGTGGCGGGACTGCGATCACCCGTTACTAGGTGCGGGTGCTTTGCGGCGGGGACTAGGTGCGGGTGCTTCGTGGCCGGGCGCGCCCACGCGGCGGAGCCGCAGGGTGTCACAGCCCCGCGCCGCTTACGGGGCGCCCAGTCGGACCGTGAACGTCGTCGCCCCCGGACGGCTCTCCAGCTCGACCGTGCCGCCGTGGGCCTCCACCACGGCCGCCACGATGGACAGCCCGAGGCCCGCGCCACCGCCCGCTCCCCCGGTGCGGCGGCGGTCGGCTCTGGTGAACCGTTCGAAGACGCCGGGCTGGACGTCCTCCGGGACTCCCGGGCCGTCGTCGTGGACCGTCAGGACGGCCGTCTTGGCGTCGGTCTCCAAGGACACCGTGACCTTGGTGCCGACGGGTGTGTGCCAACGGGCGTTGGCCAACAGGTTGGCCAACACCTGTTGGAGACGGTGGGCGTCGCCCGTCACCGTGACCGGTTCCTCCGGGAGTTCCAGCGTCCAGCGGTGGTCGGGCCCCGCGGCGCGGGCGTCGGTGACCGAGTCGAGGACGAGGTGGGTGAGGTCGACGGGAAGGCGCTCCAACGGGCGGCCCGCGTCGAGGCGGGCGAGCAGGAGCAGGTCGTCGACCATCTCGCCCATCCGCGCCGACTCGGCGGCGATACGTTCGAGGGCTCGGGTGACCTCGGGCGGCACCGGGCCCGGGTGCAGCAGCGCCAGCTCAGCGTGGCCGCGGACCGAGGCGACCGGCGTGCGCAGTTCATGGCTGGCGTCGGCCGCGAAGCTGCGCAGCCGTTCCTCGCTCGCGTGCCGCTTGGTCAGGGCGTCCTCGACATGGCCGAGCATCCGGTTGAAGGCGCCGGCGAGGCGGCCCACCTCGCTGCGCGGGTCCTGCTCCGGCGCACGCGGCGGCAGCGCCACCTCACCGCTGGCGAGCGGCAGCTCGCTGACCCGGGTCGCGGTCGCGGCGACCCGGCTCAGTGGGCGCAGCGACCAGCGCACCCACAGGGCTCCGGCGACTCCGGCGACCACGAGGGCCAGGCCGAAGACACAGCCCGCGACCAGTTCCAGGCGGTGCACGGCGGCCCGGACCGGTTCCATCGGCAGCCCGCTGACCAGGACGTCGCCGTCCAGTCCGCGCGCCGCCAGCACGCGGTAGTCGCCGAGCGCCGACAGGCAGACGGTGTGGGCGCGGCCGTCGGTGGGGATGCCGGCCAGGGTCTGCCGGTCGGAGGTGGTCAGGGACACGTTCAGGTCGGTGATGTTCTGGCCGGAGGGCACGACGGCCGCGTTGGTGACGTCCCGGCCGACCAGCCGCGCGCCGAAGGTACCGGTGCTCTGCCGCCGGGTGTCGCCGTTCTCGTCGCCGTCACGGTCCGACGGTTTGACGGTGCCGTGCTCCAGGCTCGCGGGGAACCGCACCCCCACGTCGTGCAGCTGCTGGTCGAGGCGGCCGGTGAGGAAGCCGTTCAGTTCGTACACCGCGGCCACCCCGACGGCGGCGCAGCTGACGGCGAGCAGGACCAGGAGCCCGGCGGTGAGGCGGGCCCGCATCGTGCGCGGGAGCGGCAGCCGACGGATGACCGCCCGCACCCGTGGCCACCGGCGCCGGCTCATCGTCCGGCCACCGGCTTGATCACGTACCCGGCGCCCCGCACCGTGTGGATCATGGGCTCGCGGCCCGCGTCCACCTTTTTGCGCAGGTACGAGATGTACAGCTCCACGACATGGGCCTGACCGCCGAAGTCGTAGGACCAGACGCGGTCGAGGATCTGCGCCTTGCTGAGCACCCGGCGCGGGTTGCGCATCAGGAAGCGCAGCAGTTCGAACTCGGTCGGCGACAGCTCGACCAGCTCGCCGCCCCGGGTCACCTCGCGGGCCTCCTCGTCCATCACGAGGTCGCCGACGGTCAGGCGCGGGCCCTCGTCCAGTTGCCGGGCCATGCCCGCGCGGCGCAGCAGGCCGCGCAGCCGGGCGACGACCTCCTCCAGGCTGAACGGCTTGGTCACGTAGTCGTCGCCGCCCGCGGTGATGCCCGCGATGCGGTCCTCGACGGCGTCCCGCGCGGTGAGGAAGAGCACACAGACCTCGGGGTGCACGGTGTGCAGGGTGCGCAGCACGGCGAAGCCGTCGGTGTCCGGGAGCATCACGTCGAGGACGACGGCGTCCGGCATCAGCTCGCGTGCCTCGGTGACGGCCGAGGCCCCGTCGCCCGCCGTGCGGACCTCCCAGCCCTCGTAGCGCAGGGCGCCGGAGAGCACCTCGGCCAGGTCGGGGTCGTCGTCGACGACGAGGACGCGTACGGGGGTGCCGTCGGGGCGGGTGAGCGCGGGCAGGCCGGTGCCTCGGGAGCGGGGAGTGTTCATGTCGTCTTCCAGGATCACCCCTCGCCGGAGCCGGCAGCACCCCTCCCGCCTCTGAGTTTCCTCTGAGTGGGCCGCGTGCGCCGCTCTGCGTTTCCTGTGAATCCGCGACGAGGGCGCCCATTCAGAGGCTGCTCAGAAGTTGCCGAAGCACAGTTTCCTCCCGGACAGCCGGAAGGACGGACATATGACCACGGTGTACGAGCGGACAGCGGTCCCTCGCCCGTCACGCGGACGCGGACGACCGCGCCCCTCGCCCGCCGGGCCCCTGCTGGCCCTGCTGTGGGCCGGAGCCGGCGCGGTCGTCGCCCTGTGGTGGTACGACACGCGGTCGGTGGTGGGCCTCGCCGGGTGGCTGACGGACGCCGGGCGGATCGCCGGGCTGCTGTGCGGCTACAGCTGCGCGGTGCTCGTGGCGCTGATGGCCCGGGTGCCCCTGCTGGAGCGGCGGATCGGCTCCGACCGGGTGGCCCGCTGGCACGCCATGGCCGGCCGGTACACGGTCAGCCTGCTGGTGGCGCATGTCACGCTGATCCTGTTCGGGTACGCCGCCCAGGACGGGGCGGGCATCGTGCACGAGACGCTGAGCGTGGTGTTCGACTACCCGGACATGCTCAAGGCCACGACCGGCACGCTCATCCTCTTCGCCGTCGGGATCACCTCGGCGCGCGCGGCCCGCCGCCGGATCACCCACGAGTTCTGGTACTACCTGCACCTGCTGACGTACGTGGCCGTGTTCCTCACCTTCTTCCACCAGCTCGCGCTGGGCTCGGACCTCGTCGGCAACACCGCCGCCCAGGCCGCCTGGTACGTGCTCTACCTGGGCACGGCAGCGCTGGTGGTGTGGTTCCGGCTGCTCGTCCCGGTGCGGCTCAACCTGCGCCACAAACTGCGCGTGGAGTCCGTGTACCGCGAGGCGCCCGGGGTCTTCTCCGTCGTCGTGTGCGGGGAGCGGCTGGACGAGCTCGGCGCCGAAGCGGGGCAGTTCTTCCGCTGGCGGTTCCTCTCGGACGGAATGCGGTGGACCTCGACGCCGTACTCGCTGTCGGCGCCGCCGCGCCCCGACCGGATGCGGATCACCGTGAAGGCGCTCGGCGACCACAGTGCCGCCGTGGGGCTGCTGCGGCCCGGCACCCGGGTGTGGGCGGAGGGCCCCTACGGGGCGCTGACCGCCGAGCGGCACACCGGACGCAAGGCGCTGCTGATCGCCGGCGGCGTCGGCATCACACCGCTGCGCGCCCTGTTCGAGACGCTGCCCGGCGGACCCGGCGACGTGACGCTGCTCTACCGGGCGAGCACGGCCGAGGACCTCGCGCTCGGCGCCGAACTGGAGGCGATAGCCCAGTGGCGCGGGGCGCGCGTCCTGTACGCGGTCAACGGCGCCGACGGGACACGTCCGCGGTTCACCGCCGAGTCCCTGCGGGCCTCCGTGCCCGATCTCGCCGGGCACGACGTCTATCTGTGCGGTCCGCCCGCCATGGCGCGGGACCTGTACGGGGCGCTGCGCGCGGCCGGGGTCCCCGACCGCCGTATCCACCACGAGTCGTTCGAGCTGTGAGGTCACCGTGCACGCCCTGAAGAAGCACCGTCCGCTGCGCCGGGTGACGCTGGCGGCGGCCACCACCGTCACCGGTTTCGTCCTGCTGCTGTCGCTCAAGCCGCACACGCCGCCGACCCTGGCGCAGGCGTCGTCCTCCCCCGGACAGTCGGCGTCACAGTCGCCGTCCCAGTCACCCGCACCCGGAAGCTCTTCCAGCAGCTCATCGGGAGGCTCGTCCGGGAGCACGAAGAGCACCGGCACCAAGACCGTCACCGGTGACACGGTCCAGACCCGCTGGGGCCCCGTCCAGGTGCGCGTCACACTGAAGAACGGCAAGATCACCGATGTGACCGCGGTCTCCTATCCCACGGACAACCCACGGGACCAGGAGATCAACAGTTACGCCATTCCCCAGCTCAGGAGGGAGGCGCTGGCCGCGCAGAGCGCCCAGATCGACTCCGTCTCAGGGGCCTCGTACACCAGCGACGGATACAAGCAGTCCCTCCAATCGGCACTGGACTCGGCAGGCCTCTGAACGCACGGCCGTCGGGGCCCGTATCTCTGGGCCAGGGGGCCTCTCCCCTAGCCCCGTCCCCACGGACGACCACGGAGGAACCGTGTCCACGATCGCCGGTGGCCGCGCCGCGCGGCGCCAGACCTTGCGCCGTATTCGCCCACGACGCTCCCCCGCCGTCCCACTGCTGCTCGCCGTCGGGGCGGGCGCGGCCGGGGTCATCTGGCTGTGGTGGAGCAACACCCCGTCCATCGCCGACGACAACAGCAAGATCCTCAACGCGGGCCGGATCACCGGGCTGCTCGCGGGGTATCTGATGGCGCTGGTGGTGCTGCAGATGGCCCGGGTGCCCGCCTTGGAGCGCCGGGTGGGCTCGGACCGGGTGGCGCGCTGGCACGCCATGAGCGGCCGGTACACGATCTGTCTGGTGCTCGCGCACCTCGTGCTGATCATGTGGGGCTACGCGCTGCAGGCCGGCAAGAGCTTCGGCGACATCGTCCAGCAGACCATCGACTCGATCAACCAGCTGCCCGACATGGGCAAGGCGGCTATCGGCACCGGTCTGCTGTTCCTGATCGGCCTGCTCTCCATGGGCCCGGTGCGCCGCAGGATGGGCTACGACACCTGGTACCACATCCACCTGCTCACCTACGCCGCCGTCTTCCTGACGTTCTGGCACCAGCTGTCCACGGGCAACGAGTTCGCCGTCGAGCCGACCGCCAAGACGGTCTGGTACGGGCTGTACGGGTCGGTGACGGCCCTGGTGATCTGGTATCGCATCCTCTCGCCGATCCGGCTGAACCTGAAGCACCGGATGCGGGTCGAGGCCGTGATCGAGGAGACCCCCGGGATCGTCTCGGTGCTGATCAGCGGGCGCAAGCTGCACCGCATGGGCGCCGAGGCCGGGCAGTTCTTCCGCTGGCGTTTCCTGGCGCCGGGCATGCGGCTCAGCTCGCACCCGTACTCGCTGTCGGCGGCGCCCCGCCCCAACATGCTGCGCATCACGGTAAAGGCGATCGGCGACCACAGCTCGGCGCTGCGCGACCTGCGGCCCGGCACCCGGGTCTGGGCCGAGGGCCCGTACGGGGCGCTCACGGCGGGCAAGCGCAGCCGCGGCAAGGTGCTGCTGGTGGCGGGCGGGGTCGGCATCACTCCGATGCGGGCGCTGTTCGAGACGCTGCCCGGCGCGGCGGGCGACCTGACGCTGCTCTACCGGGCCAACACCACCCAGGACCTGGCCCTGTGGGACGAGCTCGCGGCGATCGCCGAGGAGCGCGGGGCCCGGCTGATGTACGCGGTGAACAGCCCCGAGGGCGAGCGTCCGGACATCTCGGCGGAGACGCTGAGCCGCAAGCTGCCGGACATCGACCGCCACGACGTCTTCATGTGCGGGCCGCCCGGCTTCGCGCAGCAGGTCTACGAAGCACTGCGCGGCGCGGGGGTCCCCGCCCGCCGCATCCATCACGAGTCGTTCGAGATGTGAGCGACGGGAGTCAGGAGCGATGAAGAAGAGCCACCCCTTGCGGCGTGTCGTGCTGGCCGGCGCCGCCACCGTGTCCGGGATCGTCCTGCTGCTGTCGCTGAAGCCCGCCTCCGACCCGGCGTCCGCGTCGGCACAGGGCGCCGCGCCCCAGCAGTCGGTGGCGGGTCAGGAGTCGCCCCAGGGCGGCAGCGCGCAGCAGTCGTCCACGGGGGCCCAGACGGTCACCGGCGACGTCGCGCAGACCCAGTACGGGCCCGTTCAGGTCCGTATCACCGTCAGCGGCGGAAAGATCACCAAGTCCGAGGTCGTCCAGATTCCCAGCGGCGGACGCAGCACCGAGGTCAGCAACGCCTCCGTGCCCAAGCTGAACCAGGAGGCCGTCGCCGCGGGCAGCGCCAACATCGACGCGGTGTCGGGTGCCAGCTACACGAGCGCCGGATACAAGAAGTCGCTGCAGTCGGCCCTCGACAAGGCCAAGGCGAGCGGCAGCGGTTCCTCGGGAGCCGCGGGATCGACCGGGTCCGCGGGTGCGGGCTCCGCCGGTTCCGCCGGCTCCTCGTCCCAGGCGCCCGCCGCACAGGCCAAGACGGTCACCGGAAGCGTCGCCCAGACCCAGTACGGGGCGGTCCAGGTCCGTATCACCGTCAGCGGCGGAAAGATCACCAAGTCCGAGGCCGTGCAGGCGCCCAAGGGCGGGCTGAGCGACCAGAAGACCGCGCTGGCCGTGCCCAAGCTCAACCAGGAGGCGGTCGCGGCCGGGAACGCGAACATCGACGCCGTCTCCGGTGCGACCTACACCAGCACCGGTTACAAGCAGTCCCTGCAGTCGGCCCTGGACAAGGCCGGTGGCTGACCCGGACCAGGAGCCGCCCGCCCTGCGGCACGCGGAAGAGGTCATGGGCACCGTCTTCTCCTTCGACGTGCGTGGCGGCGAACCCGAGGCCGTGCGGACCGCGTTGGATGAGGCGGTCGCCCAACTCCACCGGGTGGACGAAGTGTTCAGCACCTATCGGGAGGACAGCCAGATCTCGCGCCTCGCGCGCGGGGAGCTGACGGTCGAGGAGTGCGATCCGGAGGTCGCCGAGGTGCTCGACCTGTGTGCCGAGGCGGAGCGGGTCAGCGACGGCTGGTTCAGCTCGACGTACGAGGGCCGGCTCGACCCGACGGGGATCGTGAAGGGCTGGTCGACCGAGCGCGTGGCCCGTCACCTCGCGGCGGCCGGCGCGACCGGAGTCAGCGTGAACGGCGGCGGCGACGTCCAGCTGCTCGGCGCGCCCGGCACGCACCGCCCGTGGCGGGTCGGCGTCTCGGACCCGCTGCGTCCCGGTTCACTCGCGGCCGTGGTCTCCGCGGCCGGTGTCGACGAACTGTCGGTGGCCACCTCCGGCACCGCCGAGCGCGGGGCGCACATCGTCGACCCCCGCACCGGCCGCTCCGCGGTCACCGACCTGGTCGCCGTGACCGTGGTGGGCCCTCGCCTGACCTGGGTGGACGCCTGGGCGACAGCGGCCTTCGCCATGGGCTCCCGAGAGGGCCTGACCTGGCTGGAGTCCCTCCCCGACATCGAGGCCCTACTGATCACGGCGGGAGACGAGGTGCGGTGCACGGGGGGCCTGGCACAGCGCCTGGGGTGAGTGTCCGTTTTTAGGGGCGCGGGGCGTTGACATCATGCGGCTCCGCCGCGCGGGCGCGACCAGCCACAACCGGGCCGCACCCAAAACTCAAACACACGGAAGTGGAGGCGCACCCCAACCCGGGGTGCGCCTCCACCGTCGTACAACTCAATGATTGTTCTGAGCCAACCGCAGCAAATGATCGGCCAGAGCCTGCCCACCCGTCGGATTACGACTGATCAGCAGCAACGTGTCATCCCCGGCGATCGTCCCGAGAATGTCCTGCAGCTCGGCCTGGTCGATGGCGGAGGCGAGAAACTGCGCCGCCCCCGGCGGGGTACGGAGAACCACGAGGTTCGCGGACGCCTCCGCGGAGATCAGCAGCTCCGACGAGAGCCGCCGCATCCGCTCCTCCTTCGCCGACTCCCCCAGCGGCGCGCGCGGGGTGCGGAAACCGCCCTCGCTCGGCACCGCGTAGATGAGGTCGCCGTCGTTGTTGCGGATCTTCACCGCGTTCAGCTCGTCCAGGTCCCGGGAGAGCGTCGCCTGCGTGACGCTCAGCCCGTCGTCGGCGAGGAGCTTCGCCAACTGGCTCTGGGATCGCACCGGTTGCCGGTTGAGGATGTCCACGATCCGGCGGTGGCGTGCGGTGCGGGTCTGCGGCACGGCAGGCCCGACGTGCTCGTGATCCTGCGCCTGACTCATCGTCGTCGTCTCATTCTTTGGCTCGTCCGTCCCCGTTGGCTACAGCGTCGAGGACACCGGGAAGGGCCTGGAGGAACGCGTCCACCTCGTCGTCGCTCAGGTTCAGCGGGGGCATCAGCCGTACGACATCGGGGGCGGGCGCGTTGACCAGGAGACCGGCGTCCTGAGCCGCCTGCTGCACCTGGGGCGCGAGCGGCTCGGTGAGCACGATACCCAGGAGCAGGCCCGCACCCCGGACATGGTCGATCAACGGGTTACCGAGTGACTCGATTCCGCCCCGCAGTTTCTCGCTCGCGGCCTTCACGTTCTCGAGGAGCCCCTCGGACGCGATCGTGTCGAGGACGGCGAGTCCGGCGGCGCAGACGACCGGGTTGCCGCCGAAGGTCGAACCGTGGTGGCCCGGCTTCAGCAGCTCGGCGGCCCGACCGAAGGCGACGGTCGCACCGAGCGGCAGTCCGCCGCCGAGGCCCTTCGCGAGGGTGACGACGTCCGGCAGGACACCTTCGTGGTCCTGGTAGGCGAACCAGGGTCCGGTGCGGCCGATGCCGGTCTGCACCTCGTCGAGGACGAGGAGGCTGCCGGTGGCGGCGGTGATCGCGCGGGCGGCCTTGAGGTAGCCGGGCGGGGGTACGACCACGCCGTTCTCGCCCTGGATCGGCTCGATGATCACCAGGGCGGTGTCCTCGGTGACCGCCGCGGCCAGCGCCTGCGCGTCACCGTAGGGCACGTGTGTGACGTCACCGGGCAGCGGCAGGAACGGCTCCTGCTTTCCGGGCTGGCCGGTGAGCGCGAGGGCGCCCATGGTGCGGCCGTGGAAGCCGCCGTGGGTGGCCACCATGTGGCCCCGGCCGGTGAGCCGGCCGATCTTGAACGCGCCCTCGTTGGCCTCGGCGCCCGAGTTGCAGAAGTAGACCCGGCCCTCGCGCCCGAAGAGCTGGAGCAGCCGTTCCGCGAGCGCGACGGGCGACTCGGCGACGAAGAGGTTGGAGACATGGCCGAGGGAGGCGATCTGCCGGCTCACGGCCTCGACGATCGCAGGGTGGGCGTGGCCGAGCGCGTTGACCGCGATACCGCCGACGAAGTCGAGGTACTCCTTGCCGTCGGCGTCCCACAGCCGGGTGCCCTCGCCGCGGACGAGCGGCAGCCGCGGGGTGCCGTAGTTGTCCATGAGCGCGCCCTGCCACCGCTGGGTGAGCTCCGCGTTGGTCCCGGTCATTCGGCGTCCCCCTGTTCATCGGGCCGTGTGTCCGGCACGACCATCGTGCCGATCCCCTCGTCGGTGAAGATCTCCAGCAGGATCGAGTGCTGGACCCGGCCGTCGATGACGCGGGCGGTGGTGACGCCGTTGCGCACGGCGTGCAGACAGCCCTCCATCTTCGGCACCATGCCGCTGGCCAGCTCGGGCAGCAGCTTCTCCAGTTCGGAGGCGGTCAGGCGGCTGATCACCTCGTCGCTGTCGGGCCAGTCCTCGTAGAGGCCCTCGACGTCCGTGAGGACCATGAGGGTTTCGGCGCCCAGTGCCGCAGCAAGAGCCGCAGCCGCCGTATCAGCATTGACGTTGTAGACATGTCCGTCGTCCTGGCTCCGGGCGATCGAGGAGACGACCGGGATCCGGCCGTCGGCGAGCAGTGCCTCGATCGCGCCCGTGTCGATCGCGGTGATCTCGCCCACCCGCCCGATGTCGACCAACTCCCCGTCGATCTCGGGCTGGTGCTTGGTGGCGGTGATGGTGTGCGCGTCCTCGCCGGTCATGCCGACGGCGAGCGGTCCGTGCTGGTTGAGCAGTCCGACCAGCTCGCGCTGCACCTGACCGGCCAGGACCATGCGTACGACGTCCATGGCGTCCTCGGTGGTGACGCGCAGGCCCGCCTTGAACTCGCTGACGATGCCGTGCCGGTCGAGGGCGGCGCTGATCTGCGGGCCGCCGCCGTGCACGACGACGGGCTTGAGTCCGGCCTGCCGCAGGAACACCACGTCCTGGGCGAAGGCGGCCTTCAGCTCCTCGTTCACCATGGCGTTTCCGCCGAACTTGATGACGACCGTCTTGCCGTTGTGGCGGGTCAGCCACGGGAGTGCCTCGATGAGGATCCGGGCCTTGGGCAGTGCGGTGTGTTTCCGCGTCACATTGCTCATGACGAGTAGGCGCTGTTCTCGTGGACGTAGTCCGCGGTGAGGTCGTTGGTCCAGATCGTGGCGGTCTGGGAGCCCGCGGCGAGGTCGGCGACGATGTGGACCTCGCGGTAGCGCATGTCGACGAGCTCGCGGTCCTCGCCGACGCCGCCGTTCTTGCAGACCCAGACGCCGTTGATGGCGACGTTGAGCTGGTCGGGCTCGAAGGCGGCGCCGGTCGTGCCGATCGCGGACAGCACGCGTCCCCAGTTGGGGTCCTCGCCGTGGATCGCGCACTTGAGGAGGTTGTTGCGGGCGATGGAGCGGCCCACCTCGACGGCGTCGTCCTCGCTCGCGGCGTTCACGATCTCGATCTTGATGTCCTTGCTGGCGCCCTCGGCGTCCCGGATGAGCTGCTGACCGAGGTCGTCGCAGACCGCGCGTACGGCCTCGGCGAACTCCGCGTACCGCGGGGTGACCTCACTGGCTCCGGAGGAGAGCAGCAGCACGGTGTCGTTGGTCGACATGCAGCCGTCGGAGTCGACGCGGTCGAAGGTGGTGCGGGTGGCGGCGCGCAGCGCCCTGTCGAGGGTCTCGGAGTCGAGGTCCGCGTCCGTCGTCAGCACGACGAGCATGGTGGCGAGGCCGGGGGCGAGCATGCCCGCGCCCTTGGCCATGCCGCCGACGGTCCAGCCGTCGCCCGTGTGCACCGAGGTCTTGTGCACGGTGTCGGTGGTCTTGATGGCGATGGCGGCCTTCTCGCCGCCGTGCGCGGAGAGCTGGGCGGCGGCCGACTCGACCCCGGGCAGCAGCTTGTCCATCGGCAGGAGTACGCCGATGAGCCCGGTCGACGCGACGGCGACCTCGCCGGCGTTGACGTCGAGGACCGCGGCGACCTTCTCGGCGGTCGCGTGCGTGTCCTGGAAGCCCTTGGGGCCCGTGCAGGCGTTGGCACCGCCGGAGTTGAGGATCACGGCGGAGACCTGACCGCCCTTGAGGACCTGCTCGGACCAGAGGACCGGCGCGGCCTTCACGCGGTTGGAGGTGAAGACGCCCGCGGCGGCGAGGCGGGGCCCGTTGTTGACCACGAGGGCCAGGTCCGGGTTGCCGTTCTCCTTGATGCCTGCGGCGATGCCGGAGGCGGTGAAGCCCTTGGCAGCGGTGACGCTCACGGTGCGACTCCGATCGTGGAAAGACCCGTTTCCTCGGGAAGCCCGAGGGCGATGTTCATGCTCTGCACGGCCCCGCCGGCCGTGCCCTTGGTCAGGTTGTCGATGGCGCTGATCGCGATGATGCGGTGCGTCGCTTCGTCGTACGCGACCTGGACCTGAACGGCGTTGGAACCGTAGACGGACGCGGTGGCGGGCCACTGCCCCTCGGGCAGCAGGTGGACGAAGGGTTCGTCGGCGAACGCCTTCTCGTACGCGGCGCGCAGGGACTCACCGGTGACCCCTTCACGCGCCTTCGCGCTGCACGTGGCGAGGATGCCCCGGGGCATCGGCGCGAGGGTGGGTGTGAAGGACACGGTGACCGGCTCCCCCGCCGCCGCACCGAGGTTCTGGATCATCTCGGGGGTGTGCCGGTGGACGCCACCGACTCCGTACGGGGACATGGAGCCCATGACCTCGCTGCCGAGCAGATGGGGCTTGGCCGCCTTGCCCGCGCCGGAGGTCCCGGACGCGGCGACGATCACGGCCTCGGGTTCGGCGAGTGCGGCCGCGTACGCCGGGAAGAGGGCGAGGGAGACGGCCGTCGGGTAGCAACCGGGCACCGCGATGCGCTTGGACCCCTCCAGCGCGGCGCGGGCGCCCGGCAGTTCGGGAAGGCCGTAGGGCCAGGTGCCGGCGTGCGCGGAGCCGTAGAACTTCTCCCAGTCCGCCGGGTCCTTGAGCCGGAAGTCGGCGCCCATGTCGACGACCAGGACCTCGGGGCCGAGCTGTTCGGCGACGGCGGCGGACTGCCCGTGGGGCAGCGCGAGGAAGACGACGTCGTGCCCGGCGAGGACGTCCGGGGTGGTCTCCTGGAGGACTCGGTCGGCCAGCGGCAGCAGGTGCGGCTGCAGTGCGCCGAGGCGCTGACCCGCGTTGGAGTTGCCGGTCAGGGCGCCGATCTCGACCTCGGGGTGCGCCAGGAGCAGACGCAGGGCTTCGCCGCCCGCGTACCCACTCGCTCCCGCCACCGCTGCGCGTACCACCATGGAACCCTCCTCCTAGATGGCATGACTATACGTTTCGCTGCACGTTTATGCAATCCGCCCGTATAGGATCGCCGACATGGCGCTGCGACCTGTTCAGGTGAACATAAAGGCTCTTGATGACTCGGCGGTCGGCCGGTTCTGGGCGGAGGCACTCGGCTGGGGTGTTTCCAGCGAGGGACCCGGCGTGACCAACGTTGAACCCGTCGGCGGCTTCGTCTGGCCGGACCCGGTCGCCGTCTGCATCGACGTCGTCACCGTCCCGGAACCGAAGACAACGACAAAGAACCGTGTGCACCTCGATCTCGCCACCACCTCCGCGGCCCATCAGACGGAGTTGGTCGCGCGCCTGAAGGCTCTCGGTGCGACGCCCGCCCACGTGGGCCAGGGCGACGTGCCGTGGACGGTCCTCGCCGACCCGGAGGGCAACGAGTTCTGCGTGCTGGAGCCTCGGGAGATCTACCGGGACACCGGGCCGATCGCCGTGGTGGTGGTCGACTGCGCGGATCCGCGGGCCATGGCCCGGTTCTGGGGTGAGGCGACGGACTGGACCCTGCACGAGGTGACCGACGATCATGCGGTGTTGCGCTCCGCCGAGGGGGTCGGCCCGTATCTCGAGTTCCTCCGCACGCCCGGCCTGAAGACCGTGCCGGACCGCGTCCATCTTGACCTGCTGCCCTACCCCGGTGACGACAAAGCGGCGGAGGTGGCCCGGCTGCGGGACCTCGGCGCCACCGACCTCGACCTCGGCCAGGGCGACGTCCCGTGGACGTGCCTGGCCGACCCGGAGGGCCACGAGTTCTGCGTCCTCGGCCGGTCCTGACGCGGAGCCTTGACGACACCCCGACACGTGGGAGACCCCGGCCCGGGGGCCCTTCAGCGGATGGAGAGCAGCCACCGCCGGCGCGGGCGTTCCGTGACGAGGACGGTGGCGGCCAGCGCGGTGACCGCGACCGCCGCCCACGTGGGCCACAGCACCCACGAGGAGACAACGGCCGCGACGAGCTGCAGCAGCACCAGAAGGATCGTGACCCAGCCGGGTACGGCGATGATCACGTCGGCCTTGTCCCCCGGGGTGGACAGGACCGTCGGGAGGCCGATCAGCAATATCAGGGACAGGGCGGCCAATAGCCAGGAATGATCGGCCAGCGCCCAAGGCGTCGCCACCCAGGCGACGAGTTCCACCGCGAACCGCAGAACGGATGCGGCACGATCGTCCGGCGGTCCCGGGACGACTTCCTCAGCAGCGTCGCTCACCCGCGGACGATCTCACGGCACGCGTCCGGCCACCAGGGTCCCGACCACGAACACGGAACACCGTCGTGGGACGGGCCGGTCGGGCGGGGCGGGGTCAGGAACGGGAGCTGCGGGGCTGGGCTGCGCGCTCCGTGTTCCGCTCGGCGTGCTGCTCCGCGCGCTTCTCCTTGATGCGGACCTCTTCCTTGCGGACCTCGGCCTGGGTGGCGCGCTCCCGGCGCAGCCATCCCGGGTCCTCCTGCTTCAGGGCGTCGATCTGCTCCGTGGTGAGGGCCTCGGTGACCCCGCCGCGGGCGAGCCCGGCGATGGAGATGCTCAGCCGCGCGGCGACCACGGGCCGGGGGTGCGGGCCGTTGCGCCGCAGCTCCTGGAGCCACGCGGGCGGATCGGCCTGCAGGGCGGTCAGCTCGGCGCGCGAGACGACGCCCTCCTGGAACTCGGCGGGGGTGGCCTCGAGGTACACACCCAGCTTCTTCGCCGCGGTGGCGGGCTTCATGGTCTGGGTGGTCTGGTGCGACGTCATGCGTCAAGGGTATCGAGCGTGTGCGCGACCTCCGACCACGACCGATAGCCTGGCGAGGTGACAGGCTCGGAAGTACCCCCTTCGTTCCGGCTCGCCTATGTCCCGGGAGTGACGCCCACGAAGTGGGTGCGGATCTGGAACGAGCGGCTGCCCGACATCCCCCTCACGCTCGTCGCGGTCTCCACCGACGAAGCGTTCGACGTGCTGCGGGGCCGCGGCGCCGACGCCGGATTCGTCCGGCTGCCGGTCGACCGGGAGGACCTCAGCGCGATCCCCCTCTACACCGAGACGACGGTGGTCGTGGTCCCCAAGGACCACATCGTGGCGGCGGTCGACGAGGTGACCTCCGAGGACCTCGCCGACGAGATCGTGCTGCACCCCCTCGACGACACGCTCGACTGGGAGCGTCCGCCGGGGCAGCCCGCGTTCGAGCGCCCCGCCACCACGGCGGACGCCGTCGAACTCGTGGCGGCGGGCATCGGGCTCCTCGTCGTCCCCCAGTCCCTCGCCCGCCTGCACCACCGCAAGGACCTCACCTACCGGCCGGTCACGGACGCCCCGGAGTCGCGCGTCGCGCTGTCCTGGCCACAGGACGCGACCACCGACCTGGTCGAGGACTTCATCGGGATCGTCCGCGGCCGGACCGTCAACAGCTCACGGGGACGCGCCCAGGCCCCGGCGGCGCCCGCGGCCCCGACGAAGGCCAAGCGTCCCGAGACGGGCGGCGGCGCACGGCGCAAGCCCGCCGCGGGCAAGTCGTCCGGCAAGTCGACGACCAGCCGGAACCCCCGCGGCGGCGGTTCCGGAGGCGCCAAGGGCGGCGCCAAGCGGGGCAAGCCCCGTCGCCGTTCCTGACCTGGGCGCCGCTCCCGAGCCGGGTCGAAACGCCGTCGAGCCCTCTCCAGGATCGCCCGACGGATGAAGCTTGACCTGGAGCGCACTCCAGGTTCTACGGTTTCTCCATGGCCGGCGAACAACCCCTCCCGCAGGAGCCGACGCTCACGATCGCCCAGGTCGTCGAGCGCACCGGCCTCTCGCACGACACGCTGCGGTATTACGAGAAGGCCGGCCTGATCCAACGGGTCGGCCGGACCACCGGGAACCAGCGGCGCTACGAGGCGGCCGACCTGGCCTGGCTGGAGTTCCTCATCCGGCTGCGCGAGACGGGCATGTCGATCGCTGACATGCAGCGGTTCGCCGAGTTGCGGGCGCGCGGCGACGCCACGGTTCCCGAGCGGCTCGCGATGCTCCGGGAGCACCGCGCCGACCTCGCGGACCGCATCCGGGCGCTGCGCCGCAACGCGGCCTCCCTCGACGACAAGATCGACCACTACGAACGGCTGCTCGACCAGCCGGGATCGGACGAACTCCCATGACGCTCACGAACACCGCCACCACTCGCGAGGAGCGCTTCGAACACGGCCTGGAGGTCCTCAAGCGCGTCGACGGCGAGGCCGGACAGCGCGTCGTCGACGCGCTCGGCGACATCAATCCCGAACTCGGCCACCAGATCGTCTCCTGGGCCTTCGGCGACATCTACGACCGGCCCGGACTCGCCCCGCGCGACCGCCAGTTGGTGACGCTCGGCATGCTCACCGCGCTCGGCGGCTGTGAGACGCAGTTGGAGGTGCACGTCAACGCGGCGCTGAACGTGGGTCTTTCTCCGGACGAGATCGTGGAGTCGCTGCTGCACTCGGCCGTCTACTGCGGCATACCGAAGGCGATGAACGCGAGCCTGGTCGCGAAGAAGGTCTTCGCGGAGCGTGGGCTGCTGCCCGCCGGACAGCAGCCCACGCCTCCGGCTACCGCTGCCTGATCCGCAGGAAGGTCACGGAGTTCGCCGGGAAGGTGTAGGTGAATTTGTCGGCGACGCCGTCGAAGGCGGACTTCACAGGGGCGACCGCGGTCACCGTCTCCGAGTTCACCGCCTCCGGCGCCGCCTGGAGGGTGGTGACGGCGGCCTTGCGGCCCGCCTTCGCCCCGCCCAGGTCGATCGCGGTACGGGCGTCCGCTGCCTGCGCGTTGACGACCTTGACGATCAGGTCGCCGGTCCTCGCGTCCCGCGTGACGACCTGACGGAACGGCTCCGCGGGCTTGTCGTCCTTGAAGCTCCCCCACTCCTGGCCGTCCAGGTAGAGGGTCACCTGCCGGCCGCGGACCTTGATGTCGATGTCGTACGCCTTGCCCGTCTCGATCGTGCCGGGCTTGGAGATCAGGGTCGACTTGCCGCCGTCCACGGCCTGTTCGACGGCGGTGGTGGTGTTGTTCCAGCCGCCGAGGTTCCACCAGTAGTAGTTGCCGGTGTCCTTGACGCCGAAGGCGACGAGGAAGCCCTCCTTGCCGGACTTCTTGGTGGCCTTCACCTGCAGGTCGTAGTCGTGCCAGGCCGGGTCGCCCGCCGACACCATGGTGTTCTCGGCGCCCACGTCGGTCTGCACGTACTGGCCGTCCTGGAGGCTCCAGTTCCCGCCGCCCGTGTGGGTCCACCGGGAGGCGTCACCGCTGAAGTCGTCGCCGAACAGCGTGGTGCCGTCGGCGCCGGTCACCAACACATCGTCGTACGCCGCCGTGGTCGCCCAGGTCGACAGGCCGACGGCGCCGGAGATGGGCGCGCTCAGCGAGGGCGTGGTGGTGGCCGTCGACGGCACCACCCGGTCGCCGACGTTGTTCATGAACAGCTTCTGCACCTCGTAGTCGGCCGAACCCCACGAGGCGTGGTTGTTGAACCAGATCATGTCGGGCCGCCACTGCACGTAGTCCTCGTTGGCGAGCAGCGGGGCGTACGAGGCGAGCTTGACGACGTCCGCGTTGCGCTCCAGACCGGTCATGTACGCGGCCTCGGCGAGGGCGTTCTTGAAGGTGTTGCCACCGGAGGCGTACTCGCCGAGGAAGACCTTGGGACCGTTCCTGTCGTAGGAGTCGTAGCGGTCGTTGTTCTGCAGGAACCACTGGGTGCTGTTGTAGTAGTGCTCGTCGACCATGTCGACGTTCGCTTCCTTGTTGAGTTTCCATGCGGTGTCGAAGGTGGTGCCGGAGTCGTCGGGTCCGGCGTTCGAGATCACCTTGATGTTCGGGTACTTGGCCTGGACGGCGGCGCGGAACTGCTTGAAGCGGGCGAAGAACTCGTCGGGGAGGTTCTCCTCGTTGCCGACTTCGAGGTGGGTGAGGTGGAAGGGCTTCGGGTGGCCCATCGCCGCCCGCTTCCTGCCCCATTCGCTGGTCACCGGCCCGTTGGCGAACTCGATGAGATCGAGGGTGTCCTGGATGTGGCGCTTGAGGAGCGCGTCGTCGTCGGTGGCCTGGTTCTGGCCGCAGCCGGTGACGAGCGCGGGCACCACGGGCAGCGGCATGGCGCCGATGTCCTCGGCGAACTGGAAGTACTCGTAGTAGCCGAGCCCGTAACTCTGGTTGTAGCCCCAGAAGTTGGAGTTGGTGGCGCGCTGCTCGACCGGGCCGATGGTGTCCTTCCACTGGTACGAGCGCCGGCGCTGATAGCCCGAGGCCTCGTCGTAGCCCTGCATGCTGCCGGTGTTGACGAGGCAGCCGCCGGGGAAGCGCACGAAGCCGGGATGCAGGGCGGCGATCTTCTCGGCCAGGTCCTTTCGCAGGCCGTGGCCCTTGTACGTGTCCCGTGGGACGAGCGAGATCATGTCGAGCGCGACGGGAGCGTCGGCGGCGACGGTGAGGCGCCCGGTGGTGCTGTCGCGGGTGGCGGTGAACCTGGCCCGGTACTTGGCCCAGCCGCCGCGCGCGGTGACCTGCCGGGCCTCGGCGAGCGCGCCGTCGGCGTCGTGCAGGGTCACGGTGAGCGGCGTCCTCGCGTCCGCGCGGGCCCAGACCGAGAAGTCGTACGCCTTGCCGCTCTCGACCCTGATCCCGGTGTTGTAACCGGAGTTGGTGACGGACGAGCCCGCGCCCAGGGCGAGGTAGGTGCGGTTGCGGGCGTTGAGGCGCCCGTCGTCGTCCACGGTCGTCGCGGTGCCCGTGGTGGCCCAGGAGGTGAGCGGCGTATAGGACCTGTTGTCGGCGGTGCTGTACTCGAACGACCGGTTCTGTACGAGTTCCGCGTACAGTCCGCCGTCCGCGGCGCGGTTGATGTCCTCGAAGAAGACGCCGTACATGGTGTCGTCGATCTTCGCGCCCGAGCCCTTCGGGTCGACGGTGATCGCGTAGTCGGTGGCGTCGGTGGCGTCGGCGGCGGCGTGGGCGGGCCCGGGAACGACGGCTGAGGCCACCAGGAGTGCGGTGGCCGTGAGTCCGAGTCGCCAGCGGGTGCGGGTGCGTGACATGGATACTCCGCGGCTCTGTGGTGTTGAGTTGTTCCAGGTCTTGAGTTGTTCGACATTTCGGACAACGATCAATACTTCGAACGGCAAGATAGGGAGGGGGTCAGAGCGCGTCAATGGGTCGCGCAGCGTCGCATGGGACGGAGAGCGGGACGGTATGGGCGAGTTCTGGCCAGTGACGGACGTGCTCGCCCACCTGGGCGGGAGCTGGCGGGTGGAGCGCTCGGTGCGGGATCTCGCGAGCGGTGCGGAGGGGCGGTTCACGGGGACGACGGTTTTCGGCCCGCTGGGGGAACCGGGAGCTCCGCACGGACTTCTGCACCAGGAATCCGGCACGTTC
The DNA here is from genome assembly GCF_019091445.1 of Streptomyces sp. GbtcB7. Classification (NCBI taxonomy): domain Bacteria; kingdom Bacillati; phylum Actinomycetota; class Actinomycetes; order Kitasatosporales; family Streptomycetaceae; genus Streptomyces; species Streptomyces sp. GbtcB7. Next base: position 270,703 of record NZ_JAGXJM010000003.1, read on the forward strand.
GTGTGGCAGGGCACGCCCCGGCCCGCCGAACGGACGCTGCGGTTCCTGCCGGGGCCGAGCCCGGCGACGGCCCTCGTCCAGTTCTCCGACGGCCGCCCCTTCCACGACCTGGACCTGAGCACCGGCCGGTACGTCGCCGACCACCCGTGCGCGGCGGACCTCTACCGGGGCGAGTTCACGGTGCGGGACGAGGACCACTGGCGCACGGTGTGGCGGGTGGGCGGCCCCGCCAAGGACCTGGTCCTCACGACCGACTACACACGGATCTCCTAGGCGTGCTGCGGCACGCCTTCCAGGCGCAGGTTCCAGCGGCCGTTGACGCCGGTGAGGGTGATCGTCGACAGGGGGCGGACGTCGATGTTCCAGTACGTCGAGGGCTGGGCCTTGAGCGCGTAGACGAGCGCGGCCCGCACCACCGAGGGTTCTGCCACCGCGACGATCCGGCTGCCGTCGTCCGCCGGGCGGGTGTCGAGCCAGCCTCCGACGCGGGAGATGAACGAGGTCAGGGACTCACCGCCGTGCGGGGCGGAGCGCGGATCGGCGAGCCAGGCGTCGACCGCCGACGGCTCGCGGGCCATCGCCTCACCCAGCGTGAAGCCGCGCCAGCGGCCCATGTCGCAGTCGCGCAGCGCGGGTTGCGCCAGCGGCGCGTACCCGAGGGCGTCGCCGGTGGCGCGGCTGCGCGGGGTCGGCGAGCAGTAGCGCAGCTCGGCCGCCGCCAGTGGCACCAGTTCCGGGGCGGCGCGCTGCACTTCGTCCCAGCCGGCCTGGTCCAGCGGCCGGTCGTCCTCGAAGCGTTCGGCCAACAGCGAGGAGCTGCGAGCGGCGGCGACGAAAGTGACCCGAAGATGCATGCGGAGATCGTGGAGTGCGGGACTCCGCAGGTCAATAGGTGTTACGCAAGGTATACGCAGGCTTGGCGGAGTGTGCTTGCCGAAGCGGACCTGTCGGAGGGGGCGGGGCCGGGCCCGCAGGGGGATCCCCCTGGGGGCCACTGGGGGTCAGCCGGCGGAGGTGTCGAGGTCGGTGTCGGGGATCCAGGAGCCGTGGATGCCGCCGGTGACCCGGCGCGGGAGGTGGACCGTCGCGATCCGGTCGAGGCCTGAGGCGTCCAGGACCAGGAGCTGGGAGGCGTCCTGCTTGAGGTCGGAGACGACGGAGAGCAGGTAGCCGTCGTCCTCGCGGGTGGCGCCGGCGGCGGGGACGAACACGGCCTCGCTGGGGAGGCGGGCGTCGCCGACCCGGTGGACGCGGCGGGCGCCGCCGGTGCGGTCGTACTTGACGATGCCGTAGCCGCCGTAGCCGTCCTGGTCGGGGAAGGAGACCGCGTACTGGTAGCGGTGCTCGGCGCCGAGGAAGTCCTCGTTGAGGGTGGGGAATTCGACGGCGAGGTCGTCGATGATCTGCTCGTCCACGCTGCCGGCGGCCAGGTCGACGACCCATCGGCGGTCGTAGGAGCGGGTGTTGGGCTCGGCGCCGCGGCCGGGCGCGCCGACCCACCAGTTCCACTCTTGGGTGTCAACGCACCCCCGTCGGTGCCGGTCACCTCAGTACCCCGTCGCACGCCGCCCTCAGCCGTCGCACCCCCTCCGTGATCTCCCCCGTCCCCCCGACCGCCACGAAACTCAACCGGAGGTGCCCCGCAGGGGGCTCCGCGCTGAAGTAGGGGCGGCCGGGAGCGACGGCCACGCCCTCGCGGAGGGCCGCGAAGACCAGGGCGGACTCGTCGGTGCCGTCGGGCAGGCGGAGCCACAGGTGGTAGCCGCCGGAGGGGATGTGGGGCAGGGCGAGTTCGGGGAGCGTCAGTCGGAGCGCGGCCGTCATCGTGTCGCGCCGGTTCCTCAACTCGGCGGACACGGCCCGCAGATGACGGGGCCAGGCGGGCGAGCCGACCAGTTCGAGCGCGGCCTCCTGAAAGGGACGCGGCACGAAGAAGGTGTCCACGACCTGGATGGCACGCAGTCGTTCGAGGACCGGACCGCGCGCGGCCAGCGCACCGACCCGGAAGCTCGGCGAGGTCGCCTTGGTCAGGGAGGAGACGTGCACGACGACCCCGTCGGGATCCTCCGCGGCCAGCGGACGCGGCAGGGGCCCAGCGTCCTCGTGGACCAGACGTCGTACGAAGTCGTCCTCGATGACGAAGGCGCCCGCCTCACGCGCGATCCGCACCACGTCGGCGCGCCGCTCGGGGGCGAGCACGGCGCCGGTCGGGTTCTGGAACAGCGGCTGGCAGACGAACACCCGGGCGCCGGTCGCCCTGAAGGCGTCGGCGAGGAGGTCCGGTTTCACTCCGTCCGCGTCGACCGGTACGGGTACTGGCCTGAGGCCCGCCGCGCGGGCGATCGCCAGCATGCCCGGGTACGTGGGCGACTCGACCAGGACCGGGGCCCCCGGCGGGGCGAGTGCCCTGAGCGCGGTGGTCAGCGCGGACTGGCCGCCCGCCGTGATGAGCACCTCCGCGGCGGTGATCGCACCGCCGATTCCCCGCGCGAACCACTCGCGCAGCTCCGTCAGCCCTTCCATCGGCGGCCGCGACCAGGCTCCCGGACGCCGGCCCGCCCGCGACAGGGCCGCCCCCATGGCCCGCTCGGGCTGGAGCGAGGGGTGCAGATAGCCGCCGTTGAACTCGACGACGCCGGGCGGCGGGGCGGCGAGCGAGGCGAGGACCCCGGAGGCGTCCACCGTGCGCGGGACGAGTTCCGTCGCGGCGTCCGCGCTCAGCGTGACCTCCTGCCAGGAGGTGTCCCCGGCGGGCGCGGCGGACGTACGCGGGTGCGCGCGGAACGCGCCGGCGCCCGGCCGGGTCACCACCAGCCCCTCGGCGGCGAGTTGAGCCAGTGCCCGCGACACCGTCACCGGGCTCACCCGGAACCGCTCGACGAGTGCCCGACTCGATGGCAGCTTTCCACCGGGTGAGTAGCGGTTCAGCTCCCGTCGCAGCTGATTCGCCAGATCTCCGACACTGCTACGCTCTTGCATGAGAGCACAGAGTAGCGCTATTGACCAGATCGGGATAGCGGTCAGCACGCCCAGGACGCCCGAACAGGGGCCCCCGGCGGACCGCCGTTCCGGCACCCTCCAGGCCGCGCTCGGCGTCACCGCCTTCTCCCTCACCTTCCCCGCCACCGCCTGGGGCCTGGAGGGCTTCGGCCCCTGGTCTCTGGTGGCCGTGCGCAGCGTCCTCGCCGCCGTCATCGCGGGCGGCTGTCTGCTGGCGCTGCGCGTGCCCGTACCGGCCCGCCGGCACTGGGCGGGGCTCGCCGTGGTGGCCGCCGGTGTCGTGCTCGGCTTCCCCCTGCTGACGACGCTCGCGCTGCAGACGTCCACCACCGCGCACGCGGCCGTGGTCGTCGGGCTGCTGCCGCTGACGACCGCGCTGCTGTCGGCGCTGCGGACCGGCGCGCGCCCCTCACGGATGTTCTGGGGCGCCGCCCTCGCGGGCGCGGCCGCGGTGATCGCGTTCACCGTGCAGCAGAGCGGTGGGGCGCTGAGCAGCGCGGACGCCTATCTCTTCGGGGCGCTGCTGATCTGCGCCGCCGGCTACACCGAGGGCGGCCGGCTCGCCCGGACCATGCCCGGGTGGCAGGTCATCGGCTGGGCGCTGGTCCTGTGTCTGCCGCTGTCGGTGCCGGGCGCGCTGGTGGCGCTGTCGTACGAGCCGGTCCACCTGTCGGCGCACAGCGTGGCGGGGCTGCTGTGGGTGGCCGCCGGATCGCAGTTCCTGGGGCTGGTCGTCTGGTACCGCGGGATGGCGGCGATCGGAATTCCCAAGGCCAGCCAGTTGCAGCTGGCGCAGCCGCTGCTCACACTGGTGTGGTCGGTACTGCTCCTCGGCGAGCAGCTCACACCGGCCGCACCGCTGACGGCCGCGGCCGTGCTGATCTGCATCGCGCTCACCCAGCGAGCGCGGGGCTGAGCCCCAGGACCGTTACTCCCGCAGATGACGAGGAGACCCTTCAGATGCATGCAGACGTGGGCGACAAGCTCGTGCAGCACGGCAGGGTTGTCGGACAGCACGACAAGGTCGCGGAGATCACCGAAGTAATAGGAACGGAGGGCACGCCCCCGTACCGCGTGCGCTTCACCGACGGGCACGAGGCGATCTGCTCACCGGGCCCCGACTCGGAAATCCGTCACAAGGACCCGCTGTAGACATTCGGTCACAAGAACCCGCTGTAGACATTGGGCAGATTCAGCGCGCGGGTCGCGCCGACCGCTGGTAGTGGTCGGACACGACCCGCGCCATCGCTCCGACGCGGTCGACGTCGACCTCCTTCGCGGAGAAGAAGACGTGTCCGCGCACTTGTGTGTGGTCGCGCGCGAAGGTGAGGTGCCGGGAGAGTTCGGCCAAGTCCTGCCAGGCCGCGGGCTGCGCGGGGTCACCGGCCTTGTAGAGCGCTTCCCCGATGTACAGCTCCACGCCCGTGCCCTGCGTGACCGCCGCCCACCAGGGCACGAGCTTCGCGTAGTCGGCGGCGGCGAAGCCGAGGTTCCAGTAGACCTGCGGGACGATGTAGTCGATCCACCGCTCGCGGACCCATTTCCTGGTGTCGGCGTACAGATCGTCGTACGTCTGCACGGCGGCCCGGGTGTCCGAGCCCCGCGGGTCGCTCGCGTGGTTGCGCCACACCCCGAACGGGCTGATCCCGAAGCGGGTACCGGGCCGGATCTGCGGGATGCGGGTGGCCGTCTCCCGCACCAGTCTGTCGATGTTGTCGCGCCGCCAGGCGGCCCGGCCCGCGAAGCCCGCGCCGTGCGTCCGGTACGCCGCGTCGTCGTCGAAGACCTGGCCGGCGACCGGGTACGGGTAGAAGTAGTCGTCCCAGTGCACGGCGTCGAACGCATACTTCCGCACCGCGTCGAGCATCGCGTCCTGGACGAAGGCGCGGACCTCGGGCAACCCGGGGTTGTAGTAGAGCCTGCCGCCATAGGGGATGACCCAGTCGGGGTGCTTGCGGGCCGGGTGAGTCGCCACGAGTCTGCCGGGGTCGGTGTGGTTCGCGACGCGGTACGGGTTGAACCAGGCGTGCAGTTCGAGGCCGCGCGCGTGAGCCTCCCGCACCGCCGTGCCGAGCGGGTCCCAGCCCGGGTCCCTGCCCTGGACGCCGGTGAGGTACTGCGACCACGGCTCGTACGACGAGGGCCAGAACGCGTCGGCCGTGGGGCGGACCTGGAAGAACACGGCGTTCAAGCGGCGGTCGACCGCCCTGTCGAGGTGGGCGAGGAGTTCGGCGCGCTGCCGGGCGACGGACAGGCCGGCCCGCGAGGGCCAGTCGCGGTTGATGACGGTCGACAGCCACATGCCCCGCAGCTCGGAGGCCGTCCGTGGCCGACCGGGCCCCCGGGTTCCCCCGGAACGGGGTACGGCAGCCGAGTCCTCCGCCGGGCCGAGACCCGGCTCCCCCTCCGTGACGAGGCCAGGCTCCCCCGTCGTGACGAGACCCGTCAGCGTCGCCATCGCCGCCACGGTGAACGCCCGCCGCGACCCCCGCCCCGTCCCCGCCGTCCGCCCCACCGCACCCCGCTCCTCCACGCTCCGGATCCGTCCGGTCACGGATCGTCTCCTCGGCCAGCATGCCCCACCCGGGCGATCGATCATCGATACTTCGGAGTAACGTGCACGGGACGTGCACGATCGGAGCAGGCACCGAACAACGGGGGCCCTGCGACAGCCGTAGATCAGCGAAGGGGACGATGTGACCGACATCGAACGCGTCGGAGTGGTGGGCTGCGGCCAGATGGGAGCGGGCATCGCCGAGGTCTGCGCCCGCGCGGGTCTCGACGTCAAGGTCGCCGAGACCACCGGTGAGGCCCTGGAGATCGGCCGTACCCGGCTGTTCAACTCCCTCGCCAAGGCCGCCGAGCGCGGAAAGATCTCCGCGGACGAGCTCACCGCCACCCAGGAGCGGCTCAGCTTCACCACCGACCTCGGCGAGTTCGCCGACCGCGATCTGGTGATCGAGGCGGTCGTCGAGAACGAGCAGGTGAAGACCGAGATCTTCCAGGTGCTCGACCAGGTGGTGACCCGGCAGGACGCGATCCTCGCCTCCAACACCTCCTCCATCCCGCTGGTGCGCCTCGCGGTCGCCACCTCGCGCCCCGACCAGGTCGTCGGCATCCACTTCTTCAACCCGGCTCCGGTGCAGCAGCTCGTCGAACTGATCCCGGCGCTCACCACCTCCGAGGGCACCCTCGGCCGGGCTCAGCTGTTCGCCGAGAAGGCCCTCGGCAAGCACGCGATCCGCGCCCAGGACCGCTCCGGGTTCGTCGTCAACGCGCTGCTGATCCCGTATCTGCTCTCCGCGATCCGGATGTTCGAGTCGGGCATCGCCAGCCGCGAGGACATCGACAACGGCATGGAGCTGGGCTGCGCCCACCCGATGGGCCCGCTCAAGCTCTCCGACCTGATCGGCCTGGACACGGTGGCCTCGGTCGCCTATTCGATGTACGAGGAGTACAAGGAGCCGCTGTACGCCGCTCCCCCGCTGCTCCAGCGCATGGTGGACGCGGGCCGGCTCGGCCGGAAGTCCGGCTCGGGCTTCTACACCTACGCCTGATCAGGTACGGTCGCCCCCTTTTCGTACCGTCACCTGATCACGTACGGTGAAACTCAGGCGTACGCGGGCCCGGCACCCCTTTCGGTGCCGGGTCCGCGCCATTCACACGCCGTGTGCGCGCCGGGCTCGCATATGCCCCTCGCACACGCTCCCCACGCGTCCACCAGGCGAGTTGACTTTCCGTGCGCATCCAAGGGATGTGACGACTACGGAAAGGAGCGGACCCGTGACCGCCGACCCGGAGCATCCCGTGGTCCATGGAGAACTCGCAGAGTTACGCCGTCGCCTAGACGTGGCATACGCACGCGTCGAGGGAGGGCACGCCCTGCTCAGTCACCGCGCCGAACAGACCGCCAAGGAGCTCGACGACCTGAGCGCACGGGTCGTCGCCCTGGAACACACCCGCTGGCCACTGCCCGCGATCGCGGCCCTCACGGCCGTGGGCGCACTCGCCGTGGCGGTCTGGCAGGCTCTCGGGCGCTAACGCTCAGGACGCCGTGGGGGGATGGATCGGGGCAACGCGTCCTGCCCGAGCCTGAGGTGATGCAGGAGGAGTAGCGCGGCAGCCATATTGGCGGCCGGGACCTCGCCGCGGGCGACCATGTCGGGGACGAGCTTGAGGGGAACCCATTCCCGACGGTCGGACTCGAAGTCGTCCACGGGGTGTCCGATGTACGCGCCTTCGTCGGCCCAGAAGATGTGGTGCCGGGCGTCGGTGAGCCCGTTGGAGGGCTCGACGCTCATCAGATGGCGCAGGGGTCCCGGTCGCCAGCCGGTCTCCTCCTCGAGTTCGCGGGCCGCCGCGACGGCGATGTCCTCGCCGTCCTCGACGACGCCCGCCGCGAGTTCCCAGCCCCAGCTGTCGGTGATGAAGCGGTGCCGCCACAGGAGCAGTACCTCATTGGCCTCGTTCACCACCGTGGCCACGGCCACCGGACGCAGCCGTATCAAAAAGTGATCGAGGTGCCGACCGTCCGGCAGCTCGACATCTGCGAGATTGACGCTGAACCAGCGGTTTGCGTACACAGTTTGTTCGTTCTGTTTCGTCCACTGCACGGTTCTGCCACCTTCCGCCGAGTAGATGGCAATATCGCAGCAGGAGCGTCCTGACAGCAGGCGCACAGCAGCGCACAGTGCACGGTGCGGCGGCGGGACTCGGTGGTCTACAGCGGTACGCGCAGTGCTCCGTCGATGAGTTCGGCGGCCTCGGCCGTGCCCGCACAGCCGCTGCGCACCAGGTGTTCGCGTACCGCGCGCAGTCTGTCGCGCAGCCGCTGGGACTCCATTCCCCGGGCCTGCTCGGCCATTTGGACGGCGGTGGCCACCGCCTTGTCGGCGTTCCCCTGCCGCAGCTCGATCTGACTGAGCATCGCGAGACGGTGCACGCGCCCCCGGTCGTGCGCCGGAGTGTCCACGGCCGCCTCGGCGTGCGCCGCGGCGGCCACCAGGTCACCGAGGCTCAGCAGTGCCTCCGCCACCTGTACGTTGACCAGACCGGGCTGGACATAGCCGGTCTCGTCCGGTTCGTAACCGCGCCGGATGCGCTCGGCGGCCTGTTCGGCACGCCGGATGCAGGACAGCGCGCTGCTGCCGTCGCCGAGGTGTGCGTACGCCTTCGCCTGCATGGCGTAGAGGTCCGAGGCGAGCGCCGGGGTGATGTGCCGGCCGGCGGCGCGCAGCGCGGCCTCCGCGAAGGCGACGGCCTGCCGGTGCTCGCGCATGAACAGCGACTGGTTGACCAGCAGCGCTATGACGTACGCCCCAAGACCCCGGTCCCCGCTGGCCTTCGCCAGCCGCAGCGCCTGGTGGAAGTAGCGCTGGGCGAGCCCGTGCGCGTCGGAGTCGTAGGCGCAGATCCCCGCGATGGCGACCAGGCCGCCCGTCGCACGGTGGAGCTGACGGCCGGTGGCGTCGGGATAACTGCCGCGCAGCAGGGGCGCGGTCTCCGCGTTGAGGAAACCGACGATCCGGCTGCGGGTCGCCACCCCGCCCGCCTTGCGGTACATCTGCTCGTAGTGGGCGCGGGCCGCGCGCAGCATCTCGATGTCGGCCATGCTCACGTGGTGGCGGCCGCCGCGTGAGACGTCCACGTCCTCGGGCGGGTTCTCCCACTCCCACACCGGCATCACTGCGGGCGTTCCGGTGACGGCCGGGGCGCCGAGGAGGTGCGGGCGCTGCTGTTCGTCGGAGCGCCACAGGGCGGTGGCGCGCTCCACGAAACCGGAGAGCGAGGTGCCGTGCGGGGCGGACGGCTCGCCGGGCACGCCGAGGCCGATGTCGTCGAGGGTGACGGGCCGGTGCAGGCGCCCCGCGAGCACCTCACAGATCAGGTCGGGCACCTGGCCGCGCGGGCGTTGACCCTTCAACCACCGTGCCACAGCCGTGTGTTCGTATCTGAGCGCGAGGCCGCGTGCCCTCCCCGCCTGGTTGACATGCGCGGCGAGTCCGGCGTGCGAGATGCCGGCCTCGTCGAGTATCGCGTCGAGCAGAGTGTTGGGCTGCATTCGGGCCCCCGGGTGGCTCGGTGGCGACAGTGCGGTCAGAGTAATCCGTCCCCTGTGCTTGTGGGTCCCCCTTCACACGGGGTGTGAACCGAACGCTCGTATCCGTACCGTGTGCACGCTGTCGCGCAGAGTTCCTTGCCGGTTGACTGAAATGCCTCGCAAGAGGCCGGCCGGGCCGCCGGCTCCCCCTCGTACAGTGCGGCGGCTCGGCTCCGCCGGTTGAGCGGGGTCACTGAGAGAGCTGTGCCTACCCGATGTGGCGGGCCACGGTGCAGCCCTGCTGCGTCGGGACGACTCGGCTGCGGTCGTTGCGGAGGATCAGTACAGCCACGTCGTCCGCCGGTCTGCCACCGGTGTGGCGCAACAGGCGGGTGAAGACCGCCCTGAGAACGGTCTGCGGGGAGACGGGCTGGGTACGGACGGCCTCGGCGAGCGTGGCGGGCAGTGGGAAGAAGCAGCCTTTGGGGTCGCGGGCGTCCTCCACTCCGTCGGTGTGCAGGAACAGGGCCTCGCCGGGGAGGAGTCGGCCGCACCGGCTGGCCGCCAGTTCGGCGGGGAGCGGGAACGGGCCGAGCGGGGGCAGCGGTTCGGCTCCCGTGAGTGGTTCGACGCGACCGGTGCCCAGTCGGTACGGCGACGGGTGACCGCAGTTGAGGGCGTACACCTCGCCGTCACGGCGGATCTCCAGGAGCAGTACGGTGACGAACTCCTCGGCGACCGGGCTGTCGGGGTCCGGGCCCGCCGAGGGGTGTTCGGCGCGCGCCCGTTCGCGCAGGTGCCGGGCCAGGGCGCGTTCCAGCCGCCGAAGCACACTGGCGAGCTCGGGTTCGTCGTGCACGGCCTCGCGGAAGCTGCCGAGGACGGCGGCGACGGTTCCGATGGCGCCGAGGCCGTGTCCGCGCACGTCGCCCATGACGACCCGTACGCCGTGCTCGGTGGCGATCACCTCGTACAGGTCACCGCCGATGTTCGCGCCATGGTCGGCGGAGAGCTGGGCCGCGGCGATGTTGAGGCCGTCGATGCGTGGCGGCAGCGGTCGCAGCAGCACGCTCTGGGCGGCGCCCGCGACCTTGCGGATCTGCCTCAGCTCCCGCAGCAGCGCCCGTCTGACGTGGAGGATCAGTCCAGTGCCGACGGCGAAGAAGACGGCGCTGGTGACGATCCGCGCCTCGAGGCCGTCCCGCTGGGCGAGCGGGCAGGTCATTTTGTACGTGATGGCGATCGCGCCCCAGGCGGTGGGCAGCCCCAGGCTCAGTACCCGCCGCAGGGGCCGCCGCTCGGCCCGGCGCACCGTCCGGTCGAGACCGTCCGGCGCACCGCCACCGTGGACCGTCCGGGCCAGTCGCACGCGCGGTCCGCCCCGGCTCACCGCCCGGACGAGCCCGGCCCGCAGACCGCTCCCCCGGGGTCGCGCCCGGAGGCCCACTCGAGCCGGCCCCCGCGAATTCGTCCGGGACGTCGCCCTGCGGGGAGCCCCAGCCTTGATACGGATCATGCCGATTGGCCCCCCAATAGGCCCTGACAGCGCAGACGACCTTCAAGAGGCCGGTCCGATTCTGTCGACCACATGCCCCGATCGGGCCAGATCGCCCCGACTTGCCACCCGAATGAGTGACACGGCTTCGGACAACCGCATTTATGCAGGTGGGCCAGGGAAAGCGCGCCCCAAAGGGGCGCGGGGAACTGCGCGCCCAGCCACGACATACGCGCGGCCGAAGGACAACCCGCAGTTCCCCGGCACTGCCGACGGAGCTAGCTCCGCAACACCGCCCCCGTACGCTCAGCGGCGAGCGCCACGGCCACGTCACGCGCCGCGGAGGCCTCGTCGACGGTCAGCGTGCGGTCGTCGGCGCGGAACCGCAGCGCGTAGGCCAGGGACTTCTTGCCCTCGCCGAGCTGCTCACTGTTCTCGTAGACGTCGAACAGGCGGATGGACTCCAGGAGTTCACCCGCGCCCTCGCGCAGCGCCGCCTCGACGTCCACGTGCGGGACGGTCTTGTCGACGACCAGAGCAACGTCCTGGGTGGCGACGGGGAAGGTCGAGATCTTCGGGCCCTTGGGGAGGCCCGCGCTCGCCTGCTCCAGCGCGTCCAGGTCGAGCTCCATCGCACAGGTGCGCGCGGGCAGACCCAGGGTCTTCAGGACACCGGGGTGCAGCTCACCGGCGTACCCGATGACCTTCTCCTGGCCGTCGACGACGACGGCCAGTTCGGCGCAGCGACCCGGGTGCCACGGCCCGTACTGCCCGGAACGGACGAGGAGTTCGGTCCCCGCCTCGTGGGCCAGCGAGCGCGCGGCCTCGATCGCGTCGGCCCAGTCGGCCGGGCGCCCCTTGCCCCACCAGCCGGCCTGCTCGCGGGCGCCCGCGAGGACGACGGCGGCGTGCCGGGGCTGAACGGGGAGCGCGGCCGTGAGGGACGCGATCTCCTCGTCGGTGGGACGGCGGTCGACGGGCAGCCGGCCCGCGACGCGCAGTTCGTCCTGCGGCTGGAAGACGAGCCCGGTCTCGAAGAGCGCCAGGTCGTGGCTGCCGCGGCCGTCGTTGCGGCGCAGGGCGTGCAGCAGGCCCGGCAGCAGCGTCGTACGGAGCGCGGGCTCCTCGTCGGAGAGCGGGTTGACCAGCTTGACGACCTTGCGCTTCGGGTCGTCGGCGGCCAGGCCGAGCTGGTCGAAGACGTGCTCTCCGATGAACGGGTAGTTCAGCGCCTCGACGTATCCGGCGCCGGCCAGCGCGCGGCCGATCCGGCGGTGCAGCCGCTGCCGGCCGGTCAGGCCCAGGCCCGCGGGAGGCTTCGGCAGGGTCGAGGGCAGGTTCTCGTAGCCCTCGAGCCGGATGACCTCTTCGGCCAGGTCGTTCGGGTCCGTCAGGTCGGGCCGCCAGGACGGCACGGTGACGATCAGCTCGTCCTGCCCGTAGACGTCGCAGCCGACCTGCTGGAGGCGGCGGACGACGGTCTCGCGGCCGTAGTCGACACCGGCCACCTTGTCCGGGTGGTTCGCCGGGATGGTGATGCTGTGCGGCGCGGAGGGCGCGATGGCTTCGGTGACCCCGGCGTCGGCGGTGCCGCCGGCGAGGAGGACGAGGAGGTCGACCGTGCGCTGGGCGGCGGCCGAGGCTGCCTGCGGGTCGACGCCGCGCTCGAAGCGCTTGGACGCCTCGGAGGCCAGCTTGTGACGGCGGGCCGTGCGCGCGATGGAGAGCGCGTCGAAGTGCGCGGCCTCGATGACGACCTCGGTGGTGGTGCCGTCGGTGTCGTCGATCTCCGTGTTCGCGCCACCCATGACGCCCGCGAGGCCGATGGCGCCGCGGTCGTCGGTGATGACCAGGTCCTCGGCGTCCAGCGTGCGCGTGACGCCGTCGAGGGTGGTGAGCTTCTCGCCCTGCTCGGCCCGGCGCACACCGATCGCGCCCTGGACGCGGGTGCGGTCGTACGCGTGCAGGGGCTGGCCGAGCTCCAGCATCACGTAGTTGGTGATGTCGACGGCGAGCGAGATCGGACGCATGCCCGCCTTCTGGAGGCGGCGGCGCAGCCAGATCGGCGAGAGGGTCTCGGGGTCGAGGCCCGTCACCGTCCGCGCGGTGAAGCGGTCGCAGCCCATCGGGTCGGAGACCCGCACCGGGTAGCCGAACGCGTTCGGGGCCGGTACGTCGAGCAGCGCGGGGTCCATCAGCGGCAGGCCGTAGGCGATGGCGGCCTCGCGGGCCACGCCACGCATCGACAGGGCGTAGCCGCGGTCGGGCGTGACGGCGATGTCGAGGACCTCGTCGACGAGCTGGAGCAGCTCGATCGCGTCGGTGCCCACCTCGATCTCCGGCGGCAGGACGATGATGCCGCCGCTGCCGTCGTCGCCCATGCCCAGCTCGTCACCGGAGCAGATCATGCCGTGCGAGGTCTTGCCGTACGTCTGGCGCGCGGCGATCGCGAAGTTGCCGGGCAGCACGGCGCCGGGCAGGACCACGACGACCTTGTCACCGACGGCGAAGTTGCGGGCGCCGCAGACGATCTCCTGGAGCTCACCGGTGCCGTTGGCGGTGCCGACGTCGACGAGGCAGAAGCGGATGGGCTTCTTGAAGCCCTCCAGTTCCTCGATGGACCGCACCTGGCCGACGACCAGGGGACCCTTGAGGTCGGCGCCGAGCTGCTCGACGGTCTCGACCTCGAGGCCTGCCGAAATGAGCTTGGCCTGGACGTCGCGGCCGGTCTCCGTCGCCGGCAGGTCGACGTACTCCCGCAGCCAAGAAAGCGGGACCCGCATCAGATCTCCATCCCGAACGGCCGGGTGAACCGGACGTCACCCTCGACCATGTCTCGCATGTCTTCGACGTTGTGGCGGAACATCAGCATCCGCTCGATGCCGAACCCGAAGGCGAATCCGCTGTACTTCTCCGGGTCGACGCCACAGGCGACCAGCACCCGCGGGTTGACCATGCCGCAGCCGCCCAGCTCGATCCAGCCTTCGGAGGAGCAGGTCCGGCAGGGGCGGTCGGGGTTGCCGACGGACTCGCCCTTGCAGACGTAGCAGAGCATGTCCATCTCGGCGGACGGCTCGGTGAAGGGGAAGTAGTTCGGGCGCAGCCGGGTCTTCATGTCGGCGCCGAAGAGCGACTGGACCATGTGGTCGAGGGTGCCCTTGAGGTCGGCCATGGTCAGGCCCTCGTCGACGGCGAGGAGCTCGATCTGGTGGAAGACCGGGGTGTGCGTGGCGTCCAGCTCGTCCGTGCGGAACACCCGGCCGGGGCAGACGACGTAGACCGGCGGCTCGCGGTCCAGCATGGCGCGGGCCTGCACGGGCGAGGTGTGGGTGCGCAGCACGACACCGGACTCGCCGTGGTCGCCCGTCGGGCCCTCGACGAAGAAGGTGTCCTGCATCTGCCGGGCCGGGTGGTCGGGCGTGAAGTTCAGGGCGTCGAAGTTGAACCACTCCGCCTCGACCTCGGGGCCCTCGGCGATCTCGTATCCCATGGACACGAAGACGTCGGCGACGCGCTCCATCATGGTGGTCAGCGGGTGGCGGGCGCCCGCCGGTACTCGGTCGTACGGCAGCGTGACGTCCACCGCCTCCTCGACCAGCACCCGGGCGTCGCGCTCGGCCTCCAGCTCGGCCTGGCGGGCGCCGAGGGCCTTGTTCACCGCGCCCCGGGCCTGGCCGACCAGCTTGCCCGCGGCGGCCTTGGCGTGCGGGGGCAGGGCGCCGATCTCGCGGTTGGCGAGGGCCAGCGGCGAGGTGCCGCCGGTGTGGGCGACCTTGGCCTCCTGGAGCGCGTCGAGGTCACCGGCGGCGGCGAAGGCGGCGAGCGCCTCGTCCCGCATGCGCTCGATCTCTTCCGGTTTCAAGGCCTCGACCTCTACAGGGTCGTACGACTTATTCGGTGCCGACATCTCTTCCCGTGCTTCCGTTGGCTGGCGGATGGTCCCCGTCCCGACTCGGGGGACGCATGGTCCCTGAAACGGGGACGCAAAGGTGCCAAAGGCCGAGTCTAACGGGGTGGGAGCCGACCTCGGACGCGCAGTCCAAGGGGTGGCTCCGGTACGACTGCGCCCGTGGGGCCTCTTCGGCGTTACAGCAGGTACGCCGGGGTGCCCACGGGCAACGTAAATCGGAACTCGGCACCGCCGCCGGGGGCGCGGCCGACCGTGATGGTGCCGCCGTGGGCCTCGACGATGCCCTTGACGATGTACAGCCCGAGGCCCGTGCCGCCGCGCTTGCTGCCCCGCCAGAAGCGGGTGAAGACGCGGTTCATGGACTCCTCCGGGATGCCGGTGCCCTCGTCGCTCACGGTGACCGACGTGGCCGCGTTCTCGCCGTCCTCGCGCTCACGCGGGGACGCCGAGGGCGTGACGTCAATAGTGACGGTTCCCTCGCCGTGCCGCACCGCGTTTTCGAGCAGGTTGCTCAGCACCTGGTCGATCTTGTCCGGGTCGGCCCACAGGGGCGGCAGGGGCTGTTCGATGCGCAGCAGGAAGCGGTCGGCGGGCTGGCCCGAGGTGACGTACGCCTGGATGTGGCGGCCGACGGCGGCGCCGATGTCGACGGGCTGGCGGCGCACTTCCAGTCGGCCGGAGTCGATGCGGGAGATGTCGAGCAGCTCGGCGATGAGCCGGGTGACGCGGTTGGCGTCGGCGTCGACGGTCTCCAGCATGAGTTTCTTCTGGTCGTCGGTGAAGCGTTCCCACTTGGCGAGCAGGGTGGCGGTGAAGCCCTTGACCGAGGTGAGCGGGGAGCGCAGCTCGTGGGCGACCGTGGCGATCAGCTCGGCGTGACTGCGCTCGGTGCGGCGGCGGGCCTCGGTGTCGCGCAGCGAGACGACGACGCGGCGGACGGGCCCGGTGGGCGCGGTGCGTACGTAGCGCGCGGTGACGAGCACCTCACGTCCCCCGGGGAGCAGCAGATTCCGCTCGGGCTGTCCGACGCGGATCGCGAGGCCGCCGTACGGGTCGGTCAGCTGCCACCAGCGACGGCCTTCGAGGTCCTCCAGGGGAAGGGCCGACTCCAGGTGGCGTCCGAGGGCGGCGGCGGCGGGGACGGCGGTGATGCGGGCGGCGGCGGCGTTGAAGCGGATGACCCGGCCGTTCTCGTCGGCGATGACGAGTCCGTCGGGCAGGTCGTCGGGGTCGATACCGAGTTCGCCCCCTGGTTCCGACCCGGGGCCGACACCGTGATCGGCGTCATGATCGGCATCGAGCCGATCGTCGTGCTGCCCGGCGCGCCGAGGCGCGGGTGTGTCGCGCACGTCCCGTGCGCGCGGTGCGCTCTTCGCACCGCTCGTGCCGACACCCATCCCCGTACCCCACCTCTCGTCTGGCGCAGTGGGCCCCCGAGCCCGTCACCCTACTAGCTGTCGGTGACGGAGCGGCACCCTCCGGAGGCGCGCTGTGCACGGGCGGACGCGTAGAGACATACGGCGGCGGCCGTCGCGAGGTTCAGACTCTCGGCCTTTCCGTGGATCGGTACGCGCACGACGGCGTCCGCCAGCGCGCGCGTCTCCTCCGGGAGCCCCCAGGCCTCGTTGCCGAACACCCAGGCGGTGGGGCCGCCCATGGTCCCCTTGTCGAGCTCGTCGTCGAGGTCGTCCTCGCCCGCGCCGTCCGCGGCGAGGATCCGTACGCCGGCGTCCTTGAGGCCCTGCACGGCTGCCTCCACGGGCACGCCGACGGCCACCGGCAGGTGAAAGAGGGAACCGACCGAGGCCCGTACGGCCTTGGGGTTGTACAGGTCGACGGACGCGTCGGTGAGTACGACGGCCTCGGCGCCGGCGGCGTCGGCGCACCGCAGCACCGTGCCGGCGTTCCCGGGGTCGCGGACGTGCGCGAGTACGGCGACGAGCTTGGGGCGGGCCGCGAGGATCTCCTCGAACGGGGTGTCGAGGAACCGGCAGATCCCGACGAGTCCCTGCGGTGTGACGGTGGTCGAGATGTCGGCGATCACCTCCTCGTCGGCGAGGTGCACCCGGGCTCCGGCGGCCCGGGCGTCCCCGACGATGTCGGCGTAGCGCTCCGCGGCCTCGACGGTCGCGAACAGTTCGACGAGCGTGGCCGCCTCGTCGACGCGGTGCGCCGCCGCCTCGCGCACGGCCTGCGGTCCCTCGGCGAGGAACAACCGCTCCTTGCCGCGGAAGTTCCGCCGGGCGAGCCGCCGCGCGGCGGCTACGCGCGGCGAGCGCGGGGAGATCAGCTCGGGGGCGGCGGGCATGGGGTCACCTCAGGGGGTTGCGGAGGGTTCGGCTTGGGATAGGGCGGGGCCGGGTCCCCTCGAAGAAGAAGACGAGAACGGGGTCTGTGTGTCCATGCCGACTGCGGCCGGGACCGGGGCCGGGGCCGGGGCTTCCGGGACCGGGCCGACGAGTCGCCCGCCGTCACCGGCCAGCGTCCGGTGACCGCGATCCCGGCGGACTCGGACGCCCGGTCCGGCAGAACTACGACGAGCCGGTGCCGGACTCTCGGTCCGACTGAGCTCCGACGGAGAACGACGACCCTGCACACCACGTCCACCAGAACGAAGCCCCGCCGTCGGTCCCGGGACCGACGGGTTGGGTGCCCCCGCCGGAGGCCAGGCATCGGCCGGGACGGAGTCTCGCCGCCGGGCCCGAAACCAACCGGCGCCAGGGGTCCCTACCAGAGGCCAGACGTCCGCCGAGTCGGAGCCCCACCAGACCCGGGCCAACCGGCTAGGTGCCCCCGGCCGGAGGCCAGGCGACGGCCGGGACGGAGTCCCGCCACCAGACCCGGGCCAACCGGCCAGCTATCCCCGCCAGAGGCCAGACGTCCGCCGAGACGGAACCCCGCCGCCAGGCCCGGAACCAACCGGCTGGGTGCCCCCGCCGGAGGCCAGGCGTCCGCCGGGACGGATCCCGCCGCCAGACCCGGCCCGACCGGCTAGGTATCCCGCCTGAGGCCAGGCATCGGCCGGGACGGACCCCAGCCGCCAGGCCCGGAACCGACCGGCCAGGTATCCCCGCCGGAGGCCGGGCATCGGCCGGGACGGAACCCGCCGCCGGACCCGGGGCCAACCGGCTGGGTATCCCGCTGGAGGGCTTAGGTGTTGCGGGTGGGCTTCGTCTGCCCGGTGGGGGCAGCGGACACGGCACGTCAGGCGTGGCGTTCGGTGCCGAGCCGGGCAGGGGTTCCCGCGCCGCAGGCGCTTCTCCCCCCGCCGTCGCGGCGCTCAGCCGCGACGGCGGAATCCGGCGGTGCCGAACCGACATCGCCCACGCGCAGCGTGCCTCGACAGGCCGGCGGAGCCCAAACGCACCGGGACCCGCAAGCCGTGAGGCAAGCGGGTCCACAGCGACGTACGGCTCAGGCGAGCGCGAGCGTCACGCGGCCTTCGGCGCGTTGACGTCCGACGGCAGCGCCTTCTGCGCGACCTCGACGAGCGCGGCGAACGCACCGGCGTCGTTCACGGCCAGCTCGGCCAGGATCTTGCGGTCGACCTCGATGTTCGCGGCCTTCAGACCCTGGATGAAGCGGTTGTACGTGATGCCGTTGGCGCGGGCAGCGGCGTTGATGCGCTGGATCCACAGCTGCCGGAAGTCGCCCTTGCGCTTCTTGCGGTCGTTGTAGTTGTAGACCAGCGAGTGGGTGACCTGCTCCTTGGCCTTGCGGTACAGGCGCGAACGCTGACCGCGGTAGCCGGAGGCCGCCTCGAGGATCGCCCGGCGCTTCTTGTGGGCGTTGACTGCCCGCTTGACGCGTGCCACTTTTTAACTCCTTGTAGCGGGGCCGTGGATGTCGTCACACGGCCCGAAATCGATTGGGTCCCGGTCGGAGATCAGGCGCGCGGTGCGCGCCCGACGTCACTTGCCGAGAAGCTTCTTGATCTTCTTGGCGTCGCCCGGGGCCATCTCGGCGTTGCCGGTGAGGCGGCGCGTCAGGCGCGACGACTTGTGCTCGAGCAGGTGGCGCTTGCCGGCGCGCTCACGGAGCACCTTGCCGGAGCCGGTGACCTTGAAGCGCTTGCTGGCACCGCTGTGCGACTTGTTCTTCGGCATAGCGCCGTTCTCTCCTCGTCAGTGGCGTTCCGATGCCCGGTCGTTAAACCGGGCACGGTGGAACGTCATGTATGTATCGATTGACATCCCCGGACTCACGTCCCGTGGACTCCATGGACTGTCGTCCCGGACTCCCCGGAGCCTTCGCCCTGGGATCAGGCCTCGGCGGAAGCCTCGGCCGGGGCCTCGGCGGTCTCGGCCTCGGAGGTCTCGCCCTCGGCGATCTCACCCTCGGCGATCTCACCGTCGGCGGCGTTCTGCGAGCGGCCGGGGTTGGCCTTCGCTTCTGCCTTACGAGCCGCCTGGGCCTCACGGGCCTCGGCCATCGCCTCGGTCTTCTTCTTGTGCGGACCGAGAACCATGATCATGTTTCGGCCGTCCTGCTTCGGGTTCGACTCGACGAACCCGAGGTCCTCGACGTCCGAAGCCAGACGCTGCAGCAGTCGGTAGCCGAGCTCCGGCCGGGACTGCTCGCGACCGCGGAACATGATCGTGATCTTGACCTTGTCGCCCTGCTTGAGGAACCGGACGACGTGACCCTTTTTGGTGTCATAGTCGTGCGGGTCGATCTTCGGCCGGAGCTTCATTTCCTTGATGACCGTGTGCGCCTGGTTCTTGCGCGCCTCACGGGCCTTCATGGCCGACTCGTACTTGAACTTCCCGTAGTCCATGAGCTTGCAGACCGGCGGACGTGCGCTCGCCGCCACCTCGACCAGGTCGAGGTCGTACTCCTGCGCAAGCTCCAGCGCCTTGGCAAGCGGAACAATCCCGACCTGCTCGCCGCTGGGACCGACAAGTCGCACCTCGGGAACGCGAATCCGGTCGTTAATGCGGGGCTCGGTGCTGATGGATCCTCCTCGGTAGCACCACACGGCGGTCTGGCGGACAGCCGCGTATGTCTCTGATGACATTGGACCAACCACCGCGGGGCATGAAAAATGCCCCGGACGGTACACAGGCGGGGCTCCAAGGAATACCGGAGCACCGCCGCGGTGAACCGCGGGGCGCACATTCGGGCGACTCCACCGTCCGTACGGAACGGTGGTGGCCACCTGACCGGGTGACCCGCCATCCCTGAGGACGGTCGGGTGGGAGATCGGAGCCTCCACTTGTGGGCCGAGCACGCTGACATACGTCTGGGCGCATCCGGCCGGTCGTTACACAAGGTTAGCAGCTCCCCCGGGCCCGCGCTAACCGAGCGCCTCCGCGCTCCCGCGGACGGGTGCCTGCGTGCCGGGGCCTATCGTGTGGGACATGAGTGACACCCCTCCCCAGAACCCCGACTTCGACAGCATGACCCGCGACATCGCCGAGGTCCCCGCGGTCGAGGTCCTCGTGACGGTCGCCGTCAACCTGATGAGCGCCGCCGCCGTGAAGCTCGGTCTCACCGAGGAGGGCGACAAGTACAAGGACCTCGACGAGGCGCGCAAGCTGATCCACGCGCTGGCCGGACTGCTCGACGCGAGCGCGACCGAGATCAGCTCCTTCCACGCGTCCCCGCTGCGCGACGGCCTGAAGTCGCTGCAGCTGGCGTTCCGCGAGGCGTCGATCGTCCCGGACGAGCCGGGCCAGGGCCCGGGCGAGAAGTACACGGGCCCGATCTACGGCTAGGACCTGATCCGCCGGAGAGGCCTTGGTTCCTCTCCCGCTCCCGTTTTCTACTGACGTACGTACAAGGGCTCGCCCGGTGGCGTCGTCCCGGCCGGCAGCAGTGCCAGGTCGAGACCGCGCACCAGGCGGGCCCTCAGTGTTTCGTCGGCGGCGAGCCGCCCGGCGAGCGCGCGGGCGGCCTCGGCCGGGGCCGCGGTGGGGTCCAGTACCAGCGCGAGCGTGCCGTCGGCCTGGCCGGGGCCCAGGTGGGCGCGGAGTACGGCGGGCTCGGCGGCCACGGCGGCGCGTACCGCCTCGACCACGGCGGGATCGGCGAGCGGGTCCGCCGTCGTACGCCCCTCGGCGAGGGCGAGCAGCGCCGAGCCGGTCAGTTCGTACGGCACCGGACCGGCCAGATCGAGGACGACCGTGTCGGCCTTCTCGTGCGCGGCGGCCTGCAGGGCCTGGTGCAGGGGTACGGCGACGGGGCGGGCCGCCGGGTCCCAGCGGGCCAGCGACTCGGTCGAGGTGAAGGCGGGCAGGGCCGTGCGGTGGCCGGCCTTCAGGGTGGGCACCGCCATGTCGCTGGTCTTCTCGTGACGCAGCCCGTTCTCGTCCTCCTCGACCTCGCCGAGGACGGCCACGACGGGCACGAGGAGCCGGGCGCCCTTGAGCGCCTCCAGGACCGGCCCCACGGCGGTGCGGTCCTCGGCCCAGGCCGCGAGTGCCGCGCTCAGCCGGGGATCGGCGGAGCCGTCGTCGTCGGGGAAGCCAGAGTCGGGAATGTTCTTGTTCGCCACGGTCCCCGACCCTATCGGGGGGATGCTGCTGGGCTTGTGCGGGCCCTGAAACCTGGCGTTGACAGCTTTCACGGGATTCTCAGCTTTCGCTGACACACCTCTAACATGCGTCTAACGCCGGGCACAGGCACCGCCCCGAGCATCGCGGGATGGCCCCTCACAGAGCTCGTCGGCGTCGCATCCGCCGCTCCGGACGCAGGACCCTCGTCTACACCGTGGTGGCTTCCGCCGTCCTCGTGGGCGGTACGGCGGCGGGTGCCGTGTACGTGAAGGCACAGGCGCACGACCGCGGGAGCCTCGTATCCTCCCCCTCGGCATCGCCGGGTACGTCGTCCTCGGCGTCGGCCGCGTCGTCGTCCCCCAGCCAGGAGGCATCGGTGGAACCTGTGACGGAGCCCACGGTGGACCGGGACGCCCTGCTCGCCAAGGCGATGAAGGCCGTGGCGCTGGAGAACGGCGCAGCGGTCTCGGTCGCGGTGTTCGACATCGACTCCGCCGAGGGCGCCGCCTACGGCGAGGGGGCCTTCGACACGGCCAGCATCGTCAAGGTCGACATCCTCGCGACGCTGCTGCTCCAGGCGCAGGACGCGGACCGGCATCTGACGGCGGCGGAGAAGACGTACGCCACCGCGATGATCACGAACAGCGACAACGCGTCCGCGTCCGCGCTGTGGGACATCATCGGGCAGGCGGACGGCCTCGACGCCGCGAACGAGCGGTTCGGGCTGAGCGGTACCTCCGGCGGGGACGGTGCGCTGTGGGGGCTGACCCAGACCACGGCGGCCGACCAGCTCACCCTGCTCCAGCAGGTGTTCGGGGACGACTCCGAACTCAGCAAGGCCTCGCGGACGTATCTCCAGGGGCTGATGGGCGAGATCGCCGCCGATCAGCACTGGGGGGTGTCGGCGGCGGCCGACGGCACGCAGTGGGCCCTCAAGAACGGGTGGCTGGCGCGGAGTTCGACCGGGCTGTGGGACATCAACAGCATCGGCCGGGTGACTGTCGACGGGGACGAGTACCTGGTGGCGGCGCTGTCGAACGGCAACACGACCAAGGCCAAGGGGATCTCGGTGGTGGAGGCGGCGGCGAAGGCGGCGGTGGCCGCGTTCGGCTCCGCGTGAGTTCGGGGGGGCCGTAAAGGTGCGGGTTGTCCGTTCGGGTGCGGGTGCGTTGTGGCCGGGCGCGCTCACGCGGCGGAGCCGCATATGTCACAGCCCCGCGCCCCTAAAGGGGCACGTCGCCCGACGCGTCCTGCGCTGAGAACCTGCGGCCTCGCCACAGGAGTACCGACGCGGCCAGCAGGACCACGCCCGCGCCGCCCGCCGCCGGGCCCACCCAGCCGGACGGCTGGTTGTCGTCCGGGGCGGCGTCGGGGCCCGTACCGAAGTACTTCTTGCCGTACGCCGCCGCGTGGGTGCTGTCCGGCTTGAGGCGGCCGGCGGCCGCGATGGCCGCCGCGGGGTCGATGAAGCCGAAGCCGCGGGAGTCGTCGCGCCCGCCGCTGGGGGCGTTGCGGGCGGTGTCCTCCAGGAGCTTCTTGATCTGCGCCGGGGACAGGCCCGGGTGGGCCGCCTTGATGAGCGCGACCGCGCCGGAGACGAACGCGGAGGCCGCGCTGGTGCCCCAGCCCTCGTAGTACTTGTCGTCCGGGTCGGCGATGACGACGTCGACACCGGGAGCGCTGACGGTGGCGTACCAGCGGCGGGTGGAGAACGAGGCGCGGGTGCCGTTCTGGTCGACGGCCGTGGCCGCGATCACGCCCGGGTAGGCCGCCGGGTACGAGATGTGGTCGCCCTTCTCACCGCCGTTGCCGGCCGAGGCGACGACGACCGCGCCCTTCTTCAGGGCGTACTGGACGGCGGCGTCCTCCGCGGGCTCGGGATGGGCGGACTTGGAGTCGTCGCCGAGGGAGAGGTTGATGACGTCGGCGCCCTGGTCGGTGGCCCAGCGGATGCCCTCGGCGAGGGCGTTGCCACGGGTGTTGCGGGCCCTCGTACGGGCCGAGTCGCCGTCTTCGAGGATGACGCGGACGGGGAGGATCTTCGCCTCGGGGGCGATGCCCAGGACTCCGTCGCCGTTGCCGACGCCGTGCCCGTGACCGGCGATGATCCCGGCCATCGCGGTGCCGTGCCGGGCCCATGCGCGGTCACCGCGCTGCGCCCCGAAGCCGACCATGTCCTTTCCGGTGAGGACGTTGCCGACCAGGTCCGGATGCTGGTCGTCGACGCCCGTGTCGAGGACCGCGACCGTGATGCCCTGGCCCTTCGTGGTGCGCCAGGCCTGCTGGGTGTGCATCGCGTCGAGGGCCCACTGCTGGGCGCGTATGCCGTCGGCGTGCGCGGCGGTGGACGGGAGCAGGGCGAGGGAGGCGGCCAGCAGGACGCTCAGGGCTCCGGCCCTCTGAGTGGCCCTGCGGGATGCCTTACGGGCGGCCTCGTGGGTGGCCTCGCTGGTGGTGGCCCTGCGGGTGGTGGCCTTGCGGGTCATGACGGCTTCTCCGTGGCCGAGCCGACGGTTTTGCGCAGGCTGCGCTCGATGCGGTCGGCGAGGCCCTGTGCGTCGTGGCCCAGGCCCGCCTGGGCCGGGGCCGTGGTCGCACCGGGCTTGATGGCGTCCGCGGCGGGCTGCGGGGCGGTGACGATACGGCCGTCGGCGAAGCCGGAGACGGCGTAGACGACGACGGGCGCGTCGGTGAGCACCGACACCGTCCAGGACGCGCGCTGGGCGTCGCCGAACCCGGCGGCGACGGTGCCCTTGGCGGCGTACGGACGGGGCATCAGATCGGTGCGCCGGTCGAGGCCTTCCTGCTGGAAACGGTTCTTCAGCGCGGTCATGGCCGCCGGGTCCGCCTTGGTGAACAGCAGGCCCACGGTGGTGACCTGACTGCGGGTCGCGTCCGTGTACGTGGCCCGCAGCAGCCGCAGACAGCCGGCCGGGGCGAGCGCCTTGCTCAGGAGTGGATCGAAGGCGTTCGCGCAGCCGCTGTCCGGGGCGACGGCGAGTCGGGTCCAGGTGCGGTCGGCGCCGCCGGGGCCCGCGCCCCGGCCCTGCACGGTGGGCGGGAAGAGCTGGTCCACGGGCACGCTGTGCCACAGGCTTCCGGCCGCCACGAAGGCGCTGCGCGCACCGTCCGTGCCCGTGCCGTCGCCGGTCAGCCAGCTTCCGGCCGCCGCGCCGCCGATGAGGCCGAGGCCCAGCACGACGCAGGCCGCGGCCGCTGCCACCCGGGGCCGGGTGCGCGCGCCTACGTGGCGCGGGCGCGTGGTGTCGTCGTAGGTCTCGGGCTCCGCGAACGAGACGTACGGGCGTGCCGTGCCGGGGGCCGGGCTCGCGGGGGCGGACGGTTCGACGGGCCGCTCCGCGGGGACGGGGCGCAGCCGCGTGGTCGTCTCCGTGATCCCGTCCTCGGGTACGGGGGTCCGCCGGGTCGGGCCGGGGTGCGGCACGCCGGGATGCCGACCGGCCGGCGGGGCGTCGGGAAAGCGCGCGGAGGCCGGGGGCGGGGGCGGGGACGCGGGGGTGGTGCGCCGGCCGGGGAAGCGGGGGTGCGTCGGCTCGTGGCGCGGGGGCTCAGAGGTGCCGGTGGCACCCGGCGCCGGTGGGGACGCCGTACCGGCGGAGGACGACCCCTCCGACGGCTTCGGATCGTGCGAGAGCCGGAAGGGGCGCGCCGCCCGGGGACCGCCGTCGTCCGGGCGCGCCATGACATCGCCGGAGGCGTCGGACGCCTCACCTGAGCGCGAGACCGCGTCCGCGGGGGAGCCGGCCGACACCGGCCGCCGGGAACCACCGCCCGCGCGGGGCGCCCCGGCGGTATCGGGCGACAACGGGGTACGGGAATCGCCGCCCGACCGCGGTGTCCCGGCGGTGGACGGACCGGGTGACAGGGAGGCGGCGCCCGCGCGGGGCGGCGTCATGGCGTCGTCCGCCGGGGACGGGCGGCTCTGCCGGGGTGCGCGCGCGGCGGGGGCGTCAGCCGTGGTGGGCCGCTCCGCCGGGCGGCGCGGGGCGCCAGTCGGGGGCAGGTCACCGGAGTCGGAGAGCGTCCAGGGCTCGCCCACCACGGACGGGTCCGTCCGGCGGGGCCCCGGGGCGGTGGCGGCGGGCGGTTCCTGCGGGCTCGGCAGCGACCAGGGCTCGCCGCCCACGGGCGGCTCGGCCGGACGCGGCCGCCAAGTGGCGCCCGAGGGCAGGTACTTCGGGCGGGGCGGCACCGCGTCCCCACCCGCGGGGGACTGCTCGGGTCGCGGCGGGGTCGCCGGACGCGGCGGCGTGACGCCCCCCGCGGGCGGCGCTTCGAACCTCTGCGGGGGCACCGGATTCCCCTGCCCGGGAGACATCTCCGGCCTCGGTGCGGTCGCCGCACGGGACGGCACACCGCCCTCGCTCCTCGGGGACCGTTCGGGTCGGGGCGGGGTCGCCGACCAGGAGGGCACGCCCTCTCCGCCCGCCGGAGACGGTACGGGCCGCGGCGGGGTCGCCCGGCCGGACGGCACGCGCTCCCCGCTCGTCGGGGCCTGTTCGGGCCGTGGTGGGCTCGTCGGGCGGGAGGGCGTGGAGCCGGTGCGGCCCTCCGTGGGAGGCGGTGGGGTGTCCTGCGCGGGAGACGCTGCCCCCTCGGGAGACGCTGCCCCCTCGGGAGACGCTGCCCCCTCGGGGGAGACTGTCCCCTCGGGGGACTCTCCCGGCGGCTGTGCCGGGCGGGGTGGGGTGGCCGGGCGTGGCGGGATGGAGGCGCGGCGCGCTTCCGTGCTCATGCACCCCCCGTTTCCTCGTACCCGGGCTACCGACCCGGCCCGGAATCCGCCGGGCCGCTCACGTGTACGGAAGAAACCACCTCGGCGACTCACCCGTCACGAGCACCCATACCCGTGCCGACGGACCGTCATCCCGGGCACGACCCGCCCGGACAAGGTCGTTCCTCCCTGCGTGCGCGTCACTCTACGGGTTGACGTGGGCAGGGAGGGAACCAGTCCGCGTGCCCGGGGCATCTGCCCGGAACGTCCCCCTACCCTGCGGTAATCGAGTCTGGCAGGCTTCGGTCATGACTGCCCGCGCCGCAGACCGGGCCCGCTACGACCGGGCCACAGCTCATCTCGACGCACCTCTCGCGATCGTGGATCTGGAGGCCTTCGACGCGAACGCGGACGATCTCGTCCGCAGGGCAGGCGGCAAGCCGATCCGGGTCGCCAGCAAGTCGGTGCGCTGCCGCGCCCTGCTCGAGCGCGTTCTGGAGCGGGACGGTTTCGCGGGGATCATGTCCTTCACCCTGGCCGAGTCGATCTGGCTGGCTCGTTCCGGCTTCGACGACATCCTGCTCGCCTACCCCTCGGCGGACACCGGGGGCTTCGCCGAGCTGACCTCCGACCCCAAGCTCGCCGCCGCCGTCACCGTCATGGTCGACGACCCCGCCCAGCTCCACCTGATCGACGAGGCCCGCCGGGACGGCGCCGAAGTGGTGCGCGTCTGCCTGGAGTTGGACACCTCCCTCAAGCTGCTCGGCGGCCGGGTGCGGGTCGGGGCGCTGCGCTCGCCGCTGCACTCGCCCGCCCAGGTCGCCGACCTGGCCCGCGCCGTGGTCCGCCGGCCCGGGTTCAAGCTGGTGGGGATCATGGCGTACGAGGGGCATGTCGCGGGTGTCGGTGACGCCGTCGCGGGGCGGCCCTTGCGGTCGCGTGCGGTCAGGCTCATGCAGGCCACCGCCCGCAAGGAGCTCGCGCGGCGGCGCGCCGAGGTGGTCCGTGCCGTACGGGCCGTGGAGCCGGACCTCGAGTACGTCAACGGCGGCGGGACGGGCAGTGTGCAGCACACGGCCGCCGAGGACGCGGTCACCGAGATCGCGGCGGGCTCCGGGCTGTACGTTCCTCGGCTGTTCGACAACTACACGTCGTTCAGCGGGCGTCCGGCCGCGCTCTTCGCGCAGCCGGTGGTACGCAGGCCGGGTGTCGGGGTCGTCACGGTGCTCGGCGGCGGCTACCCGGCCTCGGGCGCCCCGGGCCCCGACCGGCTGCCGGTCCCCCACCTGCCGGAGGGTCTGCGCTACGACCCCCAGGAGGGCCCCGGCGAGGTGCAGACGCCGCTGCTCGGCGCCCCCGCGGACGACCTGCTCATCGGCGACAAGGTGTGGTTCCGGCATGCGAAGGCCGGGGAGCTGTGCGAGCGGTTCGACGCGCTGCACCTGGTCGAGGGCGACAGGGTGACGGCGACCGTCCCGACGTACCGGGGAGAGGGCCACACCTTCCTGTAGCCGGGCTCACCGCGTGCCCACCGGCCGGATTCCCTCGGTGATCCGGTCCATGTCGGTGAGCGGCGGCCCGTCCGCACCCGCGTCGAACACGAAGCGGACGATGACGAGGGCCCGTGAGCCCACGCCGGAGGGGAACGCCAGCGATTCGACGTACCCCCCGGGTCCCACCCCCGTCTTCACCTGCCAGCGCACGAGGTATCCGACGCTGCCCGCGACGGCGACCGGGCTCGCCCGCAGCTGCCGGTGGGAGGTGACGCCGTGGAAGGGCCGCTTGTCGAGAAGGTCGCGGTCGTACGCGGTGCTCGCGGCGTCCGCGATGTCGTGCTCGGCGAGGGCCTTCGGGGACCTCTCGTCGTTCGCGGTGACGGTGCGCGAGACGACCCGCCCATGCCGGCACAGGCCGGGGTCGCCCGGGCAGTCGTAGGTGCCGGGGGTGGTCATCATGACGTCGTCCTCGGCGACGTCCTGGGCGCGGACCCAGCCGTCGAACAGCGGCAGGGCGATGCCGTTGAGCTCGTCCACGACGACGGACGGGTCGCCGGAGGACGGGTCGGCCGGGGAGCCGGCGGTCTGTGCGGGTGCGGCGGGCGGGGTGGTCCGTGTCGCCGCGGTGCCCCCGCCGCCCTCCCGGCCGAGCACGAAGGCGCCCGTGACGATCGAGGTGACCAGGACGACTCCGGCGGTGACGAGCGCCACGGCCTTGGCACGTCCGGAGCCGCCGCCGACGGGTCGCGGCGGTGCCAGGGGCATCTGGGGTGCCTCGGGTCCTCGCCGGTGGTCCGTCCAGGCGGTGCCGTCCCACCAGCGCTCGACGAGCGGGTACGAGGGGTCGCGGTACCAGCCGGGCGGAGGCGTCATGCTCATTCCGGCACTCTAGGGCGCGCCCCGAACATCAGTACACGGGTGTTCCGTAGACGGTGTCCTTCTGGTCGGGTACGACCGAACCGTCGTCCCTGAGGACGGGTCCCGCGCCGCCGCCGGTCGCGTGGTAGGCGCTGGTCGCGCACGGGTAGGGCTCGGGCCTGCGCGGCAGCGGCCCGATGAACATCGGGTTGATCACCCAGCGGCCGTCGGCGTCGTCGTACGCGCGGCCCATGAGTTCGCTCTTGTCGCGGTTGAGGACGAGGTGGGCTCCGGTGGCGTCCCCGACGAAGGTCACATCGGTGTCGGCGTCGCCGGCCGCGAGCGCGGTGCGGTGGCGTGGGTCCTGCCGCTGCCAGGCCGCGGCGCCGTGGACGCCGTAGATCTCCTGGTTGATCCAGCAGCGCTTGCCGTCGACGTACGGGATGGCCTCGCCCCGGGTCGCCGGTACGCCGCCGCAGCCCTCGTTCCGGGTGGTGATCCGGCCGCACCGGTCGAGGACCGAACGGATGGCGATCGTGTGCCGGGTGCCACCGCGAAGCACAAAGAAGGCCGAGGCGAGTCGTGCGCGGACCGTCACCCAGTCCGCGCCAGTCCGCGAACCAGGTCGCGCTGCTGGTCGTATTGACGCCCTCGCCGAAGTCACCGTCGGCGATTCAGGTCCGCGCCTCAAAAGCGGCGCCACCACGGGTTCCTGCTTCGCAGGCTCCTGCCGCACCCGAGGGATGTGGTCTTACACGAGCCTCCACAGGCGTCACTTAAACCCACCCGTAAGAGTCAAGCCTCGGGATCAAGTTCGGTATCGGCGCGCATGGCACCCACGGTCAGCGCACCGATCTCGTCGTTGCCCCCGGGGGGATCGGCCCGGCGCAGGTGCCTCGCTCGTCGATCACCTGTTGCAGGTGGGCGCGGTTGTCGCCGTACCAACGCGCGGACAGCCGTGGGCAGTCGGGACGGGTGCCGGAGGAGGCGGGTGGCGCGGCCGCCAGGGTGGCGGCCGCGACCAGGGTCCATGCGAAAGTGATACGAATGGATCGATATCGCATGGAACGTGCATACACCGGGGCGATCTACAGGGGCGTGACGTACGCGCCCGAGATCCCCCCGTCCACCAGGAAGTCGGAGGCGTTCACGAAGGAGGAGTCGTCGCTGGCGAGGAAGGCGACCGCCGCGGCGATCTCCTCGGCCTCGGCGAACCGGCCGACGGGGATGTGGACGAGCCGGCGCGCGGCCCGCTCGGGGTCCTTGGCGAACAGTTCCTGGAGCAGCGGGGTGTTGACCGGCCCCGGGCACAGGGCGTTGACGCGGATGCCCTCGCGGGCGAACTGGACGCCCAGTTCACGGGACATGGCCAGCACACCGCCCTTGGAGGCCGTGTACGAGATCTGCGAGGTGGCCGCGCCCATCCGGGCCACGAAGGACGCCGTGTTGATGATGGAGCCCTTGCCCTGGCGCCGCATGTAGGGGATCGCGGCCTTGCAGCACAGGTAGACGGAGGTGAGGTTGACCTCCTGGACGCGCTTCCAGGCCTCCAGGCCGGTGTCCAGGATGGAGTCGTCGTCGGGCGGCGAGATGCCCGCGTTGTTGAAGGCGATGTCGACGGAGCCGTAGGTGTCGAACGCCGTCTTGAAGAGCGCCTCGACCTGCTCGGGGTCGGTGACGTCGACCTTGACGAAGATCCCGCCGACCTCGTCGGCGGCGGCCTTGCCGCGGGCGTCGTCGACGTCGCCGCAGACGACGTGGGCGCCCTCGGAGGCGAGCCGACGGGCGGTGGCGAGACCGATGCCGCTGCCGGCGCCGGTGATGACGGCGGTACGGCCGACGAGGCGGCGGCAGATGATTCCTTCGGCGTCCGCGGTGGCTTCGGTGCCTGCGGTGCCTGCGGTGGCTTCGGTCACTGTGCGGGGCCCTCCGTGCTGATGAAGACGTTCTTGGTTTCGGTGAAGGCGGTGAGCGCGTCCGGGCCGAGTTCGCGGCCGATCCCCGACTGCTTGAAGCCGCCGAAGGGGGTCCAGTAGCGGACGCTGGAGTGGGAGTTGACGGACAGGTTCCCGGCGCGGACGGCCCCCGAGACGCGCAGGGCGCGGCCGACGTCACGGGTCCAGATGGAGCCGGAGAGGCCGTACTCGGTGGCGTTGGCGAGCCGGATCGCGTCCGCCTCGTCCTCGAAGGGCAGGACGACGGCGACGGGGCCGAAGACCTCCTCGACGGCCACACGCGCGTGGGGCTCGACATCGGTGAGGACGGTGGGCGGGAACCAGAAGCCGGGGCCTTCGGGGGCCTTGCCGCGGATACCGGGGGTGTCGGCGGGGACGTACGAGCGCACGCGCTCCAGCTGCACCCGGGAGATCAGCGGGCCCATCTGCGTCTGCTCGTCGGAGGGGTCGCCGACGACGACGGACTCGATCGCCGGGGCGAGGAGGTCGACGAAGCGGTCGTAGGCGGAGCGCTGGACGAGGATGCGGGTGCGGGCGCAGCAGTCCTGGCCCGAGTTGTCGAGGAAGGCCATCGGAGCCGCTGCGGCGGCGGCCTCGACATCCGCGTCGGCGAAGACGATGTTGGGGCTCTTGCCGCCGAGTTCGAGGGTGACGCGCTTGAGCAGGGCCGAGCCCTTCGCCAACACCTGTTTGCCCACGGCCGTTGACCCGGTGAACACGATCTTCGCGACGCCGGGGTGCTCGACGAGCGCGTTGCCCGCGACCGGGCCGTGGCCGGGGAGCACCTGGAAGAGCCCCTCGGGCAGACCGGCCTCCAGAGCCAGCTCGGCCAGCCGGAGCGCCGTCAGGGGGGTCGTCTCGGCGGGCTTGAGGATGACCGCGTTCCCGGCCGCGAGCGCCGGGGCGGTGCCCCAGGCGGCGATCGGCATCGGGAAGTTCCAGGGCGCGATGACGCCCACGACGCCGAGCGGTTCGAGGATGGTCACGTCGAGGCCGCCCGGAACCGGGATCTGGCGGCCGGTGAGCCGCTCCACTCCCCCGGCCGCGTAGTCGAGCAGGTCTCGGACGTTGCCCGCCTCCCAGCGCGCGTTGCCGACCGTGTGCCCGGCCTCGCGCACCTCCAGCCGGGCGAGTTCCTCCAGGTGTCCGTCGACGGCGGCCGCGAAGCGGCGCAGCAGGCGGGCGCGGTCGGCGGGCGGGAGGGCCGCCCACGTCGCCTGGGCCCGCGCGGCGCGTACGACGGCGGCGTCCACGTCGGCCGCGGTGGCGGCCGGGACGGTGGCGAGGACCTCTTCGGTGGCCGGGTTGAGTACCTGGAGATCGAGCTCGTTCGACAAGGAAGGACCTCTCACATGCGTTCGAAGGAGCGGCGCAGCTCCCAGTCGGTCACCGCGGCGTCGAAGGCCTCCAGCTCGACGCGGGCCATGTTGCGGTAGTGCGCGACCACCTCGTCACCGAAGGCGGCCTTGGCGATGGGGCTGTTCTCCCAGAGCTCGGCGGCCTCGCGCAGGGTGGTGGGCACGTGCGCGTACTCGGCGGTGTACGCGTTGCCCGCGCACGGCTCCGGCAGCTCCAGCTTCTGTTCGATGCCGTACAGGCCGGCCGCGACGAGCCCGGCGACGGCCAGGTGCGGATTGACGTCGCCGCCGGGCAGCCGGTTCTCGAAGCGCATCGAGCGGCCGTGGCCGACGACGCGGAGCGAACAGGTGCGGTTGTCGTGTCCCCAGGCGACCGCGGTCGGCGCGAAGGAGCCGGGCTGGAAGCGCTTGTAGGAGTTGATGTTGGGCGCGTAGAGGAGCGAGAAGTCTCGCAGGGCTGCCAGCTGCCCGGCGAGGAAGTACCGCATGACCTCGGACATGCCACCCGGGTCCTGCGCCGAGCCGGCCATCACGTTCGTGCCGTCCGCGTCCGTGAGCGAGAGGTGGATGTGACAGGAGTTGCCCTCGCGCTCGTTGTACTTGGCCATGAAGGTGAGCGAGACGCCCTCCTGGGAGGCGATCTCCTTGGCGCCGGTCTTGTAGATGGCGTGCTGGTCGCAGGTGACGAGGGCCTCGTCGTACTTGAAGGCGATCTCGTGCTGGCCGGGGTTGCACTCGCCCTTGGCGGACTCGACGGTCAGCCCCGCCGCCTGCATCTCGTTGCGGATGCGGCGCAGCAGCGGCTCGATGCGCCCGGTGCCGAGGACCGAGTAGTCGACGTTGTACTGGTTGGCCGGGGTGAGCCCCTTGTAGCCCGTGTCCCAGGCCTGCTCGTAGGTGTCCTTGAAGACGATGAACTCGAGCTCGGTGCCGACCTGGGCGGTGTAGCCGAGTTCGGCGAGGCGGTCGAGCTGGCGGCGCAGGATCTGGCGGGGCGCGGCCACGACCGGGGAGCCGTCGTTCCAGGCGAGGTCGGCGACGAGCAGGGCGGTGCCCTCGTTCCACGGCACCCGCCGTAGGGTGCTGAGATCGGGGCGCATGGCGAAGTCGCCGTAGCCCCGGTCCCAGGAGGACATGGCGTACCCGTCGACCGTG
Source organism: Streptomyces sp. GbtcB7 (assembly GCF_019091445.1). Classification (NCBI taxonomy): domain Bacteria; kingdom Bacillati; phylum Actinomycetota; class Actinomycetes; order Kitasatosporales; family Streptomycetaceae; genus Streptomyces; species Streptomyces sp. GbtcB7. The sequence continues at coordinate 303,202 of NZ_JAGXJM010000003.1, forward strand.
TTCATCTCGGTGTCGACGGCGAGGAGGTAGTTGCAGCCCTCCGTGCCGTGCTCGAGGACCTCGTCGAGGAAGAAGCGCGCGGCGAACCGCTTGCCCTGGAGCCGCCCCTGCATGTCGGGGAAGGCCAGGACGACGGTGTCGATCTCGCCGCCCGCGACGAGGGCGTGCAGCTCCTCGACGGCGAGCGGGGGTGTGCGGTCTGCCACCGGAAAAGCCTCCTTGGGTCAGCCGAGAGCCATAAGGTATTGCCGAGAACCATTGCTTGGGAAGGGGGCACGACCAGATGACGCGGGCGGAAGCCGACGGTGGTGTGGACGACCGACTGACGCCGGTGCTGCGGCCGGTGCGGGCGGGCAACGGTTTCGAGGAGGCACTGGAGCAGATCCTCCAGGTGGTCAGGCTGGGGCTGGTGCCGGGCGGCGGACGGCTGCCCGCGGAGCGGGAGCTGGCGGAGCGGCTGGGGATCAGCCGGGTGACGCTGCGCGAGGTGCTGAAGGTGCTCCAGGACCAGGGTCTTGTCGAGTCGCGGCGCGGCCGGTACGGCGGCACGTTCGTGGTGCCGAGGGCCGAGACCCCCGGCGAGGACGAGCTGCGGCGCCGGTTCGCCGAGGTCGACATCGAGGACGTCCTGCGTTTCCGTGAGGTGCTGGAGGTGGGGGCGGCGGGGCTGTGCGCGACGCACGGGCTCTCCCCGGAGCAGGCCGAGCGGCTGCGCGAGGCGCTGGCCCGCACGCACGAGGCGCCGCTGGCGGACTACCGGCGCCTGGACACCCTGCTCCACCTCACCCTCGCCGAGCTGAGCGGTTCGCCGTCCCTGACGGCCCAGTACGCGGCCGTCCGCGCCTCCGTCAACGACCTGCTCGACTGCATCCCCCTCCTGGTCCGCAACCTGGAGCACTCCCAGCGCCAGCACACCGCGCTGGTCGAGGCGGTGCTCGACGGGGACGCGGACGGGGCGCGGGAGATGATGCGGGAGCACTGCGCGGGGACGGCGGCGCTCCTGCGGGGCTTCCTGGCGTGAGCCCTCTGCCGGTACCGTACAAAGACTTCAAAGGTATGACTGCATTCCATTGAATCCGTAGGGAGCGCGGCGTGGGAGGTACGGACGGTGCGGGCGGCGTGGGCGGTGTGAGCGGCGTGGGTAGACCGCTGATCGGCGTGAGTACGTATCTGGAGGCCGGCGCGCGCTGGGGGGTGTGGGAGCTGGAGGCCGCTCTGCTGCCGGCCGGCTATCCGCGGCTCGTCCAGGCGGCGGGCGGTCTCGCCGCGATGCTGCCGCCGGACGACCCCTCCCACGCCGCGTCGACCGTCGCCCGTCTCGACGGCCTCGTGATCGCGGGCGGCCCCGATGTCGACCCGGTCCACTACGGCGCCGAGCGCTCCCTGCGGACCGGACCGCCGGCCGCGGCCCGCGACGCCTGGGAACTCGCCCTGATCGACGCCGCGTTGGCGGCCGGCACCCCGCTCCTCGGCATCTGCCGGGGCATGCAGCTCCTCAACGTCGCCCTCGGCGGCACGCTCGTCCAGCACATCGACGGGCATGTGAAGGACGTCGGGGTCTTCGGGCGGCACGAGGTGACGCCGGTGACGGGGAGTCTGTACGGGGATGTCGTGCCGGAGACCTGCGCCGTGCCGACGTATCACCACCAGGCGGTCGAACGCCTCGGAGAGGGACTGACGGCCTCGGCGCACGCGCTCGACGGAACGGTGGAGGCGATCGAACTCCCCTCTTCCCGCTGGGTGTTGGGTGTGCAGTGGCATCCCGAGATGGGTGAGGACCTGAGGGTCATGCGGGCGTTGGTGCGAGCCGCTTCCTGAGCCAGCCGAGGGCGGCGGCGCCCTGGGCGTGCTGGAAGGCACGCAGGGTCGGCAGTCCCGGGGGCGGTGGCTGCCGGGACTGCTGGACGAAGAAGCCGGCGAGGGCCGCCAGGGTGGCGGTGACGCCTTCCGGGTCGGCGTCGCGGCCCAGCGGGTGGGTGGTGAACACCTCTTCCGGGTCGGGGCCGCCCTGCGCGCGGACGCACGGGAGCATCAGCAGCAGGTCGAACCACGGGGCGGCGCGCACGGCGTGCGGCCAGTCGACGAAGACGACCCCGCCGACCTTCGTGAGCAGGACGTTGTCCGCGCGCAGGTCGGCGTGCGCGAGGGTGTCGCCGGTGGCGAACTCGGCCCACGGGGCGGAGAGTTCGGCCAGTTCGTGCAGGTGCGCCGCGATCCACGGGTCGAGGCCAGCACCCCCGGTGTCTCCGGAGTCGATGAGCTGCCGCCACCCCTGGAAGGCGTGGGCCAGGGAGTGTGCGGCGGTCGGGGCGTCGAACGGTGCCGGCGTCAGGGTCCGACCCAACTCCTCGACGGCGTCGAGGACACGTCTGAACTCGCCCTCCCGCCAGGGGACATGGGGCTGACGGCCCGCCACGTCCTCGAAGACGAGGGCGACCCAGGTGCCGTCGTCGTAGGTGCCGAGGAGCCTGGGGGCCGGGGTGTTCGGCGGGAGCGCGGAGGCGTTCCTCGCCTCCGTCCGGTGCAGGGAGGGGCTGTCGGGGTTCGTCTCTCCGCTGACCGCCTTCACGAACGCACGGCGGTGGTCCGCGGTGGTCACGCGGGCGGCAGCACCGGGCGAGAAGCCGCCCTCCTGCGTGACGGCCGTCCGCACCGGCGCACCGAGCACGTCCGCGACGGCGTCGCGAAGCGTGCGCGGGAGTTCTTCCCAGGGTGTGCGCAAGCCGGCGGCGGGCGGGGCGGTCGGAGTCATGCCTCGCATCCTGCGGGGCCCCTGCCCCCGCCCGCCACCGATTTCTCCGCCCCCGCCGCCCCTACCCATTCCCGTCCCCTGGGGGCTCCGCCCCCAGACCCCCATCGGCCTGAACGGCCTCGTCCTCAAACGCCGGACGGGCTGGAGACGCGGGCCCGGGTGAGGTTTTTAGGGGCGCGGGGAACTGCGCGACCAGCCCCCACCCACCCGCACCCGAACGACTACAACCGGACGGAGATCCGGGGCGCAGCCCCGGCCCCAGGGGCGCGGGGAACTGCGCGACCAGCCCCACCGGCCCGCGGCCGACACACTCACCGCGGAGCCCCCCGGTGGCGGTGGCCTACAAGCCTCGCGTCAGTGAGAGCAGTTCCCGTGCCGGCCCCGTGGGGCGGTGGCCCGTGGGCCAGACCGCCCTGAGGGCCCGGCGGAGCTGGACGTCGGACAGCGGGATGCTCACCAGCCGATGCGTCGACAGCTCCTCGCCGAGGGCCAGCTCGCTCAGGACGGCGGGCCCCGCCCCACTCACCGCCGCCGCCTTCACCGCCGTAGTCGAGGAAAGCTCGATCAACGGCCGCGCCAACCCACCCAACGCCGCGTCGAGAACCTGCCGCGTACCCGACCCCTCCTCCCGGAGGATCAACGGCGTCGCGGCCAGCTCCGCCCCCGCGAGCGGCGCGCGACGCCGGGCCCACGGATGCCCCGGCGCCGTCACCACGATCAGCCGGTCGTGCGCGATGACCGTCGAGTCGAGGGCGGGCGGCACCGACAGTCCCTCCACGAAGCCGAGGTCCGCCTCGCCCGCGAGGAGACGTTCCGCCACGGCCGTCGAGTTCCCGGCGAGAAGCGACACCGCCGTGTCCGGCCGCTGCGCGCGCAGTGCGAGCAGCCACCCCGGCAGCAGATACTCGGCGATGGTCATGCTCGCCGCCACCCGAAGCCGCGAGTCCCGCCGGTCCCGCAACGCCTGCGCCCCCGCGTCGAACGCCTCCGCCGCCTCCACGACCCGCCGCGCCCAGTCCGTGACCAGCACCCCGGCGTCGGTGAGCCGCGAGCCCCGGGGCGAGCGGTCGACGAGGGCGACACCCAGTTGCCGTTCCATGGAACGGATCCGGCTGCTGGCCGCGGGCTGGGTGATCCCCAGCTCCCGCGCCGCCCGCCCGAGACTCCCGAGCCGCGCCACCGCGAGCAGCAGTTCCAGCGCCCCGAGGTCGGGCACCCGATGCGCGATCCCGACCGCGACCGGTTCCCCCGACCGGCCACCCTCCATCGATCCCTCAGTACTCACGCCCATAAAGCCAGCTTATGCCCCCATAGACCCGTACTCCCTGGTGGGGACCCGACGGGCGCGCGACCGTGGACGCATGGTCACCGCAGCCCAGCCCCTCCTGTCGACCCCCGCCACCGAAGTCGGACACCCGCGCGTCACCGCCGTCCGGTATCTCGGCCCGAACTGGTACGCCTCCGTCATGGGCACCGCGATCGTGGCGACGGCGGGCGCCGGACTCCCCGGCGACGTCCCGGGCCTGCGAACCGTCTGCACGGCTGTCTGGGCCCTCTCGGCCCTCATGCTCGTGACCCTGCTCGGCGCCCGCGCCCTGCACTGGACGCACCACCGCGACCAGGCCCGCGCCCACCTCCTCGACCCGGCCATGGCCCCCTTCTACGGCTGCCTGGCGATGGCCCTGCTGGCCGTGGGCGGCGGCACCCTCGTCGTCGGCGGGGACTGGATCGGGACGCGGGCGGCGGTCGCCGTGGACGCCGTGCTGTTCACCGCCGGCACCGCCGTCGGACTCGCCGCCGCCCTGGCCATCCCGTACCTGATGGTCGTACGCCACCGCATCCGCGCCGACCAGGCCACGCCCGTCTGGCTGCTCCCCCTCGTCGCGCCCATGGTGTCGGCCGCCCTCGGACCGCTCCTCGTGCCCCATCTGCCCCCGGGCCAGCCCCGGGCGACCCTGCTTCTCGGGTGCTTCGCGCTGTTCGGGCTGAGCCTGCTGGCCACCTTCGTGATGCTGCCGGTGATCTTCGCCCGGCTCATCACCGCGGGGCCGCTGCCGCTCGCGCTCACTCCGACGCTGTTCCTCGTGCTCGGTCCGCTCGGCCAGTCCACGACCGCGGTCGGCAAGTTCGCGGACTTCGCACCGGGCGTCGTGCCGGCCCCCTACGAGCAGGGTTTCGGGATGCTCGCCGTCCTCTACGGCGTCCCCGTGCTGGGCTTCGCACTGCTGTGGCTGGGCCTCGCCGGCGCGCTGGTGGCGCGGGCCCGCCGACAGGGCATGGGGTTCGCGATGACCTGGTGGGCGTTCACCTTCCCGGTGGGGACCTGTGTCACCGGCGCCGAGAGCCTGGCCCGGCACACCGGGCTGGTCGCGTTCGACTGGCTCGCGGTCGCCCTGTACGCGCTTCTCGTGGCCGCCTGGTGCGTGGCCGCCGCTCGGACCGCGCGCGGCCTGGTCAGCGGCGAGCTGCTCGCAACACCTAGGTAGAGGTAACTCCGCTACGGACGCGCAGTTCCAGGCCAGGCGTCGGTGGAACCTCAGCCAGTGTCCGCACGCCTGTCACGCACTCCGTGTGGCGCTCATGTCGTACGCGTCCTGGTGGCGTCGGATCTCGGTGCGCCGTTCGGCGGACCAGGCAGCCAGGGGCTCGATGGCGGAGAGCAGGGAGGCGCCGAGGCCGGTGAGTGAGTATTCGACGCGGGGCGGCACCTCCGCGTAGGCGGTGCGGTCGACCAGCCCGCTGCGCTGAAGGCGCTTGAGGGTGAGGGTGAGCATGCGCCGGGAGATGGCGGGGATCGTGGTGTCGAGGTCCGAGTAGCGGGCGTCGCCCACGGCCAGGGCGCCGATGACCAGCATGCTCCACTTGTCGCCCACCAGGTCGAGGATCTCGCGAATGAAGTCCGCGTCCCGTTCGTCCCAGCGCTCACACGGACCCGAGAGGCGCAGTACGTTCGCCCGCGCCTCGCCGGTGGAGACCGCCTGACCCTCGTCGTTGCTCACGGATGACGCCCTTCCGATGTTCCTCAGGAACATAAACATGCCTTTTGTAACCCTTGTCGCACTCCTGCACAGTGGGCCTACGCACCAGGCGTCAACGCACTGGTCGAAGCGGTCGCTCTGCGCACAGGGCGGCAACCGCCGGGCACTTCCAGCGTATTCCCGCCTCATCGCTCCGGCACTGTTCCCGCCTGCCGCACCGGCGCCGCACCCTCACAAGCCGAAGGGATGTGCCCAGCCATGGAAGGGCTCAAGGACAAGGTCTTCGTCGTCACCGGCGGCGGATCGGGCATCGGCGCGGTCACCGTGCGGCGACTGCTGGCCGAAGGTGCCCGAGTGACCGCGGCCGGCACCAGCGCCGAGAAGCTCGCGCGGATCCGCGAGCAGGCGTCGGAAGCGGCCGATCGGCTGCTTACGGTCCGGTTCGACCTCCGGGACGAGGACTCCATCGCCTCCCTGGTCGCCCAGACCACTGACCGGTTCGGCCGACTCGACGGTGTCGCCAATGTCGCCGCCGCCGTCGGCGCGGACCTCATGGCCCGCGACCAGGGCGTCGACACCATGGACCCCGAGGTGTGGGCCGAGATGATGCGGATCAACGTCACCGGCACCGGGCTCGTGATCCGCGAAAGCCTGCCGGCCCTGGTCGCCGCGGGCGGCGGCTCGATCGTCAACGTCTCCTCCCTGGCGGCGTGGCAGCGGGAAGCGTGGCTCACCGCGTACGCCTCGTCCAAGATCGCCCTGCACGCGCTCACCCGCCACACCGCCCATGCGTGGGGCCGAAAGAACATCCGGGCCAACGCCGTCGCCCCCGGGGTCGTCCTCACGGAGAACGTCCGCGCCGGCACGCCCCCCGAGGTCCGCGAGGCTCTGTCGGAGAAGACCGCGCTGCCGAGGCTCGGTGAGCCCGAGGACCTCGCCTCCATGATCGTCTTCCTCCTGTCCGCGGAGTCCAGCTGGATCACCGGCCAGATCCTGTCGGTGGACGGCGGCCTGACCATGCGCGAGTAGCGCCGCCGCTACCGCGGACCAAGATCCACGCCTCTCTCCGTACGCATTTGTTCCGTCAGCACGTCCATATCAGCACGTCCATATCTGGAGAACCCATGTCCGGCCACGTCCACGTCCTCGCCCTCGTCGGCAGCCTGCGCTCCGGCTCGCACAACCGTCAGCTCGCCGAGGCCGCCGTCAAACACGCCCCCGAGGGCGTCGAGGTCACCCTCTACGAGGGCCTGGCCGAGGTGCCCTTCTACAACGAGGACATTGACACCGACGAGCGGCGCCCCCCCCCCGCCGCCACCCGCCTGCGCGAGACCGCCGCGCGCGCCGACGCGTTCCTGCTCGTCACCCCCGAGTACAACGGCACCATGCCCGCCGTGCTGAAGAACGCCATCGACTGGCTGTCCCGCCCGTTCGGCTCCAGCGCCCTGGTGGGTACGCCGACCGCCGTCGTCGGCACCGCCTTCGGTCAGTACGGCGGCGTGTGGGCCCAGGACGACGCCCGCAAGTCCGCCGGTATCGCCGGCGCCACGATCCTGGAGGACGCCAAACTCGCGATACCCGGATCGGTGACCCGGTTCGCCGAGACACACCCGGCCGATGACACCGAAGCCGTCGCGCAGCTCAGGCAGGTGCTCAGCGCCCTCGCCGCCGCCATCGAGGTCCCCGAGTCCTGAGCCCCGTATCCCCGGCACGCTCCGAGCGGAGGCGTTCCGGTGCCGGGTGGCGGGCAAGGGACGGCCTTCCACCCGGCGTGATCCGTGCACAAGGCGTACCGGCGGCGTGGGAACGCCGCAACCTCATGGTGCGAGCTGCGACTCCGTGCTCGTATCGTGAAAAGGCAGACAGCGGCATGGTAAGCGGGAAAATCATGGCAGAACCGGCGGTCGACTACGCGGCGGTGTTCCAGGCTCTTCCCGGGGCGGCGGCGCTGGTGACTCCGCAGCTGATCTTCGCGGACGCCAACGCGGAGTTCCTGCGCCTCCGGGGCCTCCCCCGCGAGCAGGTGATCGGTCGCTTCCTGCCCGATGACCGCCCCGAAAAGGACCCCGCCGAGCCTCTCCTGCTCAGAATTCTGGCGTCACTGCGCCGGGCGGCGAACACCGGTGAGCGCAGCATCGTAGCGCTGCAGCGCTACGACATGGAGGACCCCGACCAGCCCGGGGTATGGCACGAGCGGTATTTCAACATGACCAACATTCCCGTATTCGGACCTGATGGGCGGGTGACGCTGCTGCTGCACCGGGTGGAGGACGTCACCGAACTCATCCGCGCCCGTGAAGTCGCGCTGACCTTGCAAGAAGCCATGTTGCCCGCTCCTCGCCCGGTCGGCCGGCACCCGGCGGCCGTTCGCTACCGGCCCGCCGCCGAAGCGCTGAATGTGGCCGGCGACTGGTACGACCTGGTCGACCTGCCCGGCGATCGCATCGCCGTCGCCGTCGGCGACGTCGTCGGCCACGGCCTGTACGCGGCCGGCGTCATGGGACAACTGCGCAGCGCCCTCACCGCCGCCTCTCTCGTCCCCGAAGGCCCCGCCCGCGCCCTGGAAGTCCTCGGGCTGTACGCCCGCACCGTCGACGGCGCCGAGAACACCACCGTGGCCACGGCATTCATCGACTGGGAGAACCACACCATCACCTACAGCAGCGCCGGCCACCCCCCACCAGCGCTCCTGCAGAGGGACGGGACCGTCGAGTTCCTGGACCAGGCCACCGACCCGCCACTGGCCGCCCGTCCTCAACACGGCCCCCGGATCCAGGCTGTCGCGGCCTTCCGCGAGGGCGCCGTCCTCGTGCTCTACACCGACGGTCTGATCGAACGTCGCGGCGAAGACATCGACACGGGCCTCGCCCGGCTCGCCGACTCCCTGGCCCGCCACCAGGCAGACGACCCGGAAACCCTCGCCGACGCCGTACTCACCGACCTCATCCCACCCGGTGACGCCACCGACGACACCGCCCTGGTCATCGTGCGCCTGTGAACCTGGCCGGCCACGTTCGCCCGCTCGACGGGGGACATGTCACGTGGCGGCAGACGCAGGGCTCGCCACCATCGACCACAAGATCAGTCTCTATCAGGAAAGGCTATCCACATGAAGAAGATCACCCTGGGAGGCGAGGGGCTCGAGGTCTCGCGTCTGGGCCTCGGCTGCATGGGCATGTCCGGGGGCTACACCGGCGCCGGCACCGACGACTCCGGGTCGATCGCCACGATCCACCGCGCCATGGAGCTGGGCGTCACCTATTTCGACACCGCCGAGATCTACGGTCCTTACACGAACGAGGAACTGCTGGCCAAGGCGTTCGCGGGCCACCGCGACGAGGTGGTCATCGCCACCAAGTTCGGTCAGATCAACCACCTCGTGCCCGAGGAGAACGGGCTGCCGGTCCTCGGGCTGAACGGCACCCCCGAGAATGTGCGGCGGTCGGTCGAGGGCTCGCTACGACGCCTGAACACCGACTACATCGACCTCTACTACCAGCACCGGATAGACCCGGGGACGCCGATCGAGGACACGGTCGGGACGCTTTCCGAACTGATCGAGGAAGGCAAGATCCGCCACTACGGGCTGTCGGAGGCGGCGCCCGCCACCATCCGGCGTGCGCACGCCGTGCACCCGGTGGGCGCCCTCCAGACCGAGTACTCGCTGTGGACGCGCGACCCCGAGGCCGAAGTGCTCCCCACCGTGCGCGAGCTCGGCATCGGCTTCGTGCCCTACTCGCCGCTCGGCCGCGGCTTCCTCACCGGCACGATCCGCTCGCTCGACCAGCTCGACGCCGACGACTGGCGCCGGTCCAACCCACGCTTCGAGGGGGACAACCTGGAGGCGAACATCCGGATCGTGGAGCAGGTGGACGACGTCGCCAAGCAGCTCGGCGCGACGCCCGCTCAGGTTGCGCTCGCGTGGCTGCTCGCGCAGGGCGACGACATCGCGCCCATTCCCGGCACGCGCCGGGTCGCCAACCTGGAGCAGAACGTGGCGGCGGACGAGCTGGTGCTCTCGGCCGGGCAGCTGGAGCAGCTGTCCGAGGTGGCGGCGCCGGTCGGCGACCGGTACGCCGACATGAGCCGCATCAACCAGTAGTCCACACCTGTTCGGAGGGGTCCCGGCTCGCGTGAGCCGAGACCCCTTCGTTGGGAAGGACGAGTCATCCCCAGACAGCGCTGGGAGCAAGCATTGAGGTTCTGGCATCCGGCCTCCACTCATGGTCGACATTGAGCTTCCGCAGGCCCTGCGCGCAGCGCCGCGCTGAGCAGGCTCGGCGCCTGTGCCAGCGACGGCCCGTACCAGGTCAGCAGGCGGCCGTCGACGAGCACGCAGGGCACGCCCTCGAACGCCTCGGGTCCGTCGTCGGCGGTGAAGCGGTACGGCTCGTCGGGCAGGATCACGAGATCGGGGGCCGCCGCCCGGAGTTCGGGGAGCGGGACGCGGGGGTAGCGGTCGGCATGGTGGGCGTACGCGTTGTCGACGCCCAGGCGCGCCAGGACGTCCCCGGCGAAGGTGTCCCGGCCGAGGACCATCCAGGGGCGCCGCCAGATCGGCACGATCGCGGTCGTACGGCGGTCGGGAGCGGGTGGCCGCGCCCATGCGGCCTCCGCCTCGTCCAGCCAGCGGGGGCGGCTCCGCGCGCCGCACGCGCCCAGCACCCGCGCCAGCTCGCGGAAGGCTTCCGGCACCTCGCGGACCTCCGTGACCAGTACCTCGATCCCCGCCTCCCGCAACGCCGTCAGATCGGGCTCGCGGTTCTCCTCCTCGTTGGCGATCACCAGGTCCGGGGCGAGTCGTACGATCCGGTCGACCGCGGGGTTCTTGGTGCCGCCGACGCGCACGACGTCGAGGTCCGGCGGACGGCTGCACCAGTCGGTCGCGCCGACCAGGGCACCGGGGACGGTGACGGCCACGGCCTCGGTGAGCGAGGGCACGAGGGACACGACACGCACTCCGGCGGGCCCGCTAGGCATGCTGGAAGGTCTCGGGCGGCATGGCATCCAGTATCGCAGCGGCCCGCGATCGTGGCCGCTCGCGATCGGTGTGGCCCGCGCGGGAACGGCTCAGCGCTTGCCGAAGGTCTGGCGGTCCTCCACCGCCTCGATGTGGTCGGCGACCTCGACCACGACCACCCGGGTGTCCGGCACGGTCGCCCGCCACCGGTGGCGCACCCCACCGGTGAGGTACAGCGTGTCGCCGCGCCCCAGGCGGTGGGCGCGGCCCTCCGCCTCGACCTCGACGGCCCCGTCGGCGACGTACATCAACTTGTCGTTGCGGTGCTGGAGTTCGCGGCCCTCCTCGTGGTCACCGGTGAACTCCGTGGCGTGCAACTGATGGTGACCGCGCACCAGGGGGCGCATATGGGCTTCGGGAGTGAACTCGGCGCCCGAGTCGGCGCGCACCACATCGACACTGCACGCCGGGTCGGCCGCCGCGAGCAGTTCGACGGCGGTGGTGCCGAGGGCGTCGGCGACCCGCTCCAGGGAGCTCTGGCTGGGCCGGGCCCGTTCGTTCTCGACCTGGCTGAGGAAGGGCACCGACAGGCCGCTGCGCTCAGCCACGACGGCGAGCGTGAGCTCCAGTGCCCGGCGCCGCCGCCGGACGGCCGCACCCACCCGAAGGGGCTGTTCTTTGTGGTCGCCCATCGCTCCGGCTCCCTCCCACGCGTCGTCGGTCCACTGCTTCGGTCTGCCGCTTCGGCCGCCGCTCAGGCTGCTGCTTCGGCGCACAACTTCTGATGAGTTGTTTGCACCCTACGCATGTTCGGCAAACCGTTTCATGCACCCGTCACATCGCTGACACATCGGAGGAGGGTGAGGGCCACAATTCGCGCCAATAGACGAGTCGCCCCGGCTCCCCCGGCGCCACACCCTCCCGCGGGACGAAAAGGCTGACCAGCAGGGCCGGATGCCCCTGCGGATCGATGAGCGCGGGCACGGAGGGATCGGCGAGCGCACGACTGCCGCCGTGGGTGCGGATGGTCAGCCGATCAGCCCGCCCGGTCGTCGGATCATAGGCGTACGTCCATCACCTCCCGAAGCCCGGTGTCATTGCTGACTTTCCGTCAAAGTCGTTCTGAGTGCGCCGAGTTGGAGGAGCGAGCGGTTGCCGATGTCGCCGCACACGCCCCAGGACTCCAGGGGCGCGGTCCGGCCGTCGGTCGGGGCCTGCGTACCAGGTCGTGAAGTCATTGAGGGTGGCGCGGAGTTCACGGTCGGTGGCGCAGCGTGCCCGGTGGTGACCGGTGGACTCGTACCGTGCCGTCGTGCACGGAGGTGATGTCCGGAGTGCCTCGGCGCAGCGTGACAGGGTGCGCGGCGCATCGAAGGCGTGGGAGGCGTTCTCGGAACAGGAGGGCGTCCAGATCGGCGTAGCCGCGTACGGCGATGTGGTTGTCCGGATCCTTCTCGTACGCCAGTACGTAGCCACTGATGTCGTCGGTCGCGAGTGCGGGCCGGAACAGGGGGCGCACGAAGGTCGGGGTGGCCGTCGGTCATGCGGGTCCCGGCACCCGCGTGACCGACGGCCACCCCTCGCCGAACGTCCTTGCGGCTACTGCGGCGTCATCCGCTCCACCACGTCCGGGTGTTCCTTCAGCCATGCGGCGACGGCCGCCTCCTCATGGCCCTGGCCGCGCTGCTTGATCTCGCTCTCCAGGGTGCCGAGCTCGGACTCGCTCATCCTGAAGTTCTTGATCCACTTGGTGAGCTGCGGGTACTGCTCGGGGAACTTCTTGCTGGAGATGGTCCGGATCGTGTTCCCCTCGCCGAACAGCTTCTTGTCGTCGGCGAGCTTGGTGAGCTGGTACTCGCTGTACGCCCAGTGCGGCGACCACAGGACGACGGCGACCGGCTGCTTCTTGGCGTAGGCGCGCTTCAGCTCGGCCAGCATCGCGGGCGTGGAGCCGTCGACGACCTTGTACTCCTTGTCCAGGCCGTAGCCCGGAAGCACCTTCGTCTTCAGGAGGTTCATCTCGCCGGTGCCCGGCTCGATGCCGATGATCCGGCCGCCGAACGTGCCCGCCTTGCCCTTGAGGTCCGCGAGGGACTTGACGTCCTTCACGTACGAGGGCACGGCGATCTCCAGCGAGGTCGGCCGGTACCAGGTGCCCAGGTCTCTCAGGTCGTTCTTGTGCTGGTCCCAGTAGTTCGACTGGGCGTACGGCAGCCAGGCGTCGAAGTTGAGGTCCAGGTCGCCGGAGGCCAGGCCGGTGTAGACGGGGCCGACGTCCATCTGCTTGAGGTTCAGCGTGTAGCCACGCCGCGCCAGGACGTTCTTCCAGAGGTAGCTGACGGCGACGTCCTCGTCCCAGGGGAACCAGGCCACGTCCAGCGGGCGCTTCGTCTCGGCAGCGGCCACGGAGCTCTTGACCGGGGCCAGCTTGTCGACGACTCCGGGGTTCCGCTTCAGCCAGGCGCGCACCGCGTCCTGCTGCTTGCCCTTGCCCACCTTGTTGATCTCGGCCTCGAGACCGGTGAGCTGCTTCTCCGTCATCCTGAAGTTCTTCAGCCACTGCCCGACGACCGGGTTGTCCTGCGCGAAGCCCTTGCGGGAGAGGGTGTGCACGCCATCACCCTTGCCCCAGGCGCCCTTCGGGTCCTTGAGCTTCTTCAGGTCGTAGTCGCTGTAGGCCCAGTGCGGCGACCAGAGGGTGACGACGATCGGCTCCTTCTTGGCGTACGCGCGCTTCAGCTCGGCCAGCATCGCGGGCGTGGAGCTGTCGACGACCTTGTACTCCTTGTCGAGGCCGTAGTCCTTGAGGACCTTGCTCTTGAGCAGGCTCATCATTCCGGCGCTGGACTCGATGCCGGTGATCTTGCCACCGAAGGTGCCGGCCTTGCCCTTGAGGTCCGCCAGGGAGTCGACGCCCTTCATGTACGAGGGGACGCTCAGCTCCAGCGAGGTGGGGCCGAACCAGGAGCCCAGGTCGTCGAGCTTGCTGCCGTACTTCTTCCAGTACTGCTCGTGGGTGGTCGGCAGCCAGGAGTCCGTCTCGAAGTCGATGTCACCCTGGGAGAGGGAGGTGTACAGCGGGCCCGCGTCGAACTGCTTGGTGTCGACCTGGAAGCCCCGCTGCTCGAGGATCTCCTTCCACAGGAAGGTGGAGGCGACGCCCTCGTCCCACGGGATGTAGCCGATGGTGATCTTCTTGCCCTGGCCGACGTTCTGGCCGTCGGCCGCGGTGGACGTCGAGTCGGTCCCGCCGAACATGCCCATGCCGCCCGCGACCAGCGCGAGCACGACCACACCGATGACGGCGACGGCCGCGCTGGGGCGGTAGGACCAGATCTTCAGGCCCTGCGCGGCGCGCAGTTTGGCGGCGGCGCGGCGGCCGAGCGGGGAGACCTGGGTGCCCAGGGCGCTGGTCATGCGGTCCAGGTAGATCGCCAGGATGACGATGGCGACGCCCGCCTCGGAGCCGAGGCCGACGTTCAGCTGCCCGATGGCCTCGTTGACGTCGCCACCGAGGCCGCCGGTGCCGACCATGCCCGCGATGGCGGCCATGGACAGGCCCAGCATGATGACCTGGTTGACGCCCGCCATCACCGTGGGCAGCGCGAGCGGCAGCTGGATGCGCAGCAGGGTGGCGCGGGGCGTGGTGCCGAACGCGTCGGCGGCCTCGACGAGTTCCTTGTCGACCTGGCGGATGCCCAGCTCGGTCATGCGGACGCCGGGGGCCAGCGCGAAGATCAGGGTGGCCACGATGCCGGCCGGGGCGCCGGTGCCGAAGAACAGGATCGCCGGGATGAGGTAGATCATCGCGGGCAGCGTCTGCATGAAGTCCAGCACCGGGCGGACGATGCCGCTGACCCGGTCGGAGCGCGCCGCCCAGATGCCCACGGGTACCGAGACGACGAGCGCGATGAGCGTGGCGACGAGGACCAGCGAGAGGGTCACCATCGCGTCCTCCCACAGTTCGAGGGAGTCGATGAACGCGAATCCCACGAAGGTGAGGACACCGGCGGAGGTGCCGCGCAGCCAGAACGCGATCACCGCGAAGATGCCCGCGAGGAGGAGCGGTTCGGGGGCCTGGAGGACGGCGTCGATGCCGTCGTACGTGCCCTGGAAGACGGTCTTGAAGAAGTCGAAGAGCCACGCCATGTGGTTCAGCAGCCAGTCGACGGCGCTGTTGACCCAGTCGCCGAAGGGGATCCTAGGCACCGGCCGTCACCGCCTCGTCCCGAGGGCTGGCACAGCGTGCGGGGGTCCCCTGCTCGTCGCCGAGGAAGGCGACGAGGCGCCGCCGGTGGACGACGCCCACGAGTGCGCGCCGCTCGTCGAGCACCGCCACCGGGTGCGTGAGGCGGGCGCTGATCGCGCAGAGGTCCACGAAGGGGGTGTCGGGCGTGGCGGTCTCGCAGTCGCAGTCCGCCTCGTCGCCGCGTACGTCGGTGTCCATGACGGCCCCGGCGGTCAGGACCCGGGAGCGGTCGACGTCCTGGGTGAAGGAGGCGACGTAGTCGTTCGCGGGACGCACGAGGATGTCCTCGGCGGTGCCGGTCTGGACGATGCGGCCGTCGCGCATGACGGCGATCCGGTCGCCGAGGCGCATCGCCTCGTTGAGGTCGTGGGTGATGAAGACGATGGTCTTCTTGAGCTTCTTCTGGAGTTCGATCAGCTGGTCCTGCATGTCACGGCGGATCAGCGGGTCCAGCGCGCTGAACGACTCGTCCATCAGCAGCAGATCGGCGTCGGTGGCGAGCGCGCGGGCGAGGCCGACGCGCTGCTGCATACCGCCGGACAGCTCGTCGGGCCAGGACTTCTCCCAGCCGGCGAGCCCGGCCAGCTCCAGGGCCCTGGTGGCGCGTTCCTTGCGCTCGGCGCTCGGCACGCCCTGGACCTCCAGGCCGTAGGCCGCGTTCTCCAGGACACTGCGGTGCGGGAAGAGCGCGAAGTGCTGGAAGACCATGCTGATCTTCTTCGAGCGGACCTCGCGCAGCGCGCGGGCGCTGAGCGCGGTCAGGTCCTGGCCGTCGAAGCGCACCTGGCCCGCGGTGGGCTCCAGGAGTCCGTTGAGCATGCGCAGGAGGGTGGACTTGCCGGATCCGGACAGGCCCATGACGACGAAGATCTGGCCGGGTTCCACCGTGAAGGACGCGTCGATCACCGCGGCGGTCGTGCCGTCGGCGCGCAGTTCCTCACGGTCGGCTCCCTGACGGAGCCGCTCCACCGCGGCGTCGGGTCGTCTCCCGAACACCTTGTACAAATGCTCGGCCTCAAGCCTGGATGACACGGGTGCCTCTCGATCGGACAGTTGAAAAACCAACGGGGTTGTCCCGGTGCCGCGCCTGCCCACGCTTACACGGAGCAAACACAGGAGTGGTCCAGGTCACTGTCAGTGGCGTACGGCATGATGCGAGGCGTGACCAGACGCCTGATGCTGCTCGACACCGCTTCCCTGTACTTCCGGGCCTACTTCGGGGTCCCCGACTCGGTGAAGGCCCCCGACGGCACGCCCGTGAACGCCGTGCGCGGGCTGCTCGACTTCATCGACCGGTTGGTCAGGGACCACCGCCCCGACGATCTGGTGGCCTGCATGGACGCGGACTGGCGCCCGCAGTGGCGGGTCGACCTGATCCCCTCGTACAAGGCGCATCGCGTCGCCGTGGAGACCGAGGCCGGCCGGCCGGACGAGGAGGAGGTGCCGGACACGCTCTCCCCGCAGGTGCCGGTCATCGAGGAGGTCCTCGACGCGCTGGGCATCGCCCGCGTGGGGGTCGAGGGGTACGAGGCGGACGATGTGATCGGCACCTTCACCGGGCGCGCCGACGGCCCGGTCGACATCGTCACCGGCGACCGCGACCTCTACCAACTGGTCGACGACAAGCGGGGGGTGCGCGTCCTGTATCCCCTCAAGGGTGTGGGCACGCTCCAGCTCACCGACGAGACCTGGCTGCGCGAGAAGTACGGGGTCGACGGCTCCGGATACGCGGATCTGGCGCTGCTGCGCGGCGACCCGAGCGACGGTCTGCCGGGGGTGCCGGGGATCGGCGAGAAGACGGCGGCCAAACTGCTCGACCAGTTCGGCGACCTGGCTGGAATCATGGCGGCGGTCGACGACCCGAAGGCGAAGCTGACACCTTCTCAGCGCAAGCGGCTCGACGAGTCGCGGCCGTACGTCGCAGTCGCGCCCAAGGTCGTACGGGTCGCCGGTGACGTTCCCCTGCCGGACGTCGACACGGCGTTGCCGCACGCGCCGCGCGACCCGGCCGCGCTGGAGGGACTGGCCGCGCGTTGGGGTCTGGGCGGGTCGCTGCAGCGGTTGCTCACCACGCTCGGCGAGTGAACGGGAGCGGGTGAAAGTGACGTTCACATTCAGAAGAGTGACATTCTCAATTTAGGGTAGCCTTACTCGTAGAGCAGGACTCGACCCCGGCCGCCGCGCGACTCGAGCCCTGGCGTGGGGGGCTCATGGGCTTTTCACGCGGGGGGTGTTAACTAGGGGAGAGATGCTAACTTAGGTAAGCCTAAGCGAGTGAACGAGGAGGCCGTCATGGCAGAGCGTCCGGCACGCAGGTCCAGGAAGCCCCACACCGCGCACGTCGTGCGGACCGAGCGGTTGACCCCCCACATGCAGCGTGTCGTACTGGGCGGCGAGGGCCTCGCCGAGTTCACCGCGGGCACCAGCACCGACCACTATGTGAAGTTGCTGTTCGCCCCGGAGGGTGTCACCTACCCCGAGCCCTTCGACATGGATCGGATCCGCGAGGAACTCCCGCGCGAGCAGTGGCCGGTGACCCGGACGTACACCGTGCGTGCCTGGGACCCCGAACTGCGCGAGCTGACGCTCGACTTCGTGGTGCACGGCGACGAGGGCCTGGCCGGGCCGTGGGCGGCGCACGTCCAACCGGGCGAGGTCGTGCGCTTCATGGGTCCGGGTGGCGCCTACGCGCCCGACGCGAGCGCCGACTGGCATCTGCTCGCCGGTGACGAGAGCGCGCTGCCCGCGATCAGCGCCGCCCTGGAGGCACTGCCGGAGGGCGCCGTGGCCCGCGCCTTCGTGGAGATCTCCGGGCGTGAGGAGGAGCAGAAGGTCGACTCCGACGTGGAGGTCGTCTGGCTGCACCGCGGGGACCGGCCGCTCGGCGAGGCCCTGGTGGAAGCCGTCCGCGCCCTCGACTTCCCGGCGGGCCGGGTGCACGCGTTCGTGCACGGCGAGGCGGGCTTCGTGAAGGAGCTGCGCCGGCTGCTGCGGGTCGAGCGTGAGATCCCGCGCGAGGACCTGTCGATCTCCGGCTACTGGCGTCTTGGGCACAACGAGGACGGCTGGCAGGCCTCCAAGCGGGACTGGAACGCGCAGGTGGAGGCGGAGCAGGAGGCGACCGCGTCGGCCGCCTCCTGACTCCCGCCCACTCGCGTCACTCAGGACGCCGACCCCGGCCCCTCGGGGTCACACGGAACGCTGGTAGGACCTGAACGTACGGATCGACAGCCACACCGCCGCCACGGCCAGTGCGAGCAGCGCGCCCGAGCGGCCGAGCACGACACCCCAGTCGGGGTGCTCGGACATCGCCGAACGCCCCGCCACCATGGCCCAGTTGAGCGGATTGAAGTCGGCGATGTGCCGCATCCAGCCGGGCATCTGGGACGGGGCCATGAAGGCCGAGGAGAGGAAGGTCAGCGGCAGCAGCAGGAACGTGTTGATGCCGATGATCGACTCCCGCTCCCGGACCAGCATGCCCAGCGCGTTGGACAGCGCTCCGAAGATCGTGCCGAGCAGGACCGAGGCGACGATCAGGATCGCGATACCGCCGATGCCTCCCGGGTAATCCGCGCCGCCCAGCAGGCCGAGCAGCACGATGATGACCGACTGAAGCGCGGTGATCAGGCCGTTGTTGACGACGTTGCCGTTCATCAGGGCGGCCCGGCTGACGGGCGTGGTCAGGAAGCGGTTGAGCGTGCCGCGCTGGATCTCGTCGAGCGTGCCCATGCCCGCCCACATGTTGGAGCTGAGCGCGCTCATCACGACCACGCCCGGGACGAGGTAGTCCAGGTACGAGGTGGTGCCGAAGCCTCCGAGTTCGACGACCTTCTTGAAGAGGTTGCCGAACAGGAACAGCCAGATCACCGGCTGGATCAGGGTGATGATCGCGTAGGCGGGCTGACGTGCGAACACCATCAGCTGACGCTGGGTCATGTACCAGGTCTGGGAGACGGCGGTACTCATCGGACACCTCCGGCGAGGACGAGGTTCTCGGCGCCTTCCGCTTCCGCCTCCGCGTAACGGCGGCCCGCGTAGCGGAGGTAGACGTCGTCGAGCGAGGGGCGGGCGACGGTCGCGGCGGCGACCCCGACCCCGGCCCGCTCCAGCACCCCGAGCAGGGCGGGCATCGCGGCGGCCCCGTCATCGGCGCGGACACTGACACGGCGGCCGTCGAACAGCGCCTCGTGCACGCCCGGCAGCCCGGTGAGGGCGCCGTTCAGCAGCGTACGACCGGCGTCTCCCAGGGCTTCGCGCAGTTCCACGTGGACGGCGTCACCGCGGAGTTCGCCCTTCAGGGCGTCCGGGGTGCCCTCGACCACGACACGCCCGCGGTCGACGATCGCGATGCGCTCGGCGAGCCGGTCGGCCTCCTCCAGGTAGTGCGTGGTGAGGAGGATGGTCAGCCCCTCGTCGCCGGCGAGGCGGGCGATCTCGTCCCACATCGCGGTGCGCGCCTCGGGGTCGAGTCCGGTGGTGGGCTCGTCGAGGAAGAGCACCTCGGGGCGGTGGACGAGACCGAGCGCCACGTCGAGCCGACGCCGCATGCCGCCCGAGTAGCCCTTGACCGGGCGCCGCGCCGCGTCGGCGAGCTTGAAGCGGTCGAGCAGTTCGTCCACCCGGCGGTTCAGCCCTGCGCCCTTCAAGCCGTAGAGCCTGCCCTGGAGTTGGAGGTTCTCCCGGCCGGTGGCCACCGGGTCGGCCCCGGAGTTCTGGGCGACCACGCCGATCGCGCGGCGCACCCGGTCCGGATGGCGCAGCACGTCGTGCCCGGCCACGGTGGCGGTGCCCGAGTCGGGTCGGGCCAGGGTGGTGAGGATCTTGACGGTGGTGGACTTGCCGGCACCGTTCGGGCCGAGCAGGCCGAAGACGGTGCCGGTCTCGACGGTGACGTCCATGCCGCTGAGCGCGGTGACGTCACCCGGATAGGTCTTGATCAGCTGACGCGCCTCGACCGCGGGCGCACGGGTACTGCTCATGACGACTGCTCTCCTGTGTGAGCGGTGATCTCGGGTGGGTATGCCGAGCCGATCCGCGTGAAGAGCGCCGGGCTATCCTGGGTGTGCCGCACCTCGATGGCCCGGAGCTGCCTCACGGCGGGTTCGGTTCGGGGTTCGAGACCCCGGCGGGGCTGCTGGAACAGCGCCGCCGGGGTCTTTTCTCTGTTCGGCTACGGCCTTTCGACCTCACCGGCTTCCAGCTTCAGGAACTCCTCGGGGACCTCCCCCGTCTCACTGAAGGACCGCCACTCCTTGACGCCCGGAAACGTGCCCGCCGTGACCTCCGCCAGGAAGCCGCGGACCCATTCGGCCTCCGCCTCGATCATGTGCAACTTGAACTCGGACTCGATCAGGAAGAGCCGGGGCAGCGTCTCGTAGAGCTTCTCCAGGCCGCCGCGCAGACTCGCGGCCCGCACCTCCAGCATGTTGAGCCGCTCTCCCAACAGGCGTGCCACCTCGTCGGGATGGAGCACGCCCATCAGTGAGAGCGCGGCCTCGAAGATCGGATACTCCTCCGCCGGGACGGCGAGCAGGTCCGACAGCCACTCCGTGGCCTCCGCACGTCCGGCGTCCGTGATCCCGTACAGCGTGCGCTCGGGGCGGTTGCCCTGTCGCTGCACCTCCGCGACCTCGACGAAGCCGTGCTTCTCCAGGTTCTGCACGACGGTGTAGAGCGAGCCGTAGTTGATCTTCAGGCTGGTGTCCTTGCCCCGTCGGCGCAGGGTCTGGGCGATCTCGTACGGATGCATCGGCTTCTCGGTGAGCAGCACCATGACCGCGAGCGCCAGCGGATTGCTCAGCTTCCGGCGTTTCGTCGCCATGATGACCTCACCTCGTCTCCGAATATCCGTGGCCGAACATATCGCGTATGCGGGGCGAGCGTCAATACACACGATGTATCGCGATTCTTCACGGGACGCAAGGGCGTGAGGACTTAGGCCCGACCCCGACACGGCCGTGTCACGCGAGCGAAACAGGCACTCCCTAATTTCTGTCACCCGACAGGAATCCGGCTCACGCCGTCCAGCACACCCACCCCGCTCACCCTTCCGCGCCGAAGGCAGGTGCCGCCGTGACCACCACCGCCCCCTCCGACGTACGCCCCGACCCTCCGGAGTCCTCCGGCGACCGCTCCCTGGCCGAGTTCGGCTACCGCCAGGAGCTGCACCGCAGCCTCGGCCGGTACGCCTCGTTCGCCGCAGGGTTCTCCTTCATCTCCGTCCTGACGACCGTCTTCCAGTTCTTCGCCTTCGGGTACGCGTTCGGCGGCCCCGTCTTCTTCTGGACCTGGCCGGCCGTGCTGGTGGGCCAGTTGGCGGTCGCCGCCTGCTTCGCGGAGCTGGCCGCGCGCTATCCGATCTCGGGCGCGATCTACCAGTGGTCCTCGCGCCTGTCGAACCTCTCCTTCGGCTGGTTCGCCGGCTGGATCATGGTGATCGGGCAGATCGTGGTGGTCGCGGCGGCGGCGCTCGCGCTGCAGATGGTGCTGCCCGCGATCTGGTCCGGCTTCCAGCTGGTCGGCAGCGATCCGGCACCCACCAGCCCCGACGGCGCGGCCAACGCGGCGGTCCTCGGCGTGATCCTCCTCGTGCTGACCACCCTGGTGAACGTCATCGACAACCGTGTGATGTCGATGATCAACCGGATCGGTGTCACCGCCGAGATCATCGGCGCCGTCCTGATCATCGTGCTCCTGCTCACCCACTCCGAGCGCTCCCCCGGCATCACCTTCCACACCGGCCAGGGCAGCACCGGCCTGTTCGGGGCGCTGATGGTGGGCTCGTTCATGGCCGCGTACGTCATGATCGGCTTCGACAGCGCCGGTGAGATGAGCGAGGAGACCCACAACCCGCGCCGCACCGCGCCCCGCACGATCCTCACCGCGCTCGGCGCCGCGGGTCTGCTCGGCGGACTGATCGTGCTCGGCGGACTGCTCGCCGCGCCCAGCCTCACCGACGGCCGTCTCGGCGTCGACGGTCTGAGCTACGTCCTGACCAGCAGCCTCGGCGACGGGGTCGGCCGCGCGCTGCTCGCCGACGTCGTGGTGGCCATCGCGGTGGCGACCCTGGCGATCCAGACCGCCGCCTGCCGCATGCTCTTCTCGATGGCCCGCGACCGCCAGCTCCCCTTCTCCCGCCGCCTCTGCGCGGTCAACCCGCGCACCGGCATGCCGAGCGCCCCCGCCCTGGTCGTCGGCGTCCTCGCCGCCGCCCTGCTGCTGCTCAACTTCGCCTCCCCGGACGCCTTCCTGGCGATCGGCACCACCTGCATCGTGATGCTGTACCTGGCGTACGCGATGGTGACCGGTCCGCTGCTGGTCCGCCGGCTGCGCGGGCAGTTCACCGCCGACGGCACCGACGAGAGGGGCGCCCCGCTCTTCTCACTGGGCCGCTGGGGCGTCCCCGTCAACGCGATCGCCCTCGTCTACGGCCTCTTCATGACCGTCAACCTCGCCTGGCCGCGCGCGGCGGTGTACGACCCGGCCGGCGGGCACTGGTACTTCCAGTGGTTCACGGTGCTGTTCCTGGGCCTGACGCTGGTCGCGGGCGCCGCCTACCGGGCCTACCGGGCGCGGACACCGGTGGCCGAGACTCCCGAGGTGGTCCCGGCCACGTACGCCTGAACCCCTCCCCCGCCCGAGCCTCGTACGCTTGACCAGGTGAGACGCAGACCCCGGATCCCGCCCTCCCCCCTGCCGCAGCGCGAGGGAGTCGACCCCGTGCGGATCAGGCTGCCGCGGGACGGGGGGTGGGCCACCGTGCGGGAGCATCTGGTGGAGCGGCTCGCGGCGGGGGCCGGGGTGATCGACGGGATGTTCGGGGACGGACTGATCGTCGGCGCCGACGGGCGTCCGGTGGCGCCCGACGCGGCGTACGAGCCGGGGATGTTCGTGTGGTTCCACCGGGAGCTGCCCGACGAGGAACCGGTGCCGTTCGCCCTCGACGTGGTGTACCGCGACGAGCACATCGTCGTCGCCGACAAGCCACACTTCCTCGCCACCACCCCGCGCGGGGGCCATGTCGCCGAGACCGCGCTCGCCCGGCTGCGGCGGGAGCTCGGCCTGCCGGCGATCGGCGCCGCGCACCGCCTGGACCGCCTCACCGCCGGGCTCGTGCTGTTCACCGTGCGGCCCGAGGAGCGCGGCGCCTACCAGACGCTGTTCCGCGACCGGCTGGTCCGCAAGGAGTACGAGGCGGTGGCCCCGTACGACACGGGGCTCGCGCTGCCCCGGACGGTCACCAGCCGGATCGTGAAGGAACGCGGGGTGCTGGCCGCGCGCGAGGTGGCGGGCGAGGCCAACGCCGTCACGGAGGTCGAACTCACCGGCCACCGCGACGGACTGGGGCGCTACCGCCTGTTGCCGCGCACCGGGCAGACCCATCAACTGCGGGTGCACATGAACGCGTTGGGCGTGCCGATCCTCGGCGATCCGCTCTACCCGGTGGTGACCGGCCCCGTGCCGGCCGGTGACTTCCGGCGTCCGCTCCAACTGCTCGCGCGGGTCCTGGAGTTCACCGATCCGGTCACGGGACGCGCGCACCGGTTCGTCAGTGGGCGGGCACTGCGGGCCTGGTCCTCGTACGACGACTGGGCCCAGGAGGCGTGATCGTCGACGGCCCGGCTCAGTAGCCCCGCCACCAGCGCAGGAAGCGCTGCCAGGCGCCGAGTCGGCGCACGGGTTCCGGTGTCGCCGGCAGGACGGGCGATGCCACGGGTGCCGGGGCGGGCGCCGCGGCCGGCTCGTCCGTCGTGACCTCCAGGCTCGGCCGCTGCCGCGGCACGGGGCTGATGGACGGCACTTCCTCGACGTCCTGGGGCGCCTGCGGAGCGAAGTACACCGGAAGCTCCACCAGGTGGCGCGAGGACATCGACGAACGCCAGCGCAACTCGTCCTCGTCGCCCTCGAGTTCGACGTCGGGCAGCCGGATCAGCAGTGCCTCGACCCCGACGTCCGCGATGGCACGGCCGATGTCCTGGCCCGGGCACTCGTGGGGGCCACCGCCGAAGGCGAGGTGGGCGCGGTTGCCCATCATGTTGGCCTTGAGGTCGGGACGCACCTTG
Organism: Streptomyces sp. GbtcB7; assembly: GCF_019091445.1. NCBI lineage: Bacteria > Bacillati > Actinomycetota > Actinomycetes > Kitasatosporales > Streptomycetaceae > Streptomyces > Streptomyces sp. GbtcB7. Next base: position 327,203 of record NZ_JAGXJM010000003.1, read on the forward strand.
GGGTCGATGTTGCCCGGCGCGATCCCCAGGATCAGACCGTCGCCCCGGCGGATCTCCCGGCCGCCCAACTCCGTGTCCTGCTTGGCGAAATAGCCGAGGACCGCGCTGAACGGCGGCTCGTCCCACAGGGACTGCTCGACCGCCTGGGGCACCGTCATCTGCCCGCCGTTCAGCTGGGCGCGGAAGCGCGGGTCGGTGAGCACCACGCGCAGCACGTTGGCGAGCAGGTTGGCCGTGGCCTCGTACGCGGCGAGCAGCACCAGGCGCAGATGCTGGGAGACCTCGTCGTCGGTGAGCTGGGCCGGGTGGTTGATCAGGACGCTGGTGAAGTCCCCGGTGGTCTCGACCCGGCGCCGGGCGGTGTGCCGGATCAGGATGTTCATGACGTACTCGTTGCTGGCGATCGCGGTCTCGGTGCCCCTGAGCAGGTCGCGGGTCGCCTGCACCAGCCGGTCGTCGTACTCGTCGGGCATGCCGAGGATCTCGCACAGCACGGCCATCGGCAGGTGCTCGGCGAACTGGCTGACCAGGTCGGCCCGGCCCTTCTCGCAGAACCGGTTGACGAGCAGCTGGGTCGCGCGGTTGATGTGCCGCCGGATGGTGCGGTGGTTGATGGTCGACATGGCACCGATGACCGCGCCGCGCAGCCGCAGGTGTTCGTCGCCCTCGGCGTGGGAACAGATGGGCTGCCAGGCGATGTGCGGCGCGAGGGGGTGGTCGGGGCCGGCCGTGCCGTCCTGGACAGCCGTCCACAGCCGGCTGTCCCGGGAGAAGTGTGTGGGGGTGCTCACCAGGTGCAGGTTCTCGGCGTGGCCGAGCACCACCCAGATCGGCACGTCGTTGTGGAGCAGGACGGGGGCGACCGCACCGTGCTCCTGACGGAGTTTCTCGTACAGGTCTCCCAGGTCGTCCGCCTCGGGGCCGTACAGCCGGTGCAGTCCGCCGGGGCCGAGGCCGTGGGCGGGGCAGCCGGGCGGCGGGGCGAGCGTACGGTCGTCCGTACCGGCCGGGAAGTGGGATTCAGACGTCACGGTGATGGCTCCGAAACTGAAGTGGATCCGGTGTCTTGGGGGTGTCCGGGTTCTTGGGGGTGGTCCGGTGTCTTGGGACGGGAGTGGCGGCCGCCGCGGGCATCAGGTGTGTGCCTGGCTCATCGTGAGCGAGTACAGGAAGTGCATCAGCGTCATCAGGACGTCCCGGCTGGAGGCCCGGCGGCGCGCGTCGCACTGCACGATCGGGATGTCCTCGGACAGGTCGAGCGCGGCGCGCAGGTCCTCGATCGGATAGCTGGGCGCGTCCGGGAAGGTGTTCATGGCGACGACGAAGGGCACACCGCGCTCCTCCAGACGGCCGATCACGTCGAAGCTGACTTCCAGCCGACGGGTGTCGATCAGTACGACCGCGCCGAGCGCGCCTTCGAACAGGCCGTTCCACAGGAACCAGAAGCGCTCCTGGCCGGGGGTGCCGAAGAGGTAGAGCACCAGCCGTTCCGTGATGCTGATGCGGCCGAAGTCCATGGCGACGGTGGTCGCGGTCTTGGTCTCCGAGCCGTAGTTGTCGTCGATGCCGATGCCGGCCTGCGTCATGGTCTCCTCGGTGGTCAGCGGTTTGATCTCGCTGACGGCACCCACCATGGTCGTCTTGCCGACTCCGAACCCGCCCACGATCACGATCTTCACGGCGGCTTGCGCCGTGTGCGGCAGATGGTCCTCGGCGCGCGGGCCGGTGATCGTCTCAGAGCTTTTGAAGTCCATGCATCACCGCTTCGAGGAGGGAACGGTCGGGGAGCGCCGAGCGAACGATCGGGGCGCGTGCCTGTACCAGTTCGGCCGCCAGCAGCTCGGTGAGCAGGACGGTCACCACGCTGAACGGCAGATTGAGATAGGCCGAGAGCTCGGCCACGGACAGAGGGGCCTGGCAGAGCCGGAGCAGCGCCGACTGCTCCGGCTGGGTGGTGGGTGTCGGCGCGTCGGCGCGCGCCACGATCAAGGTGACCAGGTCCAGGTCGGCCCGCTCGCCCGCCTCGCCCCCACCGGTGAGCAGATACAGGCGCCCGGGATTCTTGGGGTCCTCTTCCTCACCGTCTTCCTCACCCTCTTGGGGAGGCCGCTCCCGGGGAGGGTCGGTGAACTCTTCCTTGGGGTATCGCCGTCGGCGTTGCGGAGGAGTCATACGGTCTGCCCGTTGCGCCTCGGCGGACTGGTCAGATGGGCGCCGATCCGGGCGACGAGGTCGCTCATGCGGTTGCTCATGAGGCCGGGCTCCGCGATCTGGTTGGCGAGGACCGCGAGATAGGCGTTGGCCCCGGCGGACATCAGGTAGAAGTAGCCTCCGTCGATCTCGATGAGGACCATCTTCATCGTGCCGTCGCTGCTGGGAACCTCGCTCGCGACCGCCGCGGCCAGGCTCTGCAGGCCCGCGCAGGCCGCGGCGACGCGGTCGGCGGCGTCCGGGTTGCCGCCGTAGCGTGCGATGCGCAGTCCGTCGGCGGAGAGCACCACGATCTGCTGGATGCCCGGTACTCCGTCAGCGAGATCCCTGAGCATCCAGTCGAAGTTGTCCCGCTGATGGATCACTTGAGGTCCCCCTCGTCGTCGGCCTCCGAGGCCGCCTGGTTCTTCCTGGTGAACGCGTCGGGGTCCGGGTCACGCTTGAGGCCCTCCCAGAACGCCTCGACCCAGTGCCCCGGTGGCTTCTCCTCTTCCTTCTCCTTCTCCTGCTTCTTCGGGGCGGCGGGCACAGTGCCCCAGGAGGGCGCCGCGGCGGCGGCCGCCGCTTCCTCTGCGGCGAGCCGGGCGGCCTCGGCGTACCGCTCCCTGAGCGGGATCTTGACCCGGCTGCGCCGCTGCGGCAGGCCGTTGGGCGTCCACTCGGTGACCAGGGGGGCGTCGTCGTCCCTGGACCCGTCGTCCTGCTCGGGGAGGCGGGGTCCGGTGGTCGGGCGACGCTTCTTCGGCTTGCGGTTGGGCCCCTCGACCCCGTCGGTGTCCATGGTCGCGGTGGAGTTCGCGCCGATGCCGTGGGCGAGGGAGGCCGCGGGGTCCTTGGTGAGCATGTTGCTCGGCACCACGACGACCGCGCGGACACCGCCGTACGCGGACTGCCGGAGCGCGATCGCCATGTCGTACATCTTCGAGAGCCGGCCGACGACGGAGATGCCGAGCCGGGGGGCCTCGCCGAGAACCTGGAGGTCGGTGCCGGCCGCGGCCTGCCGGAGCAGTTCCTCCATCTTGCCGCGGGCCTCGTCGCTGAAGCTGACGCCGGAGTCCTCGATCTCGATGGCGACACCGGTCTGCACCTTGAGGGCGGTCAGGTGCACCTTGCTGTTCGGCGGCGAATAGCGCGTCGCGTTGTCGAGGAGTTCGGCGACCGCGTGGATGACCGGTTCGACGTGGATGCCGTTGACGTTGACGTCGGCGATCGAGTGCAGCTCGATGCGCCGGTACTCGAGGATCCGGGACATCGCGCCGCGCATCACGCTGAACAACGGCACGGGCTTGGGCCAGTTGCGGCCCGGGCGGCCGCCGCCGAGCACCGCGATGGAGTCGGCGAGGCGGCCGATCAGCGCGGTGCCGTGGTCGATGCGCAGCAGGTCGTCGAAGACCTCGGGGTTGCGCCCGTGGTCCTCCTCCATCTCGCGGAGTTCCTTGTTCTGCTGGTGGACGATCGCCTGCACACGGCGGGCGATGTTGACGAAGGAGCGGTGCGAGGAGTCGAGCAGCAGCTTCTCGGTGTCCAGCAACTGCAGGATGGTCCCCAGCAGATCCCGTTCCACCTCGGAGATCTGCGGCAGGCTGGGGTCGTCGACGCCGAAGCGGAGCGCCACGGAGTCGGGGTTCATGCCGCGGTTCATGCGCCGGATCGCGGCGGGCAGGACTTCGTGGTGGAAGCGCTCGATGTCCTGGTCGTGGGCGGCGACGCGCTGTTCCAGGAACGCGGTACGGCGGGCCAGTTCGGCGCGCACGGCACGGATGACGCGGCCACGGCGTACGGCTTCGGCGGCGACCGCGATCACCAGCAGGGTCGCGATGCCGCCACACCAGCCGACGGCGGCCCGGGCCGGGCCCGTCACCAAGGCGACGGCGGCCCCGGTCACCGCGGCCATCAGTATGGCCGGCGGCAACAGCACGCGCGCGTAGGGAAGTTCACGGCCACCGGGAGGCGATTGAACACTCACCATGTATGCCCTCTGAGACAAATCGGCTGGGGTAGGGGGGAGTTCGTGGGGAAACTGCGTGGTCAAACCGGATCTTCGGAACTTTTGGGAACAAGCGCACGATTACATCTCAACTCGGTGCGCTGCGGGCGAGCTTAGTCCGACCGGATCATCGCCGTGTCATATTCAGCAACCGCCTGAAATCGCCCGCGCGACAGGAGTACTCTCGGCCATTTACACGCTCAGGCTTCGTTCGCACACGGTGAGTAGTGGTGTACGGGCATGCGAGAACCGCACCTCCACAGGGCGGCACGTCAGATTCCGGCGATCCGCAGCGCCGCGTCGGCGGTTGCCTCGGCGAAGGCGGACACGGGCCGCTCGGGATCGGACCGGTGCACGAGGATCACCCCTTCGATGAGACCGAACAGCAGATCCGTCCGCAGGTCGAGTTCACTCTTGACGAGCGCGCCACCCGCCGTGGTCGCGGCCAGCAACTGCCGGTAGGTGTCCTTCAACTCGGCCCGTACGGCATGGAAGCCGGCGAAGCGTTCGGCGCGCACCTCGGGCAGCAGATAAAGACCGCCCAGGTTGTGCGGGCCTTCGCAGAGCAGCTCCACGTCGGTGCGGCACAGCTCCCACAGCCGGTTCTCGGGCGGGGTCGCGTCGTCGGCGAGGAGCTCCCGGGCGAAGGCGAGCGAGGGTGTGACGGTCGACTCCAGGAGCTCGGCGAGCAGCTCCTCCTTGCCGGAGACGTAGTGGTACATCGAAGCCTGGCGCATCCCGGCCCGCTCGGCGACGGCACGGGTGGTCGTCGCGGCGTACCCGCGCGTCGTGAACAACTCGGCGGCGGCGTCGAGCAGTTCGTCCCGCGGCGACAGCCCACTGTCCGGCCGCTGCGCAGCCCGGGGCCGCCCGACCCGTCGCCCACCACCACTTCCCATGCGTTCGATCCTCGCACACGGGACCACCCCCAAGAGGCGCGAGCAACCGCACGCCCCGCCACACACAACCCTCAGCTCCAAACCCACAGCACACCCCACCCACCAGGGGCGCGGGGAACTGCGCGCCCAGCCCCACACAACCCGCACCTCCAAACCCACAACGCCCCCACCCACCAGGGGCGCGGGGAACTGCGCGCCCAGCCCCACACAACCCGCATCCTCGAACCCGCGGAGCGCCCCGTACCGCCAAACCCGCGGAGCGTCCGGTGAGGGGTCGGTAACCGTCCGGCAACACTCGGGACACGGCCCCGACCCTCCCCGCCCCTAATTTCTGTCGAGCGACAGAAACCACCCAGGAGCCGGAGGACTCGCGATGGCGACAGCGACCACTTACGGAGCCCGTGCCCACGCCCGGGCGCAAGAGGGCTCCCGCACGGAGGCCATGCCCGTCGTCCCGGCGAGCGCCTGGCCCGCGCCGCCCTGCGAGGCGGGCCACCTGGTGTGGGCGGAGACGGTGGCGGCCGGCAACTACACGCACAAGGTGCTGGCCCGCGGCACGGAACTCAGGCTCACCGACCTCAGGGGCGACGCCTGCGCGCACCTGCTCCTGTACGCCGCCGACCGCCCCTGGGAACGCCTGAACGTGGCGGACACGGTCAAGGTCCAGTGGAACGCCTACCTCGGCGAGGGGCAGCTGCTCCTCTCCGACCAGGGCCGCGTCCTCGCCTCCCTGGTCGCCGACACCTCCGGCCGCCACGACACGCTCTGCGGCACCTCCACCCTCGTACGCAACACCCAGCGCTACGGCGACGGAACTCCGCAGTCCGCCTCCCCCGCCGGCCGCGAACTGTTCAAGCTGGCCGCCGCCAAGAACGGCCTCGAACCCCGCGACCTGCCACCCTCGCTCTCCTTCTTCCAGGGCGTGGAGGTCCGTGACGACGGCTCGCTGGACTTCACCGGTTCCGCGGGCCCCGGCGGCAGCGTGACGCTGCGCGCCGAACAGGACGTGACCGTGCTGATCGCGAACGTGCCGCACCCCGCCGACCCCCGTACGGAGTACGTCAGCACTCCCCTGGAGGTCCTCGCCTGGCGCGCGGCCGCGACCGCGCCCGGCGACCCGCTGTGGGAGGCCACGCCCGAGGGCCGCCGCGCCTTCCTGAACACCGCCGAGTTCCTTGCCGCGAGGGGGATCGCATGAAGACCGTGGTTCCGGCCCGGGCCGCCTGGTCCGCCGTCGTCCGCACCGGAGAGACGCTCACCGTCACCGACCTGCACGGCAACCAGGCCGTCGACTTCCTGGTGTACGACGCCCACGACACGACCGTGCGCTACAGCGCGCCCGACACGATCCACGCGCAGGGCAACCTCTTCCTCACCACCGGCAGCGTGCTGATGTCCAACGAGCACACCCCGCTGATGACCGTGGTCGCGGACGAGGTGGGCCGGCACGACACGGTCGGCGGCGCCTGCTCCAAGGAGTCGAACACCCTGCGGTACGGCCACCACACCTGGTCCCAGCACGCCTGCGTGGACAACTTCCTCGCGGAGGGCGCCAAGTACGGCCTCGGCAAGCGCGATCTCGTCTCGAACATCAACTGGTACATGAACGTGCCGGTCGAGAAGGACGGCACCCTCGGCATCGTCGACGGCATCTCGGCCCCGGGGCTCACGCTGACCCTGCGCGCCGAGTGCGACGTCCTCGTGCTGGTCTCCAACTGCCCCCAGATCAACAACCCCTGCAACGGCTTCGAGCCGACCGCGGTGGAGATGACCATCGAGGCGAGCGGGGCGACGGGATGACCTTCGACACTCTGCTGGTCGCCAACCGCGGCGAGATCGCGGTACGGATCATCCGCACCGCCCGTGAACTCGGCCTGCGCACGGTCGCCGTGTACTCGGACGCCGACCGCTCCGCACCCCACGTCCGGCTCGCCGACGAGGCGGTACGGCTGGGGCCCGCGCCCGCGAAGGAGTCGTATCTCGACGCCGACCTCGTCCTGAAGGCGGCCAAGGACACCGGGGCCGGGGCGATCCACCCCGGGTACGGCTTCCTGTCCGAGGACGCGGCCTTCGCGCGGCGCTGCGAGGACGCCGGGATCGTGTTCGTGGGTCCGACGCCGGAGCAGCTGGAGCTGTTCGGGGCGAAGCACACGGCGCGGGCGGCGGCGGAGGCGGCCGGGGTGCCGTTGGCGCCGGGCACGGGACTTCTCCCCGGTCTCACCGAGGCGCTGGAGGCGGCCGCCCGCATCGGCTATCCCGTCATGCTGAAGGCCACCGGCGGTGGCGGCGGCATCGGTATGTCGGCATGTCGCTCCGCCGATGAACTGACCGGGGCGTGGGATCGGGTACAGCGCGTCGCCGCCGCCTCCTTCTCCTCCGCCGGGGTCTTCCTGGAGCGGCTGGTGGAGCACGCCCGCCATGTCGAGGTACAGGTCTTCGGCGACGGCCGGGGCCGGGTCGTCACCTTCGGCGACCGCGACTGCTCGCTCCAGCGCCGCAACCAGAAGGTGCTGGAGGAGGCCCCGGCACCGGGCCTGCCGTCCTCCGTCCGCACCCAACTCGCGGCTGCCGCACGAGACTTGTGTGCCGCTGTCGGATACCGCTCGGCCGGAACCGTCGAGTTCGTCTACGACGCCGCCCGCGAGGAGGCCTACTTCCTGGAGGTCAACACCCGCCTCCAGGTGGAGCATCCGGTCACCGAGGAGATCTACGGCGTCGACCTCGTCGCCTGGATGCTGCGGCTCGCGCGCGGGGAGTCGGAGGTCGTACGCGATCCGGGGGCGCCGCGCGGTCACGCCGTCGAGGCCCGGGTGTACGCCGAGGACCCCTCGCGCGACCACCGGCCGAGCGCGGGCCTGCTGACGCGGGTCGAGTTCCCCGGCGGCGTCCGCGTGGACGGCTGGGTGGAGACGGGCACCGAGGTGACCACGTCCTACGACCCGATGCTCGCCAAGGTCATCGCGTACGGCCCGGACCGGGCGCACGCGCTGGAACGCCTCGACGAGGCGCTGGCCAGGACCCGGGTGGACGGTATCGAGACGAACCTGGGGCTGGTGCGGGCCGCGCTCGCCGAACCGTCCTTCCGGCGGGCGACGCACTCGACGGCGACGCTGGCCGAAGTCGGCGATCCCACGCAGCGCGTCGAGGTCGTCTCCGGCGGGACCCTCACCACGGTCCAGGACTGGCCGGGCCGCACCGGCTACTGGCAGGTGGGCGTGCCACCGTGCGGTCCGATGGACGACCTCTCCTTCCGGCTCGGCAACCGCGTCCTCGGCAACCCCGAGGGGACACCCGGTCTGGAGTGCACCCTCCAGGGGCCGACCCTGCGTTTCACCCATGCCACGACGGTGTGCGTCACGGGCGCACCGGCGCGGGTCACCGTGGACGGCGCGGCGATCGCGCAGTGGGAACCGGTGACGGTACCGGCGGGGGCCCTGCTGGAGGTCGGCTCCCCCACCCAACACGGCCTGCGCACCTACGTGCTCTTCGCGGGCGGGGGCCTGGACGTACCGGCGTTCCTCGGCAGCGCGTCCACGTTCACGCTGGGCCGATTCGGCGGGCACGGAGGCCGCGCCCTGCGTACGGGCGACGTACTGCACGGCGGCTCGGCGACGGATCACGGGGTGCCGGTACCGGTCGGCGACCGCCCCGTGTTCTCCTCCACCTGGCGGGTCGGCGCGCTCGAAGGCCCGCACGCCGCACCGGAGTTCTTCACCGAGGACGACATCCACGACTTCTACGCCGCCGACTGGAAAGTCCACTTCAACTCGGCGCGCACGGGCGTACGGCTGATCGGCCCGAAGCCCCGCTGGGCACGCACGGACGGCGGCGAGGCGGGCCTGCACCCGTCCAACATCCACGACACGCCGTACTCGGTGGGCGCCGTCGACTACACCGGCGACATGCCGGTGCTGCTCGGCCCGGACGGCCCCTCGCTCGGTGGCTTCGTCTGCCCGGCGACGGTCGTCAGCACGGAACGCTGGAAGCTCGGCCAGTTCCGCCCCGGTGACACCGTGCGCTTCGCACCGCTGGCCGACGACGGCTCGCAGCGGCCCGCGATCGTCGACGGTGGGGTGCTCGCGCGGGACGGCGATGTGACGTACCGCCGCAGCGGAGACGACAACCTGCTGGTCGAATTCGGGCCCATGCAACTGGACCTGGCGCTGCGCATGCGGGTCCACGCGCTGATGGAAGCCGTGGCCGAGGCCGCGCTCGACGGCGTCACGGACCTGACCCCCGGCATCCGCTCCCTGCAGATCCAGACGGACCCCGGCAGGCTTCCGCAACGCGAACTCCTCGCCATGGTGCGGGAGACGGTCCGCACGCTCCCTCCGAGCGACCAACTGGTCGTCCCCTCCCGCACGGTGCACCTCCCCCTCTCCTGGGACGACCCCGCGACCCGCGAGGCGATCGCCCGCTACATGGCGGGCGTCCGCGACGACGCGCCCTGGTGCCCGTGGAACATCGAGTTCATCCGCCGCGTGAACGGCCTGGACTCGGTGGACGACGTGTACCGCACGGTGTTCGACGCGGAGTACCTCGTCCTGGGCCTGGGCGACGTCTACCTCGGCGCACCGGTGGCCACCCCGCTGGACCCGCGCCACCGCCTGGTCACCACCAAGTACAACCCGGCACGCACCTGGACCGCCGAGAACTCGGTCGGCATCGGCGGCGCCTACCTCTGCATCTACGGCATGGAGGGCCCCGGCGGCTACCAGTTCGTCGGCCGTACGACCCAGGTGTGGTCGGGGTGGCAGCAGCGCGGCGCGTTCGAGCCGGGCTCGCCCTGGCTGCTGCGCTTCTTCGACCGCATCAAGTGGTACGCCGTCGAGCCCGACGAACTCCTCGACCTGCGCGCCGACATCATCTCGGGCCGTTTCGTACCCCGGATCGAGGAGGGCGTCTTCTCTCTCGCCGAGTACGAGGCCTTCCTCGCCACCCACTCCACGTCCATCGCGGAGTTCCGGGCCAGGCAGGGCGCCGCGTTCTCCGCCGAGCGGGACGCCTGGGAGGCGGCGGGCGAGTTCGACCGCGCGGACGCCGTGTCCGCGCCCGCGGCGCCCACCGCCGAGGTGACCGTCCCCCCGGGTGGCCGTCTGATCGAGGCCGAGTTCGCGGCCTCCGTGTGGCAGCTGAACGTCAGGCCGGGCGACCGGGTGACGACCGGCCAGCCCCTGCTGGCGCTGGAGGCGATGAAGATGGAGTCCAGGGTGCCCGCCCCGATGGACGGAGTGGTCCAACAAGTCCTCACCAAGCCCGGCGCCCAGGTGGAAGCGGGCACGGCACTGGTGGTCCTGGCGCCGGTGAGCTGAAAACACGCCGGTGGTCTGTGGGCAGGCGTTCCTCCCCCAAGTTCTCGGCTCCGCTCGAACAGGGGGGACCCCCATGGGCGGAACGGGTGGGCACAGACCACCCACCGGCCCGCGCCCGAAGAACAAGGAGCAACCCATGTCCGCCCTGACCCGAGTCCGCATGGCCTACGCCCACATCGAAGCCGTGGACCGCCCCGAGATCTGGATCGACCTCCGCCCCCAGGCGGAGGTCGAGAAGGAAGCCCGGGCCATCGACGCCCGCCTCGCCGCGGGCGAACACCTCCCCCTCGCCGGCAAGCTCCTCGCCGCGAAGGGCAACATCGACGTGGCCGGCCTGCAGACCACCGCAGGCTGCCCGGCCTACGCGTACACCCCGGAGGGCGACGCCCCCGCGGTCGCCCGCCTCCGCTCAGCCGGCGCACTCGTCCTCGGCACCACGAACCTCGACCAGTTCGCCACCGGCCTGGTCGGCACCCGCTCCCCGCACGGCGCCGTACGGAACGCCCTGGACCCGGCCAGGATCAGCGGCGGTTCCAGCTCGGGATCGGCCGTGGCCGTGGCCCTCGGCATCGTCGACCTCGCCCTCGGCACCGACACGGCCGGCTCCGGACGCGTCCCCGCCGCCTTCAACGGCATCGTCGGCCTCAAGCCCACCCGCGGCCTGGTCCCGGCCACCGGTGTCGTCCCGGCCTGCGCCTCGCTCGACTGCGTGACCGTCTTCGCCCGTACGCTCCCGGAGGCCGAGCAGGCCCTCGCGTACCTGGCGTCCCCCTCCGGACGCGAACTCCCCGCACTCCCCCAGCGGGCCCCCGGCCCCTGGCGCGTCGCCGTCCCCCCGACGGCACAACTCGGCGAACTCGACGAGGGCTGGGCGCAGGCGTACGAGGCCGCCGTGGAGCAGCTCGTCGCGGCCGGGGCCGAGGTGCGCACGCTCGACCTCACCCCGTTCACCGAGGCGGCGGCGATGCTCTACGAGGGCGCGTTCGTCGCCGAGCGCTATACGGCGGTGGGGAGCTTTGTCGACAAGTTGATCAGCGAGGGGGGTGAGGGTCTCGACCCGACCGTTGCCGGGATCATCACCCGCGCCCGGGATATCCCGGCCCACCAGCTCTTCGCCGACCAGGACCGGCTGGCGGCCCTGCGCACCCGGGCCCTCGCCGAACTCGGGGACGCGGACGCCCTGCTGCTGCCGACCGCACCCGGCCACCCCACGCTCGCGGAAGTCGCCGCCGACCCGCTCGGCGCCAACGCCCGGCTGGGCCGCTTCACCAACTCCACGAACCTCTTCGACCTGGCGGCGGTCGCCGTCCCGGCCGGTCTCACGCCCGCCGCTCTGCCCTTCGGCGTGATGCTGATCGGCCCGGCGTTCACCGACGAACGCCTCGCCCGGATCGCCGCGCTGCTCCAGCCGGGCTTGCGGATCGCGGTGGTCGGCGCCCACCTGTCCGGCCAGCCGCTGAACCCCCAGCTCCTGTCCCTGGGCGCGGAGTGGGAACGTACGACCACGACGGCACCCGCCTACCGTCTGCACGCACTGTCCACCACCCCGCCCAAGCCGGGCCTGGTCCACGTCGGCGAGAGCGCCGGAGCCCGCATCGAGGCCGAGGTGTGGCGACTGCCCGCGGCGGGCCTCGGCCGGCTGCTCGCCGACCTGCCGCGACCGATGGCACTGGGCCGGGTCGAACTGGCCGACGGCACCCACGTGCCCGGCTTCCTGTGCGAGCCCGCGGCGCTCGAAGGCGCCGAGGACATCACGGAGTACGGCGGCTGGCGCGGCTACCTCCGGACCCGCGCCTGACCTCACGACCGTGGTCGGGCCGGAAAAGCGACGAGTCACGATGCGGCAAAAAGCATCGCGAAAACGGGCGCGGGCCGAACGTGCGCCGGGGCCGGGGCGTCACAGGCGTGGCACGAGCTTCGCGCCGCACCACTCGCCTTCCGTTCGTCAGCGCCGGCCCCCGGGGGACCCATGCAGTCCACGACCACCCGTATCGCCCGTCTGCTCGTCCCCCTCGCCCTCCTGAGCGCCGGAGCCGGTGCCGTCACGGGGTGCGGCAGCGAAAGGGCCGCCGGCAGCGGGGTGGAGGCCCCCGGCACCGGTCAGGAGCCGCGGGCGGAGAGCCGCGCCCGACAGGTCGCCGACGCCTGGGACGGGTCCGAGGCCGCTCGGCAGTGGCGCCAGGGCTACCACCCGATGGCGGACGCGGTCCAGCTGCCCGAGGGCGGCCCGCGCGACAAAGCCGACCAGCGGGCCTTCACCACCCAGAACTTCGTGCTGCGCGGCGCACTTCCGGCCCTCCCGCGCAAGGACGGGGAGGTGAGGTGGAAGAGCGGAGCCTCCCTCACCCTGCCGCTGATGGAGGCGCGCGAGGCGTACGAGAGGGTGGCGCGCGGCGGGAACGACGGCCCGCACCTGACCGTGACCGGGGCGAAGCCGGGCGAGATGACCCTGGCCACCAGCCGGGGCCCGGCGACCATTCCGGCCTGGCTGTTCACCCTGAAGGGCTACGACACTCCGCTCAAGCGCGCTGCCGTCGGCCCCTCGAAGCTCCCCGAGCCACCGATCGGGCCGAGCCGGGATGTCCCCGCCGGCACGCTGGTCCCGCTCGACCGCCTCGTCGAGGTGGCCGGCGACGGCCGGTCCGTCACGGTCCTGGCCGACCACGGGTCCTGCGACTCCGGACCCGCCGTGCACGTACGGGAGACCGGGGCCAGTGTGGTGCTGTCCGCGTCCGTCCTCGGAGCGCGGAAGGGTCCCTGCACCGGTGAGATGATCCGCGCGAGGGCGACGGTGAAGCTGACACGCCCGCTCGGCGACCGTGTCCTCCTGGACGCCCACACCGGCCGCCCTGTGCCGCATGAGGGGCCGCACGAGGCCTCACCAAGCTGGAGCTGACAAGAAGGCGCGCCGCCCCCGGCAGGGAGGCGGCGCGCCACGAGCGACCGGGCCACCGGCTCGGCTCATCCCACCGACGAGTAGGCGACCACTCCGCGCAGCAGGCCGTCGACCGCCTTGCGGGCGTTCTTCGCGACCGTCGACCTCTCACCGCCGGACACCGGCGCGGCGGCCGAGATCTGGCCCAGCACGTCGATGACCTGCTTGCACCAGCGGACGAAGTCACCGGCCGGCATCTCCGCCTCGCGCAGCACCTCGTCGAGGCCCTTGCCGGAAGCCCACTCGTAGGCCGCCCAGGCGAAGCCGAGATCCGGCTCGCGCTGGCCGACGCCCTCGGACTGGGTGATCCGGAAGTCCTCCTCCAGCGCGTCGAGACGGCCCCAGATGCGGACCATCTCACCGAGCGCCGCCTTGGCCCTGCCGGACGGCAGCTTCGGCGCCATCGCGTCGTCACCGACCCGCGACTCGTACACCAACGCCGAGACGCAGGCCGCGAGTTCGGCCGGGTCGAGACCCTCCCAGACCCCGGCGCGCAGGCATTCGCTGGCCAGCAGGTCGAGTTCGCCGTAGAGCCGGGCGAGCCGTCTGCCGTGCTCCGTGGCCTCGTCGCCGCGCAGGTAGTCCAGCTCGGTGAGGAGGGCGACGATCCGGTCGAAGGTGCGGGCGATGGTGTTCGTCCGGCCCTCGATGCGGTTCTCCAACTGCTTGGTGTCGCGCAGCAGTCGGTGGTAACGCTCGGCCCACCGGGCGTGGTCCTCACGGTCGTTGCACCCGTGGCAGGAGTGCGCGCGGATCGCGGTGCGCAGCCGGGCGATCTCACGGTCGTCGGCGGCCTCGGAACGGCGCTTGCGCAGCCGGTCGGGAACGATGTGCCCGGCCTTGGTGCGCAGCGCGGAGGCGAGGTCGCGACGGGACTGCGGGGAGCGCGGGTTGAAGGACTTCGGGATGCGCATCCGCTCCAGCGCCTCGACCGGCACCGGGAAGTCCATCGAGGCCAGCCGCTTCACCTGGCGCTCGGCGGTGAGGACCAGCGGGCGCGGTCCGTCGTGGTGCTCGAAGCCGCGGTGGCCGTTGGAACGGCCCGCGGGCAGCCCCGGGTCGAGGACCAGCGCCAGGCCCGCGAACTTGCCGGTCGGGACATGGATGATGTCGCCGGGCTTGAGCTTCTCCAGCGCCACGGCCGCCTCTGCGCGCCGCTGCGCCGCGCCCTGCTTGGCGAGCTCCGTCTCGCGGTCCTTGAGTTCGCGGCGAAGCCGCGCGTACTCGTCGAAGTCCCCGAGGTGGCAGGTCATGGACTCCTTGTAGCCCTCAAGACCCTCCTCGTTGCGCTGCACCTGCCGGGAGATCCCGACGACCGACTTGTCGGCCTGGAACTGCGCGAAGGACGTCTCCAGCAGCTCGCGCGAGCGGTGCCGGCCGAACTGCTCGACCAGGTTCACGGCCATGTTGTACGACGGCTTGAAGCTGGAGCGCAGCGGGTAGGTGCGGGTGCCCGCGAGTCCCGCCAGGTGGTCGGGGCTGAAGCCGCGCTGCCACAGCACGACGGCGTGGCCCTCGACATCGATGCCGCGTCGCCCGGCGCGACCGGTGAGCTGGGTGTACTCGCCGGGTGTGATGTCGGCGTGCTGCTCGCCGTTCCACTTGACGAGCTTCTCCAACACCACCGAGCGGGCAGGCATGTTGATGCCCAGTGCCAGGGTCTCGGTCGCGAACACGGCCTTCACCAGGCCGCGTACGAAGAGTTCCTCGACGACTTCCTTGAACGTGGGCAGCATGCCCGCGTGGTGGGCCGCGATGCCGCGCTCCAAGCCCTCCAGCCACTCGTAGTAGCCCAGGACGTGCAGGTCCTCGGAGGGGATCGACTCCGTGCGCTCCTCGACGATCTCGCGGACCTTCGCGCGCGCCTCCTCGTCGTTCAGCCTGAGGCCCGCGTACAGGCACTGCTGGACGGCGGCCTCGCAGGCGGCGCGGCTGAAGATGAACGTGATCGCGGGCAGCAGGCCCTCGGCGTCGAGCCGTTCGATGACCTCGGGGCGGCCCGGTGTCCAGATCCGCGAGCGCTGCCGGCGCTCGCGCTCGCGGTCGGCCTCGCGCATGGCGCGGCCACGTCTGCGGTCCTGGAACGACGGACGGCTGGCCTCCATCCGGGCCAGGCGGGTGAGGTCGGGGTTGACCGCCTTCTTGTTGCCCTCGCCCTCCTCGAAGAGGTCGTACATCCGGCGACCGGCCAGCACGTGCTGGAACAGCGGGACGGGCCGGTGCTCGGAGACGATCACCTCGGTGTGGCCGCGCACGGTGTCCAGCCAGTCGCCGAACTCCTCAGCGTTCGACACGGTCGCCGAGAGTGACACCAGGGTCACCGAATCCGGGAGATGGATGATCACTTCCTCCCAGACGGCGCCGCGGAAACGGTCGGAGAGGTAGTGCACCTCGTCCATGACCACATAGCCGAGGCCGAGAAGGGTCTGGGAGCCCGCGTACAGCATGTTGCGCAGCACCTCGGTGGTCATGACGACCACCGGGGCTTCGGAGTTGACGCTGTTGTCGCCGGTGAGCAGGCCGACCTTGTCCGCGCCGTAACGGCGGCACAGATCGGCGTACTTCTGGTTCGAGAGCGCCTTGATCGGCGTGGTGTAGAAGCACTTCTTGCCCTGCTGGAGGGCGAGGTGGACGGCGAACTCGCCGACGACCGTCTTGCCCGAGCCCGTGGGCGCGGCCACGAGCACACCCTTGCCCGTCTCGAGCGCCTGGCAGGCCTCGATCTGGTAGGGGTCGAGGCCGAAGTCGTACATCTCGCGGAAGGAGGCGAGCGCGGTGGCCTGCTCGACAGCGCGCTTCCGTGCTGCCGCGTACCGCTCGGCCGGTGAGAGGTCCTCTGTCATCGTGCTTTCGAGACTACCGGCAGCCACTGACAACATGACGATCAATATCCGGATCTGTTTATCTCAAACCCCGGATTCCCGCAGCTCAGGCAATGGCCACGCGCACCGCAGCGGGCACGCACTCCGCCGTGAGCGGCAGTGGCCCCAGCGGCTCCCCGTCCGCGTACGCGGTGACACCCTCTGCGACGAGCTCGACCTTGGCGGCCCGGTGCGCGGTGACGACGGGGTGGTCGAGGTGGGTGCCCCGGTAGACCCTGGGGAACACCTTGAGCAGGGTCGTACGGCTGCACTCCCCGACGACCGTGACGTCGAACAGCCCGTCCTGCAGGTCGGCGCCCGCGCAGATCCTCATTCCGCCGCCGTACGACGACCCGTTGCCGACCGCGACGAGGGTCGCCCGGATCTCCCGGACCTCGCCGTCGTCCAGGGTGATCCGGTACGGGAGGGGCCTGAGGGCGGCCAGTTCGGCGAGCATGGCGAGGTCGTACTTGAAGCGGCCGACCGGCCACCGCATGCGATTGCCGCGATCGTTGACCCGGGAGTCGAAGCCGGAGGCGAGGACGGTGGCGAACCAGGTGCCGTTCACCCGGCCCAGGTCGATGCCGCGCAGCCGCGCCCCCTTGAGGGACTCGGCGATCAGCCGTCCCGCGGCCGCCGGGTCGCGCACCGGAAGCCCGAGGGCGCGGGCGAAGTCGTTGCCGGTGCCGGCGGCGACCAGGCCGAGCGGGGTGCGGGTGCCGGCGACGGCCTGGAGGGCGAGGTTCGCCATGCCGTCGCCCCCGACGGCTATCAGGGCGCCGGTGCCGCCCTCGACGGCCTCCCGCGCGCGCGTGAGGGCGTCCTCGGCGTTCTCCCCGAGGACCGTACGGACGGAGAATCCCGCCGCTCGCAATGCGAAAGCGGCCGGCTGCGCCGCGTGGGCGCCCCGGCCGCGTCCCGCGGTGGGGTTGACAAAGAGGGTGATCTCGCTGGTCACGGCCCTGACCCTACGAGATCTCCGGGCTTCGTCAGGTCACGTCGTCATAACCGTTGACCCGGTCCGTGCCCGACTGCTCGGGCAGCGCGCGGTGCGCCGACACGCTCTCGACCTCGCCGATGTTCTCGGGCGTGAGGTCCAGGTCGGAGGCCTCGTCGTCGGCGGGGCCCTGCTCCTCGCGGCGGCGCTTGCGCTTGTCGTTCATCAGGGAGAACGCGACCGCGCCGAAGTACAGCACCCAGATCGGCACGGCGAGCGCCAGCATCGTGGGCGGGTCGGTGCTGGGTGTGGCGAAGGCCGCGAAGACCGTGATGCCGAGGATCATGCCGCGCCACCAGCCGAGCATGCGCTTGCCGCTGAGCACCCCGGTGAGGTTGAGCATGATCAGCAGCAGGGGCAGCTCGAAGGAGAGACCGAAGACGACCACCATGCGCGTGACGAGCTGGAGCAGCTGGTCGAGCGGCAGCAGGTTGTCGACCCCGTGCGGCGTGAAGCCGATGAGCACCTTCGCCGTGGTGGGCAGCACGTTGTAGGCGAAGAAGGCACCGACGAAGAAGAGCGGCACGCCCGTGCCGACGAAGGCGTAGGCGTACTTCCTCTCGTGCTTGTGCAGACCCGGCGCGACGAACGCCCACAGCTGGTAGAGCCAGACCGGTGAGGCGAACACGACGCCGGCCATCAGCGAGACCTGCAGGGCCAGCGTGAAGGGGGCGAGCAGGCCGTTGATCGTGATCCGCGCGCAGGGCTGGGTATGGTCGGTCGACTTCGTCAGCTCTTCGAAGGTCTTCCCGCAGCCGACCGAGTCGAGGATCGGCTTGGTGAGGAAGTTGATGATGTCGTTGTAGAAGAAGGCGGCCACGATCGTGACGACGATGATGGCCAGCATCGCCTTCGCGAGCCGGTTGCGGAGCTCACGAAGGTGATCCGCTAGGGGCATCCGCCCCTCGGGGTCCTTCTCCTGGCGGGCAGAGTTGAGCAACCCACGTCCTCATCTCGTGCGGCGGGCCGGAGGCGTCCGGCCCTGCGTCAGCGCTTGGTCGTGTCCGTCGGCTCGGTGACCGGGCGGGAGCTGGTCACATCGCCGGGCGCGGCCTGGATCGTGCGCTGAGCCGGGGTCTGCTCGTCGGTGCTGGGCGGACCGGCCGGGGCGGGGGTGCTGCCCTCGTCCTTCATCGCCTTGGCCTCGCTCTTCAGGATGCGCGCGGACTTACCGAGGGAGCGCGCCATGTCCGGAAGCTTCTTCGCGCCGAACAGCAGGATGATGACGACGAGGATGAGAATGATCTCGGGAGCGCCGAGCCTTCCGAACATAAGTCTTTACCTTCTCACCGAGGCGGCTGGGTCGGGGTGCTGTCCGATCGGTCGGACTTGTGTCCGAACGTCGTGATGACAGCGATCGTAACGCTCAGGGGTGAACGCGGGGCAATCCCTGTGCGTACTCCCAGTTCGCGGCCGGCGCCTCGTTCTCCGGACCGCGATCAGAAGCGTACCCGCCCTCACCGGCAAGTTGACAGGCTCAAACGGCTCATTGCGTATACCTGGACGGACTCATACCGGGATCCCTGGAAGGTCATACGGCATCCACAGAACGCGCGACCCCGACGGCCGCCCGCTCCAGGTCGTCGGCCGCCTGGTTGATCCGGCGCGCGGAGTCCGTCACCTGCCGTCCCAGACGTTCCGCTTCCACGAAGACACGGACAGCGAGCACGCCGAGAACGGCGATTCCAAGAAAACCCACGACAATCGCGAACATCGGCCAGAACATGAGGCCGAGCCTAAGACGTGGAGTGCAGACGGAGTGTGCGCACCCCGCCGCCGGTGAGGAGTTCGACGATGCGCTCGCCCGCGGGCTTGCGGACGGCCGAGCCGCACTCGGTGCAGGTGAAGGAGTAGAACGTGGTGCGGCTGGTGGCGCCGATGGCCAGCATCAGGGCGTTCGCCCTGAGCTCCAGAGCGGCCCGGCAGTCGGGGCAGCCGGCCTTGAACAGCACGTCGGCGACTCTGCGCATACCGGCGAACGCGGTGACGGCCGTCATCTCCGCCGCGCCCACGGACGCGCCGGCCCGCTCCGCGCCGCCCGCCTTCACCGGCCCGCCGGCCCTCTGCGAGGTACCGGCCCTCCCCGACGCGCCCGACATCGCCGACGTGGTCAAAGCCCCTGCTCCTGCCTGTCGTACGGTCCGTCCTCATCGCCCTCGAGCCCGTCGTAGGCCGCGAGTGCCTCCCGAGCCGCTTCGCGGGCGCTGTCCGCAAGCTCCGGGGGCGACACGATCCGGCCGTCCCGGCCCAGGCGCAGCGCCAGCCGTCGCAGCGACGTGGGGTCGGGGGTCCGCAAGGTGATACGCAGCCCGCCGTCCGGCAGCTCATCCGCACTGTCGTGCGGGTAGTACTCCGCGACCCAGCGCCCGCCCGGCCCGACCTCGACGACCACCTCGGGGTCCTCGGCCGCGGGCTGCACCAGCCCCTCGGAGAGGTCCCGCAGCTCGACCTCGGGCGGCGCGGACGGCTCGTCGAGGATGCGGATCTCGGCGACCCGGTCGAGCCGGAAGGTGCGGCGCGCCTCGGAGCGGCGGCACCAGGCCTCCACGTACGTGTGCCCGACGCTGACCAGGCGGATCGGGTCGATCTCGCGCTCGGTGAGCTCGTCGCGCGAGGGCGAGTAGTAGCGGATCCACAGCCGGCGCCGCTCGGAGATCGCCCGGTCGACGTCCGCGAAGACGCCGCCCTCGGACTCGAAGGTCACCGAGAGGCGGGAACTGGCGCCCGCCGCCTCGCCCGAGGCGGCCTCCACCTTGGCGGTGGCGCGCAGCAGCGCCTGCCGGTCGCCCTCACGCAGCCCGGGCAGCGTGGAGACCGCGCGGGCGGCCACCAGCAGCGCGGTCGCCTCGTCCGCGGCGATACGGAGGGGTTCGGCGACGAGGTCGGGGTTGTGCCACCAGATACGGTCGCCGTCGGTGTCGATGTCGAGGAGGTCACCGCCGCGGAAGCTGGTCCCGCACAGCGGCAGCACGTCGAGGTCGGAGATCAGCTCGTCCTCGGTGATCCCGAAGGCCCGGGCGACATCACTGACGTGCGCGCCGGGGCGCTCGCGCAGATAGGTCACCAGGGACAGCATCCGCCGGGTCTGGTCGATCGCGTTCGTGGGCCTGGCCGGTTTTCCTGCCACGTTCTCTACGTTCCCCCTCAGCCCTTGGCCACGGCGCGCAGCCGGTCCACTACATCGGCCCGCAGCTCGGCGGGCTCCAGGACCACCACGTCGGGCCCGAACTCGACGAGCCAGGCGTCCAGACCGTGCCCGTACGGAATCTCCAACTCGTCCCAGCCGTCGCCGAGTTCCCGTACGGAGACCGCTTTGGCCCGCAGCGGGTAGCCGGAGCCGGTGCGCAGCCGGATCCGCGCGGAGCGGTCGGCGATCTCGCCCGCCCAGCTCGCCACGGTCTCCCGCACGGTGACGACATCGGGCACCTCGGCGGTGTACCTCCCAGCGCGGGAGCGGACCCTGCCGGTGATCCGCGAGAGCCTGAAGACACGCTCGGCGCCGCGGTCGCGGTCCCAGCCCGCCAGGTACCAGTGGCCGCGCCAGCACTCCAGCGCCCACGGCTCGACCTGCCGGGTCTCGGGGTGGGCGGCGGTGGCCTTGCGGTAGTCGAAGACGACCGGGCGGCGGTCGCGGCAGGCCAGCATCAGCGGCTCGAAGGCCGCCTCGTGCACGGGGATGTGCGGTTCGAGGGCGCCATGCGCCTCGTAAGGGTCGAAGTCCTCGGGCAGCCCGGCGGCGCGCAGCTTCTGCAACGCACCGCTGGCCGCGCCGGCCAGCCGGGCCTGCTGCCAGACCTTGGCGGCGAGGCCGAGGGCGGCGGCCTCCTCGGCGTCGAGGGTGATGGGCGGCAGGCGGTTGCTGTCGCGGCGGGCGAGATAGCCGACCTCGCCGTCGAGGTTCTCCACCGTCTCGATGACCAGGCCCAGCTCGCGCAGATCGTCCTTGTCGCGCTCGAACATCCGGTTGAAGGAGTCGTCCGACCCGGCTTCCAGATAGGCCTCGATGGACTCGCGGAGTTCGCGCTTGCTGAGCGGCCGCCGCGTCCCGAGCAGACACAGCGCGAGGTTCATCAGCCGCTCGGCCTTGGCAATGGCCATCGACGCCCTTCCTCTGGTGCTTCCGACCGATGACCGTACCGCTCCGGAGTGCCCCGGCAAAAGCCGAGGGCCCATGCCCGGACAGGCATGGGCCCCAGGTGATCGGCTTCGGACGAATCCCGATCACAGGGCGTACGAAGATCGGGCGGGAACCCGACCTCCATGCTGATCGGATCAAGACCCGATCCGGCCGTGGATCAGACCGCGACCAGGTCGCAGACGAAGATCAGCGTCTCGCCGGGGCCGATTCGGCCGCCCGCGCCACGGTCGCCGTACGCGAGGTGCGCCGGGATGACCAGCTGGCGACGGCCGCCGACCTTCATGCCCTGCACACCCTGGTCCCAGCCGCTGATGACCTGACCGACACCGAGCTGGAACTCCAGCGGGGTGCCGCGGTTCCAGGAGGCGTCGAACTCCTCGCCGGTGGAGAAGGCCACGCCCACGTAGTGGACCTTGACGAAGTCGCCGGCCTTGGCGACCGGGCCGTCTCCCTCCCAGAGGTCCTTGATCTCGAGGTCCGCCGGGGGCTCGCCGCCCGGGAAGTCGATCTCGGGCTTCTCGATGCTCACGTCTCTAGCTCCTGCTTGTTCGCGTAAAGGCCTTAAAGCAACACCGACAGTCTCACATCCCGCAACGCGTTACATCTTGGCCAGGATGTCCACCGAGAACACCAGGGTGGAGTCCTTCTTGATGCCACTGCCGCTCGGCGGGTTGTTGCCGTAGCCCAGCGCCGGCGGAATGACGATGAGGACGCGGCTGCCCACCTTCTTGCCGGTCAGGCCCTGCGCCCAGCCCTTGACGACCTGCTGCAGCGAGAACGACGCCAGCCGACCGCTGGTGTACGTCGAGTCGAACTCCTTGCCGGTGTCCCAGAGCACGCCCTTGTACTGCACCAGGACGCTGCTGTCCGCCTTGACCTCGTCGCCGTCGCCCTCGAGGACGTAGTTCGCCACGAGCTTCGTCGGGGCCGTCGCCTTCGGCACGTCGATGGAGGGGGCCTTGCCGTCGGTGTTGGTGCCGACCTTCGGGAGGGCGGCGTCGCTCTGTGCGACCTCCTTGCCCTGGGCGGAGCTCTTCGCGTTGAAGGTGTTCTCGATGTCGACGACGAACACCAGCGTGTCGGTGCCCTTGATGCCCCCCTGCGTGTTGCCCTGCGTGCCGTAGCCCCAGGTGGGCGGCACGGACATCTCGACGCGGCTGCCGACCTTCTTGCCCACCAGGCCATAGCGCCAGCCGTCGATGATGCCGCCCTGCGCGAGCTGGATGACCAGCGGCGTCTTACGGTCGTAGGAGTTGTCGAAGACCTTGGCGGTGTCCCAGATCTGGCCGAGGTAGTTGGCCTGGATGTAGTCGTTCTCCGCGACCGTCTTGCCGCCGCCCGCGATGACCGTCTTGACCGCCAGATCCTTCGACGGGGAGCCGCTGCCCTTGGCCACGGTCGGCTTCTCACCGAACTTCGTCCCGGCCGTGATCGCCGGCAGCGGACCGTCGACGATCTTCGGCGGCGGCGCCGCCGAGGCGGACGCGGCGGCCGACGGGGACGGGCTACTGGTGCTGGACTTGGCCTTGTCCGACTTGTCGTCACCGCATCCGGCGAGCGTGACCAGTCCGGCGGGTACGGCAATCATGAGGGAGCGTCGGCGCACGGTGAGGGCCTCTATCGATCGATCTTGGTTGATGGCGTGCGCGCAACTCTACGACGTGAGAAGGGCGCCGTACGGAAAACGTACGGCGCCCCGCGTTGCGTTCCGCCATCACACCCGGAACTCAGCGCTCACATTCCCGCGATCAGCTTCTCCACCCGGTCGTCGACCGAACGGAACGGGTCCTTGCACAACACCGTGCGTTGTGCCTGGTCGTTGAGCTTGAGGTGGACCCAGTCGACGGTGAAATCGCGGCGCTGCTCCTGAGCGCGCCGGATGAAGTCGCCGCGCAGCCGGGCCCGAGTGGTCTGCGGCGGCACGGACTTGCCTTCGAAGATCTTCAAATCGTTGCAGATCCGGGTGGCTTGTCCCTTCCTCTCCAGCAGGTAGTACAGACCACGACGCCGGTGGATGTCGTGATATGCGAGGTCTATCTGCGCGACCCGGGGATGCGACATCGTCATGTTGTGCTTGGCCCGGTACCGCTCGATGAGCTTGTACTTCATCACCCAGTCGATTTCGGTACCGATCCGGTCGAGGTCCTCGGCCTCGATCGCGTCGAGCGTGCGGCCCCACAGTTCGAGCACCTGCTCGACCGTGCCGGTGCGGATGCCGCGGCGCTCGCAGAAGTCCACGGCCTTCTCGAAGTACTCCCGCTGCACTTCCAGCGCGGAGGCCTCCCGGCCGCTGGCCAGACGCACCTTGCGCCGGCCCGTGATGTCGTGACTGACCTCACGGATCGCCCGAATGGGGTTCTCCAGGGTGAGGTCGCGCATGACCGTACCGGCCTCGATCATGCGCAGTACCAGGTCGGTGGCGCCGACCTTGAGGAGCATCGTCGTCTCGGACATGTTCGAGTCACCGACGATGACGTGCAGCCGCCGGTAGCGCTCGGCGTCGGCGTGCGGTTCGTCGCGGGTGTTGATGATCGGCCGGGAGCGGGTCGTCGCCGAGCTGACGCCCTCCCAGATGTGCTCGGCGCGCTGGCTCACGCAGTACACGGCGCCGCGCGGAGTCTGCAGCACCTTGCCGGCACCGCACAGCAGCTGCCGGGTGACCAGGAAGGGAATGAGAATGTCCGCGAGCCGGGAGAACTCCCCGTGCCGGGCCACCAGATAGTTCTCGTGGCACCCGTAGGAGTTGCCCGCCGAGTCGGTGTTGTTCTTGAACAGATAGACGTCGCCCGCGATTCCTTCCTCGTGCAGGCGTCGTTCGGCGTCGACCAGGAGTCCTTCGAGAATGCGCTCGCCGGCCTTGTCGTGGGTGACGAGTTCCGTCACGTTGTCACATTCGGGTGTCGCGTATTCCGGATGTGATCCCACGTCGAGATAGAGGCGGGCACCGTTCCGCAGAAAGACATTGCTGCTGCGGCCCCATGACACGACACGGCGGAAGAGGTACCGCGCCACCTCGTCGGGAGACAGGCGGCGCTGTCCCCTGAACGTACACGTGACGCCGTACTCGTTCTCCAGCCCGAAAATGCGGCGGTCCATGACTGAACATTACGCCCGATCCCCCGAGCTGAAACGGGGTTCGACGGCACGGTTTGGATCATTTTCCGATGAGACCGCAACGACCGCACCGTCCCCGGTAGCTGCGAGGACCCGCCCCGTGGCCAGCAGAACCACCAGTGCGGCGGCACCCGCGGCACCCGGCAGGGCGAAGCCCCACACCGCCCCGCCCCACTCGACGACCGGGCCCGCGAGGCCCGTTCCGACCGACGCGCCCACGGTGAACGTCGTCACAAGCCAGGAGAACGCCTCGGTGACGGTGCCCCTCGGCGCGTGCCGGTCGACGATGATGAAGGCGCAGGCGATGCAGGGCGCCAGGAAGACCCCGGCGAGCGCCGCGAGGGCCGTCATGGCGACCACGCCCGGCATCAGCACGAGTGGCAGATAACACACCGCCAGAAGGGCGACCAGCACCCGCAGTCGCCGCTCGGGCGCTCCGCTCCACCGCCGCGCCCCGTACGCCGTCCCACCGACGAGGGCCCCGAGCCCCACGGCCGCCATCAGCCAGCCGTACACCGCGTCGCCGCCGTGGTCGTCGGCGTACGACACCGCGGCGACCGTGATCGAGCCGAGCGCGATCCCCACGAACAGGAACGCGCCGAGCAGCGCCAGCAGCCCGGGTGAGCGCAACGCGCCGAGCCAGTGCGCCTCGCGCGGTGCCGAACGCCACGCGCGCGAGGGTGGCGAGAGGACCACGGAGAGGGCGCCCAGCACCCCGACGACGTTCAGGATCAGCAGCGCCGCCCGGGCGGACCAGAGCGAGGCACACAGGGTCAGCAGCAACGGTCCGACGGTGAACATGACTTCCTGCGCCACGGCGTCCATCGCGTACGCGGTGTGCACCTGCTCCTCCCGGCGCAGCACGGAGGGCCACAGCGCCCGCAGACCGCCCTCCAGGGGCGGCGTGAAGAGCCCGGCGACGACCACCGAGAGGTACGCCACCGGCAGCGGGTCGGTGCCCGAGAAGGCGAAGACGCCCATCCCGAGGGCCGAGACGAGCGCGGCCGGCAACTGGACGCGCGGCTGCCCGTACAGATCCACGAGCCGCCCGAGCAGCGGCTGCCCCACGGCGTTGCCCACCCCGTAGACGGCCGCGAGCGCACCGGCCAGGCTGTACGTCCCGCCCTCAGCCCGGACGAATAGCACGACGGCGATCGCGGCGGTGGCGTTCGGCAGCCGCCCGGTGAGCGTGCCGGCCAGCAGCCGTGCGGCGTGCCTCGCCCTGAGGATCTCCAGGTATCCCGCAGCCATGTCATGCCCTTCCGGTAGCGCGTGACGCCCGATGGTCATGCACACGAGGTTTTACGTATAACGCCCTGTGTCATACGTACCATGTGCCCAGTCCGCGAGTCCAGACGAAGGAGCAGGTCGCCGGTGGCACGAGGTAGCACCCGCCCGACGAGCCGTGACGTCGCCCAGGCCGCCGGGGTGTCCCAGGCCGCGGTCTCCCTCGTGCTGGGCGACAAGTGGCGCGGCCGGGTCTCCGAGACGACCGCGGAACGCGTCCGCGAGGCCGCCCAGGAGCTCGGCTACCGCCCGAACCTGGCCGCCCGCAACCTCCGCCTGGGCCGCACCCGTACGGTCCTCCTGGTGGTCCCGGCGCTGACCACCGAGTTCTTCGCCGGGGTCTACACCGGCGCGGCCCGCGTCGCGGCGGAACACGGCTTCGGCGTGGTCCTGTACCCCTCCCCCGAGGGCATCGGCCCCGCCCGTGACCCGTTCGGCTCCGCGGCTGCCGCCCTGGACGGCGTCATCGCCTCCTCCATGGCCGCGGACGCCCTGAGCGCCATCCGGGGCGACCAACTCCCCCTGGTGATGCTCGACAGCGACCCCGAGGGCAGCCTGGGCGCGGCGACCGTCAACCTCGACATCACGGACGGCGTACGACAGGTGGCCGAGCACCTCCTGTCCCTGGGCCACCGCCGTTTCCTCCATCTCGCGGCGGACATCCCGTCCTGGACCTTCGAGGTACGCGCCCGGGAACTGGCCGAGCGCCTGTCCGAGGTCCCCGGCACGGACCTCCGCACGACCCGGGCCCCGATCTCCATCGAGGACGCGGTGGCCGCCGCGGGATCGGCCCTGGCCGCCCCCGGCCCCCGCCCCACCGCCCTGGTCTGCGACGACGACAAACTGGCGGCCGGCGCCTACAAGGCCGCCCGCCGCCTGGGCCTGCGCATCCCCGAGGACCTCTCCGTCACGGGCCTGGACGACCTGGCCCTGGCCCAGGCCATCGACCCGGAGCTGACCACCGTCCGCCTGGACGCGGAACGCTTCGGCGAACGCGGCATGGAAGCCCTCCTGGCCGTCCTGGACGGCCGTACCCCACCCACCGACGACATCCCTGTGCAACTGGTCGTACGAGGCTCCACGGCCCCACCGAGCGCCCCATAGACCACTCGCCCCCCGCGCCCGCAGCCGCCGACGCACGAAAGGGGCCGTGCCGGTACATCAAAGCCCGTCGCCTATGCCCGGATCTGGAAACGGCTCCCCATAGGGCAACGTCCGATCCGGCGGCGACGGGCTGATGTACCGGCCCTGCCCCGCCCCACCCACCGGCACCCGGCAGGCAGGGCAAAGACCAACTGTCACTCCTCGTCTTCGGCGTCCTCGGCCTCCGTGGCGGTCTCCGCGCCGCCCTCCTCCAGCAGCCGGCCCAGCTGACGCCCGACGATCCGCCTGAACTTGCGCTGCTGCGGACGCGTACGGTCCAGGACCGCGACCTCCAGGCGCTCCGCGGGGATCTCCCGCTCGCCCCCGTTCGGCTCCCGCGACAGCGACTGCACGGCCAGCTTCAGCGCCTCCGCCAGCGACATCCCGTCCTGGTGGCGCTGGTCCAGGTAACTGCTGATCTGCTCGGCATTGCCACCCACCGCGACGGACCCGTGCTCGTCCACGATGGACCCGTCGTGCGGCAGCCGATAGATCTGGTCGCCTTCGGGGGTGTCCCCCACCTCGGCGACAACGAGCTCCACCTCGTACGGCTTCTCGGCGGCCGAGGAGAAGATCGTGCCCAGCGTCTGTGCGTACACATTCGCCAGACCCCGGGCGGTCACATCATCACGGTCATAGGTGTAACCCCGCAGATCGGCATAGCGCACGCCGCCGATCCGCAGATTCTCGTATTCGTTGTACTTGCCGGCGGCCGCGAAACCGATCCGGTCGTAGATCTCGCTGAACTTGTGCAGCGCACGGGACGGGTTCTCGCCGACGAACACAATGCCGTCGGCGTACTGCAGCACAACGAGGCTGCGACCGCGGGCGATGCCCTTACGGGCGTACTCCGCCCGGTCGGCCATGGCCTGCTGGGGTGAGACATAGAACGGCGTCGACACCGGTTATCCGTCCCTTTCTGTCGAAGTCACTGGGTCACCTTGGCAAAAGGAGCCGGGCTCAGAGCAGAGCGGCCCGCGGACCGTCCGGCTGCTCCAGACGCCGCTCCAGAATCGCGCGAGCGATGTCGGAGGACTCGTCGTCGGTGAGCCTGCGGAAGCCGTCCTCGGTGATCACGGTGACGATCGGGTAGATCCGGCGGGCGACGTCGGGACCACCGGTCGCCGAGTCGTCGTCGGCCGCGTCGTACAGCGCCTGGATGACGAGGGTCGTGGCCTGCTCTTCGGTCAGGTCGTCGCGGTAGAGCTTCTTCATGGCACCGCGCGCGAAGATCGAGCCGGAGCCGGTGGAGGCGTAGCCGTGCTCCTCGGAGCGGCCGCCTGTGACGTCGTAGGAGAAGATGCGGCCCTTGTCGCGGTCCACGTCGAAACCCGCGAAGAGAGGGACCACGGCGAGGCCCTGCATGGCCATGGCGAGGTTGGAACGGATCATGGTGGAGAGCCGGTTCGCCTTGCCCTCCAGGGAGAGCGTGGCGCCCTCGACCTTCTCGAAGTGCTCCAGCTCCAGCTGGAACAGCTTCACCATCTCGACGGCCAGACCGGCCGTACCGGCGATGCCCACCGCCGAGTACTCGTCGGCCGGGAAGACCTTCTCGATGTCGCGCTGAGCGATCATGTTGCCCATGGTGGCCCGGCGGTCGCCGGCGAGGACCACTCCGCCGGGGAACGTGACGGCGACGATGGTCGTGCCGTGCGGGGCCTCGATCACGCCCTGGACGGGCGGTAGCTGCCGCTTGCCCGGCAGCATCTCCGGCTGGTGCTCGGACAGGAAGTCCATGAAGGACGACGAGCCGGGCGTCAGGAAGGCAGCCGGTAGACGCCCGGTGCTACGAGTGTTGGCTTCCACGGGGATCCTTCCAAGTAGGCGGCAGCCCGACGAACAGCGTCGGGATCATCTCCCAACTTGCCGATGGCCGAATTGCAGTTGAAGCACAGTACGCCACGGACCCTACCCGTCTCGTGGCAGTGATCCACATGAACTGCAGGAGCTTTCAAACAGATCACGCAGAGCCCCATTTGAGAGGCGACCATCTCGTCACGCTCGGCTTCGGTGAGGCCGTACTGACGCTTCAGGTGATCCTCGCGCCCCCTGATGGCCCTGCACGCCTTACACCGGGTGGACAGGCCGTCCGACGCCGACGAGTTTCGATGCCACTCGCTATGCGGCTTCACCTCCCCACAGGTTCGGCACAGCTTGTGCCCCGCGGGGACTTCCACCTTCTCGCGCACCGTCTTGCCGAGCGCTTCCCTGCGCCGCCGGTAGTGCGCGGCAGAATATTCCGCCACGCACTCCCGACACCGCACCTGCAGGCCGTCACGCCGGTTGCTGTCGGCAGCGAACGAAGCAAGCGGTAACTCTTGCCCACATCCGGTACACCGCTTCGCTTCGAGCGAGTCCGACATGCCCCTTACTGTCCGCCTTTTTGCACAAATGACCGAACGAAGTCCTCGGCGTTCTCCTCGAGTACGTCGTCGATCTCGTCCAGTACGGAGTCGACGTCGTCGCTCAGCTTCTCCTGGCGCTCCTTGAGGTCCTCGGAGACCTGCGCGTCTTGCGCCGTCTCCTCGACCTCCTCGGTGGAACGCGTCGCCTTCTGCTGTCCGCCGCCGGTGTCCTTGGTCGCCATAACCCTCACCCCGCTCGGTTCGACGTTCTTGATCAGACCCTACAAGCAGGGTCCGACATCGGCCCCGCAGTTGCTACAACGTCCGGGAGCCACCTCGATGATTCCCGGACGTCGCGTCTTTCCACCCCGTTGTGCCGCCCGGGCTCCGATGCCCCTGGCGGCCCGGTCAGCCGCCCGACAGGACCCTGACCAGGTCTTCCGCCGTACGGCAGCGGTCGAGGAGCTCCTTGACGTGATTACGCGTTCCGCGAAGCGGCTCCAGGGTTGGGACGCGCTGGAGCGAGTCCCGGCCCGGCAGATCGAAGATCACCGAGTCCCAGGATGCCGCCGCCACATCGTCCGCGTACTGCTCCAGACAGCGCCCGCGGAAGTACGCACGGGTGTCCTCGGGCGGCTTCGTACGGGCCCGCTCGACGTCTCGCTCGTCCAGGAGCCGCTTCATCTTGCCGCGCGCCGCCAGACGGTTGTACAGGCCCTTCTCGGCCCGTACGTCGGCGTACTGGAGGTCGACCAGGTGCAGCCGTGCCGCGTCCCAGTCGAGGCCGTCACGGCGCCGGTAGCCCTCCATGAGCTCCCGCTTGGCGACCCAGTCGAGCTCCCCTGAGAGGCTCATCGGGTCGTTCTCCAGGCGGTTGAGAGTGTCCTCCCAGCGGGCCAGGACGTCCTTGGTCTGGTCGTCGGCGTCCGCCCCGAAGCGTTCCTCCACGTATTTGCGCGACAGCTCGAAGTACTCCATCTGGAGCTGCACCGCGGTCAGCGTGCGTCCGCTGCGCAGCGTGACGAGCCGCTTCAGCGTGGGGTCGTGCGAGACCTGGTGCAGCGTGCGCACGGGCTGGTCGACGGCCAGGTCGACGGCGATGAAACCGTCCTCGATCATGGACAGGACCAGGGCGGTCGTGCCCAGCTTGAGATAGGTCGAGATCTCCGACAGGTTCGCGTCACCGATGATCACGTGCAGCCTGCGGTACTTCTCGGCGTCCGCGTGCGGCTCGTCGCGGGTGTTGATGATGGGGCGCTTGAGCGTGGTCTCGAGGCCGACCTCGACCTCGAAGTAGTCCGCGCGCTGACTGAGCTGGAAGCCGTGCTCGTGCCCGTCCTGGCCGATACCGACGCGGCCCGCTCCGGTGACGACCTGGCGTGAGACGAAGAACGGCGTGAGGTGGCGCACGATGTCCGAGAAGGGGGTCTCCCGCTTCATCAGGTAGTTCTCGTGCGTGCCGTACGAGGCGCCCTTGTTGTCGGTGTTGTTCTTGTAGAGGTGGATCGGCTGGGCGCCGGGGAGCTGGGCCGCGCGCTCCGCGGCCTCCGCCATGATGCGCTCGCCGGCCTTGTCCCACAGGACGGCGTCCCACGGGTTGGTGACCTCGGGAGCGCTGTACTCCGGGTGCGCGTGGTCCACATACAGCCGTGCGCCATTGGTGAGGATGACATTGGCCAGGCCGATGTCCTCGTCGGTGAGCTGGCTGGAGTCGGCGGCCTCGCGGGCGAGGTCGAAGCCTCGCGCGTCCCGCAGCGGGTTCTCCTCCTCGAAATCCCAGCGGGCGCGGCGCGCCCGGTGCATCGCCGCCGCGTACGCGTTGACGATCTGGGACGAGGTGAGCATGGCATTGGCGTTGGGGTGGCCGGGGACGGAGATCCCGTACTCCGTCTCGATGCCCATTACTCGCCGTACGGTCATGCGGCCCTCCTTGCCCGGCGGCGCCCTCGGTCGGGGGCGCTGCTCAAGTACCGCTGGTGCTCCGGTGCGTGTGCGGTGCCCGTCCCCGCAACGCGCGACTCGGCGGTACGAAAGAGCCTAGAACGCCTCTGCGCTGGTGGGGAGATCATTTGCGTCATTGCTCTGCTCCAACCGTGCCCCGGAAAGCAGTCGGCTGCGGGTACCCGTAGAGGGCACCCGCAGCCGCCCTGTCTTTTACAGGTACTGCCCGGTGTTCGCCACCGTGTCGATGGAGCGTCCGGTGTCCGCGCCCTGCTTTCCGGTGACGAGCGTACGGATGTAAACGATCCGTTCGCCCTTCTTTCCGGAGATTCGGGCCCAGTCGTCCGGGTTGGTGGTGTTCGGCAGGTCCTCGTTCTCCTTGAACTCGTCCACGCACGCCTGGAGGAGGTGGGAGACCCGAAGGCCCTTCTGGTTCTGCTCGAGGAAGGCCTTGATCGCTGCCTTCTTGGCGCGGCCGACGATGTTCTCGATCATGGCGCCCGAGTTGAAGTCCTTGAAGTACAGGACTTCCTTGTCGCCGTTGGCGTAGGTGACCTCGAGGAAGCGGTTCTCCTCGGACTCGGCGTACATCTGTTCCACGGCGGTCTGGATCATGCCGTGGACGGTGGCCGCCCGGTCCCCGCCGTGCTCTCCGAGGTCGTCGGAGTGCAGCGGGAGGCGTTGTGTGAGGTACTTGGCGAAGATGTCCTTGGCGGCCTCGGCGTCCGGGCGCTCGATCTTGATCTTCACATCGAGTCGTCCGGGGCGCAGGATCGCGGGGTCGATCATGTCCTCGCGGTTCGAGGCGCCGATCACGACCACGTTCTCCAGGCCTTCCACGCCATCGATCTCGGCGAGCAGCTGGGGGACGATGGTGTTCTCCACGTCCGAGCTGACGCCCGATCCACGGGTGCGGAAGAGGGACTCCATCTCGTCGAAGAAGACGATGACGGGGGTGCCCTCGCTGGCCTTCTCACGAGCACGCTGGAAGACGAGGCGGATCTGCCGCTCGGTCTCGCCGACGTACTTGTTCAGGAGCTCGGGGCCCTTGATGTTGAGGAAGAAGCTCTTGCCGGTGGCCTGGCCGGTGACCTCGGCGACCTTCTTGGCCAGCGAGTTGGCGACCGCCTTGGCGATGAGCGTCTTGCCGCATCCGGGGGGCCCGTAGAGCAGCACACCCTTGGGCGGCCGCAGTTCGTGCTCCTTGAAGAGGTCGGGGTAGAGGTAGGGGAGCTCGACCGCGTCGCGGATCAGTTCGATCTGGTTTCCCAGGCCGCCGATCTGCTCGTAGCCGATGTCCGGCACCTCTTCGAGGACGAGTTCCTCGACCTCGCTCTTCGGGACAACTTCGTAGACATAGCCGGAACGGGGTTCGAGAAGCAGGGCGTCTCCGGGACGGATGGTGACGTCCAGCAGCGGCTCGGCGAGCCGTACCACCCGTTCCTCGTCGGTGTGCCCCACCACGAGGGCGCGTTCGCCGTCCTCGAGGATCTCCTTGAGGGTGACGATGTCGCCGACGCTCTCGTACTCCATGGCCTCGACCACGTTGAGGGCTTCGTTGAGCATCACTTCCTGGCCGCGCCTGAGCTCTTCGAGCTCCACGCTGGGACTGACGTTCACCCGGAGCTTGCGGCCCCCGGTGAAGATGTCCGCCGTGCCGTCCTCGTTCGCCACGAGGAAGACACCGAAGCCGGCCGGTGGCTGCGCCAGCCGGTCGACCTCTTCCTTGAGGGCCACGATCTGGTCGCGGGCCTCACGGAGCGTGTTGGCGAGCCGCTCGTTCTGTGCGGACACGCCGGCCAGGTTGGTCTGCAGCTCGACGATCCGCTCTTCGAGAATCCTCGTGTGCCGCGGAGAGTCGGCGAGCTTGCGTCGCAGGACGGCGATCTCCTGCTCAAGGTAGGCAACCTGCCCGGCAGGGTCATCGGACCCTCGTCCCGGGCGGATGCCGCGGTTCATGTCGTCGTCGTGGGCTGCCACGGTCCTCACCTCCTCCAAGGGGAGCTGGACGCTTCCAGACCCTACCTGGGTGGGTGTCGATTGAAACCCCTAGATCACAAAGACTGTCGAGGTGTGTCCGATCTTCACCCTTGCGCTCTCCCTCACGCCAGGGGAATACCCACCGAACACGGTCGGGAAGCGGGCGGAGGTAGGGTCGACATGTTCAACACCCGTCAGAGCTGGCCCGATTCCCCAGTCTCCGGATCGCTCGACGCAGGAAACGGCAGGAGAAATGACCGTGCAGCAGGAGGCCCCAGGCGACAGCGAGGCTCTCGAGGTCTGGATCGACCAGGATCTCTGTACCGGAGACGGTATCTGCGCCCAGTACGCGCCGGAGGTCTTCGAGCTGGACATCGACGGTCTGGCCTATGTGAAGAGCGCCGAGGACGAGCTCCTGCAGGCCCCGGGCGCCACAACGCCCGTACCGCTGACGCTTCTGCGGGATGTCGCCGACTCCGCGAAGGAGTGCCCGGGCGACTGCATCCACGTACGTCGAGTTTCGGACAGGGTCGAGGTCTACGGTCCCGACGCGGAGTGACCTGGAAGGCACTCCGCGTCACGACATGTCTCTTTTCTCACATGCTTCTCATGCGTTCTGTGCCCCGGAGGGTGTCGAGCGGATGAACGTGCCGTTCTTCCACTGCCACTTGGCCTGCTCCTTCACGTCCGGGCAGCAACTCGGCACGTCGGCAGAGGAGTAGCCGA
This sequence comes from Streptomyces sp. GbtcB7, assembly GCF_019091445.1. Classification (NCBI taxonomy): domain Bacteria; kingdom Bacillati; phylum Actinomycetota; class Actinomycetes; order Kitasatosporales; family Streptomycetaceae; genus Streptomyces; species Streptomyces sp. GbtcB7. The sequence goes on from NZ_JAGXJM010000003.1 coordinate 361,079, forward strand.
GCAGGGTCGCCGTGACGGCGCCGTCACGCACCGCGAAGTCGGTGACGTTGAGGCGGTCCTTCGGGTCGACCAGGGTGGCCACGACGCGGGGCTTCTTGGCTCCCGACCCGCCCTGGGTGAGGACGTAGACGCCGTTGGGCGGGGTGCCGATGCCCGCGTCGCAGCGGACCACGGCCACCGTCTCCGGGCTGCCGTCGCCGTCGAGGTCTCCGGACGCCTTCTTCTGCACGAGGACCTTGAGGGGCCCGCACTCGATCGGGAACGTGACGCCCGCGGGGTCCGGGGGCGCTGTCGCGGCCGGGGCGGACTTGGCCTCGGGGCCGGGCTGGGCCGCCGTCGCGGAGCCGGGCTGGAGGACCGAGGAGAGGGCGACGACTCCGGCCAGGGCGGTGGCCGTGGCGAGCCAGTGGATGGGGCGGGTGTGGGTGTGTGCCAGTTCCGGGACGACGGATTGCTGCACTAGGAGCGTCTCCTGGGAGGGCCGTGACGGTGGGGGTGGGGTGGCCAGCATGGTGCCACACGTCACAGTGAGGTGGAACGGCGGGGTCCGGACTTCTGGCGGCGCGTCAACGCGGCACGTCAACGGAAAGGGCTTGCGGCGGAGTTGCCCACCTGTTCCGCGGCCCCCGCGCGGGAACGCACAGCGGCCGAGCTCCGGAGTGCTTCCGGGAACTCGGCCACAGGTGTGGTGCGTTGAGTACGTCGACGGCGTGCGCGCCGGTCGGGTCAGCGGCCTGAGCCGCCGTCGGCGTTCGGGCCGGAGTAGTCCTCGCCGTAGGCGCCCTTGGCGGGGCGGCGGCGGCGCATGGGCGGCTCGACGCCGTCCGCGAGGCGGCGGGCGGTGAGCAGGAAGCCGGTGTGGCCGATCATCCGGTGATCCGGACGGACCGCCAGGCCCTCCACGTGCCAGTTGCGGATCATCGACTCCCACGCGGTCGGCTCGTTGAAGGAACCGATCTCACGGATGGACTCGACGGTCCGCGCGAGCTGGGTGGTGGTGGCGACGTAGCAGCACAGGATGCCGCCGGGGACCAGTGCCTTGGAGACGGCCTCCAGGCACTCCCAGGGGGCGAGCATGTCGAGGATGACGCGGTCGACATCGGTGTCGGACAGGTTGTCCTGGAGGTCGCCGACGGTGAGCTGCCAGGCGGGGTGCGGGCCGCCGAAGTAGCGCTCCACGTTCTGCTGGGCGATCTCCGCGAAGTCCTCGCGGCGCTCGTAGGAGTGGAGCATGCCCTGGTCGCCGATGGCCCGCAGCAGGAAGCTGCTGAGCGAGCCGGAGCCCACGCCCGCTTCCACGACGCGCGCGCCGGGGAAGATGTCGGCGAAGGCCAGGATCTGCCCCGCGTCCTTGGGGTAGACCACGGCGGCGCCGCGGGGCATGGACAGGACGTAGTCGGGGAGCAGGGGGCGCAGCGCGAGATAGGCGACGTTCCCCGTGGTGCGGACAACGCTGCCCTCGGGAGCGCCGATCAGCTCGTCGTGGGGGAAGGAACCCTTGTGGGTGTGGAAGTTCTTCCCGGCCTCGAGCGTGAACGTGTAGTGGCGGCCCTTGGGGTCGGTCAGCTGAACCTGGTCCCCGACCTTGAAGGGCCCGCGCCTGCGGGCGGCACCGGTCGGTTCGGACATGTGACCAGCCTACCGGTCCCCGCGCGGGGCGCCGACCACGTTCCGGCCGCGCTCAGGACGGGCGGGCCATCGCCTTGACGAAGGCTCGCTCGACGTCTGCCGCCGAGAGGACTCCGTAGATCTCGCCCGAGTCCTCCACCACCAGGTACTCGGTCGCCGGGGTGGCACGGAGGGTGTCCAGGAGGGCCTCGCCGGCGAGCTCCGCGGAGACGCGCATGCCGTCGGTGAGGTCCTGGGCGAGGCCGCTGACGGCGACCCAGGGGCGGCGGTGCTCCGGTACGCCGACGATGGCGGCCTCGCGGACGAGGGAGAGCGGTTCGCCGTCGGCGTCGACGACGACCAGGGCGCGGGCGCCGGCCTCGTTGGCACGGCGCAGCGCCTCCGAGAGAGGGGTGCTGGTCTCGACCGGGACCGCGCGCCGGGTGAGTGAGCGGGCGCGCAGCTCGGGCAGGTGCTCGCGCAGACGGGCCATGCGGAGGCTGTTGCCGGCGCCGGTCCAGATGATCGCGGCGAGGATCGCGGCGAGCAGGGCGTCGGTGACCGTGTCCATGCCGCCGACGTTGTCCTGGGTGGCGCCGAGCGCTCCGGACTGGGTGAGCAGGGGCAGCCCGATCAGTACGGAGACGGCGAGGGCGCGGCCGACCCAGGCGGCGGCGATCGTGCCGCTCATCGGCCTGCCGGTGATCTTCCAGACGACGGCGCGGAGCATGCGGCCGCCGTCCAGGGGCAGGCCGGGGAGCAGATTGAAGGCGGCCACGATGAGGTTGGAGATCATCAGGCCGGCCAGCAGCACGCCGGGCACCGTGCCGGGCTCGACGGCCAGCATGGCGAGGTAGAAGAGGCCCGAGAGGACGAGGGAGAGCAGGGGTCCGACGAAGGACAGCACGAACTCACGGCCCGGGGTCTCGGCCTCCTTCTCGATCTCCGAGACGCCGCCGAAGAACTGCAGCTGGATCCGGCGCACCGGCAGTTTGAAGCGCAGGGCGGCGACGGTGTGGGCCAGCTCGTGGACGAGGACGGAGGCGTAGAAGGCGACCGCGAAGAAGAGGGACACGAGGTAGCGCAGGGCGCCGAGTTCGGGCAGCACGCGGTCGAGCTGGCCGCCGAACACCCAGGTGATCAGCGCGGCCACGAGGAACCAGCTGGGCGCCACGTACACCGGGACGCCGAACGGCCGCCCCATCAGCAGCCCGCCACCGGGTTCCCGGCCGCGTCGCGGGGGCTGCGCCTTGCCGGTACCGGTGCCGGTTCCGGAGTGGGCGAGGGTTCGGGGGTGTTCGGGCTCGGGGTGCGGGTGGGCTCCGGCGGAGGAACCGTGGGGCGCGTCCTGGGCGGACGACCCGGCCTCGTCCGAGGAACCGGAACCGGCGGGTGCCTCGGCCTGGTCCGAGGAAGCGCCGGTCACCTCGGCCCCGTCCTCGGCCCCGCTCGAAGGGTCGCTGTGCGTCGCGGCCCCGCGGGCGGAGTCGGTGGGGTCGTGGGGTCGGTCGGGGGACGGGGCGGCCTCGGAGGTGCCCGGGGCTGCCGTGGGTGGTGTCGGCCCGGTGGGGTGCTCGGGGCGCTCCGGTCCGGAGCGCGCGGCCTCCGCGGCCGGGGCCGAGGAGGCCCGCTGCTCCCCGTGGCGCTCGGTCGCTTCGTCGGTGCCGGACCGCGGCTGCCCGCTCCCGCCGCTCTCGTCCACGATGTCCCCTCGTTCGAAGCGTCTCCCGCTCCCGATCATGCGAAGCAGGAGGGTCTGGGTCGATGGTATGCGTCCGTCGCGACGCGTTCCGCCCCGGCACCCCCTCTGTTTTCCGCTCCGTCGCACAAGCGCGCACAAGCCCCGACCGTGCACTCACTGTCAGTGGCGGGCCGTAAGGTCTGTGGACATGGAAACCAGCACCGGGGGCGCCTTGCCGCCCGAGCCGACCGAAGCCGTCACGGCCGAAGCCGCCGTGGCCGAAGCCGCCGTGGCCGAAGCCGCCGTGGCCGAAGCGACGGACGCGGCGGCGGTTCCCGCGGCCCGCCCGGCCCTGCCTCCGAGCTCGCTGTCGCCCTCACGGGCGGGCGACTTCATGCAGTGCCCGTTGCTCTACCGGTTCCGGGTGATCGACAGACTCCCCGAGAAGCCGAGCGAGGCGGCCACCCGCGGCACGCTGGTCCACGCGGTGCTGGAGCGCCTTTTCGACGCCCCGGCGGCGGAGCGGACGGCTCCGCGCGCCAAGTCACTCATTCCGGGGCAGTGGGACCGGCTGCGCGAGACGCGGCCGGAGGTCGTGGAGCTGTTCGCCGACGATCCCGAGGGCGAGCGGTTGACGCGCTGGCTCGGCGAGGCGGAGCAGCTGGTGGAGCGCTGGTTCAGTCTCGAGGACCCGACGCGGCTGGAGCCCGCCGAGCGTGAGCTGTCCGTCGAGGCCCGACTCGACTCCGGGCTGAAGCTGCGCGGCATCATCGACCGCGTCGACGTGGCCCCGACGGGTGAGGTCCGGATCGTCGACTACAAGACGGGCAAGGCGCCGCGGCCGGAGTACGCCGAGGGTGCGCTGTTCCAGATGAAGTTCTACGCCCTGGTGGTGTGGCGGCTGAAGCAGGTGGTCCCGCGCCGGCTCCAGCTCGTCTACCTCGGCAGCGGCGACGTGGTGACGTACGACCCGATGATCGAGGACCTGGAGCGGGTCGAGCGCAAACTGCTCGCTTTGTGGGAGGCGATCCAGCAGGCTACCGAGACGGGCGACTGGCGACCGAGGCCCACCAAGCTCTGCGGCTGGTGCGACCACCAAGCGGTATGTCCGGAATTCGGCGGTACTCCCCCGCCCTACCCGCTGCCGGTCAGGGCGCCGGATTCCGCCGTCACCGAGCAGGGCAGAATGGGGCGGGACTAGGGCCTGTCCGGCGCGTTTTTCAGCTCCGGCCTGGTCCGCCGGACAGACTCCAAGGAGACTTGCGTGGCCATCCGCGTCCTACTGGTCGACGACCAGCCGCTGCTGCGTACCGGCTTCCGGATGATTCTGGAGGCGGAGCAGGACATCGCGGTCGTCGGCGAGGCCGGTGACGGTCTGCAGGCACTGGATCAGGTACGTGCGCTGCAGCCCGATGTGGTTCTGATGGACATCCGTATGCCAAGGATGGACGGGGTGGAGGCGACCCGGCAGATCACCGGTCCGGGGCGGGACGGGCCGGCCAAGGTGCTCGTCCTGACGACCTTCGACCTCGACGAGTACGTGGTGGAGGCGCTGCGCGCCGGGGCCAGCGGCTTCCTCCTCAAGGACGCGCCGGCCAATGAGCTGGTGCAGGCGATCCGGGTGGTCGCCGCGGGCGAGGCGATGCTCGCGCCGAGCATCACCCGTCGGCTTCTCGACAAGTACGCGGGTCATCTGCCGTCGGGCGACGAGCCGGTGCCCGACACACTGCACACCCTGACCGAGCGCGAGGTCGAGGTGCTGAAGCTGGTGGCGCGCGGCCTGTCGAACGCGGAGATCGCCGCCGACCTGTTCGTCAGCGAGACCACCGTCAAGACGCATGTGGGCCACGTGCTCACCAAGTTGGGGCTGCGCGACCGGGTGCAGGCCGCGGTGTACGCGTACGAGAGCGGGTTGGTGCGCCCGGGCGCACAGCAGTGACCCCCGGACCCCGTGCACTCCCCCAGGAGCTCGGCTGAGGGTCCCCGGAGCTCGACCGAGGGTCCCAGTGCACGACCGAGGGCGCCCCCTTCCACGAAGAGGGCGCCCTCAGCGTCGGTACCGGCGGTGGTGGAGTCAGTCCTTGCTGATCTCCCAGAAGCGGAACACCGTCGAGGCGTCGAGGCAGTTCTCGAGGCCGTAGACGTTGTCCCGCACGATCGCGTACTGCTTGGCCTGCCAGATCGGGAGGACCGGGAGGTCCTCGGCCACGATGTCCTGGATCTTGCCGTACTCGGTTTCGGTCGAGGAGCGGTCGCTCTGGGCGGCCGTCTTCGGGATGAGCCGCCCGGTGATCGTGCTGTTCGTGTAGTGGTTGCTCAGCACGTTGCCCTTGCCGAAGAAGGGGGCCGTGAAGTTGTCGGGGTCCGGGTAGTCGGGCACCCAGCCCTTCACGTACACGCCGTACTTGCCCTTGGCGATGTCCTTCTCGTACTGGTCGTACGCGACGGACTTCACGGTCGCGTCGAACAGCCCGCTGGCGTTGAGCTGCTGGGCGATCGCCCTGAACTCCTGGTCGGTGGCGGGGCCGTAGCGCGAGGGGGTCGACCAGAGCGTGAGCCTGACCTTGCCGGTGATGCCCTCGGCCCGGAGCGCGGCGGCGGCCTTCGTCCTCGAGGGGCGGGCGCCGTAGCGGTCGAAGAAGGCCGTGTTGTGGCCGGTGACACCGGCCGGGACGATCGAGTACAGCGGCGTCGCGGTGTCCTCGTAGACCTTGTTGACCAGGGCCTCGCGGTCGAGCAGATAGGCGATGGCCTTGCGCACGCCGAGCTTGCCGGCGACCGGGTCGTCCATGTTGAAGACCATGTGCTGGACTTCGGCGCTGGTGCCCTCGACGACGTTGACGCCCCTGCCGGTGGAGGTGTCGTTGCTGATGTCCGCGATGTCGTCGGCGGCGAGACCTCGGTAGGCGATGTCGACCTGGTGGTTCAGCAGCGCCTTCTTCAGGGCGGCCTGGTCTCCGTGGAAGAACTTCAGCGTGATGCCGGAGTTCTTCACCTTGGCGGTGCCCTTGTAGCTGTCGTTGACCGAGAAGACGGCCTGGTCCTTGCCGAAGGAGTCCAGCTTGTACGGGCCCGAGCCGACCGCCTGGTCGTCCTTGCGCAGCCCGTTGTCCGCGTACTGCTGGTGATCCACGATCGAGCCGGCGCCGGAGGCGATCTTGCTGGGGAAGGTGGCGTCGGCGTACTTCAGCCTGAAGACGACGGTCTTCGCGTCCGGGGTCTGGACCGTGTCGAGCATGGGGAACATGACGGCCGGACCGGAGGCGTCGTCGATCTTCAGGATGCGGTCGAAGGAGAACTTGACGTCCTCGGAGGTGAGGGCGTCACCGTTGCTGAACTTCAGGCCGTCCTGGAGCGTGCACTTGTAGACCTTGGTCGTGGCGTCCGAGAACGCGCACTCCTTGGCCGCCTCGGGAACCGGCTCCGTACCGCCGTCGGGGAAGCTCAGCAACGACTGGAAGACGTTGTTGAACAACAGCCAGGACCCCGGGTCGTAGCCGGATGCCGGGTCGGTGGCCAGGACGTCGTCGGACATCCCCATCACCAGGGAGGAGCCGGTGCTGCCGGTGTCGCTCGTCTGCGAGCCGCAGCCGGCGAGCAGACCGGCGGCCAGCCCCGTCGCGACGGACAGGACTGGCCACTGGTTGCGCATGTTCACGAGGAGGTGCCTTGTCATTGTTTCTCTGGAACGCCACGTGGAGCGGACGCCGGGTCGTGCGGTCGGGCGCCGGGTCCACGGGACCCGGCGCCCTGTGAAGAACCGGTCAGCCGCTCACACCGCGGCCGAGCTCCCACAGCTGAAGCGTGGAGGACGAGTTGAGCGCCCACTCGGTGCCGGTGATGTCGTCCCGCGCGGCGATGTACTGCTTGCCCTGCCACAGCGGCAGGAGCGGTACGTCGTCGGCCACCTTGTCCTGGATCTCGGTGAGGCTCTTCGACGCGGTGAGGCGGTCGGCCTCGCGGCGGGACTCCGGGATCAGCGTGCCGCGGATCGTGGAGTTCACGTACGGCGAGCCGAGGGTGTTGTCCTTGTCGAGGAACGGCGCCAGGTAGTTGTCGGCGTCCGGGAAGTCGGGGAACCAGCCCATGCCGTAGACCTGGTACTCGTTCTTCTTCTCGGCCGGACGGAACGTCGTCCAGGGCTCGCCCTTGATCTCGACACTGAACAGGCCGCTGGCGTTGAGCTGCTTCTTCAGCACCTCGAACTCCTGCGCGGTGGCCGAGCCGTAGTGGTCGGTCGTGTAGTGCAGGGTGAGCTTCACCGGGGTGGTGATGCCGGCCTTGTTCAGCGTCGTGGTGGCCTTGGAGACGCTCGGGTCGCCGTACTTGTTGAAGAACGAGTTGGAGTGACCCGTGATGGTGGCCGGGACCATCGAGAACAGCGGCTCGGCCTGGGAGCCGTACACCTTGGAGACGAGCTCGCCGCGGTTGATCACCTCGGCCATGGCCTGGCGGACGGCCTTGCTCTTCACCGTCGGGTCGTCGGTGTTGAAGCCGAGGTAGCGGATCTCGAGGCCGGGCATCTCGACCAGGTCGATCTTGCCGGTCGCACCGGCGGCACCGAGCTTGGTGATCTGCGCCGGCGTCATCGCGCGGGTCATGAGGTCGATGTCGCCCTTGTTGAGCGCGGCGCCCATGGCGTCGGCGCTCTCGAAGGAGCGCATCTCGACCTTGTCGTTCTTCGGCTTCAACAGACCCTTGTAGTTCGGGTTCTTGGTGAAGGTGATCTTGTCGGCCTCGTCGTTCTTGACGTCGGCCTGGAGGGTGTACGGGCCGGAGCCGTCGACGGAGAAGCCGTCGCGCAGCTTGCCCTTCTCGTAGTCCTTCGGGTTCACGATGCCGGCCACCGGGGTCGACAGCTTGAACGGGAAGGTGGCGTCCGCGGTCTTCAGGTGGAAGATCACCTGGCGGTCGCCCTGCGTCTCCACGGTGTCGACGGTGGACAGCAGCGCGAACACACCGCTGTCGGCCTTGAGCGCCATGGCGCGGTCGATCGAGAACTTCACGTCCTTGGCGGTGATCGGGTCACCGCTCGCGAACTTCAGTCCGTCGCGCAGCGTGCAGGCGTAGCGCTCGTTGCCGGAGTCGGTGAAACCGCAGCTCTCGGCAGCCTCGGGCTGGGGGTCGCCGTCACCGCGGGGCTGGACCATCAGCGTCTGCACGGTCTGGCGCAGGATGTTCCAGGTGCCGACGTCGTACGCGTACGCCGGGTCGAGAGGAGCCGGGGCATCCTTCGATGCGGTGAACCGGTCCGTGGTGCCCACGACGATCGCGTCGCCGCCGCTTCCCCCGCTGTTGGAACCGCCACACGCGGCGAGCACCGGGGCGAGCAAGCCGACAACGGCCGGCAGCACCAAAGTCTTGCGGTTCATGCTCGAGTTTCTCCAGAGCTGTCGTATCCGTGTACCCGCCATGCAGGGGTGGTGCGGGCGAGTCACCGGGGTTATGGCGAGGTTCTCGCGACGACATTAGTCCGCACCACCAGGACGGCCCGCAGAGACCGGAGTTGAGTTCCCATCACGCTGCGAAACCGGGCGTGGACGCACCGATAACCCGACAGCGGAAGGATTAGTGCAGCGTTCCACCAATCGGGACACAAGGGCACGTCGACCACCCCCGAAAGGGGGGTCACTGCACACGGCGGCCCGAATGTCGACCCCCTGTCAGGTGATGAACCTCACACTCCCAACTCGGTGGGAGAGTACCGGAATTCGGCCATCCGGCCCCGGAATCAATTTCCCGCGGCAGGTCCGGGGCCCTTACCTGCGGATACGCAGGGGTTATCGGCACATTCGGTTATGCACGCTGGGTGAACGCCTAGCGCATTTCCGTCATCAGACCACGCAGAAATGGCAGGTCGACCTCTTCCAGGGAGGTCACGACCGTGCGCCGGACGGCGGGGGCGATCGGTGCGACGGAGGGGACGGCGACCACGTGGCAGCCCGCGGCCTCCGCGGCGGCGACGCCCGTGGCGGTGTCCTCGATGACGGCGCACCGGGCCGGTTCGGCGCCGAGTCCGGACGCCGCCAGCAGATACGGGTCGGGGAAGGGCTTGGTCCGCTCCACCTCGTCGCCCGCGACGGTCAGCGCGAAGTACTGGGGGCCCAGGGAGGCCAGAACACGGTCGATGATGCGCCGGTGCGAGGCGGAGACCAGGGCGGTGGGGATCTCGTGCGCGGCGAGCTCCGCGAGGAGTCTGGCCGCCCCCGGCATCAGCGGCAGCGCCCGGTCGATACGGTCCTCGAAACCGTCGTTGAGCAGCACCGTGAGCTCGCCGAGCGTGATGTCGGCCCCGGTGGCCTCGATCAGGAAGCCCGCGCTGCGGGTCATGGGTCCGCCGACCACCACATGGCGCCAGGAGTCGTCGAGGGTGTGCCCGAGCGCCCGGAAGATCTCGACCTCGACATCCCACCAGAACCCCTCGGTGTCCACCAGGGTGCCGTCCATGTCCAGGAGCACGGCCTGCAGCGCTGAGCCTTCGGCCGTACGGGTACCGAGCGCGGGAACCGTAGTGGTCATCCTGGCGCACCTCCTTGAGGGACGAGAAGGCCGGTTCCCTCAGGGGGAACCGGCCTGCTGTGGACCGTCCAGTGTACGACGGCGTCAGGTGAAGCGCCTGTTGGTTGTGACGGCCCTGTGATGCGCCTCGCGCCGCGTCACCTCGCGTTGAAGTACTTCGCCTCCGGGTGGTGGATCACGATCGCGTCCGTGGACTGCTCGGGGTGCAGCTGGAACTCCTCCGAGAGGTGGACGCCGATGCGCTCGGGCTCCAGGAGTCGGGCGATCTTGGCGCGGTCCTCCAGGTCGGGGCAGGCGCCGTAGCCGAGGGAGAATCGGGCACCGCGGTACTTGAGGTCGAACATGTCCTCGATGGCCGAGGGGTCCTCACCGGCGAAGCCGAGTTCGGAGCGGACGCGGGCGTGCCAGTACTCGGCGAGGGCCTCGGCCAGCTGCACGGACAGGCCGTGCAGTTCGAGGTAGTCGCGGTAGGAGTTCGCCTCGAACAGCTTGGCCGTCTCCTCGCCGATGCGGGAGCCGACGGTGACGACCTGGAGGCCGACGACGTCCCGCTCACCGGACTCCTCCGGCCGGAAGAAGTCGGCCAGGCACAGCCGCCGTCCGCGGCGCTGGCGCGGGAAGGTGAAGCGGGTGCGCTCGTTGCCCTGTTCGTCCAGGATGATCAGGTCGTCGTCCTTGGACACACAGGGGAAGTAGCCGTAGACGACGGCCGCTTCGAGCAGGTTGTCGGTCTGGAGCTTGTCCAGCAGTCCGCGCAGCCGGGGCCGGCCCTCGGTCTCGACGAGTTCCTCGTACGTCGGTCCGTCGCCCGCACGGGCCTGCTTCAGGCCCCACTGGCCCTTGAACAGCGCGCCCTCGTCCAGCCAGGAGGCGTACTCCTTGAGCTGGATGCCCTTGATGACACGGGTGCCCCAGAAGGGCGGGGTGGGCACCGGGTTGTCGACGGCGACGTCCGAGCGGACGTGGCCCTCCTCCGGGCGCTCCTCGACGACCGTCGGGGCGGTGGCCCGCACCCGGCGCTGCTTGAGCTCCGGCAGTACGGCCCCCGGCACGCCCCGCTTGACCCCGATGAGCGCGTCCATCAGGCGCAGGCCCTCGAACGCGTCCCGGGCGTAGCGGACTTCGCCCTCGTAGATCTCGTACAGGTCCTGCTCGACGTACGCCCTCGTGAGGGCGGCGCCGCCGAGGATGACCGGGTATTCGGCGGACAGACCGCGCTGGTTGAGCTCCTCCAGGTTCTCCTTCATGATCACCGTGGACTTGACCAGCAGGCCCGACATGCCGATGACGTCGGCCCGGTGTTCCTCGGCCGCGTCCAGGATCGCGGAGACCGGCTGCTTGATGCCGAGGTTGACGACGTTGTAGCCGTTGTTGGACAGGATGATGTCGACGAGGTTCTTGCCGATGTCGTGCACGTCGCCGCGCACGGTCGCCAGCACGATGGTGCCCTTGCCCTCGGCGTCCGACTTCTCCATGTGCGGTTCGAGATAGGCGACCGCCGACTTCATGACCTCGGCGGACTGGAGCACGAACGGCAACTGCATCTGGCCGGAGCCGAACAGCTCGCCGACCACCTTCATGCCGTCGAGCAGCGTCTCGTTGACGATGTCGAGGGCGGGGCGGGTCTGGAGGGCCTCGGCGAGGTCGGCCTCGAGGCCGTTCTTCTCGCCGTCGATGATGCGCCGCTTGAGTCGCTCGTCCAGGGGCAGCGCGGCCAGTTCCTCGGCCTTGCCCGCCTTCAGCGACTTGGTGGTGGCACCCTCGAACAGCGCCATCAGCTTCTGGAGGGGGTCGTAGCCCTCGGCGCGGCGGTCGTGGATCAGGTCCAGGGCTGTCTGGACCTCTTCCTCGGTGAAGCGGGCGATCGGCAGGATCTTCGACGCGTGCACGATCGCCGAGTCCAGGCCCGCCTTGACGCACTCGTCGAGGAAGACCGAGTTCAGCAGGATGCGGGCGGCCGGGTTGAGACCGAAGGAGATGTTCGACAGGCCCAGCGTGGTCTGGACTTCGGGGCGGCGGCGCTTGAGCTCGCGGATCGCCTCGATGGTGGCGATGCCGTCCTTGCGGGACTCCTCCTGGCCGGTGCAGATGGTGAAGGTCAGGGCGTCGATGAGGATGTCCGACTCGTGGATGCCCCAGTTCGTCGTCAGGTCCTCGATGAGCCGTTCGGCGATGGCGACCTTGGTCTCGACGGTACGGGCCTGGCCCTCCTCGTCGATGGTCAGCGCGATCAGCGCGGCGCCGTGCTCCTGCGCCAGCCGGGTGACCTTGGCGAAGCGGGACTCGGGGCCGTCGCCGTCCTCGTAGTTGACGGAGTTGATGACGGCCCGGCCGCCGAGCTTCTCCAGGCCGGCGCGCAGGACGTCGACCTCGGTGGAGTCCAGCACGATGGGCAGCGTGGAGGCGGTGGCGAAGCGTCCGGCGAGCTCCCGCATGTCCGCGACGCCGTCCCGGCCGACGTAGTCGACGCACAGGTCGAGCATGTGGGCGCCCTCGCGGATCTGGTCGCGGGCCATCTCCACACAGTCGTCCCAGCGGGCCTCCAGCATGGCCTCGCGGAACTTCTTCGAGCCGTTGGCGTTGGTGCGCTCGCCGATCGCCATGTACGCGGTGTCCTGGCGGAACGGGACGGTCTGGTAGAGGGAGGCGGCACCCGGCTCCGGCTGGGGGCGCCGCTCCGCCGGTGCCATCCCGCGCACACGCTCGACGACCTGGCGCAGGTGCTCGGGGGTGCTGCCGCAGCAGCCGCCGACCAGGGACAGGCCGTACTGCTGGACGAAGGTCTCCTGCGCGTCCGCCATCTCGGGCGGGGTCAGCGGGAAGTAGGCCCCGTCCTTGGTGAGGATCGGCAGCCCGGCGTTCGGCATGCACAGCAGCGGGATGCGGGAGTGCCGGGCGAGGTAGCGCAGGTGCTCGCTCATCTCGGCGGGGCCGGTGGAGCAGTTCAGGCCGATCATGTCGATGCCCAGCGGCTCCAGCGCGGTCAGCGCGGCGCCGATCTCCGAGCCCAGCAGCATCGTGCCGGTCGTCTCGAAGGCGAGGGAGACCAGCAGCGGCACGTCGGCCCCGAGCGCGTCCAGGGCCCGGCGGGCGCCGAGGATGGACGACTTGGTCTGGAGGAGGTCCTGGGTGGTCTCGACGATGAGGGCGTCCGCGCCGCCGGCGATCAGGCCCTCGGCGTTCGCCTGGAAGCCGTCGCGCAGCGTGTGGAAGCCGATGTGGCCGAGGGTCGGCAGCTTCGTACCGGGGCCGATGGAGCCCAGCACCCACCGCCGGCGGCCGTCGCGGCTGGCGAACTCGTCGGCCACCTCGCGCGCGATGCGGGCGCCCGCCTCGGACAGCTCGTGCACGCGGTCGGAGATCTCGTACTCGGCCATGGCCGAGTGGTTGGCGCCGAAGGTGTTCGTCTCCACGCAGTCCACGCCCACCTCGAAGTAGGCCTCGTGGACGGAACGGACGATGTCGGGGCGGGTGATGTTCAGAATCTCGTTGCAGCCCTCGAGGTTCTCGAAGTCCTCCAGCGTCGGATCCTGCGCCTGCAGCATCGTGCCCATCGCGCCGTCGGCCACCACGACACGCTCGGCGAGCGCCTCGCGGAGGGCTGCGATGCGGGTCCGGTTCTCGGCAAGCTCGGACGAAAGGGACGGGTTCGGCAACGAAGCCATGAAGGTGCTCCCTGAAGTGCGACGGCTGTCGGCTTTGCGCTTCCCATGGAAGGCGCACGCCGTCAGGGTAGCCCGAGCACCGTCACAGGGTCAGGGCCGTCCACGGGGCGGACGGGCGTGGTGGGTGCGTCCGGGGTGTTAAGACAGACCGAACATGTTGCGACGACCCATTAGCGGGAGCTCGGCAACGAACGGTAGTGTTCGACATTGCCGAACGGCGGTAGCGGAGGCGCACGCTGTCGGTCGAAGGGGACGGAGGCAGCACGGCGATGGCACGGAACATCCAGTCGCTCGAACGGGCGGCGGCGATGCTGCGGCTCCTCGCGGGCGGCGAGCGGCAGCTCGGCCTGTCCGACATCGCCTCCTCGCTGGGCCTGGCCAAGGGCACGGCCCACGGCATACTGCGCACCCTCCAGCAGGAGGGCTTCGTCGAACAGGACAGCGTCTCGGGGCGCTACCAGCTGGGCGCCGAGCTGCTGCGGCTCGGCACCACCTATCTCGACGTGCACGAGCTGCGCGCGCGGGCGCTGGTGTGGACCGACGACCTGGCCCGCTCCAGTGGCGAGAGCGTCTACCTGGGCGTGCTGCACCAACATGGCGTACTGATCGTGCACCACGTGTTCCGGCCCGACGACAGCCGTCAGGTGCTGGAGGTCGGGGCCATGCAGCCGCTGCACTCCACGGCCCTGGGCAAGGTCCTGTCGGCCTACGACCCGGTGGCGCACAGCGAGGTCCTGGAGGCCGAGCGGAAGACGTTCACGGCCCGCACGACGGTCGAACCGGAGCAGTTCGAGGGGGTCCTCGACCTGACCCGCGCGCGCGGGTACGCCGACGACGTCGAGGAGACATGGACGGGCGTCGCCTCGGTCGCGGCACCCATCCACAACCGGCGGCGCATGCCGGTGGGCGCGGTGGGCATCGCGGGAGCCGTGGAGCGGATCTGCCGGGACGGCGAGGTGCGCCCCGAGCTGATCGCGGCGGTGCGGGACTGCGCCCGCGCGGTCTCCCGGGACCTGGGAGCCGGGCGGTTCTGACGCCCCGAACGACGAGCTGAACCCCGTACGACAACAGGCCGGTACGTGTCCTACGTACCGGCCTGTTTTGGCATGTACGCGCGAGCTATCCGGGCCGCTCAAGATCGATAACTCGGGGCGATCAATAACGATCGTGTTTTCGATAACGGAACTCTTGACGAGCTGGTAACGCCAGAGCAAGACTCCCGTCCATCGGTCGGCATTGTCGAACACCTACCGGCAATACGCGTTAGAGTGTGACAGTGCCATGGGCCGGCATCGCCCTCACCCCCGAGGGCGCGAACCACCGGTGGGACCCGGGGTTCGCCTTCCCCTGGACGAAGGACAAAGGAGTCGCGGGTGTCCAGCTCCGACATCTTCATCGGCGAGACCATAGGTACCGCCATACTCATCCTGCTCGGCGGTGGCGTCTGTGCCGCCGTCACGCTGAAGGCCTCCAAGGCCAGAAACGCCGGCTGGCTCGCCATCGCCTTCGGGTGGGGCTTCGCGGTCCTCACGGCGGTCTACACCTCCGCGCCGCTGTCCGGCGCACACCTGAACCCGGCCGTGACGCTGGCGCTGACCATCAAGGACGGCGGCTGGAACAATCTGCCGGTGTACTGGGGCGGCCAGCTGCTCGGCGCGATGATCGGCGCCACGCTGGTCTGGGTCGTGTACTACGGACAGTTCCACGCGCACCTGACCGACCCCGACATCGTGGGGGCTTCGGACGCGCAGGCCGCTGGTTCCAAGGCCGTCGAGGCGGAGGAGAAGGGCGCGGGCCCCGTGCTCGGTATCTTCTCCACCGGCCCCGAGATCCGCAACGCGGTGCAGAACCTCGCCACGGAGATCATCGCGACCGTCGTGCTGGTGCTCGCGGTCCTCACGCAGGGTCTCAACGACAAGGGCAACGGCCTCGGCCCCCTGGGCGCCCTGATCACCGCGCTGGTGGTTGTCTCCATCGGCCTCTCCCTCGGTGGACCCACCGGCTACGCGATCAACCCGGCCCGTGACCTCGGCCCGCGCATCGTGCACGCGCTGCTCCCCCTGCCGAACAAGGGCGGCTCCGACTGGAGCTACGCCTGGGTTCCGGTCGTCGGTCCGCTGATCGGCGGCGCGATCGCCGCAGGCCTCTACAACGTCGCCTTTGCTTAAATCCCCGAGGCCTTCGGGCCTCGGGCCCTCCTTGAACCGCAAGGTTTTCCGAGCCGTAAGCAATACGCCGTCAGGCCGTGAGCAATACGCCGTGAGCCAGCCCCTTTCATACGGAACCTTCAGGAGCACACCGTGACCGACGCACACACCGCCGGCCCCTTCATCGCCGCGATCGACCAGGGCACCACGTCCAGCCGCTGCATCGTCTTCGACCGCGACGGACGCATCGTCTCCGTCGACCAGAAGGAGCACGAGCAGATCTTCCCGAAGCCGGGCTGGGTCGAGCACAACGCCGCCGAGATCTGGACCAACGTCCAGGAAGTCGTGGCCGGGGCCATCGAGAAGGCGGGCATCACCCGCGACGACATCAAGGCCATCGGCATCACCAACCAGCGCGAGACCACCGTGCTGTGGGACAAGAACACCGGTGAGCCCGTCCACAACGCCATCGTCTGGCAGGACACCCGCACCGACGCGCTCTGCAAGGAGCTCGGCCGCAATGTCGGCCAGGACCGCTTCCGCCGCGAGACCGGCCTGCCGCTCGCGTCCTACTTCGCCGGTCCCAAGGCCCGCTGGCTGCTCGACAACGTCGAGGGCCTGCGCGAGCGCGCCGAGGCCGGGGACATCCTCTTCGGCACCATGGACTCCTGGGTCATCTGGAACCTGACGGGCGGTGTGAACGGCGGTCACCACGTCACCGACGTCACCAACGCCTCCCGCACCATGCTGATGAACCTGCACACCCTGGCGTGGGACGAGAAGATCGCCGAGTCCATCGGCGTCCCGCTGGCGATGCTCCCGGAGATCCGCTCCTCCGCCGAGGTCTACGGCGAGGTCACCGGCGGCCCGCTCGGCGAGCTGCTCGGCGGCATCCCGGTCGCCTCCGCGCTCGGCGACCAGCAGGCGGCCCTGTTCGGCCAGACCTGCTTCTCCGAGGGCGAGGCCAAGTCCACGTACGGCACCGGCACGTTCATGCTGATGAACACCGGCGACAAGATCATCAACTCGTACTCGGGCCTGCTCACCACGGTCGGCTACCGCATCGGCGACCAGGCTCCGGTCTACGCCCTCGAGGGCTCGATCGCCGTCACCGGTTCGCTGGTGCAGTGGATGCGCGACCAGATGGGCCTGATCAAGTCCGCCGCCGAGATCGAGACCCTCGCGTCCTCGGTCGAGGACAACGGTGGCGCCTACTTCGTGCCGGCCTTCTCCGGTCTGTTCGCCCCGTACTGGCGTCCCGACGCCCGCGGTGTGATCGCCGGTCTGACCCGGTACGTCACCAAGGCGCACATCGCGCGCGCCGTCCTGGAGGCCACGGCCTGGCAGACCCGTGACGTCAGCGACGCCATGACGAAGGACTCCGGCGTCGAGCTCACGGCCCTCAAGGTCGACGGCGGCATGACCTCCAACAACCTGCTGATGCAGACCCTGGCCGACGTCCTGGACGCCCCCGTGGTGCGCCCGATGGTCGCCGAGACCACCTGCCTCGGCGCCGCCTACGCCGCCGGTCTCGCCGTCGGCTTCTGGACCAACACCGAGGACCTGCGCGCCAACTGGCGCCGGGCCGCGGAATGGACCCCCAACATGGACGCGGAGACCCGCGACCGTGAGTACAAGAGCTGGCTCAAGGCCGTCGAGCGGACCATGGGCTGGCTCGAGGACGAGAACTGACGAGGAGTAAGAACCCGTAATGACCAGTCAGTCCACCCTGCAGACCGTGCCTGCCCTCGGTACGCACCCGGCCTCCGGCTCCAACCCGAGCCGCGCCGAGACCCGGGAGCAGCTCTCCAAGGCGACGTACGACCTTCTCGTGATCGGCGGCGGCATCCTGGGCATCTCCACCGCCTGGCACGCCGCGCAGTCCGGTCTGCGGGTGGCTCTGGTCGACGCCGGCGACTTCGCCGGCGCCACCTCCTCCGCCTCCTCCAAGCTGCTCCACGGCGGTCTGCGCTACCTGCAGACCGGCGCGGTGAAGCTGGTGGCGGAGAACCACTTCGAGCGCCGTGCGGTCTCCCGTCAGGTGGCCCCCCACCTGGCGAACCCGCTCACGTTCTACCTCCCCGTGTACAAGGGCGGGCCGCACGGCGCGGCGAAGCTCGGGGCGGGCGTCTTCGCCTACTCCGCGCTGTCGGCGTTCGGTGACGGCGTCGGCCACCTGCTCTCGCCGGCCAAGGCGCAGCAGGACGTGCCGGAGCTGCGCACCGAGAACCTCAAGGCCGTGGCCGTGTACGGCGACGACCAGATGAACGACGCGCGCATGGCGCTGATGACGGTCCGCGCGGCCGTCGAGGCGGGCGCGGTCGTGCTCAACCACGCGGAGGTGACCGGCCTGCGCTTCACCAAGGGCCGGGTCACGGGCGCGGACCTCAAGGACGGAACGAACGGCGCGGAGTTCGGCGTCAACGCGCACCTCGTCCTCAACGCCACCGGTCCCTGGGTCGACCACCTGCGCAAGATGGAGGACCCGAACGCGGCGCCGTCCATCCGCCTGTCCAAGGGCGCGCACCTGGTTCTCAAGCGCACCTCCCCCTGGAAGGCCGCGCTCGCCACCCCGATCGACAAGTACCGCATCACCTTCGCCCTCCCCTGGGAGGACATGCTGCTGCTCGGTACGACCGACGAGGAGTACGAGGGCGACCCGGCGGACGTCGCGGTCAACGAGAAGGACATAGCCCAGATCCTGGACGAGGCCGCGTTCTCCATCCGCGACCAGCAGCTCTCCCGTGATCTGATCACGTACTCCTTCGCCGGTCTGCGGGTGCTGCCCGGCGGCCCCGGCGACACCTCGAAGGCCAAGCGCGAGACGGTCGTCACGGAGGGCCGTGGCGGGATGCTGTCCGTCGCGGGCGGCAAGTGGACCACCTTCCGGCACATCGGCCGTACGGTCATGAAGAAGCTGGAGTCGCTGCCGGGCCGCCCGCTGGGCGAGGACTTCGAGCCGATCTCCGAGCTGCCGAAGAAGCTGCCGCTGCCGGGTGTCGCCAACCCGCGCGCGGTCGCCCACCGGCTGCTCGTCGACGGCCCGGCGCCCGGCCCCCGTATGGGCGCCGACACCGCCAAGCACCTGGCGACGCACTACGGTTCGCTGGCCTTCGACATCGCGCGCCTGGCGAACGAGAACCCGGAGCTCGGCGAGCGCGTCCACCCGGACGCCCCGGAGATCTGGGCGCAGGTCGTGTGGGCCCGCGACCACGAGTGGGCCGAGACGACGGACGACGTGCTGCGCCGCCGTACGACGCTGACGATCCGCGGGCTTGCCACGGACGAGATCCGCGGCAAGGTGCAGGACCTGCTCGACAAGAAGTGACCACACCCTGAGCGGGTGATCCGATCGGTTTGAGGGGCGGCTCCCACGGGGGGAGCCGCCCCTCCGCGTGCGCCGCCACAGCCGGGCGCCCGTCAGCGCAGGAGTGCCTCGACGTCCTCGGGTGACGTCAACTCCGCGCGGCGCACGATCAGTTCACGCCCGAGGAGAAGCGCGCGCCGGGAGGCGGGCACCGGGTCCGGCAGGGTGGTGAGGTCGGTGAGGTGGGCGAAGCCGATGATGCGGCGGACGACCTCCGCGCCGGCGAAGCCCAGGGACTCGGTCCAGACGCGGTCCAGGAA
The DNA here is from genome assembly GCF_019091445.1 of Streptomyces sp. GbtcB7. NCBI lineage: Bacteria > Bacillati > Actinomycetota > Actinomycetes > Kitasatosporales > Streptomycetaceae > Streptomyces > Streptomyces sp. GbtcB7. The sequence continues at coordinate 380,326 of NZ_JAGXJM010000003.1, forward strand.
GCGGTCGAGGAAGGCGTCGTCGAAGAAGGTGTCGACACGGGTCGGCCACAGCCGGCGGAACTCCGCCCGGAACGCGTCCCAGGAGAGCCGGAGTTGGTCGCCGTGGTCGCCCTCGACGCCGAGCGCGTCCGCGCGGGCCGCGGAGACGAGCGTGTTCGCCCAGTACAGGCCGAGGTCGAAGCCGATCGGCCCGACGAAGGAGAACTCGGGGTCGAAGACCCGTACCACCGGGGCGCCCTCGCGCGTGCCGACCATGATGCTGCCGGTGTGCAGGTCGCCGTGGAGGAGGGCCTGCGCGCCGGTCATGAAGAGGTGGCGCAGTTCGGCGACCTCGGTGCGCAGTCGCGGGTCGGAGCGGAAGGCGGCGGCGAGGTCGTCGAGGCCGGGGTGCCAGTGGTTGTGCTCGTGCTCGAGGTACGGCTCGCTGAGCACGACGTCCTCGGTGATCTTGCACAGCTCGGGGCTGACGGAGGCCGCGATCAGCTCCTTGCGTTCGGCGGAGGGCATGCCGAAGTCGCTGGTGGCGAAGGAGAGCTGGGCGACGAACTCGCCGATGCGGCGGGAGGTGTCCGGGCCGTAGGTGCCACCCTCGTTGAGGATCGTGCGCAGCACCTCCAGGTCGGACATGTCCTCCATGACGAGGGCGTAGTTGTCGGAGTCGTAGCCGTGGATCGCCGGGATCTTGTCCGGGGCGACCTTGGCGACCTGCTCGTAGGCGCGGGCCTCGGCGTCGGCACGCTCGGGGCTCATCGGCCAGGAGGGGCCCGCGACCCGCACCCAGGGCAGGGCCTGCTTGACGGCGAGGCCCCGGGTGCCGTCGGTGGCGGTGACGAGGAAGACGCGGTTCATGTTGCCGTCGGAGACCTCGCGGACCTCGGGCTCGTCGGTGCCCCAGTGGCCGCGCTCGCGCAGATAGCCGGCGACGTCCTCGGTCTCCAGGATGCGGTAGCCCATCGACTCGTAACTCCCTTATGCGGTGCGGCGCTTGGACAGGGTGAAGCTGAAGACCAGGGCGAGGATGAGGACCGCGCCCTCGACGACGTCCTGCGTGTAGTACGGCAGTCCCTCGATGGTCAGACCCGTGGTGATGATCCCGATCAGGACGGCGCCGAGGGCCGTGCCCCAGACGTTGGGGCGGCCCCGGCCGAGGACGGAGGTGCCGACGAGGGCGACGGCGACGGCTTCGAGCAGTTGGGAGGTACCGGCGGAGACATCGCCCTGGCCGATGCGGGCGGCCAGGATCAGGCCGCCGATGGAGGCGAGGACGCCGGAGAGGACGTAGGCGAGCGCCCGGTACGCGCCGACGCGGATGCCGGCCAGCCGCGAGGCCTCGGGGTTGGCGCCGATCGCGTACAGCACGCGCCCCCAGCGGGTGCGGGCCAGGAACACCCAGGCGACGACGGTCAGCGCGCCGAAGATCAGCACCGAGACGGGTACGCCGAGGAAGGTGCCGCGGTCGATGCGCAGGAAGCCCTCGGTGAACCTGCCGGGCGCGGTGGTGCCGTCGGACCGGGTCATGCCGGGGGTGATGGACTGGCCGTCGACCAGGATGAGTTTGGTGCCCTGGATCACGAACATGGTGCCGAGCGTGGCGAGCATGTCGGGGATCTTGAGGACGACGATCAGCAGGGCGTTCAGCAACCCGGCCAGCGCGCCCGCCGCGACGACCGCGAGGATCGCGACCGTGCCGACCTGGTTGTAGGTGACCATCGTCTTCGCGGCGACCGTGACGCCGAGGCCGGCGACGGCGCCGACCGACATGTCCATTCCGCCGACGGCCATGGTGAGCGTGACGCCGAGGCCGAGGATGGCGGCGACGGAGACGTACCGGAGGGTGTCGAGGAGCGTCGCCGAGTCCCGGAAGGACGGCTCGCTGATCGCGAAGTACGCGAAGAGCGTGACGGTGACGAAGATGAAGCCGTACTTGATGACGGCGTTCTGGATCCGGTGGCCGACGGCGGGTGCGGACGGGGCCGCCGTCGGCACGGAGGTGCTCTGGGTGGTGGTCATGGCGTGCTTCCTGGTGTGCCGGGCATCAGACGGACGCCGAGATGGTCTGGATCACGCGGTCGCGCTCCGCGTCTTCCCCGTACGCGTCGAGGCGGATCTCGCCCGCGGCCAGGACGACGACCCGGTCGGCGATCTCGAGGATCTCGTCAACATCGGCGGACAGGACGAGGACGGCTGCCCCGTCGGCCGCCAGGGCGCGGGCGCGGCGGCCGATGTCGCGGCGGGCGCCGATGTCCACTCCTCGGAACGGCTCGTCCAGGATGAGGACGCGGGGGTTCTCGGCGAGCCAGCGGCCGACGACGACCTTCTGCTGGTTGCCGCCCGACAGCTCCTCGACGGTGCTGTGTTCGTCCCGGGCGACGACACCGAGCTGCTCGATGGTGGCGCGGCCGAGCGCGTCCTCCTTGGAGCGGCTCACGAGTCCCACCGTGGAGAGCGACCTGAGGAACGGCAGGGAGATGTTCTGGGCCACCGACCAGCCGGGCACCAGCGCGTCCGTGTGCCGGTCCTCCGGGACCAGGTGGATGCCGCCGCGGATGGCGTCGGCCGGGCGGCGCGGCTCGTAGGGCTTCCCGTCCAGCTCGACGGCTCCCCCGGTGAAGGGTTCGGCGCCGAAGAGGCCGCGGGCCAGTTCGGTCTTGCCCGCGCCCAGCAGCCCGACGACGCCGGTGACTTCGCCGGTGCGCAGGTCGAGGTCCTGGGGCGGGTGGCCGGCCAGGAGCGGAACGCCGCGCAGGGAGAGGACGACCTCGCCGTGTTCGCCTGTGTGCCGCGGCCGGGCGGTGGTCGTCTCGTGGGCCTGGGCGAGCATGGCGCGCAGGGCGCTGTCCCAGTCGAAGGGCTTGACCTGGTCCTCGGTGAGACGGCCGTCCCGCAGGACGACCAGGCGGTCGGCGAGCGCGTCGATCTCGCCGAGGCGGTGGGAGACGTAGAGCACCGCGATGCCCTCCGACCGCATCCGCTCGACGAGCGCGAACAGGCGCTCCGCCTCGGCGGCGGAGAGTGCGGAGGTCGGCTCGTCGAGGACGAGGAGGCGGGGCCGGGTCGCCAGGGCCCGCGCCAGGATCAGCAACTGGCGGTCGGAGATGCCGAGTTCGGTGACGTCCCGCCTGAGCACGGCGTCGCTCCAGCCGAGGTCGAGGGCCGACTGGATCTCCCGGGCGCGGGCCAGCAGCCGGCGTCCGCCCCGGAACGGGTTGCCGCGCGTCTGGGCCAGTTCCTCGAAGACCAGGTTCTCGGCGACCGAGAGGCCGGGCACGATGCCTTCGCCGATGCGCTGGTGCACCGTCTGGATGCCCAACTGGCGGGCGGCGAGCGGGGAGTGGAGCGCGGCGGGCACGCCGTTCACGCTCACCTGGCCGCCGTGCTCCGTGTGCACGCCGGACAGGATCTTGATGAGGGTGGACTTGCCCGCGCCGTTCGCGCCGAGCAGCGCGACGACGCTGCCCGGCGCGATGTCGAGGGAGACGGAGGCGAGCACCGTCTTGCCCCCGAAGGCCATGCTGACGTCGCGGAGGGCGACCGCCGCGCTCTCCACCGGTGCGTCAGTGGGCGACATTGGGAATCCAGTCCGCGGTGCTGACCTTGGAGAGGTTCAGCGCGGGCAGCGCCGTGCGCAGCTGGTCCATGTTCTCGATCTTGTTCTGCTTCAGGAAGTCCTGGGTGATGGCGACGGCCGGGAACTCGACCGAGGTGGTGTTCAGCTGACCGGCCAGTTCCAGGGCGGCCGTACGGACGACCGCGGCGCCGACCGCGGACGGGTCGGTGCCCGCCGTGGCGACCCACGGGCTGTCCTTGGCGGTCATGTTCTGGATGTCGGCGTTGGAGACGTCCGCGCCGAAGACCTTCACCTTGCCCTGGAGCTTCTTGTTCTGGACGGCGAGGACGGTGCCCTTGGCGAGCTCGTCGTAGGGGGCGAAGACGCCGGTCACGTCGGAGTTCTGGGTGAGCGCGGCGGACACCAGGGGAACGTTGTCGGTGGCGGTGGAGTCGGTGACCTTGCCGACCTTGAACGCCTGCTTCCAGCCATGGGCGTCGGCGGTCTTCTTCCAGACACTGTCGCGCTTGTCGAGGGCGGCGTACCCGGCGACGTTGACGTAACCGACCTTGGCGTTCTTGCCGAGGTCCTTCGCCATGACGTCGAGCACGGCCTGCGCCATGCTCGCGTCGTCCTGCTTGGTGCTGACGACGCTCTTGTTGGTGGTCTCCACGTCGTAGACGACGACCTTGATGCCCTTCTTCACCGCCTGGTCGATCTCGGGCTGGATCGTGGCCGGGAAGCCGTGGTCGACGACGATGGCCTGCGCGCCGGAGTTGATGGCCGAGGACAGGTCGGTGGCCTGCTTGGCGTTGTCGGCCTGGGCGTCGTACACGGTCAGGTCGATGCCGAGGGCCTTGGCCTGTGCCTTGGCGCCGTTGCCCCACTGCTCGAAGTAGTCGCCGGCGCCGCTCTGCCGGACCAGGGCCACCTTCACGTTGCCCTTGCTGAACGGCGCGGGCTTCTTGCCGGTCGCGGCGGCGGCCGAGGCGGCCTGGTCGCCGGTGCTCTGCGAGGCGTTGGAGGACTGGGAGCAGCCCGCGAGGAAGAGCGCGGAGACGGAAGCGAGCGACAGCGCGGCGAGGGGGGCGCGGGTGCGGGCGGTACGGGACATGAGGGCTCCAGGGCTGGGAAAGCAGAAATGAGCGGGGCGAAGAGGGAGTGCCGGTCCGGAGCGCCGGGGAGGAAACTGCCAGGGCGGCATACGTCTCGTACACGGGCGGGCGCCTCGGGTTCACGGGGAACGCACCGAGGGCGGGGCGTGGTTGAGCGCTCCGGGGGAGGTCAGCGACAGCGGGCTGTGGTCGACCGGAGCAAGTCCACGTACAGCCGCCGCACGAGCAGCAGCGTCTTCATAGGCAGATCATGTGAACGTTTCCAGCCAGCCGTCAAAGAATTGGACGTCGTTTCTCAGTATGTGGAACAACCGCTTTGTCACACTCGGCCGATCACCGGGCGGGAGTTACCATCGCCGGACGACGTTGGACAGTGAGGCTTCCGATGACGACACCATGCGCGACAGCGACGCACCGCTGTACCGGCGCGGCATGTCGCGGCTGACCACCGGCTCTCCCGCCTCCTGCACGCCGCCCTCCTCATCTCTGGGCCGGGCACCGATGCCAGTCTCGGTATCCGGACACCCCATCCACCCCTTGGAGTTTCTCCCATGACCCTGCTGACGACGTGGCCCGAGTCCGGACCCGAGACGCTGGTGCGCCGTACCTCCGACCCGGCCGAGATCGCCGCCGCGCTCGCGCCGATCGGTGTGCGCTACGAGCAGTGGCCGGTCCGCGAGGACGTGCCCGCGGACGCGGACAGCGACACGGTGTTCGCCGCGTACGGTGCCGAGATCGAGAAGCTGAACGCGGAGGAGGGCTTCACGACGGTCGACGTCCTCGGGCTGCACCCGAGCGACGACCCCGAGTACCCGGCCAAGGCGAAGGCGGCGCGCGCGAAGTTCCTGCAGGAGCACACGCACGACGACGATGACGAGGTGCGCTTCTTCGTCTCGGGGTCCGGGATCTTCTATCTCCACGTAGGCGGCGAGGTGCACGCCGTGCTGTGCGAGAAGGGCGACCTGCTGGGCGTGCCGCGCGGTACGACCCACTGGTTCGACATGGGTACGTCGCCGTCGTTCACCGCGATCCGGTTCTTCCACGAGGAGGACGGCTGGGTCGGGAACTTCACCGGTGACCGGATCGCGGACCGCTTCCCGGACTTCGACACGATCGACGCGGGGTACCAGCGGGACCGGGCCACGGCGTGACGCTCCGGTTCGACGTGGACGCCGTGGTGCTCGACATCGAGGGCACCACGAGCGCCACGGGGTTCGTCGTGGACGTGCTGTACCCGTACTCCCGCTCTCGATTCGGAGCACTGCTCTCGGAGCGGAGCGGTGATCCGGCGGTGGCGCGGGCGACCGCGCAGGTGCGGGAGCTGATCGCGGAGCCCGACGCGGACGCCGCCCGCGTCGAGAAGGCCCTGAACGGCTGGCTCGACGAGGATCGCAAGGCCACCCCGCTCAAGACGCTCCAGGGCATCATCTGGTCCGAGGGCTTCGCGCGCGGCGACCTCGTCTCGCACTTCTACGAGGACGTCGTCCCGGCGCTGCGCGCCTGGCACGCGGCGGGCGTACGGCTGCACGTGTACTCGTCGGGGTCCGTGGCGGCGCAGCGGGCGTGGTTCCGGTCCAGCCCCGAGGGCGATCTGCTGCCGCTCGTCGAAGGGTTGTACGACACGGAGAACGCGGGGCCCAAGCAGGAGCCGGCGTCGTACGAGACGATCGCGGCGGCGCTGGGCACCGCGCCCGACCGGCTGCTCTTCCTCTCCGACCGGCCCGGCGAGCTGGACGCGGCGCGGGCGGCCGGATGGCGGACCGTGGGGGTACGCCGCCCCGGGGAGCCGTACTACGAGCAGGGAGTCGGCGATCACCCGCAGGCGGGGACGTTCGACGAGATCACCATCGCGAGGAGCACCACATGACCGCCGAGACGCCGGCCCTCGACCTCAAGGAGGCGGGCGCGGTCCTGGCCGCCGAGTCGGCCCGCTTCGCCTCCTTCGGCTGGATGCGCGGCACGTCCGGCAACCTGTCCGTCGTCCTGAGCCGGGACCCGCTGCGGCTCGCCGTCACCGCGAGCGGGCACGACAAGGGCGAACTCACGCCCGACGACGTGGTGCTGGTGGACGGTTCGGGTGCGGCGGTCGCGGGCGGGAAGCCGTCGGCGGAGGCCGAGCTGCACGCGCGCGTGGCCGCGCTCACGGGTGCGGGGGCCGTCGTCCACGTCCACACGGTCGCGTCCGTGGCCATGGGGCGCCGGGAGCCCGGGGGCATCGTGTTCCGGGACCTGGAGATGCTCAAGGGCGTCGGCCTGCCCGCCCACGACGTCGAGGTCACCCTCCCCGTCATCGCCAACAGCCAGGACATGAAGGTCCTGGGCGACCGCCTGGAAGCGGCCCGCGACCCCCGCATGCCGGCGGTCGTCGTGGCAGGCCACGGGCTGTACGTCTGGGGCGCGGACCCACGCCGGGCCCGCCATCACACCGAAGTGGTGGAGTGGCTGCTGGAGTTGGAACTGACGGGCCGCTGAGTCATTGCGGCGGGTGGACTCACCCGGGATGAAAGCACCGTGTGAGTCCACCCCCGGCGGCTAGCGCAGGTGGTGGGCCGGGAGTTCGCCCGCCGATATCTCCAGCACCCCGCGTTCGGTCACCAGGCCCGTCACCAGACGGCCCGGGGTGACGTCGAAGGCCGGGTTGTGGCCTCGGGACCCGGAGGGCGCCGTACGGATGCCCGACCACTCCAGTACCTCGTCCTCGCCGCAGAGTTCGATGTGGATGTCGGCACCCGTGGCCGTGGCCAGGTCGACCGTCGTGGTGGGGGCGGCCACCAGGAACGGGATTCCGGCGTCCGCGCAGGCGAGGGCGACCCCGACCGTGCCCACCTTGTTGGCCGTGTCGCCGTTGGCGGCGATGCGGTCCGCGCCGACGATCGCCGCGTCGACCTCGCCCCTCAGGATCGTTCCCGCGGCGGCACCGTCGGCCTGGACGTAGTGCGGTATGCCCTCCTGGAGCAGTTCCCAGGCGGTGAGGCGGGAGCCCTGGAGGAGGGGACGCGTCTCGTCGGCGTACACGACCTCGACCAGGCCGCGCGCGTGCAGTTCACGGATGACGCCGAGCGCCGTGCCCCAGCCGGCGGTGGCGAGCGCACCGGTGTTGCAGTGCGTGAGCACCCGCAGCGGCCGGTCCACCCCGACCTTCTTGAGTAGCCAGTCCGCGCCGTACGCCCCCATCGCCCGGTTCGCCTCGACGTCCTCGCGCTGGACGGCCGCGGCCTCCGCGAGCACCGCGTCCAGTCCCTCGTCGAAGCGGGCCATCACCCGGTCGACGCACACCATGAGGTTCACCGCGGTCGGGCGCGCCGCACGGACGCGGGCCACGGCCGCCCGCGTCTCCTCGGCCGACCAGCCCTCGCGCTCGCCCTGCAACAGCGCGAGCGCCACCCCGTACGCCCCCGCCGCCCCGATCGCCGGCGCGCCGCGCACGACGAGCCGCTGGATGGCGTCCACCAGCCCGTCCACGTCACGGATCTCGCGGGTCTCGGTGCGGTGCGGCAGGACCGTCTGGTCGATGAGCGCGAGGCTGCTTCCGGTCCAGTCGACGGCGCGCAGTTCCTGGGGCATGACGGGCACTCCTGATGTTCCGAAGATGCGCGACACCGTACATGACCTTTGCGAACCACAGTTCGAGACAGCCGGACGCGTGTCCTGAAACCGGTGTTACTCTCCAGCACCCGCAGCCCCCAGGCCGACGTGAAGGAGGACGTGTGCTGCTCACGATGCGCCGCTTCCTCGACTTCGGCCGGTGCGCCGCCGACGGCTGTCGTAGCTGACCGCAGTTCAGCTCCCGCCGTTCACCCCGAGGTCCCCCTCACCGCTCCACCCTCTTCGCGCTGCCGCCCCAGCGTGCCCCGCCGCACCCACTGGAAGGTCATCCCCATGTCCCCCGTGTCCCGCAGAAGTCGCCGCCCCCTCCAGTTCGCCGCCCTCGCGGCGGGCACCGCGCTCCTCGCCACCGCCTGCAACGCCGCCGCCAAGGACAGTTCCTCCGAAGGCGCCAAGAGCAGCGGCAAGTCCTTCACTCTGGTCACGCCCGACGCCGTCGGGCAGAACGAGTTCCTGAAGCTCGCGGTCGACGGGGTGAAGGCCGCGGCCAAGGCGCACGACGGGACGCAGAAGGTCTACGAGTCCTCCGACACCGCCTCGCAGCAGCAGAACGTGCAGGCCGCGGTGGAGGCCAAGCCCGACGTCATCGTGCTGGTCGGCTTCGAGTTCGCCGACCTGGTCGCGCAGCAGGCCAAGGCCCACGCCGACCAGCAGTTCCTGATGATCGACGCATGCACGACGAAGACGTTCAAGAACGTCGGTTGCGCGGTCTTCCGCGAGCACGAGGGCGTGTACCTGGCGGGCGCCGAGGCCGGGCTGCTCAGCAAGAGCGGCAAGGTCGGCGCGGTGGACGTCCTCGACACGCCCCAGTTCCGGCGCTACAGCGACCCGTTCGCGGCCGGTGCCAAGAAGGTGGCCGCCAAGACGTCCACCTCGACGCGCTTCGTCGGCGGCCAGTCCCCGTTCGACGACTCGGCGCGCGCGAAGGAGCAGGCGAACTCTCTCCTGTCCAAGGGCACCGACCAGATCATGGCGGCGGCCGCGGCCGGCAACTACGGCGTCTTCGAGGCCGCGAAGGCCAAGGGTGCGTTCGCCTACGGCGTCGACGTCAACCAGTGCGTCTCCTCGCCCGGCACGGTCGTCGACAATGTGATCAAGCGCACGGACGTCGCCGTGGAGAAGGGCATCGACCAGGTCCTCGGCGGCAAGGCGGGCACGACCGTGTCGTACGGCCTGAAGGAGGGTGGCATCAGCCTGACCGGTCTTGAGGCCGGCGTCGACTCCTCCAAGTGCGTCATCGCCCAGCACAAGGACGTCCTGACGAAGGTCAAGGCGCTGCGCGACCAGATCGTCGCCGGGGAGCTGAAGGTCGATGACCCCGCAGCGAGCTGACGCCGAGGTCGCCGTCGAACTCCGGGGAATCACCAAGCGGTTCCCCGGCACGCTCGCCAACGACGCCGTCGACCTGACCGTCCGGCGCGGTGAGATCCACGCGCTGATGGGCGAGAACGGCGCGGGCAAGTCCACGCTCATGTCGGTCCTGTACGGCATGGAGCGGCCGGATGCCGGTGAGATACGGATCGACGGTCGTGCGGTGACCTTCGCGGATCCCGGTGCCGCCATGGCCGCCGGGCTCGGCATGGTCCACCAGAGCTTCAAGCTGTTCGACTCGCTGACGGTCGCCGAGAACGTCGTCTTCGCGGCCGAGCCGCGCCGCTTCGGTCTGGTCGACCGGGCGGCGGCCAGGCGCCGGGTGCGCGAACTCGCCGCGGAACACGGCCTCGCCGTCGATCCGGACGCCCGGGTCGGCGACCTGCCGGTCGGGCTGCGCCAGCGCGTGGAGATCCTGAAGCTGTTGCACCGCGGCGCCCGTACGCTCATCCTCGACGAGCCGACCGCGGTGCTCACCCCCGCGGAGGCCGACGCCCTGTTCGCGGTGCTCAAGTCGCTGACCGCACAGGGCCGCACGGTGATCCTTGTCACGCACAAGCTGCGTGAGGTCCTCGAAGGCAGCGACAACGTCACGGTGCTGCGCGACGGACGCGTCGTCGCCCGGCTGCGCACCGCCGAGACGACCGCCGACGAGATCGCCGCCGCGATGACGGGCCGCGCGGTCGAGCTGGACCGCGTGCACGCCCCGGGCACCCCGGGCGACGTGGTGCTGGACGTGCAGGATCTCACCACGGACGCGGTGCGCGAGGTCCGGCTCACCGTCCGCGCGGGCGAGATCGTCGGCATCGCCGGCGTCGCGGGCAACGGCCAGAGCGAGCTGATCGAGGCACTGGCCGGACTGCGGCCGATCACGGCCGGGCAGGTCACCCTGCGGGGGCGGGACATCACGCACGCCTCCGCGACCGAACGGCGGGCGCGAGGCCTCGCCTACGTACCCGAGGACCGGCACGCGGTGGGCACGGCGCCTGCCGCGTCCGTCGCGGACAACCTCGCGATGGGCCACCACCGTACGTCCCTCTCGTCCCGCGGGCTGTTGTCGCCCGCGGCCGTACGCGCCCACGCGCGGCGGCTCGTCAAGCGCTTCGGCGTCAAGGCGGGCACGCCCGAGGTGCCCGCTTCCGCGCTGTCCGGCGGCAACCTCCAGAAGCTGCTGATCGGCCGCGAACTCGCCCATGAGGCACCGCTGTTGCTGGTGGAGCAGCCGACGCGCGGGGTGGACATCGGCGCCATCCAGAACATCCACGACGAGCTGATCGCCTACCGCGACGCGGGCCACGCCGTCCTGCTGGTCTCGGCCGAGCTCAGCGAGATCCGCGGGCTCGCGGACCGGGTGCTGGTGATGTACGAGGGCCGCGTGACGGCGACGTACCCGAAGGACGGGGCGGACGAACGGACGCTGGGGCTGGCCATGGCCGGCGGCGCGGCTCCGGTGGAGGTCGGAGACTGACATGAACCGAATAACGGGAGCCCTCCGCTCCCCCGTCACCTTCTCCGTCCTCGCCGGCGTGGTCATCGGCGCGCTCTTCCTCGTGGGCACCGGCGCCGATCCCTTCACCGCGTACGGCGCCGTCCTGAGCGGCTCTCTCGGCGCCGACGGCATCGGATCGACCTTGACCACCGTCACCAGCGTCCTCGGCCTGGCCCTGGCGCTGGCGATCCCGCTGCGCGCCGGGCTCATCAACCTCGGCGGGGACGGCCAACTGGTGCTGGGCGGGATGGCCGCGGCCGTCACCGGGCTGTACGCGCCACTGCCCGCACCGCTCACCGTCGTCCTCGCGCTCCTCGCGGGCATGGCGGCGGGCGGCGGGTATGCCGCCCTGGCCGCCCTGTGCGAGAACCACTTCGGGGTTCCGCTCCTGGTGAGCAGCCTGCTGCTCAGCTATCCGGCGTCGTCGCTCGCCTCCTACCTGGCCCGCTATCCGCTCAAGGAGCCCGGCTCCAGCCTCCCGCAGACGCGGCAACTGCCGGACGGGGTCGCGCTGCCGGCCTTCGGCTCGTCGACCGTGACGGTCGGGCTGCTGCTGGTCGCGCTGGCGGCGGCCACGTACTGGTTCACCGACCGACGCACGGCGATCGGCTACGAGATCCGGATGACCGGGCTCAACCCCCGCTTCGCCGCGTACGCGGGCGTCGAGCGCGGGGGGCTGACGCTGCGGCTGATGGCCACCTCGGGCGCGCTGGCCGGGCTGGTCGGTGCGATCGGCGTACTGAGCTTCCCGTACCGCTTCCTCGACGGGGCTCTCACCGCGCCCGGCTACACCTGGACGGGCCTGACCGCCGCGCTGCTGGCGGGCGCGGCCCCGCTGGGCACGGTGCTGGCGTCGTTCTTCTTCGCCGTGCTCCAGGTCGGCGGGCTCTCGATGGAGCGCACGACCGAGGTGCCGCGCGAACTGACGCAGGTGCTGCAGGCCATCGTCATCGTGTTCCTGGCGGCCCGGCTGCGCTTCCCGCGCGGCCGGCTCCGGAAGAAGGCTGCTGTCTGATGTTCTTCGACTCCGATCTCCTCATGTCGGCGTTGCGCGCGCTCACCCCCATCCTGCTGGCCGCGCTCGGCGGCGCGCTCTGCGAACGGGCGGGCGTCTTCAACATCGGCCTCGAAGGCATGATGCTGATGGGCTGCTTCACGGCCGTGACCACGAGCTGGTTCACCGGCAGCCCCTGGCTCGGCGTCCTCGCGGCCGCGCTCGCCGCCGCCGCGTACTCCCTGATCCTCGCCGTCGGCGCGGTCACCCTGCGCGGGGACGCGGTGGTTCTGGGCATCGCCATGAACCTCCTCTCCGTCGGCCTGACCAGCTTCCTGCTGCGTACGGTCTTCGGTGTGCAGGGCACCTTTGACGACCCGTCACTGGCCGGGCTCCCGTTGGTCGGTGGCTTCTCGCCGCTCGCCTATCTGGCGTGGGCCGCGGTCGCGGTGGCCACGCTGGTGCTCTCGCGGCACGTGTGGGGACTGCGCCTGCGCGGGGTCGGCGAGGCACCTCAGGCCGCGGCGACCCTCGGTGTCAGTCCAGCCAGGTACCAGTACGCGGCCGTACTCGTCTCGGGTGTCCTGTGCGGGCTCGCGGGGGCCCAACTCGCCCTCGGCAACGTCACGTTGTTCTCCGAGAACATGACGGCGGGGCGTGGCTGGATCGCCGTCGTCGCGGTCATGCTCGGCCGCGCCCTGCCCCTCGGCGTCCTGCTCGCCGCGCTGCTCTTCGGCCTCGCCGAGGCCGCCGGCTTCCGTCTGCAGGGCCTCGGCCTGCCTCAGCAGGCGACCGACGCCGCGCCGTACGTCGTCACGCTCGGCGCCCTCTTCCTCACGACGGCCCGCCGCCGTCGCCGCACCACCCCCGCTGGAGCCGTCTCATGACTCAGGACCTGCTGCCCATCACCCGGATACCCCGCACCGGTCTGCCGCCGTCCGCCGTGGTCGTCGGCGACCCGGCGCGCGCCGCGGCCGTCGCCGCCCTGCTCGACGGCGCCGAAGAGGTCTCCTACCACCGTGAGTACCGTGTGTTCAGCGGGAGTTGGAAGGGTCTGCCGGTCACCGTCGCCTCGCACGGAGTCGGCGCGCCGGGCGCGATCCTGCTCTTCCAGGAGCTGGCCGACGCGGGCGTCACGACCTTCCTGCGGTTCGGTACGGCCGGGGCGATGCGCCCGGGCATCGGGGACGGCGATCTCGTCATCGCGGAGGGGGCCGTACGGGACGACGGGGTGACCCAGCAGCTGCTGCCGCCGGAGTACCCGGCGGTCTCGTCCCCCGAAACGGTGTTCGCGCTCCAGCGCGCGGCCCGCGCCGCGGACGCACCTCACCACCGGGGTCTCGTGTGGACCCGGGCGGCCTTCCAGCCGGGCCTGATTCCGCTGACCGCCTACGACAACGCGGGCCTCGCGGCGATCGAGATGGAGCTGTCCGCACTGCTGGTCACCGCGTCGCTGCGCGGTCTCGTCGCGGGCGGCGTGCTCGTGATCGACGGCGCGAACGCGGACGAACTGGTCGACAAAGAGAACACCGGCGGCTACAACCCGCACCGCGACGTCGTCGCGGCGGGCGTGGAGCGCGGTGCGGTGGTCGCGCTGGAAGCACTGCGTCTGCTGGCGGAAGAGAGGGCGGGCGCCGCATGAGCGAGCACGCCGACCTGCTGGTCCACGGCGGGGACGTCCTCACCGTCGACGAGGCGGGCACCTTCGTACGCTCCGGCGCGGTCGTGGTCCGCGACGGCGAGATCCGTGAAGTCGGCGCCGCCGAGGAGCTGCGCACGCGGTACGCGGCCGCCGAGACCCTCGACGCGACGGGCTGTCTCGTCCTGCCCGGCCTCGTCAACACCCACACGCACCTGGCGATGACGCTGCTGCGCGGCCGCGCCGACGACGTCACGCTCCAGGGCTTCCTCGAGCGGGTGCTGCGCTGGGAAGCCGAGTTGTTGTCGCCGAAGAGCGTCGCCGCGGGGGTGCGGGCCGCGATCGCCGAGAGCGTACGGGCGGGGGTCACTTCGGCACTCGACATGTACTGGTTCCACGAGGCGGCCGAGCGGGTCGCCCGGGAGGCGGGCTGGCGGCTGCACACCGGGCCGACCTTCATGGACGTACCGGACCCGGCGGACGGCATCGCGTACGAGGACCGGATGGCGTGGGCCCGCCGTGACCTGGCCGATCGCGCGACGGCTCGGCCCGGCACCCGTCCCGTCCTCTTCGCACACTCGACCTACACGCTCTCGCCCGATCAGCTCACCGACATCGCCGCGCTGGCACGGGAGTTCGGCGCGCTGCTGCACATCCACGCGGCGGAGAACGCGACCGAGGTCGCCACCGTCGAGGTCCGCCACGGCAGGCGGCCCGTGGAACTGCTCGACTCGCTCGGGCTGCTCGGACCCGATCTGCTGATCGCGCACGCCGTGGATCTGACGGGTCCCGAGATCGCGGCCCTGGCCCGCACCGGCACCTCCGTCGCGCACTGTCCGGTCTCCAATCTGAAACTCGGCTGCGGCATCGCTCCGGTGCCGCGCCTGCTGAGCGCGGGTGTGACGGTCGGGCTCGGCACGGACGGAGCGGTCAGCTCGAACACGCTGGACGTGCTGGGAGCGGTGCGGCAGGCGGCCCTGGTCCACAAGGCGGCCGGCGATCCCACGGCGGTGGGCGCCGAACAGGCGGTCCGGATGGCGACCCTCGAGGGTGCCCGCGCACTGGGCCTCGGCGACCACCTTGGCTCCCTGGAGCCGGGCAAGCGCGCCGACCTGATCGTGCTCGACCTGAACGCGCCCCAGGTACGGCCGGTGCACAACCCGTGGTCCACGCTCGCCTACGCCGCGCACTCGGCGGACGTGAGGGACACCGTCGTCGACGGCAGGATCCTGATGCGGGACCGCGTGCTCACGACGCTCGACGAGGCCACCGCCCTCGCCGATCTGGAGGCTCTCGCCTGATCCGACCGAGGATTGTGTGTCCGTTCGTCCTGGTGACCCCACATAATGGCCCAAGACATCGGATGACTCAGCGACATCCGGAGTGACAGGGAGGTCGGCCATGGCAGTCACCGATGAGGCGATCGAGAAGATCAAGGGCATGATCGTCTCCGGCACGCTGCGCCCCGGCGACCGGCTTCCCAAGGAGAGCGAGCTCGCCGCCGACCTCGGCCTGTCCCGGAACTCCCTGCGGGAGGCGGTGCGCGCGCTCTCGCTGATCCGCATCCTGGACGTACGGCAGGGCGACGGCACGTACGTCACCAGCCTGGACCCCCAGCTCCTCCTGGAGGCGCTGAGCTTCGTCGTCGACTTCCACCGGGACGACACGGTGCTCGAGTTCCTCGCCGTGCGCCGGATCCTGGAGCCCGCCGCGACGGCGATGGCCGCCTCGAGGATCAGCGAGCAGCAACTGCACGCCCTGACCTCCCAGCTGGACGCGCTGGGCGCCGCCCCCTCGGTGGAGGAACTCGTCGCCTGCGACCTGGAGTTCCACCGGGGCATCGTGCAGAGCTCCGGGAACTCGGTCCTGTGCTCGCTGCTGGACGGCCTCTCGGGGCCCACCACCCGGGCCCGGATCTGGCGCGGCCTCACCCAGGAGGACGCGGTCAGCCGCACCCTGCACGAGCACCGGGCGATCCTGTCCGCCCTGCGGGACCGCGACGCGGAGGCGGCCCGCTCGTGGGCGACGGTGCACATCGCGAGCGTAGAGCAGTGGCTGCGCAGCACCCTGTAGAAACAGCTCGGATGACTCGGGGGGTGGTTCATGGTGGCGATCACGCGTGTTTCCGGCCCCTCGGTGGGGCAGTGATCCGTTCACTCCCCCGTGCAAGGGGGCTGCGGAGGCCCCCTGGGCACGCCGTAAGGTTGGGGCGTACGTAAGGGGCACGTCGGAAGGAGGCGCTGGGTGATCGAGCTCGAGGGGGTTCCCGAGCTGATCGACCCGGTCATGGTGGCCGCGTTCGAGGGCTGGAACGACGCCGGCGACGCCGCCTCCACCGCGGTCGCGCATCTCGACAAGGAGTGGAAGGGCGAGGTGTTCGCGGCGCTCGACGCCGAGGACTACTACGACTTCCAGGTGAACCGCCCCACGGTGTGGCTGGACGGCGGGGTCCGCAAGATCACCTGGCCGACCACGCGCCTGTCGGTGGTCCGGGTCGGCGGCGAGAAGCCGCGTGACCTCGTGCTGGTCCGGGGGATCGAGCCGTCGATGCGGTGGCGCTCGTTCTGCAACGAGCTGCTCGGCTTCGCGCACGAGCTGGGTGTGGAGCTGGTGGTGATCCTGGGCGCACTGCTCGGTGACACCCCGCACACACGTCCGGTGCCGGTGAGCGGGGTCACCTCCGACCCGGACCTGGCCCGCACGATGGACCTGGAGGAGACCAAGTACGAGGGCCCCACGGGCATCGTCGGCATCCTCCAGGAGGCGTGCACGCACGCGGGCGTACCGGCGGTGTCACTGTGGGCGGCCGTACCGCACTATGTGTCGCAGCCGCCGAACCCGAAGGCGACGCTGGCCCTCCTCAACCGCCTGGAGGACCTGATCGACCTGCGGATCCCGCTGGGCGAGCTGCCCGAGGACGCGCGCGCCTGGCAGCTGGGCGTGGACCAGCTGGCCGCCGAGGACAGCGAGGTCGCCGAGTACGTGCAGACGCTGGAGGAGGCCCGGGACACCGCGGAGCTGCCGGAGGCGTCGGGCGAGGCGATCGCACGCGAGTTCGAGCGCTATCTGCGGCGGCGGGACGGCGGGGGTCCGGCGGGCCCGGCCCCCGGCGGACACGCCACGGCCGACGGCAGCGACAGCTCCTCGTATCTGCGGGACAACCCCGGCGGTCGTCCGAAGCCTCCGAAGTCCCCGCGGCCGGAGACCGGCACCGAGGACGAGGACTCCCCGGAGGACTGAGCGGACGGATCGGGCCGGGCGGAAGCCGGGCTGACGGAAGGGGCGGTGCGCACCTGGCGCACCGCCCCTCCGCGTTCAGCGTCCCGCGGTCTCCACGCGTCGGCGTGCGACGGCGATCACGTCGTACGGGGTGTCCGGCGTCGGCGTGGTCGTGAACCGGGCGTTGGGCAGGTACAGGCGGTCCCCGTACGCGGCCACGGTGGTCGGCACGTCGAGGTCCGGGTCGGTGAGGCGGCGCTGGAAGACGCCGCTGCGCCCGTCGGACGAGAGCCGGAAGACGTCGATCGCGTTCTGCATGTTCTGCACCACGTACAGCGTCCGGCCGGTGAGCAGCAGCCCGTCGCCGTTGACGAGGGGCGCCGCGTCGCCGAGGTCGACGAGCCGGGTGACTCCGGTTCTCGGGTCGACCCGGTGCAGGCCACCGGCCCCGGTCTGCACGACGAGCAGGGCGGCGCCGTCCGGGGTCCGCGTGATCCCGTTGGCGTTGATCGTGGCGCCGGGCACCTGGCTCCAGTCGCCGCTCAGGGGGAGTCGTACGACCTCGGCCGCGTCCGGCAGGGCGCCGCCCGGGCCGAGCGGCAGCGCGTACAGCGTGGGCTGGTAGGAGTCCGTGAACCAGACCGCGCGGGGGGTCAGGACCACATCGTTGACGAAGGTTTCGGGCTCTGTGGCGAGGATGTACGACGCGAGTTCGGCGCCGGTACGGACGTCCACCACGCGGGCGCCCGTACCGACCGTGGCGATGAACAGCCGCCCCCTGCCGTCGAGTTTGAGCCCGGCCGCCGCCGTACCGGGCCCCGGGGCGATGGTCCGGCCCTGTCCGGTGCGCAGATCGGCGCGGTAGACCGAACCGTCGGCGATGGATCCGAGGTAGGCGTACGGGCCGCCGCCGATGGTGATGCCCTCCGGGCGGATGCCGTTCGGCAGATGGATGACGGTGGGTAACGAGGTCTCCGCTGCCCAGCCCGGGCCGGCCGAGGACCCGGCGAGCGCGACGCCGGCGGTCGCGGCACCGGCGGTGAGCAGTCTTCGGCGGCTGAGACGGCCTGGGAACGAACGGTGCGTGGATGTCACGGTGCGTCCTTCCGGGTGGGACCGGGAGTTGACCGGTCCAGCGATCAACTGTCCCTGCCACCCCACCACATGACCCCTGACTCCGCAGCCTTTGGCCGGTTTGCTGCGTGACATCTGTTTCAGGACGGATTGCACAGGTTTCCCCATTCAACTTGTTTTCAAACCGAGTTGGCGAAGCCGGGGTGGACGAGTCGCCTTGGGCGTGCCAGGTTGTGCCCCGAAGGCACGGCCCGGGGACGGGACTTGGCAACACCCGCAGAACCGAACCGAGAGGAGCGGTACGCGATGACCGACCAGGTACAGCCGACGCAGGGCCCGGGAACGGCCGGGCCGGGACCCGACGGAGCGGGGTTCACCTACCGGGGAGCCGAGCAGGAGCTGATCGTCGTCGCACGCCCCGAGGCCCGGCTGCGCGCCGGGGCCGAGGGCGTCCGTTCGGCGGCGGGCTCGGACGTGTCGGCCCTCAACATGTTCCTCAGTGACGAACAGCTCGCCCTGGAGCCGCTGTTCGGCAGCGAGGAACGACTGCGGCAGTCCGAGGTGGCGGACGGCGGGGGCGGAAGCGACCTCGCGCTCTTCTACCGGGTGCGCGGCGTCGAGAGCCGCGCCCAGGAGCTGCGTTCCCGGATCGCCGCGCTGCCGGAGATCGACACGGCGTACGTGAAGCCCGGCGCCGTCCCCGCCTCGGTGGGATCGGTCGGGCGGAGCACGAACGGCTCAGCGAGCGCGGACGACGGCCGACGGACGAAGGAAGGGGCGCCCGTCACCCCGGACTTCACCAGCCGCCAGGGCTATCTGCGGCCGGCGCCCGAGGGCATCGACGCCCACTGGGCCTGGCAGCGGCCGGGCGGTACGGGCCAGGGCGTGACGGTGATCGATGTGGAGGGGGCGTGGCAGCTGGGCCACGAGGACCTGGCCGCGAAGCTCGCGGGCGTGGTCGTCGGCACCCCGCTGACGGACCTCGCCTGGCGCAACCACGGCACCGCCGTCATCGGGGTGATCGGCGGCGACCGCGACGAGCGCGGGATCACCGGCATCGCGCCGGACGCGGTGACCGCGGCCGCGTCCTTCCAGGGCATGGGCACGGCGGCCGCGATCCACGCGGCGGCCGACCGGCTGGGCCCCGGTGACATCATCCTGGTCGAACTGCACGCCCCAGGGCCGCGGTTCGACTTCGAGGAGCGCGACGACCAGCAGGGTTACATCGCGATCGAGTGGTGGCCGGACAACTTCGCGGCCATCCGGTACGCGACCGCCAAGGGGGTGCTCGTCGTGGCGGCCGCGGGCAACGGCGCCGAGTCGCTCGACGACGCGGTGTACGAGCGGCGCCCCGCCGAGTTCCCCGCGTGGTGGCGCAACCCCTTCAACCCCGCCAACCCGTCATCGGGCGCGGTGCTGGTCGGCGCGGGCGCACCGCCGCCCGGCACGCACGGCCGCGACCACGGTCCGGACCGCTCCCGCCTCGCCTTCTCCAACTACGGGGCGCGGGTGGACGCGCAGGGCTGGGGGCGCGAGGTCACGACCACCGGCGGCTTCTGGGACCGGCCCGGCGACCTGCAGGGCGGTGCCGAGGAGATCGGCTGGTACACGGACACGTTCTCCGGGACCTCCTCCGCCTCCCCGGTGGTGGTCGGCGCCCTGGCCGCGCTGCAGGGCATGCTCAAGGCGGCGGCCCAGGAACCGATGTCCCCGGAGCGTGCCCGCGCGGTGCTGCGGGCCACCGGCTCCCCGCAGCAGGACGCGCCGGGCCGGCCCGCCTCCCAGCGGATCGGCAACCGGCCGGACATCAAGGCGGCGGTCACCCGTCTGCTGCCGGAGGCGGTCGGCTCGGGCCAGGCCGAACGGTACTGGGACGAGCTGCTGCCGTACCCGCGCGAACTCCCGCCCAGGCTCCGGCTGTTCGTGGCCGGTGACTGGCGCAACCTCGACAACCCCTCCCCCGAGATCCGTCAGGCGGTGCACTCCGCCTTCGCGGGCGGACGGCCCGACGTACGTGTCTGGTTCTCGGACGACGAGATCGTCGGCCTGGTGGTCACGGGCTGACGTGTCCGAGGGCGTAGCCGCAAGTCAACGATTCGATGATTCACGGAAGGTGGCACCCGTATGAGCACCACCCCGCAGATGAGTCAGCAGCAAGGACACCAGCAGGGCATCCAGCAAGGCATCCAGCTGGGGCAGCAGGCACCGAGCACGGCGCCGCCCCAGCAGTTCGGACAGCAGCAGCCCATGGCGTTCGGACAGCAGATGCAGCAGCCGTTCGGCCAGCTGCAGAACCCGCAACTCCAAAACCCGCAGCACCAGAACCCGCTGCAGCAGAACCCGCTGCACCAGAACCCGCAACCGCAGATCCCGCAGCAGCAGATTCCGCAGCACCTCCAGCAGCAGCTCCAGCAGATGGGGCAGCAGCAGCCGTTCCAGCAGCTGCTCCAGCAGCTCGGCGGGCAGCAGCAACAGCAGCAGGCGCAGGTCCTGACGAGCGGGATCGCCCAGCACTTCTGGGACGTGGTCACCCCGCTCCCGGGCCAGCCGTCGATCCTCTACCTGTTCATCGACAACGCCTGGCGCCCCCTGGTGAACCCCAACCAGGTCACCCACGACGAGGTCCAGCAGGCCTTCGCCTACGGGCAGCAGGTCATCGGCGTCTACGACGCCAACAGCAGCGCCGTACAGGCCGTCATCGTGAACAAGTGACGCTCTGAGAGAGATCTGAGAGAGAAGGGGCGCCGGGCGGTACGACCGCCCGGCGCCCCACACGTACGGGAGGAACTACAGGGCCACGCCCAGGAGGGCGTCCACGGCACGCGAGACGACGCCGGGGGCGCCCTCGTCCGTACCGCCCGTCTCGCGCTGGAGCGCCGCCCAGCGGTCGACCGCGGCGAGCGCGGCCGGTGCGTCCAGGTCGTTCGCGAGGGCCTCGCGGATCTCCTCGACCAGCGCCTCGGCGGACGGCCCGTCGGGACGCGACACCGCCGCCCGCCAGTTCTCCAGACGGGCGACCGCGTCCGCGAGGACGGTGTCCGTCCACTCCCAGTCGGCGCGGTAGTGGTGCCCGAGGAGGGCGAGGCGGATGGCGGCCGGGTCGACACCGTCGCGCCGGAGCTTCGACACGAAGACGAGGTTGCCCTTGGACTTCGACATCTTCTCGCCGTCGAGGGCGACCATGCCGGCGTGCACGTACGCCTTGGCCATCGGGAACTCGCCGGTGAGCACCTGGGCGTGCGAGGCGCCCATCTCGTGGTGCGGGAAGGCGAGGTCGGAGCCGCCGCCCTGGACGTCGAAGCCCATCCCGAGGTGGTCGAGGGCGATGGCGACGCACTCGATGTGCCAGCCGGGCCGGCCGCGGCCGAGCGAGCCGCCGTCCCAGCTGGGCTCCCCCTCCCGCGCCGCCATCCAGAGCATCGGGTCGAGCGGGTTCTTCTTGCCCGGACGGTCCGGGTCGCCGCCCCGCTCGGCGGAGAGCAGGCGCATGGCGGCGGCGTCCAGGTTGGACACCTTGCCGAAGTTGGGGTCGGACTCGACGGAGAAGTAGACGTCCCCTTCGAGTTCGTACGCCGCGCCCGCGTCCCGCAGCCGCTCGACGAGCGGCACGATGCCGGGTATCGCCTCGACGGCGCCTATGTAGTGCCGCGGCGGCAGCATCCGCAGGGCGGTCATGTCCTCACGGAAGAGGGCGGTCTCCTTCTCGGCGAGTCCTACCCAGTCGACGCCGTCGCGCTCCGCCCGCTCCAGGAGCGGGTCGTCGACGTCGGTCACGTTCTGGACGTAGTGAACCTGCCGCTTGGTGTCGAGCCACACGCGCTGAACGAGGTCGAACGCGTTGTAGGTCGCCGCGTGACCCATGTGGGTCGCGTCGTACGGCGTGATGCCGCAGACGTAGATACGGGCGACGGGACCGGGGTCGAGTGTGACGAGGCCGCCGGTCGCGGTGTCGTGGATCCGGAGGTCGCGGCCCTCACCAGGCAGGGCGGGGACCTCAGAAGCGGGCCAGGCATGCATGTCATGAGCCTAACCGGACGGAACTTCCGTATACGAACCGGACCAGCCCTGATGACGCGGAAGGCCCTCTTGCGCGACGCCCGACGCTGTGCGTCATCGGTCCTACGGGGGTGAGGGCGCCGCCCTACGGCACAACGCCCCGCGCGCACCGCCGAGGACGGCGGTCCGCCCCGCCTCACATGCGCCGTGAGCGCGAGCGCGAGGCGGTGGGTGTCGCAAGTCACGGACCGCGGACCGGACGCCACCCGTCAGCCGGAGCCGCCCGCACCCGAATCCGGCCGCGGGCGCTGGCGGTGGCGCGGCAACGGGCGCCCACCACCCAACCCGGCGCCCCACGTCCCGCACCTCCGCCACACCACACCCACGACTGCCACCCCCAGCGACGCGAACACCGCGGGGCTCGCCCCCCGCAGGCCTACGCACCGGGCGATGACGGCACCGCCGGGCAAGGCACCGCCACGGGCGGCTGCGCGCCCGGGCGTGGCCCCGCCGTCCGGGGGTGGCCACGCACGGATGTGGACCCGTCCGGGAACGGGCCCGCACGAATGTGGGCCTGCCCGGCAGTGGCCCCGTCCAGGGGTGGGCCCGTCCGGGAGTAGCCCCGCACGGGAGTGGCCCCGCACGGATGTGGACCCGCCCGGGAGCGGGCCCGCACGTGTGGGCCTGCCCTGGAGTGGCCCCGCCGGGGAGTGCGCGTGCCCGGAAGTGGCCCCGCACGGAAGTGGCCCCGCCCGGGAGTGGGTCGCCCCGGAATGGGCCCATCCGCTGCTGGGGCGGCGGAATTCGTCCCGGGGGAACCGGATTTCGTGAGACCCGGTTGGCGTACTCGGTGTGAGGCGGGCGAGCCCGGCCCCTGGACGGTCGACGGTGTTTACACCGGTGGCCAGGGGATCGCCGGCCACTCCCCGCTCGGCTCCGGGTGTTTCCCCGAGGCGAGCATCGCCTCGACACGCACGCGTGTGGCGTCGATTTCGGTGGTGGTGATGAGTTCGACCAACCGGGTGGCGAGCGGCGCGCCCGGCGCCAGACCGTCCCGCAGGGAGGTGAGGACCTCGACCGCCTCCGGCGTCAGCGACTCCCCCGCCCAACCCCACAGCAGCGTGCGCAGCTTGTTCTCGGCGTTGAAGGTGACCCCATGGTCGATGCCGTACAACCGCCCCTCACCGGCGGGCAGCAGATGCCCTCCCTTGCGGTCGGCGTTGTTGATCACGGCGTCGAGCACGGCGAGCCGCCGCAGCCGCACGTCGTCGGCGTGCACGAGCAGCGCCGTCTCTCCCTCGCCTACCTCGGCGAAGCCGATCGCCTTCCAGCCCGCCGCAGGCTCCTCGGCCTCCACCAGGGCCAGCAGCCCGTCCCCGTCGGCCTCCGGCAGGGCCTCGATCCACAGCTGGCACATGCCCTCGCCGTAGGGCCCGTCGCGCAGCACGGTGGTGGGGACCAGCCCCCAGCCCGTGGCCTCGGAGACCTCGTACGCGGCCACCTCACGCTGGGCGAGGGTCCCGTCGGGGAAGTCCCACAGGGGCCGCTCCCCGGCGATCGGTTTGTAGACGCAGAACGCGTCCCTGCCCTCGTACGAAACGGAGCAGTACAGCACCGCGTTCGAGGCCTCACGGATCCGTCCGCGCACCTTCAGCTCGCCCAGGGCGAGCAGCTCGGCCGTGGTCACGCTCCGCGGCGGTATCCGTTCTGGCGCGGACATACGTGTCCTTCCGGGTCGAGCGGGAGGCTGCACAGCGGGCAGGGCGGCCGGCCGGCGTTGACGACGTCGAGGGCGCGCTTGGCGAAGGCCCTGGCCTGCGCGCCGGTGAGCCGGACGCGGAGCATCGGCGGGCCGTTCTCCTCGTCCTGGAGCAACCTTTCCTCGGCCTCGGCGAGGTCCTCGTCGGTGTCGGCGTCGAGCTCCACGAGGGCCTGCGCCTCGACGATCATGCGCTGTTCGTCACCGTCCCAGGCCAGCGCCATCGTGCCGACCCGGAACTCCTCCTCCACCGGGGTGTCGAGAGGGGCGGTGTCGGACACCTCGGCGGGGGCCATGGCCGGGACGGGTGCGCTGCCGCCGGTGCGCCGTACGACCTCGTCGAGGAGCTCGTCCATACGTTCGGCGAGCGCGGCGACCTGGGTCTTCTCCAGAGCGACGCTGGTCACCCTGGGGCCTGAGGAGGCCTGCAGGAAGAAGGTACGGCGCCCGGGCAACCCGACCGTACCGGCCACGAAACGGTCCGGGGGGTCGTAGAGGAACACCTGACGGGACACGTCCTGTCTCCATTGGAATCGGCATGTGGACCGGCTGACTGCCTCGGCCCTCATCGGCTGCTGACAACTTGCTGACAACTACTGCGCTGCTTCGACCGCTTCACCCTACTGCGGCCGACGATCACGGTGCGCCCGCACCGCCCCCGACCGGGGCGTCCCCGCTGGGGGGCTCCTCGCGCGGCGCGAGGGAGGCGAGGTCGCCGGTGTCCCCGAGGCGCACGAGGAAGGGACGCAGTCGTGTGTAACGGATCGCGGTGATGGAACACGGTTCTACAGAGATCCGCTGGAAGAGGTCGAGATGAAGTCCGAGTGCGTCCGCGACAAGGGACTTGATGATGTCGCCGTGCGAGCACATGACGTAGACGGCGTCGCCGCCGTGGTCGCGCTCCACGCGCGCGTTCCACTCGCGCACCGCTTCGGCCGCCCGCGTCTGCATCGCCCGCATCGATTCTCCGCCGGGGAACGCGGCCGCGGACGGATGCGCCTGTACGACCTCCATCAGCGGCTCGTCCTTCAGCTCGGCGAGCTTGCGGCCGGACCAGTCGCCGTAGTGCGCCTCCCCGATCCGCTCGTCGGTGTGCACTCGCAGCTCGGGGCGGGCGTCGAGCAGCGGCTGCACGGTCTCCTGGCAGCGCTGCAGGGGGCTGGTGACGACTTCGGAGATCGGCAGCGCGGCGAGCCGCCCGGGCAGCGCCGCGGCCTGCTGGGCGCCGCGCTCGTCGAGGGCGACGCCGGGCGTCCAGCCGGCGAGCAGCCCAGCGGTGTTGGCGGTCGAACGTCCGTGCCGTACGAGAATCAGGGTGGGCATGCGGCCCAGCGTAAACGGGTGACTCGGGGACCCGGAGGGGCCTGTGGACAACGGCGGCCGGGGTGCGGTGGCGGCCGGGCGACGGGAGAATACGCTCCGTGATCGTCGACTGCGCCATTTACCATCACGGGCGCCGGACGGAGGGCCCCGAGGACCTCTCCGACGCCCTGGATCTGGCACGCGCCGAGGGCGACGCGTTCATCTGGATCGGGCTGTACGAGCCGACGGAGCAGGAGTTCGACCTCGTCACCGAGGAGTTCGGGCTGCACCCGCTGGCGGTCGAGGACGCCCTCAAGGCGCATCAGCGGCCCAAGCTGGAGATGTACGACGATTCGCTGTTCGTGGTCCTGAAGCCGGTCGCGTACGAGGCGGAGAGCGATGTGGTCACCACCGGTGAGGTGATGGTGTTCATCGGAGACGCCTTCGTGGTGACCGTCCGGCACGGCGAGTGCTCGCCTCTCGCGCAGGTGCGCCGCCGGCTGGAGGAGGACCCCGAGATGCTGCGACACGGGCCGACGGCGGTGCTCTACTCGATCGCCGACGCCACGGTCGACCACTACCTGGAGGTGGCGACCGAGCTCCAGACGGACCTGGAGGGGCTGGAGGCGGAGGTCTTCTCGCCGAACGGCGGCGGTTCACGGCACACCGCGTCCAGGATCTACACGTTCAAACGGCAGATCCTGGAGTTCCGGCGGGCCACGGTCCCACTGACCGTTCCGCTGACCCGGCTCTCGGGCTCGGGCGCGGCCGGCACCCCGGTGCCGTTCGTGAACGAGAAGGCGCAGCCCTTCTTCCGCGACGTCAACGACCATCTGGCCCGTGTGAACGAGTCGGTGGAGGGCCTGGACCGGCTGGTCTCGGACATCCTCGCGGCGCATCTCGCGCAGATGAGCGTGCGCCAGAACGACGACATGCGGAAGATCTCGGCGTGGGCGGCCATGGCCGCGGTCCCCACGATGATCGCCGGCATCTACGGCATGAACTTCGACCACATGCCCGAGTTGCACTGGCTGTGGTCGTACCCGGTGGTGATCCTGGCGATGGTGGCGCTGGAATTCCTGCTGTTCCACCTCTTCAAGCGGCGAGGCTGGCTGTGACCGGCGTGCGACCGGGTGAGCGACGTACGGAGGGTTCGCGGCCGCGGGTCACGCCACCTCCGGTCCGGGGGGCGCGGGGCCGCCCAGGGCGTCGCGCTGTTCCGGCATCTTCAGGGAGACCATGCGGCGCCAGCCCGCGGCGCGCTCGTACGCGTAGACGGTGTGGATGGCCGCGGCGAGCGTCGCCGCCCTGGCTCTCGACCAGCCGAGAATGCCTCCCATGTGGGCCATCACGGCGAGACTGACGTCCCGGTAGACGCGGATCTCGGCGAGCGCGTACGCGCGCAGCGTCCGCCGGATGGCTGGGCCGTGTCCGGCGGACGCGAAGCGGAGCAGTTCCTCGTGGCAGTAGGCGAGGTGCCGGTCCTCGTCCTCGGAGATCATCCGGACCGCGCGACCGATGTCGGGATGGTCGGCGAAGTGCCTGAGCAGCAGCTCCATCTGCTCGGAGGCACGCTGCTCGGTGACCCTGCTGTGGGCGAGGTAGGTGACGATGTCCCGTACGGTGAGTGGCTGCCGGCTCTTCAGCTTGTCGTGGGCGAGGCCGATGCCGTGCCGTTCCAGGAGCATCGTGTAGTCGGTGTCGGCCGGGACCTCGACCGGCGTGAGGCCGCGCTTGTTCATCAGGGCGTTGAAGATCCGCCCGTGCTTCTCCTCGTCGGCGCCGTGCCGGGTGATCTTCGGGGCGAGTTCGCGTGCGCTCGGCGGAACGAGGGCGGCGATGCGCGCGTTCTCCCAGCCACCCTGCGACTCCCCGCTGGCGGCGATGGAGCAGAAGAGCCGGAACGACTCGTCGTTGTCGAGGATCTCCTGGAACAGACTCTTGGCCGAAAGCATCGATGACACCCTTTCTGCAGGGTCCGCAGAAAACGAGTCAAATGGGATGCCGGGGGCCCGGCAACCGATGTGTCGGACAAATGCGCCGAACGAAGGATGACGGGGCGGACCCGAGCGCGTAACCCAGGGCACGCCCGCGCGTTGTTCCCCGTGACGGCCGTGGCGGGGAAGACCCCCCGAGCCCCCACCACGGCCGCAGAACTTCTTCCGCCCCTCCGGGGAAAGGGTTGTGACGCGTTACGCCAGACCGGCCCGCTCCAGCGCGTCCGAACCGGCGCGGAGCGAGGCGATCCGGTCCTCCAGCGTGAAGCCGGCCGGCGACAGCGTGAGCGTGGTGACGCCCGCCGCCGCGTAGGCCTTCATCCGCTCGGCGATGCGGTCCACGGAGCCGAGCAGGGTGGTCTGGTCGATCAGCGCGTGCGGAACGGCGGCGGCCGCGCCTTCCTTGTCGCCGGACAGGTACTTGTCCTGGATCTCGGCGGCCTCCTTCTCGTACCCCATGCGCCGGGCGAGCTGGTTGTAGAAGTTCTGCTTGCGGCTGCCCATGCCGCCGACGTACAGCGCGGTGTAGGGGCGGAACATGTCGGCGAGCGCCGTCACGTCCTTGTCGGCGCCGACGGCGAGCGGCAGCGTCGGACAGACGTCGAAGCCCTCCATGGTCTTGCCGGCCTTCTCGCGACCCGCGCGCAGATGGCGGAGCGCGGTGTCCTCGAGGTGCTCGGCCGAGGGGAAGATCAGCAGGGCGCCGTCGGCGATCTCGCCGGTCTGCTCCAGGTTCTTCGGGCCGATCGCGGCGATGTACAGCGGGATGTGCTCGCGCTGCGGGTGCACCGTCAGCTTGATCGGCTTGCCCGGACCGTCCGGCAGCGGCAGCGTCCAGTGCTCACCCTCGTACGACAGCCGCTCACGGGTCATCGCCTTGCGTACGATCTCGACGTACTCGCGGGTGCGGGCCAGCGGCTTGTCGAACTTGACGCCGTACCAGCCCTCGGAGACCTGCGGCCCGGAGACGCCGAGGCCGAGGCGGAAGCGCCCGCCGGAGAGCGAGTCGAGCGTCGCGGCGGTCATCGCGGTCATCGCGGGCTGACGGGCCGGGATCTGGAAGATCGCCGAGCCGACGTCGATGCGCTCGGTCTTGGCGGCGACCCAGGTGAGCACCGTGGCCGCGTCCGAGCCGTAGGCCTCGGCGGCCCAGCACACCGCGTATCCCAGTCGGTCGGCCTCCTGGGCGACGGCGAGATTGTCCGCGTCCATTCCGCCGCCCCAGTAGCCGAGGTTGATCCCGAGCTGCATGGCCGATCCCCTTACCGATCAGTAACGTCCCTTGTGCCGCAGACCCTAGCGCGCTGGTGGGCGCGGCGGCGGGAACGGGTTCAGGTCTGATCATCCAGGTTGTCCACAGGGCCCCCACGAGGCGAGTTTTGGCCAGTAATCTCGGCGTCCATGGAGCAGAGGCATCTCGGCCGTACCGGCCTGCGTGTGTCCCGGATCGGACTCGGCACCCTCACGTGGGGGCGGGACACCGACGAGCACGACGCCGCGGAGCTGTTGAAGGTGTTCTGGGAAGCGGGCGGGAACCTCGTCGACACCGCGGATGTGTACGGGGACGGGGAGTCGGAGTACCTGCTCGGACAACTCATAGAAGGGCTCGTGCCGCGTCGCGACCTGGTCATTTCCACCAAGGCGGGCAGTGTGCCCGACCCGGACCGGCGGTTCGACGGCTCGCGCGGACATCTCCTGTCGGCACTCGACGCCTCGCTTCAGCGCCTCGGCACGGACTACGTGGATCTGTGGCACGTCCACGCCTTCGACCCGGACACCCCGCTGGAGGAGACCCTCCAGGCGCTCGACCTCGCGGTCAGCAGCGGTCGCGCGCGGTACGCGGGGGTGTCCAACTTCTGCGGCTGGCAGCTCGCCAAGGCGGCGACCTGGCAGCTGGCGGCGCCCGGGACACGGACGCGGATCGCGAGTACGCAGATGGAGTACTCCCTGCTCCAGCGCGGCGTGGAGCGGGAGGTGCTGCCCGCGGCGCTCGACCTGGGCGTGGGCCTGCTGCCGTCCTCCCCGCTCGGGCGGGGTGTGCTCACCGGGAAGTACCGGGGCGGCACACCGTCGGACTCCCGGGGCGGCTCGGAGCACCTCGCGCCGTTCGTCGCGCCGTACCTGGACGACACGGCGAGCGGCATCGTGGACGCGGTGACGACGGCGGCGGACGGCCTCGCGGTCACGCCGTTGCAGGTCGCCCTCGCCTGGGTCCGCGACCGGCACGGTGTCGCCGCCCCGATCGTCGGCGCGCGCAACGCGCAGCAGCTCACGGCCGCGTTGTCAGTGGAGACCCTTAGTCTTCCTGACGAGATCTGCCGGGCGCTCGACGACGTGTCGGCACCGGTGCACCACTATCCCGATCACGACTGGAGCACGCTGTGAGCACGGAGCCCGAGACCACGGAGGAAGTGGAGCCGGGGACGCCGGGCGCGGGAGCGACCGCCGACCCGCAGGACGTGGACACGGATACAGACACGGCCGCAGCCGCGGTCACGGACGCGGACGCGGTCGAGGGCGGCGCGGAAACCGAAGGCACGGCGGACGCCGCAAAGCTGTCCGAGGCAGCGGCCGAGTTGGCGGCGCAGCGGCTGGAGCGGGAGCGGATCGAGCGGCGGAAGGCCGAGAAGCAGGGGCCGATCGCGGCCGGGGCCAAGCTCAGCGGGACGGCTGCCGATCTGCTCGCGGCGGTGCGGGCCGTGGAAAGCGGCGAGAAGCCCGTGGCCACCGCCTTCCGTGAGCCCGAGCCGACGCCGCGCAGGGCGGTCGCCCAGGAGCCCGTGTCGCGCCCGCAGCCGGTGGCAGTCCCGGCCGAGACCTCGGCGGCCCTCGCACCGGAAGCCATCGCCGCCGTACGCGCGGTACTGGGCGAGGGCGGCGCACCCGACACCCTCGCACCGGGGGCCCTCGCGGCACTTGGCGAGGGCGCTGACGACCAGCTGCGCGAGGACCCCTGGCAGTTGCTGCGGGTCGCCGGGGTGCGGCCCGAGCAGGCCGACGGGTTCGCCCGCGCGCTGCTGGGCGCGGAGTGCCGCCCGGACGACGAGCGGCGCGGGCGGGCGGTCACCGTATGGCTCCTGGATCAGGCGGCCCTCGCCGGGCACACCGCTCTCGACGCCCCGGCGCTCACCGCCGCTCTCGCCCAGCGCGCGGTGCCGGATCCGGACGCGGCCGTGCAGAGCGCCCTCGAGGAGGGCGACGCGCTGGTCTTCCAGGACGCCCTCGACACCGCGCCCCCGGCCCAGGAGGAGGGCGCCGAGGAGTCCGAGGAGCGCCCGGTCCGCGTCCTCATCGGCCTGGAGCGGTACGCGCTGGCCGAGGAGAGCCTCGCCGACGGACTGGCCCGGGTCATGAACTCCGTGCCGAAGACGGACGGCTCCGCCGACGGATGGGAACAGGCCGCCGCCTCGGCCACCCGCTCCGCCGCGGAGCTGATCCGGGCGGTCGCGGGCCACGGCCTGGTCCTGCACACCGGCGGGCACGCGTCCCAGGCCGAGGCGGCGGCACTGCTGCACGCCGCGCGCGGTCTCGGCCTGCGCGGCTGGGCGGCCACCCACACGCCGAGCGGCCGCGACGACTTCACGGCCCGGATGGCGCGGCACGACCTGGCGGACGGCCCCTCGGGCGACGCCGGGGACGGGCCGGTCACCGGCGTCACCACCGTCGCGGGACTCCTCTCGGGCGCCGAGGGCCCTGGCCGGGACGCGGAAGGCGCCTTCGACCTGGACCTCCTGGTCGTCCTGGACGCACCACAGCTGGACGTCGAGACGGCGGCGATGCTCGCCGAGTCGCTGCCGGACGGCGCACGGCTGGTACTGAGCGGGGACCCCGGGGTGCTGTGGTCGGCGGGTCCGGGGCGGGTCTTCGCCGATCTGCTCGCCGCCCGGGTGTGCCCGCAGGTGGCCTCGCGGACGCCGGACCCCGGCCCCGTCGGGGAGCTGGTCTCCGGGGTCGGCATCGGCGAGCTGAACCAGGTCGAGGCGCCCGGCAAGGAAGTCGTGATCGTCCCCGTGCGGGACGCCGGCGAGGCGGTGCACCGGACCGTGCAGCTGGTCGCGGACTCGGTGCCGCGCGCCATCGGCATCCCGGCCGAGCAGACGCAGGTGATCACCCCGGGGCACGGCGGCGCCGTCGGCACCCGCGCACTCAACAGCGCGCTCAAGGAACGGCTGAACCCGGGCCCCGGCCGCTTCGGGGGCTTCGACCCCGGGGACCGCGTCGCCCACTCCCCCGCTCCGGGTCGTACGACGGTGGGGCACGTGGTGAAGGCCGATGCCGACGGGCTGCACCTGGAGTGCTCGGGTCTGCCCGTCGTCGTACCGAAGGAGCGGGTGGAGCAGTCCGTGCGGCACGGCTGGGCGCTCACGGCGCACCAGGCGGTCGGTCTGCGCTGGCCCGCCGCCGTCGTGGTGCTCCCCGGTGACGCCGCGGCGGCCCTGACCAGGCCCTGGGTCTACACGGCCTTCGGCCGGGCCGAGCGCCATCTGTCCGTGGTACACGGGGTGGAGCAGGCCCTGCAGCGGGCGGTGGCCGAGGTCCCGCAGAAGCCGCGCACCACGCGCCTGCCCGCCCTGCTCAAGGCACAGGTCCCGGCGGCGGGCTGAGCCGCCGCCCAGGGACACGGCTCCCGTACGCGGGAAGGTGGCGGCCACCGGGCTTCCGGTGACCGCCACCTTCCTGTGACGCGGTGCTCAGCGCTCCCGCGACGGCATGCTCAGGATCCCTTTGACGCTGCGCTCAGCGATCGGCGTCCAGCGGCTCCAGATCCCCGTCCTCGTCCAGTTCGGAGTCCGGGGCGAGGTCGTCCTCCAGCTCGTCGTCGTCCGACTCGTCGTCGAAGACCGCGCTGACGTCGAAGCGGCAGACCACGCGCTGCGGGTCGATCGCCTCGAAGGGGGTCTCCAGCCACTCGCCGGGGTCGGCCGGTTCGTCGGCGGCCGTGACCCAGAGTGTGGAGTCGCCCTCCTCCAGGCCGAACTCCTTGTGCCGGGAGGCGATCTCGTCCGGCTCGAACTCGCCGAACAGGACGCCCAGCGCCCCGTGCACCGTGCCGGACGCCGCGTCGAAGCCCGCGGCCGCGGTGGCCCCGTTCTCCTCCACGGCCTCCACCCGCTGGGCCTGCGCCAGCAGTCGCTGCGGCTCCACCACCGCGTAGTCGCGGCGGATCAGCACGCTCAGCGCGTTCGGCTCCTCGGGGCCCGTGTACGGCGGCAGCGTGTCGTCGCTGCCGGGGATCTCGAAGGGAGTGACCTCGTCATAACGGTCGTAGAGCAGCTCGTCGTACTCCTCGGCCGCGGCGGCCAGCTCGTTGAACGCCTCGTATACGGCCGGGTCGTCATCGCCCGACCTGCGCTCGACCGCGGCCAGGTGGCGGTCGAGTGCGGTCTTGACAGCCTCGGCGGCGGCGCGTACCTCGGCAGTGGTGGGCTGCACAGCATCAGACATAGTGCAGACGCTATCCGTACAGGGCCTCTGCCCGCACAATAGATGCGATGCCGGAATACGAATTTGTCGACGTGTACGTGCCGCGCGGGGTGTCCCGCAAGGAGACGACACGCCTGCTGACGGACCATGCGGAGTACGGACACTGGGAGTTGGACCGCCTCAGCCTGCACCCCGACGGCAGCCGCAAGGTGCGGCTGCGCCGGCGGATCATCCGCCAGGTGCGTGCCACGTGGTGAGCGAAAGCGGCTGAAACGGAGCGGGCCCCGCCCGTGCGGGCCCGCTCCGGTCGCTTCGCCACAGGGGATGCCTGTGGCGAAGCGATCACGCCTGCCCCGGCCCCCGTTCCAGGCCCGGACACTTCTCTCTGTCCTGCCGACTACGCGCCCGAGCGCGCCCGGCGGTAGAGCACGGCGCCCGCCAGCAGCGCGCCCGCGGCCGCCGGGATCACCGCGCCGATCGGCAGGTCACTGCCGGTGTGGGCGAGCTGCGCCGCGGCGCTCTGCGGCTGGGAGACGTTCTGCGTCCCCGGGTGGTTGGGGTACGAGCTGGGCGGCGTGCCCGGGGTTCCGGGGTGTCCGGGCGTACCCGGGTGTCCGGGGTTCCCGGGCTGACCCGGGTTCCCGGGCTGGCCGGGGTGTCCGGGCTGGCCAGGGTGCCCCGGCTGTCCCGGGTTCCCGGGCTGGCCCGGCTGGCCCGGGTGACCGGGGTGACCAGGCTGACCGGGGTGACCCGGGTGACCAGGCTGACCGGGGTGGCCGCCGCCGGGCGGATAGTGGGTGTGGTCGCCGTGTCCGTTCGCGCAGTCGTTGCCCATCGCCGGGTTGCCGACTCCGACGACGTTCACGCTGTTGCCACACACGTTGACCGGCACGTCGATCGGCACCTGGACGTGGTTGCCGGAGCCGACGCCCGGCGAGTCACTCGCGTGCCCACCGGCGTGGGCGCCGCCCGAGTGCGAACCACCACCCCCGTAGCCACCACCGTCATGGCCGCCTCCGTGCCCCCCGGCGGACGACCCACCGCCGCCGTGGTTGACGCACTTGTTGCCCATCGCCGGGTTGAGCAACCCGACGACGTTCACGGTGTTGCCGCAGACGTTCACCGGCACGTGCACCGGTGCCTGCACCGTGTTGCCCGACAGCACGCCGGGCGAGTTGGAACTGGCGCCGATCGCACCCGAGTCGGCGTGTGCGTAGCCTCCGGTCGCGGCGAGCACGCCGGTCGCGGCCGCCACGGTCATCAGGCCCTTGCGGGTGACCTGTCGCATAGCTGAATTCCCTGCCTTAGTCCTTGGCTTGGACCCTCCGGAAAGCGCACGCATCCGTCCGTGCGTGCGCCGAAAGCCGGTCGGCCCCGGAGCGCATGGCGCACGCTCCGGGGCCGACGGGCTCAGACCCTCATGGGGTGAGGCACAACGTCACTTGTTGATGCAGGTGTTGCCGAAGGCGGGGTTCAGCAGCCCGATCACGGAGACCGTGTTGCCGCAGACGTTCACCGGGACGTGAACAGGCACCTGGATGACGTTGCCGGAGATGACGCCCGGGGAGTGCACAGCGGCACCCTGGGCACCCGAGTCGGCGACAGCCAGGCCCGCACCCGCGAGAACCAGACCACCAGTGGCAGCCGCAGCAGCGACGACCTTCTTGATCATTATTCCTCCTTGTAGGCAAATGCGATCCCAAGTAGCGGATCACATCACCTGTAACGAGGAAGAAGTACTTGAGCTACGAGCTTATGGTCCCATTCACCCGTCCCGGGCGATCTCCGTACGTACGGGCGATTGCAGGCGTCAACCCGTCATGACGCCTCGATGAAGCGGTCGAGCACGCGGACGCCGAACTTCAGCGCATCCACCGGCACCCGCTCGTCGACCCCGTGGAACATGCCCGCGAAGTCCAGCTCCGGCGGCAGCTTGAGCGGGGCGAAGCCGAAGCAGCGGATGCCGAGGTCGGCGAAGGACTTGGCGTCGGTGCCGGCCGAGAGCATGTAGGGCACGGCGCGCGCGATCGGGTCCTCGGCGGACAGCGCGGTCTGCATGGCGTCGACCAGCGCCCCGTCGAAGGTGGTCTCCAGCGCCTTGTCCGCGTGCACGTCCTCCCGCTTGACCCTCGGTCCGAGAATCCGGTCCAGGTCGGCGAGGAACTCCTCCTCGTACCCCGGCAGGTAACGCCCGTCGACGTGCGCGGTCGCCTGCCCCGGAATCACGTTGACCTTGTATCCGGCACCGAGCTGGGTCGGGTTGGCGGTGTTCTGCAGGGAGGCGCCGATGAGCTTGGCGATGCCGCCGAGCTTGGCGAGCGTCTCGTCCATGTTCTCCGGGTCGAGCTCGGTGCCGAGCGCGTCGCCGAGCTCGTCGAGGAAATGCCGCAGCGTCTTCGTCACCCGGACCGGGAACTTGTGCCGCCCGAGCCGTCCGACGGCCTCGGACAGCTCGGTGATCGCGTTGTCCTTGTGGATCATCGAACCGTGCCCGGCGGTGCCGTCCACGGTGAGCTTCATCCAGTGCATGCCCTTCTGGGCGGTCTCGACGAGGTACAGCCGCAGCTTCTCGTTGACCGTGAAGGAGAACCCGCCGACCTCGCCGATCGCCTCGGTCACGCCCTCGAAGAGGTCGGGGTGCTTGTCGACGAGGTGCCGCGCGCCCCACGTACCGCCGGCCTCCTCGTCGGCGAGGAACGCGAGGACGATGTCACGCGGCGGCTTGCGCCCGCTGCGCAGCCGGTCCCGGACGACCGCCAGCGTCATGGCGTCCATGTCCTTCATGTCGACCGCGCCGCGGCCCCACACCATCCCGTCCGCGATCTCGCCGGAGAAGGGGTGATGGGTCCAGTCCGCCGCGTTGGCCGGTACGACGTCGGTGTGGCCGTGGATGAGCAGCGCGGGGCGCGAGCGGTCCTCGCCCTCGATACGGGCCACGGTCGACGCGCGCCCCTTGTGCGACTCGAAGATCTGCGGCTCGAGCCCGACCTCGGCGAGCTTCTCGGCCACGTACTCCGCGGCCTTGCGCTCACCCGGTCCGGAGTGGTCCCCGTAGTTACTGGTGTCGATCTGGATCAGCTCGCGACAGAGGTCCACGACCTCGTCCTCGCCAGAGACGCTCCTGGCCGTGTTCGACTCGCTCACGCTGCTTCCTCCCACTGTCACTACTGGTGGTCCCTCCCTCATCCTCTCCCCCACCCCCTCCCCACCCCAAGGCCGGACCCGGCCCGTCACACGCCGTTCACGCGGCGACGGGGTGTGACCGGGGGCCCTCGAAAGCCTGGTAATGTTTCCTCTGTCGCCGCGAGGGAAACCCGCGCGACAAACACCTTGTCCGGGTGGCGGAATGGCAGACGCGCTAGCTTGAGGTGCTAGTGCCCTTTATCGGGCGTGGGGGTTCAAGTCCCCCCTCGGACACACAGAGGAGTGAGGGCCGCGACCATCAGGTCGCGGCCCTCACTCGTTGTACGCATCACAGGCCTCAACTCGTCGTGTTCGCCGCGTTACGGACAGATGTGGGGCAGATCTCGTCAGGATGACATACCCCCATGTCAGAGCACCGTCACCACGCCGGAATCAGTGGTTCCGGTGCCCTCGTACGGCCTCCTCACATGGCTGATGACCAGGTACGCGACTAGCGTCGTACTAAAATTCAAGGCTTGTTCGGAGCTGGACCGGAACATCCCCAGGCATACCTGCGGGCCCACCAGCTCCCCGGACGCTCCGGGAACAACACGTGAGGACCCGATGGCAGCCCTCGAGCAAGGCCCCGCACTCGCGCTGTTCGACGAGGAGGTGCGCGCGGAGTTCGGCGACCCGGCGCGCTTCTCCGCCTCCGTCGCCGCCTCGCCGCGCACGCTGGTCGACATCCTCGACGCCACCGTCCGGGCCCACCCCGACGAGCCCGCCCTCGACGACGGCCACCGGGTCCTCACCTACCGCGCCCTGGCCGGCGAGGTCGAGGCCCTGCGGCGGCGGCTGAGCGACGCCGGGGTGGGCCTCGGCGACCGGGTCGGCGTCCGCGTCCCCTCCGGCACCAACGAGCTGTACGTCGCCATCCTCGCCGTACTGGCCGCGGGCGCGGCCTATGTGCCGGTGGACGCCGAGGACCCCGATGAGCGGGCCGAGCTGGTCTTCGGCGAGGCGGAGGTGCGGGCCGTCATCGGGGCCGGGCACCGGCTGACCGTCAACGGCACCTCCGAGGTGCCCGCCGCGCGGCCCGGTGTCGAGCACGACGCCTGGATCATCTTCACCTCCGGGTCCACGGGCAAGCCCAAGGGCGTGGCCGTCAGTCACCGCAGCGCCGCCGCGTTCGTCGACGCCGAGGCGGAGCTGTTCCTCACCGAGGACCCGATCGGGCCCGGTGACCGGGTCATGGCGGGCCTGTCCGTCGCCTTCGACGCCTCCTGCGAGGAGATGTGGCTGGCCTGGCGCTACGGCGCCTGCCTGGTACCCGTGCCGCGCTCCCAGGTGCGCAGCGGCGCCGACCTGGGGCCCTGGCTGGTCGAGCAGGAGATCAGCGTCGTCTCGACCGTGCCGACGCTCGCCGCGCTCTGGGAGCCGGAGGCCCTGGCCGACGTACGACTGCTGATCTTCGGCGGTGAGGCCTGCCCGCCCGAGCTGGTCCAGCGGCTGGTGACCGAGGGCCGCGAGGTGTGGAACACCTACGGGCCCACCGAGGCGACCGTCGTCGCCTGTGCCTCCCTCTTGACCGGCGAGGAGCCGATCCGGATCGGGCTGCCGCTGAACGGCTGGGAGCTGGCCGTGGTCGACGAGGCCGGCGAGCCCGTGGCCATGGGCGACAGCGGCCAGCTGGTGATCGGCGGGGTCGGGCTCGCCCGGTATCTCGACGCCGAGAAGGACGCGGAGAAGTACGCGCCGCTTCAGTCGCTCGGCTGGGAGCGGGCGTACCGCAGTGGTGACCTCGTCAAGGCCGAGCCGGAGGGGCTGATCTTCCTCGGGCGGGCCGACGAGCAGATCAAGCTCGGCGGGCGCCGCATCGAGCTCGGCGAGGTCGACACGGCGCTCCAGGCGCTCCCCGGTGTGGCGGGCGCCGCCGCCGCCGTCCGGACCGCCCGCAGCGGCAACCAGTTGCTCGTCGGCTATGTCGTCACGCAGGAGGGCTGGGACCAGGCCGCCGCCGTCGAGAAGCTGCGCGCCGAACTGCCCGCGGCCCTAGTCCCGCTGCTCGCCCCGGTCGCGGACCTGCCGACCCGTACCTCGGGCAAGGTCGACCGCGACGCGCTTCCCTGGCCCCTGGAGGGCCTGGAGACCGGCGGTGCGAAGGAACAGCTCTACGGCACCGAGGCCTGGCTCGCCGAGCAGTGGAGCGAAGTCCTCGGCATCCCGGTCGGCAGCGGGTCCGACGACTTCTTCGCGATCGGCGGTGGCAGCCTCGCCGCCGCCCAGCTCACCACCCGGCTGCGCACCCGCTACCCCAGCGCCGCCGTGCTCGACATCTACCAGCAGCCCGTCCTGCGGAAGCTGGCCCGGCACCTGGAGAAGTCCGCGCAGGACGACGGCGGCGATCGGGTGATCGCCCCGGTGCCGCTGCGCGCCAAGGTGGCCCAGCTGTTCCTGCTGATACCCCTGTTCACGCTGATGGGGCTGCGCTGGACCGTGGCGCTGGCCGCGCTCGGGAACGTACTGCACTGGTTCGGTCCCTACCCCTGGGCGCCGAGCGCCCCGTGGTGGCTCGTCGGTGCCAGCGCTGTCGTGCTCTACAGCCCGCCGGGGCGGCTCGCGATCGCGGCGGGTGGGGCGCGGC
Organism: Streptomyces sp. GbtcB7; assembly: GCF_019091445.1. Classification (NCBI taxonomy): domain Bacteria; kingdom Bacillati; phylum Actinomycetota; class Actinomycetes; order Kitasatosporales; family Streptomycetaceae; genus Streptomyces; species Streptomyces sp. GbtcB7. The sequence continues at coordinate 418,625 of NZ_JAGXJM010000003.1, forward strand.
TGCTGCTGCGCCGGGTGAAGCCCGGGCGCTATCCGCGCGGCGGACGTGTGCATCTGCGGCTGTGGACCGCCGAGCGGCTGGCCGAGTTCAGTGGCGCGGCCTCGCTGACCGGGTCCTGGCTGGAGCGGTACGCGCGTGCCCTGGGCGCCAAGGTCGGCGCGGACGTCGATCTGCACTCGCTGCCGCCGGTGACCGGCATGCTCAAGCTGGGCCGGGGTGCCGCCGTCGAGTCCGAGGTGGACCTGTCGGGGTACTGGCTGGACGGTGACCGGCTGGAGATCGGGCAGGTCAAGGTCGGCGCCGGTGCGGTGGTCGGGACGCGCAGCATCCTCTTCCCGGGCGCGCGGGTCGGCAAGCGGGCCGAGGTGGCGCCGGGCTCGGCGGTCGCCGGGCAGATCCCCACCGGGCAGCGCTGGGCCGGAGCGCCCGCCGGCAAGCTCGGCAAGGCGAAGCGTGCCTGGCCCAAGGAGCGTCCGCGCCGGGGTACGTACTGGCGGGCGATGTACGGCGCGACCGGTTTCGGGCTGACCGCACTGCCTGTCCTCTCCGCCGCAGCCGCGCTCCTGGTGGCTCATCTGTTCGTGAGCGCGGACGCCGGGCTCGGTGCGGCCCTGCGCGGCGCGGCGCTCGCACTGGTCCCGGCCACGCTCGCCTTCGGGCTCGCGTACGCGCTGCTGCTCCTGGTCGGCGTGCGTCTGCTCAGCCTGGGCCTGCGCGAAGGCACGTACCCGACACACAGCCGGATCGGCTGGCAGGCCTGGACCGTCACACAGTTGATGGACCGCTCGCGCGACACGCTGTTCCCGCTGTACGCCGGGCTGATCACGCCGGTGTGGCTGCGGCTGCTCGGTATGAAGATCGGCCGGGGTGCCGAGGTCTCCACCGTCCTCGCCCTGCCGAGTCTCACCACCGTGGGCGAGGGCGCCTTCCTCGCCGACGACACCCTCACCGCGCCGTACGAGCTGGGCGGCGGCTGGATGCGGATCGGGCGTGCCGAGATCGGCCGCCGGGCCTTCCTGGGCAACTCCGGGATGACCGGGCCGGGCCGCAGCGTGCCGGACGGCGGGCTGGTCGGGGTGCTGTCGGCGACCCCGAAGAAGGCGAAGAAGGGCAGCTCGTACCTGGGTCTGCCGCCGGTGAAGCTGCCGCGCTCGACGCAGGACGGCGATCAGAGCCGTACCTACGACCCGCCCGCGCGGCTGCTGTGGGCGCGGGCCCTCGTGGAGCTGTGCCGGATCGTGCCGGTGTTCTGCTCGGCGGCGCTGGCGGTGCTGACCGTCGCCGCGCTGAGCGCGCTGGGCGTCTGGGCGCCGCTGCTGGCCGGAATCGTGTTCCTGGGCGTCGGTGTGCTGGCCTGCCTGACGTCCATCGTGGCGAAGTGGCTGCTGGTGGGCCGGCACCGGGCGGGCGAGCACCCGCTGTGGAGCGGTTTCGTGTGGCGCAACGAGCTGGCGGACACCTTCGTCGAGGTCGTCGCCGTGCCGTGGCTGGCCGGATCCGTGCCCGGTACGCCGCTGATGACGGCGTGGCTGCGCGGCCTCGGCGCCCATATCGGCAAGGGCGCATGGATCGAGAGCTACTGGCTACCCGAGACGGACCTGGTGACCCTGGAGGACGCGACCACGGTCAACCGGGGCTGTGTCCTGCAGACCCACCTCTTCCACGACCGGATCTTGCGGACGGATACTGTTGTCCTCCGTGAGGGCGCCACTCTGGGCCCGGGCGGAATCGTCCTTCCCGGCAGCACAGTCGGGGCGCGCAGCACGCTGGGACCCGCGTCGCTCGTCATGGCGGCGGAATCCGTCCCCGACGACACCCGCTGGCTGGGCAACCCGATCGAGGCATGGCGTTCCTAGGCGCGGCCCGTACGGCGTCCGGGGACGGTGCACCGGCACGTCGTACGAGCACAGCGCAGGGAGCAGACGCAAGCGTGAGCGTTCAGCAGACAGTGGGTTCGGACCCGTACTTCCCGGCCAACGGTGATCCCCGTTACCGGGTACACCGGTATGAGCTCGCGCTGGACTACCGCCCCGGCCCCAACCGGCTGTCGGGCACCGCGCGGCTCAACGCCATAGCGGGCCGGGCTCCACTCACCGAGTTCCAGCTGAACCTGGCCGACTTCCGGATCGGCCGGGTCCGGGTCGACGGCAAGGCACCGCACTACACGCACCGGGGCGGCCGGTTGCGCATCCGCCCGCCGAAGCCGATACGGGCCGGGGCAGCGTTCACCGTGGAGGTGCACTGGTCGGGCAACCCCAAGCCGGTCCCCAGCCCCTGGGGCGAGCTCGGCTGGGAGGAGCTGGAGGACGGGGCGTTGGTGGCGAGCCAGCCGATCGGCGCTCCCTCCTGGTACCCGTGCAACGACCGCCCCGCCGACAAGGCCTCGTACCAGATCTCGATCACGACGCCGTCGGCGTACTCGGTGGTGGCGGGCGGCCGGCTGCTCACCCGCACGACGAAGGCGTCGACGACGACCTGGGTGTACGAGCAGGCGGCGCCGACCTCCAGCTATCTGGTCGGGCTGTCGATCGGGAAGTACCAGACGGTGCTGCTCGGCGACCCCGGGCTCGGCGGCGTACCGCAGACGGGGCATCTGCCCGCGCACCTGCTCGCCGCGTTCTCCCGGGACTTCGCGCGGCAGCCCGCGATGATGGAGCTGTTCGAGCAGATCTTCGGGCCGTATCCGTTCGGCGAATACGCCGTCGTGGTGACCGAGGAGGAGCTCGATGTCCCCGTCGAGGCACAGGGGTTGTCGCTGTTCGGCGCCAACCACGTGGACGGGGCGCGGGGTTCGGAGCGGCTGGTCGCGCACGAGCTGGCGCACCAGTGGTTCGGCAACAGCGTGTCCATCGCGGACTGGCGGCACATCTGGCTGAACGAGGGCTTCGCGAAGTACGCCGAGTGGCTGTGGTCGGAGCGGTCGGGAGGCCGTACGGCCCAGCAGTTGGCCGCTCTCGCGCACCGCAAGCTGTCCGGGCAGCCGAAGGACCTGGTGCTGTCCGACCCGGGCCGCAAGCTGATGTTCGACGACCGGCTCTACGAGCGCGGCGGACTCACCCTGCACGCGCTGCGCTGCGCGATGGGCGACGACGCCTTCTTCCGTATGCTGCGCGGCTGGGCCGCCCTGCACCGGGGCGGCGCGGTCACCACGGCGGCGTTCACCGCGCATGCCGCCCGGTACTCGGCCGAGCCGCTGGACGACCTGTTCGGGGCCTGGCTGCGTACGGCGAAGCTGCCGCCGCTGCCCACCCTGACCGTACCGGTCGCGCCGATGCCGGCCCGCCCGACGTACCCACCGACCAACGCCGACTCGGCGTAGGGACCCTCCGGGCGGGGAGAGAGGCCCCTCCGGGCCGGGAGAGAATGGCGGTCATGACCAGTCGTAGCTGCCCGTGCGGGCTGCCCGAGCCGTACGCGCGGTGCTGTGGGCGCTTCCACCGCGGTGAGGCGCTCGCGCCGACCGCGGAGCGTCTGATGCGGTCGCGGTACTGCGCCTTCGTCAAGGAGGACGAGGGGTATCTGCTGCGGACCTGGCATCCGCGGACACGGCCGGCGCGGGTCGACTTCGATCCGGGGATGCGGTGGACGGGTCTGGAGATCCTCGACACGGGGCAGGGGTCGGCCTTCCACTCCGTGGGGACCGTGACCTTCCGGGCCTCCTACCGGGGCGGTTCGCTGCACGAGCGGAGCCGGTTCGAGCGGGTCGACGGGGCCTGGGTGTACGTCGACGGCGACTTCCTGGGGTAGGACGCCTACGGCGCGAGGATGTCCAGTTCCTGGAGCGCGCCGACCGTGATCTGGCGGGTGAGTTCCTCGGCGCGGGACGCGTCGCCCGCGCGGACCGCCTCCGCGACCTGGACGTGCAGGGTGACGGCGGCCGGGTCGGGGTCCTCGAACATCACCTCGTGGTGGGTGCGGCCCGCGAGGACCTCGGCGACCACGTCACCGAGACGGGCGAACATCTCGTTCCCGGAGGCGTTGAGGATCACCCGGTGGAAGGCCATGTCGTGGACGAGGTACTCCTCCAGCTTGTGGCCGCGTGAGTTGGCCACCATGCCGAGGGCGCACTCGGTGAGCTCCGCGCACTGCGCGGCGGTGGCGTGCCGGGCGGACAGGCCCGCGGCGATCGGTTCGACGGCGGAGCGCAGCACGGTGAGCGAACGCAGCTGGTGGGGGCGGTCGGCGCCGGCCAGCCGCCAGCGGATGACCTGAGGGTCGAACACGTTCCATTCCGCCTTGGGGCGGACCGTGACGCCGACGCGGCGGCGGGACTCGACCAGGTACATGGACTCCAGCACCCTGACCGCCTCGCGCATCACGGAGCGTGACACCTCGAAGCGCTGCGCGAGTTCGTCGGTGCGCAGCACGCTCCCCGGCGGGTACTCGCCCGCCGTGATCGCCGGCCCGAGGGATTCCAGTACCTGTCCGTGCAGCCCCCGGCCCCGTGTGGTCATGGGGTCAGCGTACGAGGCGGAGTCCTGGAACAAAAAGTCAGACTTATATGTCACACACTCTTGAATTCGTCGTACCTAATGAGTTTCAGTGTCGTCGACATCAGATGTCGACGAAGACAGTGAGAGCACGATGCAGCAAGTGCGCACCCCCCATGTCGTCGTGGTCATGGGCGTCGCAGGCACCGGCAAGACCACCATCGGTCCCCTGCTTGCGGCCCGGCTCGGCGTTCCGTACGCCGAGGGCGACGACTTCCACCCGCAGGCCAACATCGCCAAGATGTCGGCCGGGACCCCGCTGACGGACGAGGACCGATGGCCGTGGCTGGATGCCATCGGCCGTTGGGCGCACGACCGGCACGGGCTCGGCGGAGTGGTCAGCAGTTCGGCGCTCAAGCGCAGCTATCGCGACCGACTGCGGGCCGAGGCGCCCGGGGTCGTCTTCGTCCATCTGACCGGTGACCGCGCGCTCATCGAGGACCGGATGTCGCACCGTCAGGGGCACTTCATGCCGACGGCGCTGCTGGACTCGCAGTTCGCCACCCTCCAGCCGCTGGAAGCGGACGAGGCGGGTGTCTCCGTGGACGTCTCCGGCGACCCCGGGGAGATCACCGAACGGGCCGTGGCCGCACTCCAGGGGCTTGCCCAGCCCTCTCTGTAACACCTTCCCCACGTACGTTTCTCAAGCAAGGGACCACCGTGACCAGACTCAGCGTCGAGATGCTGGCAGCGGACACCGTCGAGCCGATCACCTCAGCGGGCCATGCTCAGCTGGGCATCGCCGTGCTGGCGGGCATCGCCGTCATCGTCCTGCTCATCACCCAGTTCAAGCTGCACGCATTCCTGGCCCTGACCATCGGCTCGCTCGCCCTCGGCGCCTTCGCCGGGGCCCCGCTCGACAAGACCATCACCAGCTTCACCACCGGCCTCGGCGCCACCGTCGCCGGCGTCGGCGTCCTCATCGCGCTCGGCGCGATCCTCGGCAAACTCCTCGCCGACTCCGGCGGCGCCGACCAGATCGTCGACACCATCCTCGCCAAGGCCGGCGGCCGCGCCATGCCCTGGGCGATGGTGCTGATCGCCTCGGTGATCGGTCTGCCGCTGTTCTTCGAGGTCGGCATCGTGCTGCTGATCCCCGTCGTGCTGATGGTCGCCAAGCGCGGCAACTACTCCCTGATGCGCATCGGCATCCCCGCACTGGCCGGTCTGTCCGTGATGCACGGCCTGATCCCGCCGCACCCCGGCCCGCTGGTCGCCATCGACGCGGTCAAGGCCAACCTCGGCATCACGCTCGCCCTCGGCGTCCTGGTCGCCATCCCGACCGTGATCATCGCGGGCCCGGTCTTCTCCCGCTACGCCGCCCGCTGGGTCGACGTCCCGGCCCCCGACCGCATGATCCCCACCCGCGCCTCCGAAGAACTCGACAAGCGACCCGGCTTCGGCGCCACCCTCGCCACCATGCTCCTCCCGGTCGTCCTCATGCTCTCCAAGGCACTGGTCGACATCATCGTGGACGACCCCACCCACATGGTGCAGCGCGTCTTCGACATCGTCGGCTCCCCGCTGATCGCCCTGCTCGCCGCCGTGATCGTGGGCATGTTCACCCTCGGCCGCGCGGCCGGCTTCACCAAGGACCGCATCTCCACCACCGTCGAGAAGTCCCTCGCCCCCATCGCGGGCATCCTGCTGATCGTGGGCGCGGGCGGCGGCTTCAAGCAGACCCTGATCGACTCCGGCGTGGGCCAGATGATCCTGGACATCTCCAAGGACTGGTCGATCCCCGCGCTGCTGCTCGCCTGGCTGATCGCGGTGGCCATCCGCCTCGCCACCGGCTCCGCGACCGTCGCCACCATCTCGGCCGCCGGCCTGGTCGCACCCCTCGCGGCCGACATGTCCACCACCCACACCTCGCTCCTGGTCCTCGCTATCGGCGCCGGCTCGCTCTTCTTCAGCCACGTCAACGACGCCGGGTTCTGGCTGGTCAAGGAGTACTTCGGCCTCAGCGTCGGCCAGACCGTCAAGACCTGGTCCGTCATGGAGACGATCATCTCGGTGGTGGCGGGCGGGCTGGTCCTGCTGCTGTCGCTGGTCATCTAGGGGTACGAGGATGAGAGACGGGAGTACGGGGATGAGCCACCCTCTGTTCGACATCAGTGGTCGCAGGGCCCTGGTCACCGGCTCCAGCCGGGGCATCGGGTTCGCGCTCGCCCGCGGGCTCCTGGAGGCGGGCTGCACGGTCGTCCTCAACGGGCGGGACGCAGACCGGCTCACCGAGGCCGCGTCGGAGCTGCCCGGCGACGTCCACACCGCGGTCTTCGACGTCACGGACGGCCCCTCGGTGGCCGCCGGAATAGCGGACGTCGAGGACCGGGTGGGCCCGCTCGACATCCTCGTCAACAACGCGGGCATGCAACTGCGGGCGCCGCTCCTGGAGTTCACGGACACCGACTGGCACCGGATCCTGAACACCAACCTGACCAGCGCGTTCCTGGTCGGCCGCGAGGCGGCGCGACGGATGACGGAACGCGGCCACGGCAAGATCGTCAACATCTGCTCGTTGCAGAGCGAGGTCGTCCGTCCGGGCATCGCCCCGTACGCGGCCACCAAGGGCGCGCTGAAGATGCTCACCAAGGGCATGTGCGCGGACTGGGGGCAGTACGGGGTGCAGGTGAACGGGCTCGGCCCCGGTTACATCGAGACGGAGCTGACCCAGCCCCTCGTCGACGACGAGGAGTTCAGCGCCTGGGTGCGGCGGCGCACCCCGGCCGGTGGGGTCGTACGGAGGACCTGGTCGGCGGGGTGCTCTTCCTCGCCTCGCCGGCGGCGGACTTCGTGAGCGGGCAGGTGCTGTACGTCGACGGCGGTATGACGAGTGTGCTGTGAAGCGGACCGCGCGGTGAAAGCGGTGAACGCGGCGAAAGGGGCCTGACGATGCTCGGCTGTGTGATTCACGGGCAGGGTGACCTGCGGGTCGACGAACTGCCGGTCCCCTCCGCCGGGCCCGGCGAGGCACTCGTCGCCGTCCGGTACGGCGGGGTGTGCGGGTCGGACCTCCACTACTGGCGGCACGGCGGCGTCGGGGACTTCCGGCTGCGCGAGCCGATGGTGCTGGGCCACGAGGTCGTGGGGACGGTGCTGTCGTACGGCGACGGGGCCACCGGTCCCGCGCCGGGTACGGCCGTGGCGGTGCACCCGGCGACCCCGTGCGGGGTGTGCCCGGAGTGCGCCGACGGGCGGGCGAACGTCTGCCGGGACACCCGCTACCTGGGCAGCGCGGCGCGCACCCCGCATGTGCAGGGCGGGTTCGCCGCCCAAGTGGTGGTGCCCGCACGGCAGTTGAGGGAGCTGCCCGCGGGGCTCCCGCTGCGGCGGGCGGCGCTCGCCGAGCCGCTGTCGGTGGCGCTGCACGCCGTCCGACGGGCCGGTGCGGTGAAGGACCGGCATGTCCTGGTGACGGGGGCCGGTCCCATCGGCTGTCTCGTGGTGGCCGCCGCGAAGGCCGCGGGCGCGGCCCGGGTGACCGTGACGGACCTGCTGCCGCAGGCGTTGTCGTACGCCGTCGCGGCGGGCGCGGACGCGGTGGTACGGGCCGACGATCCCGCCGATCCCGGGTGGCCGACGGAGGTCGACGTGGCCGTCGAGGCGTCCGGGGTGGCCGCGGGCCTCGACACCTGCCTGCGCCTGGTGCGGCGCGGCGGGGTCGTCGTCCAGCTCGGCATGCTGCCGCCGGGCCAGAGTCCGTTCGCGGGGAACCTGGTGGTGAGCCGGGAGATCGAGCTGCGGGGCGCGTTCCGCTTCGACGAGGAGTTCGACGACGCTCTGGTCCTGCTCGCGGCCGAGCCGCGCTTCGACTCCCTGGTCAGCGCGGTGGTCCCGCTCGCCGCGGCGGAGTCGGCGTTCACCCTGGCCGCGGACCGCGGCCGCTCGTGCAAGGTGCTGCTGGACTTCGAGGTCCAGCAGGGCTAGCGGTGTGCCGGGGGCCGCAGGCCCCCGGCAGACTCGACCTAGGGCCGCCAGAGGGGATGCTCGCGCTCCGCCCACTCGCGGCTCACCGAGCCCGTGCGCAGGCCGCGGCGGGCCTCCGGGTCGCCGAGGGCCATGCCGATGTGGCCCGCGAGGACGACACCGATCGTGAGCGCCAGCCAGTCGTGGACGAAGGTCGCCGAGGTGCGCCACACCAGGGGGGTGAGGTGGGTGAACCACATCAGCAGCCCCGTGGCGAGCATGACCAGGGTCGCGCCGGCGATCCAGGCGGCGTAGGTCTTCTGGCCCGCGTTGAACTTGGCCGCGGGTCGGGACGAAGGGTGCCGGTCCCGTCGTAGCGCCGCGCGCAGCCACGTACGGTCGTGCGGGCCCCAGCGGTTGAGGCGGCCCAGGTCCGCGCGGAAGGCGCGGGAGACCAGGCCCGCCAGGACCGGTACCGGGAGCATCAGGCCCGCCCACTCGTGGATCCTGACCACGAGCTCACGGCGGCCGACGAGCTCGGCGAACATCGGCAGGTACAGGCACGCCCCCGTCGCCACGCAGATCCCCATCAGCAGGGCGGTCACGCGGTGCACCCAGCGCTCGGCGTGGCTGAAGCGCCGTACGCGCGGCGCGGGCGCGGCGAGGGTCGGGGTGTCGTCAACTCGTGGGTGCATCGTCGCGTCCGTTCGAACGGCCGACCCACGCGTCCACGTCGTAGCCACGGTCCTCCCAGTACCCGGGACGGACGTCCTCGGTGACGGTGATGCCGGAGAGCCACTTGGCGGACTTGTAGAAGTACATGGGGGCGACGTAGAGGCGGACCGGGCCGCCGTGGTTGTGGCCGAGGGGCTTGTCCTGCATGCGGTGGGCCACCAGGATGTCCGGGCGCCGGGCCTGCTGGAGTGTGAGGCTCTCGGTGTACGCCCCGTCGAAGCAGGTGAAGCGGATCGCGCGGCCCTTGGTCTGGACCCCGGCGGCGTCCAGGAGATGGGACAGCCGTACGCCTTCGAAGGGGGTGCCGGGCACCCGCCAGCCCGTGACGCACTGGACGTCGTGCACGATCCGGGTCTGCGGCAGGGCCTTCAGGTCGGCCAGGGTGTAGCTGCGGGGGTGGTCGACCAGGCCGTCGATGGTGAGGCGGTAGTTCGACGCGTCCTTGTGCGGGACGGAGGAGGTCACCGAGTAGTAGCGGAAACCGCCGCCGTTGGGGAGCAGGCCGGTCAGCCCCGTGGGGTCGTCGGCGAAGAGGGACTCCAGGCCGCGCTGCAGGGTGGGCGCGGCCAGCACGCCGAAGGCGCCGAGTCCGAGCGTGCCGAGCAGGAGCCGGCGGCCGATGGGCGCGCCGGAGGCTTCCGGGTCCTCCGGCGGGCGTTCCCGGAGCCGGTCCGGTCCCCGCCGTGGGGACTGTTCAGGGTTCACACACCCATACGAGCACCCGCGACCCCCTTGAGGCCAGCGGCAGCGGGTGCTCGTCAGACTTCCGTAACCACTTCTCACACGCTTCTCAGAACAGGAGCCCCGTATCGGGGCTCCGGATCAGGGGGTGGACTCCGCCGCCTTGTCCAGCTGGAACGCCTCGTTGCCCAGGCCGATACGGGCGTGCGCCTCGGGTTTGCGGGAGCGCAGCACCAGGCCCTGCACCAGGCCGACGACCAGGGCGGCCGCGATCAGGGCGGGCAGCAGCCAGCTGAGCGCGGAGTCCGGACCGGCCCCGACCAGGATGTCGAAGTCCTTGACCGTGTAGCCCGCGATCACCAGGAGGGCGACGGCCGCGATTGCCGAGGTGGCCAGGCGCCAGGCCTGGGCGCGGGCGGCGCCGCGGCGGGCGAAGAAGACGATCACGGAGAGCGAGGCCGCCGCCATCAGCAGGATGACGCCGAGCGCGCCGACGTTGCCGGCCCAGGTGAACAGGTGCAGCACGGGCGCGGTCGGGTCGCCGGTGGGCTTGTCGTCGGTCACGGCGAACGCGATCAGCACGATCACGGAGACGCCGGTCTGCAGCAGCGAGCCGGTGCCGGGCGCGCCGCTGGTGCCGGTGGTCCGGCCGAAGGCGGAGGGCAGCAGCCCTTCGCGGCCCATGGCGAAGGCGTACCGCGCGACGACGTTGTGGAAGCTGAGCAGCGCCGCGAACATGCCGGTCACGAAGAGGACGTGCAGGACGTCGGTGAAGGTGCCCCCGAGCCGCGACTCGGTGAGGAAGAACAGCAGTCCGGCGCTCTGCTTCTGCGCCGCCCCGACGATCCCGGAGGGGCCTGCGGCGACGGTCAGCGCCCAGGAGCTGAGCGCGAAGAAGACGGCGACGAAGCCGATCGCCAGGAACATCACGCGCGGGACGAGGATGTGCGGGCGGCTGGTCTCCTCGGCGTACACCGGTGCCTGTTCGAAGCCGGTGAAGGCCGCGATGCAGAAGCACAGTGCGGTGCCGACGCCCGCCCCGGTGAGCGTGTCCGGGTTGAAGGCGTGCAGGGAGAGGCCCTCCTTGGCGGGGTCGGCGACGGCGGCGATGTCGAAGATGACGACGAGCGCCACCTCGACGACCAGGAGGACGCCCAGGACCCGCGCGTTGACGTCGATCTTCAGCCAGGAGAGCGCGCCGACGGCGAGGACGGCGATCAGCGCCGGTATCCACCAGGCGACCTCGACGTCGGCGTAGGTGGCGAACAGCCCGGAGACCTCGAAGCCGAAGATGCCGTAGATGCCGAACTGCAGGGCGCTGTAGGCGACGAGCGCGACCGCGGCGGCGCCGGCGCCCGCGGTGCCGCCGAGACCGCGGGCGACGTAGGCGTAGAAGGCGCCCGCGTTGTGGACGTGGCGGCTCATCTCGGCGTACCCGACGCTGAAGAGCACCAGCACCACGCCGAGGATGACGAAGAGCAGCGGCTGTCCGACGATGCCCATCACCGCGAATGTGGTGGGCATGACACCCGCGACCACCATGAGGGGGGCGGTCGCCGCGAGGACGGAGAGCAGCAGACCTCCCGTGCCGAGCCGCCCCGCGTGCAGGGCGCGGTCCTGGCCCTTGAAGGTGCTGATGGCGCCACCGGCCGTGGCGGGTCTACCCGTGTTCGAACTGCTCGAGGTGCTCGAACTGCCCGTCGTCATCGCGGGGCCGTCCTTTCGGGTTTCTCGACTTCTTGTGGGTGGGGTCACACCGTGCCGAGGGCGCTGTCGCGGGCGGCACGGAAGGCTTGGTACGGGTCGCGGTCGGGGTACGACCACGGCTCCGGGGTGGCGTGCGGGCCGATGCGGTGGAACAGGGCGGCGGCCTCGGCGCCCCGGCCCTCGCAGAACTTGGCGTGGGCGAGGAAGTTGAGGTCGAGGTGGCGGCGGGGGTGGTCCTCGCGCTCCCACTCCAGCCACCAGTCGAAGGCGGCCTTCATCACCTGGCGGGCCCGGCGTCCGACCCAGTGCCCGGAGGCGGCCGGGTCGGTGGACTCGCTGCCGGCGCCGGCCAGCACGCGATAGCGCTCGGCGTGCGCGACGACGGGCAGCATCGCGAGCGGAGAGTCGGCGGGCGCCTGTTCGGCCGCCCAGTTCGCGAAGTCGTAGACCTCGTGGAGAGGGTCCTGGCCGGCCTCGGCGCGGCGCTCGGCGAGCCGGGCGACCATCAGGTGGTGGGCGTGATGGTGCTCGGGGTAACGGTGGCGCACCTCGTCGAAGAGCCGGACCACGTCGCCCTCGCTGCCGCGCGCACGCTCCAGTATCAGCAGGCCGAGCCAGGGGGTCGGGTCGGCGGGCGCGAGCGCGGCGGCGGCGTCGCAGGCCTCACGGGCCCGCTCCGGGCGGTCCTTGCCGTGCAGGGCGCGCTGGACGGTGGCGCAGGCGAGGAGTACGGCGGCGTCGGCGGACTCGGGTTCCGCGAGCTGCCAGTCCCGGGCCCAGGCGAGGGCGGCGGGCTCCTGGGCCAGGACGGTGACGCGGTGTCCGCGGCGGTCCCAGTCGTCGCCGGTGGCGGCGAGCAGCGCGCGCACCGCGGTCCATCGCCCCTGGGCCAACGAGGTGCGCGCGGCGACGAGTTCGGTGTCGTCGAGCGCGGCGTCGAAGGCGTGGACCGCGCGTTTGCGGCCACGGCCGAGGGGAGGAGGGGGTGGCGGGGGTGGCGACACCGCGGGGCTTCCTCACAGACGCGGCTAGTCAAGGGGAGATCACGCACAGCAAACCCTTGGCTGAGGGTTTACGTCAAGGCCCGATCGATCCGCTGCACGATGCAACTTCCCTTGAATGGCGCAGAGTTGATGTTCCCTCGCACGCTCTCCGGGGCGGGAACAGGCTGGTGGGACGACTCTCTCCGGGGGCGAGCCCGACTCCCCGCGGGGGTCGAGCCGCGCCCGGACCCCGGCTCCCCGCAGTCCGGGTCACGGCTGAAACCCGACCACGGAACGGTCCCCTGCGGAGCCGGGCCCGCCGGAGCGGGATGCGGGCCCGGGGCGTCGGGCCCGGACTCTTCCGAGGGTCAGCTCACCGCCTGGGCGGCCGCTCGGCCCGCTGTGCGGCCGGAGAAGAGGCAGCCCCCGAGGAAGGTGCCCTCCAGGGAGCGGTAGCCGTGGACTCCGCCACCGCCGAAGCCGGCCGCCTCGCCTGCCGCGTACACACCGGAGAGCGGGTCGCCGCCCTCCGTCAGTACGCGCGAGGAGAGGTCGGTCTCGAGGCCGCCCAGGCTCTTGCGGGTGAGGATGTGGAGGCGGACGGCGATGAGCGGACCCGCCTTGGGGTCCAGGATGCGGTGCGGGGTGGCCGTACGGATCAGCTTGTCCCCGAGGTAGTTGCGGGCGCCGCGGATCGACGTCACCTGGAGGTCCTTGGTGAAGGGGTTCGCGATCTCCCGGTCGCGCGCGGCGATCTCGCGGCGCAGCGCGGCCTCGTCGATCAGCGGCTCCTTGGTCAGAGCGTTCATGCCGCGCACCAGGGCGCCCAGATCCTTCTCGACGACGAAGTCCGCGCCGTTGTCCATGAACGCCTTGACGGGGCCCGGTACGTCGGCGCGCGCCCGGCCGATGACGTCCCTGATCGACTTGCCGGTCAGGTCCGGGTTCTGTTCCGAGCCGGAGAGCGCGAACTCCTTGCCGATGATCTTCTGGTCGAGCACGAACCACGTGTACTCGTATCCGGTCTTCATGATGTGTTCGAGCGTGCCGAGGGTGTCGAAGCCCGGGAAGAGCGGCACCGGGAGCCGGTTCCCGCGGGCGTCCAGCCAGAGGGAGGACGGGCCCGGCAGGATGCGGATGCCGTGGTTCTCCCAGATGGGGTTCCAGTTCTGGATGCCCTCGGTGTAGTGCCACATGCGGTCGCGGTTGATGAGGTGCGCGCCCGTCTCCTCGGCTATCGCGAGCATCTTGCCGTCAACGTGCGCGGGGACGCCCGCGACCATCTTCTCGGGCGGCGTACCGAGCCGCTCGGGCCAGTTCGCGCGGACCAGGTCGTGGTTGCCGCCGATGCCGCCCGAGGTGACGATCACCGCCTGTGCCTTGAGCTCGAACGCCCCGGCGACGGTACGGCTGCTGGCCTGCCCGCGCGCGATGCCGGACGGCTCCAGGATCTCCCCGGTGACCGTGTCGACGGTGCCCGCGCTGCGAGACAGCCCGGTCACCCGGTGGCGGAACTTGAGCTGGACGAGCCCCCGGGCGACCCCGGCGCGTACCCGCCGCTCGAAGGGCGCGACCACTCCGGGCCCGGTCCCCCACGTGATGTGGAAGCGCGGCACGGAGTTCCCGTGACCGTTGGCGTCGTAGCCGCCGCGCTCCGCCCAGCCGACCACCGGGAAGAAGCGGACCCCCTGCCGGTGCAGCCAGGACCGCTTCTCACCGGCCGCGAAGTCCACGTACGCCTCGGCCCAGCGGCGCGGCCAGTGGTCCTCGGCCCGGTCGAAGCCGGCCGTGCCCATCCAGTCCTGGAGGGCGAGCGCGTGACTGTCCTTGATCCGCATCCGGCGCTGCTCGGGCGAGTTCACGAAGAAGAGTCCGCCGAAGGACCAGTGGGCCTGGCCACCGATCGACTGTTCCGGCTCCTGGTCGAGGAGAATCACCTTGCGGCCCGCGTCGACGAGCTCCGCGGTCGCGGCGAGCCCCGCGAGGCCCGCTCCGATCACGATCACATCTGCGTCGTAGGCCATGGGCCCGTCCTCTCGGCCTGCCGACGTTTCCGGTCGGCTTCTGTCGGCTTCGTCACGAGCCGGCGGCATCGTCGTTGGTTGATGAGACAGTGGTACGGAAGACATCAGGCATCGGTATCGGTCGAACAGACAGCGGCGCCGCTCGACCAGCCGTTGTTACTGATCGGTCAGATCCTTCGGCAAGAAGAGTGACCGAGTCAACTGCCCGGTTCCGGGTACTCCCGTGGGCAGGGCACGGTCGATGGCACTACAGTCGGCGGGAATACGCGCCCGCGACCCGTGCTGACCCGAACGTATCGAGGTACCCAGCGTGTCGGTTCTCGTTCTGATCCTCTCGGTGAGCGCGGCCTGCTGTCTGGGCTTCGGTTTCGTGCTCCAGCAGAACGCCGCCTCGCACGCCCCGCTGAGCGACTTCCTCTCCTGGCGCCTGCTGCTCGACCTCATCCGGGTGCCCCGCTGGCTGGGCGGCATCGGGCTCATGGTGTGCGGCATGGTCCTCGGCGCGGTCGCCCTGGGCAAGGGCGAGATCTCCCAAGTGGAACCCCTCCTCGCGACCAATCTGCTCTTCGCGCTCGCGCTCACCCGCCACCAGACCAAGCACCCCCTGGGCCGCCAGGGCTGGGCGGGCCTCGTCCTGCTCGCTGGCGGGGTCACGGCGTTCATCGTGGCGGGCAAGCCCAAGGGCGGCGACTCGGTGACCGATCCGCTGCGGCACTGGCTGATCATCGGGATCATGATCGGGCTCGCGCTACTGCTCACCACCTACGCCAAGCGCTCCCGGATGACCGCGGCGCCCGTCCTGCTCGCGCTGGCCGCGGGGCTGCTGTACGGCGTGCAGGACGCGCTCACCCGGGTGAGCGGAGAGCGGTTCGGAGCCGGCGGCTTCAGTGAGCTGCTGACCGGCTGGCAGCCGTACGGGGTGCTCGCGCTCGGGGTGACGGGCCTCGTGCTGGTGCAGAGCGCCTTCGAGACGGCGGAGCTGCGGATGTCACTGCCCGCGCTCACCGCCGCCCAGCCGCTGGCCGGAATCGTGTGCGGCGTGGGCTTCCTCGGGGACAAGCTGCACACGGACGTGGGGGCACTCACCTGGGAAGCGGCGGGGCTCGCGGCGATCGTGGCGGGAATCGTCCTGCTGGGCATGCACCCCGCGATGCCGTCGGGCTCCACCAAGACCGAGTCGGTACGGGACCTCCAGCCGCATTGAGGGCGTACGACGCCGCGTCGGGCCGCACGGACGGCGCGCACCCCGCCCGGTGCCGACGGCTGCTTGGATGGGGCCATGAGCGCCGCTGACGAGATCCTCGACATCGTGGACGAGAACGACGTGGTCATCGGGCAGTCCCCGCGCGGCGAGGCGTATGCGCGCGGTCGTCGCCACCGCTGCGTGTTCATCCAGGCCCGGGACGCCCGGGGCCGTCTCTTCGTCCACCGCCGCACGCCCACCAAGCTCGTCTTCCCCTCCCTGTACGACATGTTCGTCGGCGGGGTCGTGGGCGCGGGCGAGTCCTACGACGCCGCGGCCCTGCGCGAGGCCGAGGAGGAACTCGGGGTCTCCGGACTCCCTCAGCCCGTCCCCCTCTTCAAGTTCCTCTACGACAACGGCTCCGGCCAGACCTGGTGGTCGGCCGTCTACGAGGTCCGCTGCGAGCTCCCGGTGAACCCCCAGACGGAGGAGGTCGCCTGGCACGACTTCCTCACCGAGGAGGAGGTGGAACGGCACCTGACGGACTGGACGTGGGTGCCGGACGGCCTGGCGGCGTACGAGCGCCTGAAGGACCACCGGGCGACGGGCACCGACTGAGCCCCCCGACGGGCCCCGGTAGGGTCGATGGCGTGATCGAATTCGTACGGAACGTCCGGCTGTGGTTCGCGCCCGAGGAGGTCCGGCAGGAGGGCGTCACGCCCGACTACCGGTTCTCGCTGGCGAACGAGCGGACCTTCCTCGCCTGGCTGCGCACCGCGCTGGCGCTGATCGGCGGTGGCTTCGCCGTGGATCAGTTCCTGCCGGACCTGCGCTGGGGCTGGCGGGTCGGCCTCGCGCTGGCCCTGCTGGCGGCGGGCGTGCTCTGCTCGCTGCGCGCCGTCAATCACTGGGTGCGCTGCGAGCGCGCGATGCGCCGCGGGGAGGACCTTCCCGTGTCGCGCTTCCCGGCACTGCTGAGCATCGCCGTCGCGATCGTGGCCGTCGCGATGGTCCTCGTCGTGCTCGTCGGCTGGGAAGGGTGACCGTGCCCGGCCCCCAGCACCGTCCCGAGCGGGACCCAGGGCTGCAGCCGGAGCGTACGCGGCTCGCGTGGCGGCGTACGACCCTGTCGAGCACCGTCGCCGCGGTCCTCGCGGCGAAGGCGGCGCTGCACGGCGGCCCGTCGGCGACCGACGTGGCGGCCTGCGCCCTGTGCTGCGCGCTCTGGCTGGGCTTCCTGGCGCTCGCGCACCGGCGCATCCGGGTGCTCGCGACGTCCGGCACCGACGGTCCGCCCGCGCTCGCACCGTGGCACGCCACGGCGGCGACCCTGTGCACGGTCGCCCTGGCCGTGTGCGCGGTGGCACTGGTGTTCTGAGCCGGATCAAATGGGGCGTAACGACGCAAATGGCGATGAATGCGGTTCTTTCTGGCGTTAGCCTGAGCCGTCATTTCACGCCACTCACGAAGGTGAGCACCATGACCACCCTTCACCTGGAGCATCCGACCCACGAGCACACGCACGGCCCGGACTGCGGGCACACCGCCGTGCCACACGGGGACCACGTCGACTACGCGCACGACGGACATCTGCACCGGGAGCACTCCGGACACTGGGACGAGTGCGAGCCGAGCGGCCACACGGCGCACGGCGAACACGGCCACCGGCACGGCGAGGGCTGCGGGCACCCCGCGGTCGCGCACGGCGACCACGTCGACTACCTGCACGACGGCCACCGCCACGCCGAGCACGACGGCCACTGGGACGACCACTAGGCGCGAGCACGCCCCGGTGGACGCAAGCGCGCCCCGGCGTCTCCCCCGGCTCCCGGAGGGAGACGCCGATCACGTTTCGCCCGGGCGCTGGACGACATACCGACTGGTCGGCATCATGGTCACGTCCCGTTTCCCGGCGTGCAGGAGAAATGATGAGTCCCGACCACCCGCCAGGTCTCGACCTCGACCGACTGCGCGGCCTGCTCGACGGCGAGCGGCCCGGTCTGGTGCACGGCCCGCTGACCGGCCGGCTGATCGAGGGCGGACGGTCGAACCTCACGTACGCGGTCACGGACGGCACCTCGAGCTGGGTCGTCCGACGGCCCCCGCTCGGGCACGTACTGGCCACCGCGCACGACATGAAGCGCGAGCACCGCGTCATCAGCGCGCTGCACCCGACCGCCGTCCCCGTACCGCGTCCGGTGCTGCTGTGCGAGGACGAGGAGGTGCTGGGCGCGCCCTTCTACGTCATGGAGTTCGTGGTCGGCACCCCGTACCGCACCGCCGAGCAGCTCGCCCCGCTCGGCCCGGAGCGCACCCGGGACGCGGTGCTCGGGCTCGTCGACACGCTCGTCGAACTGCACGCCGTCGACCCCGCCGCCGTGGGCCTCGCCGACTTCGGGCGCCCCGAGGGCTTCCTCGACCGGCAACTGCGCCGCTGGGGCAAGCAGCTGGACGCCTCCAGGAACCGTGAGCTCGCCGGGATCGACGAACTGCACGCCGCCCTCGGCCGTGAGCTGCCGCACTCCCCCGCGCCCTCCGTCGTGCACGGCGACTACCGGCTCGACAACGTGCTGATCGGCGAGGACGACCGGATCAAGGTGATCCTGGACTGGGAGATGTCCACGCTCGGCGATCCGCTCACCGACCTGGGCCTGCTGGTGATGTACAGCGCGCCGCTGGACCTGCCCGACTCCCCCATCAGCACGACCGCCTCGGCCGCCGGGCACCCGGACCCGGCCGAGATCGTCGAACGGTACGCCGCGCGCTCGGGGCGCGATGTGTCCGACGTCGCCTGGTACACGGCGTTCGCCTGGTTCAAGCTCGCCGTGATCCTGGAGGGCATCCACTACCGCTACACGCTCGGCCAGACGGTCGGCGCCGGCTTCGACCGCATCGGTGAACTGGTCCCGTTCTTCATCGAGCACGGTCTGACCACTCTTCAGGAAGGCTGATCCGAGATGGACTTCGCATTCGACGCGCGTACCGAGGAACTGCGCGGGAAGCTGCTCGCCTTCATGGACGAGTACGTCTACCCGGCGGAGGCGGTGGCGGAGGAGCAGCGCGCCCGGCTGGCCTCGCCGTGGGACACGCCCGCCGTGGTCGGGGAGTTGAAGGCGGAGGCCCGCAGGCAGGGCCTGTGGAACCTCTTCCTGCCCGACGCGGAGTACGGCGCCGGGCTGACCAACCTCCAGTACGCGCCGCTCGCCGAGATCACCGGCCGCAGCCCGCACTTGGCGCCCACCGCGCTGAACTGCGCCGCGCCGGACACCGGCAACATGGAGGTGCTCGCGCAGTTCGGCGACGAGCAGCAGAAGAAGCAGTGGCTGGAGCCGCTGCTCGCCGGTGAGATCCGCTCGGCGTTCGCGATGACCGAGCCGGAGGTGGCCTCCTCCGACGCCACCAACATCACCACGCTCATCGAACGCGACGGTGACGAGTACGTGATCACCGGCCGCAAGTGGTACATCTCCGGGGCGATGAACCCCGACTGCAAGATCTTCATCGTGATGGGCAAGACGGACCCGGACGGGCCGGACCTCCGCCGCCAGCAGTCCATGGTCCTGGTCCCGCGCGACACCCCGGGGCTCGAAGTCCGGCGCGCCATGCAGGTGTACGGCTACGAGGACCACTCCCACGGCGGGCACGCGGAGGTCGTCTTCGACCATGTCCGCGTCCCGGTGAGCAACCTCGTCGGCGAGGAGGGCGGCGGTTTCGCCATCGCCCAGGCGCGGCTCGGCCCGGGCCGCATCCACCACTGCATGCGGCTGATCGGCATGGCCGAGCGGGCGATCGAGCTGATGTGCCGCCGGGCCGTGTCCCGTACGGCCTTCGGCAAGCCGCTCGCCCAGCAGGGCGTGGTCCAGAACTGGATCGCGGACGCGCGCGTCGCCGTCGAACAGCTGCGTCTGCTGGTCCTGAAGACCGCCTGGATGATGGACACCGTCGGCAACAGGGGCGCCCACACCGAGATCCAGGCCATCAAGATCGCGACCCCGCGCACGGTCGTGGACATCCTCGACAAGGCGGTCCAGCTGCACGGCGCGGGCGGTGTCAGCCAGGACTTCCCGCTGGCCGAGCTGTGGGCGAGCGCACGGACGCTGAAGCTCGCGGACGGCCCGGACGAGGTGCACCAGCGGTCGCTGGCGCGACGGGAGATCAAGAAGTACGTGTGACCGTACGGTCCGGTGGGGCGGTCACGGGCTTTTCGCCCCCGCCGCCCCTACCCGTTCCCGTCCCCTGGGGGCTGCGCCCCCAGACCCCCGCAAAAAGATCGCGCAGTTCCCCGCGCCCCAAGGGCGCGGGGAACTGCGCTACAAGCCCTCGCTCACCGCAGCCGAGGAACTACGGCCGCAGCGCGCGCAGCAGCAGGTCGGCCAGGTGGTCGGCGACCTCCTGGGGGGTGAGGGGGCCGTCGGGGCGGTACCAGGTCGATAGGTGGTGCACCGAGCCGAAGTGGTAGTCGACGACCAGGTCGGCCGGGGTGGCGGTGGAGAAGACGCCCTTCTTCTGGCCCTCCTCCACGAGCGCGCGGAAGCGTTCGTGGTAGCGGCGGCGCTCGGCGCGCACCTGCTTGTCCTTCTCGGGGCTGAGGTGGTGCATGGAGCGGAAGAAGATCGCCGCGTCGTCGAGGTTGTCGATCGTGGTGACGACGACGTCGGCGGCGGCGCCCCGCAGCCGCTCCTCGACCGGCGCGTCGGCATCGGCGAACGCGTCCAGCCGTTCCTGCTGAAGCCGCAGCACGCGCGCGTACACCTCGTGCAGGAGGTCGTCCTTGGAGCCGAAGTAGTGATACAGCGCGCCCTTGGTGACGCCCGCCGCCTCCACGATCTCCTGCACGGATGTGCGGTCGTAGCCCTGCTCGGCGAAGAGCCTGGTGGCGGCGGCCAAGAGCCGCTGCGGGACGGGCGTACCGTCTCCGTCCGTCGTCCTGGGCACTGCCGCCACCTGCCTTTCAAGCGTTGTCCGGTGAAACGCGTCGTCTACTGCTCGTCTACTGAGACTCCTGGGGACGGGAACGCAGTTCCCGACGGAGGATCTTGCCACTCGCCGTCTTCGGCAGCTCGGGCAGGATCTCCACATGCCGCGGATACTTGTAGGCGGCCAGTCTCTCCTTGCAGTACGCGGCGAGCGCGTCGGGGTCCTCATCCGCGCCGGGCCGCAGGCTGATGTAGGCCTTCACGGTCTCGCCGCGGTAGCCGTCGGGGATGCCGACGACGGCCGCCTCCCGGACCGAGGGGTGCGTGTAGAGCACGTCCTCGACCTCGCGGGGCCACACCTTGAAGCCCGACGTGTTGATCATGTCCTTCTTGCGGTCGACTACATAGAGCCAGCCTTCGGGGTCCATGAATCCGATGTCGCCGGTGCGCAGCTCACCGTCCGGGAAGGTCTCGGCGGTGGCTTCGGGGCGGCGCCAGTAGCCGGGCACGACCTGGGGGCCTCGTACGAGGATCTCGCCCTGTTCGCCGAAGGGCACCTCCTGGCCCTGGTCGTCGACGATGCGTACGACCGTGTCGGGGCCCGGCACACCGACGGCCAGCGTGCCCGAGACCGGGTCGACGGGAGCCTCCCGGCCCGGCGGTACGGAGGCGCAGGGCGCGGTGCACTCGGTGAGTCCGTAACCGTTGCGGATGTAGGGCCCGAAGCCGGCCCGGAACTTCTCCACCAGGGCCGGCGGCAGTGGCGCGCCGCCCGAGGAGATGTTCACGAAGGAGGCGAAGTGGTCCGGCGTGACCGCCGGATGCGCCGCGAGTGCCATGAAGGCGGTCGACGGGCCGACCGTGTACAGCGGCCTGTGCTCGGCGAACGCGTCGAGGACGACCCCCGCCTCGAAGCGGTAGGCGAGGACGAGCGTGCCCACGCTGTCGAGGCAGGCGGCGAGCTGGCAGACCATCCCGGTGATGTGGAACAGGGGCGCCATCGCGAAGTAGACGGGCGCCTCCGGCAGCCCGAGGCCCGTCCGCTGCCGCTCGGCGTTGTACATGATGTTGCCGTGCGTGTTGGTGGCCCCCTTGGGGGTGCCGCTCGTCCCCGAGGTGTAGCTGATCAGCGCGATGTCGGAGGGCTCCGCGTCACGCCCCGCGGGGGCCTTGTGACCCGCCCGGGCGACCGCCACCAGATCGTCGGCGTCCGCGGCCTGCGGCAGCCGCTCGAAGGTCAGCACCCGTGCGTCGCCCCGAGTCTGGAAATCCAGCTCACACCCGGTGAGGACGACGCTCACGGCCGAGTCGGCGGCCGTCTCGCGCAGATACGACTCCCACGCGCGGTCGGAGCAGACCAGGGCGCGTACGTCCGCGTCGTGCAGGACGTGGCGGACCTCGCCCGACTTGTACATCGGGTTGACCGGCACGACGGTCGCGCCCGCCTTCCAGGCGCCGAGCAGCGCGAGCACGAAGTGCGGGGAGTTCTGGAGCAGGATCGCGACGCGGTCGCCGCGCTCCAGACCGCGGGCGGCGAGGTGCCCGGCGACGGAGTCGCTCAGCTCGTCCACCTCGCGGTAGCTCAGCCGCCCGTCGAAGTAGGCGAGCGCGGCGCGGTCCGGAGCGTCCGCCACGGCGCCGCGCAGGGCGTGCACCAGGGAGTCGGCCGGGCTCACCGGGCCGCTCTGGGCGTCATTGAGGAGGGCCACCCAGGGCCGGTCGGCGTAGGTGGTCACCGGGTCGCCTCCCACTTCTGCTGGATGTGGTTCATGTTCGTCAGCCAGCGGTCCGGTTCGGCGGCCCGCACCTGGTAGTACCCGGCGACCTCGGGGTGCGGCAGGATCAGGAAGCGGTCCTCCTCGATCCCCGCGAACAGCGCGTCGGCGACGGCCTCCGGCTCGATGGCGGTGGGCTGCAGGACCAGGTCGCCCGCGCTGCCGGTGGCGTCGAGCATGTCGGTGCGCACGCCCTGCGGACAGATCGCGTGCACCTTCACGCCGCGGTGGCGGTACGTCAGCGACAGCCACTCGGCGAAGGCGTACGCGCCGTGCTTGGTGACGCTGTAGGGCGCGGCGCCGATCATGGTGAGCAGTCCGGCGGCGGAGACGGTGGAGACGAACCGGCCGCTGCCGCGCTCCAGCCAGGCCGGGAGCAGCTCCTGGGCCGCCCGGACGTGCGCCATCACGTTGACGTCCCAGGCGAGCGCCCAGACCTTCTCGTCGGCCGACTCACTGCCGGCCGAGGGGAGGCCCGCGTTGGCGCAGTAGACGTCGATGGTGCCCCCGAGGGCGTCCCGGGCCTCGGCCACGATGGTGGACGCGTCGCCGGGAACCGCGATCGCCCCGATCTCCTCCGCCACGGCCTTCGCCTTGGCGGCGTCCAGGTCGTTGACGACGACCCGGGCCCCCTCGGCGGCGAAACGACGGGCCAGTGCGGCCCCGATGCCGCCTCCGGCCCCGGTGACGACCACTCCCGCATCCTGCACGGCTTCCACCATCGGTCTCCTTCGACACGACGCAACGCAACACGGCTCAGCTGCGACCCCAGACTAACCAGTCGGTATGTAGCAGGGGAAGGGCCCTTTGAAAGCCCCGGCCCGCAGGAGCGCCCCTTCAGAGGCGCGGGGCTCTGACATATGCGGCTCCGCCGCGTGGGCGCGACAAGCCACGAACCACCCGCAGCTTCCAAACGACCGGCGGGAGCCCTAACGTGCCGGTGCCAGCCTTCCGCGATCACGGAGGTCCCCCCATGCGCCCGTCCCGCCGAGCCCTCCTCACAGCCACCGCCACGGCCACCGCCACAGCCGCCTTCGCGGCGACCCACACCACCCGCACCACCCCCACCACGACGACATCCCATGCCGACCCCCTCCGCACCGGCTTCGAGCAGCTCCAGGCAAGCGGCTACGCCGCCCTCCACGGCCGGCGTGTCGGCGTCGTCACGAACCCCACCGGTGTCACCAGAGACGTTCGCCACATCGTCGACGTCATGCACGCCGACCCCCACGTCGAGCTGACCGCCGTCTTCGGCCCGGAACACGGTTTCCGCGGCACCGCGCAGGCCGGCGGCTCCGAGGGCCGCTACGACGACCCGGCGACCGGACTCCCGGTCTACGACACGTACCTCAAGAGCGGCAAGCCTCTCGCCGACGTCTTCACCGCCTCCGGCGTGGACACCGTCGTCTTCGACATCCAGGACGTGGGCGCGCGTTTCTACACGTACATCTGGACGCTGTACGACTGCATGGAGGCGGCCCGGCTCGCGGGCAAGCGCTTCGTGGTGCTGGACCGGCCGAACCCGGTGACCGGACGAGCCGCCCAGGGCCCGGTGCTGCACAAGGAGTTCGCGACGTTCGTCGGGCGGCAGCCCATCGCGCAGGCGCACGGGATGACGGTGGCCGAGCTCGCGCGGCTGTTCAACGGGGAGTTCCTGGCGGCGCCGGTGGAGCTGACCACCGTACTGATGTCGGGCTGGAAGCGGTCGGACTTCTACGACGCCTCCGGCCTGCCCTGGGTGCCGCCGAGCCCGAACATGCCGACGGCCGACACCGCCCTGGTGTACTCCGGAACGTGTCTCTTCGAGGGGACGAACCTGTCGGAGGGGCGCGGCACGACCCGTCCGTTCGAGCTGCTGGGCGCGGAGGGCATCGACGGCCGATGGGCTCTGGAGGCGAACCGGCTCAAGGTCCCGGGCGTGCGCTTCAGGGAGGCGTACTTCGCTCCGACCTTCTCCAAGTTCCAGGGAAAGACGATCGGCGGCATGCAGATCCATGTGGACGACCGGGCCGCGTACGACCCCGTCCGCACCGGAATCGCCCTCCTGGTGACCGCCAAGAAGGTCTGGAGCGGCTTCGCCTGGCGCTCGGACAACTGGATCGACAAGCTGACCGGCTCCGCCGAGGTGCGCACGATGATCGACGCGGGGGCGACGACCGACGAGGTCGTGGCCGCCTGGCAGGACGAGCTGAAGGCCTTCCAAAGGATCCGGAAGGAATATCTTCTCTACGGATGAGCGGAAAGAACTTCTTTTCCGCGGTTGAGTCGTGACGTATGGCCAATCTTCGCCCCCGGTAGGACGATGCGCCCACATCGCACCGCCTTCGGGGGACGAGGGGGCTTGCCATGGCGGATCCGGCAGTCAGTGTTTCTCCCTACTGGGAGCTGACCTTCGACGCGGACGGGGACGTGGACGGCCGGGAAAGGGACCGGCTGCTCGCGGAGGTGCCCCGGCGCGGAGTGCGTGATCTGATCGTCTTCGCGCACGGCTGGAACAACGACCGCTCCGGCGCGACCCGCCTCTACAGCCAGTTCTTCGCGCCCGTGCCGGACCTCGCGCCGCACGCGCGTCTGGGCTACGTCGGTGTGGTGTGGCCCTCGATGCGGTTCTCGGACGAACCGATCCCCGACTTTCCCCGGTCGGTGGCCGCCGACGTGCCCGCCGCCGCCCGTACCGCGCTCGACAAGGACACCCGGCAGGCGCTCCTGGAGGTGTTCCCGGGCCGGGCGACGGTCGTCGAGCAGATCGCGCGCCTGCTGGACCAACAGCCGGACGAGGGAGCCTCGTTGGAGGAGTTCGGGCGCCTGGTGCGGCTGCTCGTGGAGGTACCACCGCAGGGACCGCAGGCCGCCTTCGCCGCGGACACGCTCGCGGAGGGCGCGCCGCAGGGCGACCCCGCGATGTTCTTCGGGGACACGGCCACGGTGTGCGGCGAGTTCGCCGAGGCACTGGCCGGGATGACGGCCCCCGGCGAGAGCTTCGCCCTGCCGCGGCCCTGGGACGGGGCGCGTGAACTGCTGCGCCAGGCCACCTACTACGCCATGAAGCGGCGCGCGGGCACGGTGGGTGAGCGTGGGCTCGGGCGCGCGCTCGGACAGCTCGCGACCGCCGCGCCCGGGGTGCGGGTACATCTGGTCGGACACAGCTTCGGCGGACGGCTGGTCTCCTTCGCGCTGCGCGGACTGCCCGAGGGCGTGCGCACGGTGAAGTCCGTGACGCTGCTCCAAGGGGCGTTCTCGCACTACGCGTTCGCGGCGTCGCTGCCCGGCGACCCGCGGGCGAGCGGCGCGCTGCGCGGTCTGCAGAGCCGCGTCGACGGCCCTGTGGTGTGCTGCTACTCCCACTTCGACACGGCGCTCGCCACGATCTATCCGCTGGCCTCCCGGATGGCGGACGACGACCGTTCGGTGCTGGGCGTCGACCTCGACCCCGGACACCTCCTGGGTGCCCGCTGGGGCGCGATGGGACACGACGGGGTGCAGGCGGTGGAGGGCACAAGGACGTTCACGCTCGCCGACGCGCTGCGCGCTCAGCTTCCGGTGTCGGGGTGCGTGAACGTCGACGCGTGCGCGGTGGTGAACCGCGGCGGGCCCCCGAGCGGGGCCCACAGCGACATCTGCCACCGGGAGTTGGCCCAGGTGGTGCTGGCGGCGGGCCGTGTTCGATGACCCGCCGCCGGGAGTCCGCGACGCGCTCCGGGGTCACCGGTGCGACGTGTACTCCACCACCTGCTGGTAGGTCGGCCGGTTCTGCCAGGTGATCTTGCCGTGCTTGATACCGCCGAGCGTCCGCTGGACGATCGAGTCGGCACACCACTGGTCGCCCGCCGAGCACTGGTCGTCGCCCGGGTAGACCTGGGCGGCGGTCAGGCCGGCCGCCGTCTTGAGTGTGCTGATCAGGGCGTCCCGGCAGGCGCTGAGGGTGCCGCCGCCGCAGTACTTCTGCGACAGTCCGCCCTGCACCGACTCACCGAGGACCGCCCGGATGTCCTTGTCGACATAGCTCCACCAGCCGTACTGGAAGGAGCTTCCGGCGTGCGCCCCGGTCGGACCGTGCGCGGCCGACGGGGACTCGTCGATGGGCAGGTTGTTGGAGAAGGCCGTGTACAGGTCGGTGCCGAGACCGGGTTCGAACTCGGCCTTCACCAGCAGCGGCCACCAGGCGTCCAGGATGCGGATCGCGTCGGCGTTGGAGTAGGTCTTCGAACCGGCCGAGGTCTCCTTGCGCTTGGCGCCGGCCGTCACCCAGTCGGACAGCTTGGTCACCGCCGCCGCGGCCGTGGTGTCCGTGACCGTCGAACTGTTGATGACCTTCAGCAGCTTCGGCAGCACGTCCTCGGCCCGCAGATCGGCCAGCGCGGCGTCGGCCATCGCCTTGGTGAGCGAGGACCTGGTCACCCCGCCCGCGGCGACCAGCTTCTTCACCCGGTCCTCCAGGAGGTTCCCGCGGTGCACGGAACCGTCTCCCCAGGGGGCCGTGGTGTAGTCCTTGGCCTGCTTGTTGTTCCAGGAGATGTAGTAGTCCTGGTCGATGGAGTTGGGGTGCGCGGACGGCGGGGTGTACGAGGCGGTGTTCGTCGTCGGGTCCCAGTTCCGCCACTCGTACGCGGCCTGCGCCCAGACCGGGAACTCGGCGTCGACGGCGGCCGCCCGCACCGGGTTGTCACCGCTGTTGTAGTACGCGGTGTGCGAGGAGTCGGCGTAGAACCAGTTGAAGGTGTAGTTGATGTGCTGCACCGCGCTCTGGAACGTCTGCGGGCTCTTCACGTAGTCCGGGTCGTTGAGCATCTGGAAGCCGATGATCGAGTCGGCCTCGTGCATGTAGGAGGAGCGCAGGGTCGTGTACGCGACCTTCTTGCCGCCGACCGTCGCGCGGTACTCCACGGGACCGTACTTGGTCCGGTAGACCTGCATGCGGTACGAGCCCGCCGCGGTGCCGTCGGCCGTGGTGGGCTTCCAGGAGTTGGTCCGCTCGACCTTGTCCATGGCGGTGCAGGTGCCGTGGTACAGGTAGTGGTAGTCGTCCTGGCACAGCTCGACGGCGTAGGTGTCGATGATGTCCTGGCCGGAGGTCGTCGCGCTCCAGGAGTAGTCCTGGCCGCGGCCGAGTTCGACGTACATGCTCAGGCCCGCGAAGGAGGCGCCGCGCGCGCTGAGGCCCGGCCCCTGGATCTCCTGGAGCATGAGGAGCTGTGGCGCGAAGTAGCCGGTCTGCGGCCCGAAGACGGCGATGGGGTGGCCGCTGGCGGTGTACTTGCCGCTCACCACGAGGGCGTTGGACATCCCGCGCTTCGCGGAGGTGAGGGTGGTGGCGGCCGCCGTCGCCGAGGCGCTGGTGGCCGTGGCGGTGGCCGCGCTGCCGGTGCGGTCGTAGACCAGTGGCTCCTGGGTCACCGAGCCGGCGTCGGGCAGGGCCTCGCCCTGCGCGGTGTCGGGCTTCGAGGCGTACGGGAAGCTCTCGCCGTTGTGGACGGTGAGCACCGCCTCGGGGTCGTTGCGCTCGCGGAAGGACTCCCAGACCTTGGTGCCCTCGGTCACGCCGTACTTGGACTGGGCGGCCAGCAGCGATATGGCGTTGTTGACCTCGCCGCCACCTCCGGAGCCGAAGAGCGAGCCGATGACGGAGGCCAGCGCGACCAGGTCGGTGATCTTGAAGTGGTCGATGGTGCCGGCGTTGGTGATGGAGTCCTTGTGGCCGGTCAGGACGTACTCACCGGGGAAGTAACGGCCGCTGTCGGACGCGTCGATGTACGCGTTGATGCCGTCGATGTAGGCGTTGGCGTCGGCGAGGGCCTGCTGACCGCGGGCGCCGTTGTTCGCGATGGCGTTGTCGATCTGGGTCTGCAGATCGGCCTCGGTGTAGGGCGCGTTGCGCCAGAACTCCTGCTCCAGGCCCTGGTTGGAGGAGGCCCCGCCGGCGAAGGAGGTCAGCTGGCCGCGGCCGACGTGCCGGAAGACATCCATCAGCCACAGCCGGTCCTGGGCGGCGGCGTACCCGGCGCCGTACTCGGTGCCGTAGCGGGTGGTGCCGGTGATGTGCGGCACACCGGTCTTCTTGTCGCGGACGATCGTCACGTCGCTGCGTCCGCCGGGCGCGGTGGTGGAGGCGACCTGGTCGGAGGCGACCCCGAAGGACGCGTCGTTGAAGAAGTCGTTGATCTTGGCGTCGGTGAGCGTGGCGGCACCCGAGGCCAGGTTGTTGTAGGGGCCGAGCTGGTCCTCGGCGTGGTCGGGCTGGATGCCGAAGGCCTGGTTGAGGAGGATCTGGGCGAGGGTGGCGTTGCCGTTCTGACCGGGCGGGAGGATGTCGGAACACTGGCCGCCGCAGTAGTCGTTGGCGGCGAGCGCGGTCGTGCTGTCGGCGGCCGCCGCCTGGGTCAGCGGGGACAGCAGGGCGGCTATGAGAGCACAGATGGAAGCCGCCCCCAGGAACTTGGGGAATCTGCGGGGAGTTCTCTGTCTGTCGAGTGCGGTGCGTGGGGTGCGCCGTGGCATGGCTGCTCCTACCGACGGGGGTGGGCCGGACGTTACCGCCGGTATCCCCGAGTTGGAAGATGAACATGCGTCAACTTTTCAACGATCACTGAGCTGTTCGGACGTCACGAGCCGTTTAGAGATCGACGGGCCATGCGGATCCGGCGACACCCCGCTCATCCCGGCCCACGGGCTTTTCGACAGCTGGCTGACAGCGAGGGGAGGTAGGCCGGAGGGAGTTCGGCCGGTGACTTATGGCGCTCATCGGAAATTGGATGGAGCCGAATCGCGTGTCGATACGTCTACTCGGCGACGTCCCTGGGACGGCAACGCCGAAGTGACCGAAGTACAGGTGCAGGTGTGACGGAGGTGCAGGGCGATGGCGGGTTTTCGGAGTCTGGCGAGACAGGTGCGAGATCCGAGGAATGATCTGGCACTGCGACGCTATTCACTGCGCAAGTGCCTGGAGAGGTTCGCCCCTTACGGGCATCGGGCGACCTGGGACCATCTCTGCTCCCGGGCCGGGTTCGGCCCCGAGGACCGGTCCCCCGATCCAGCGCGGCTCGTGGCCGCACTGGACGAGTTAGAGGAGGCCCGCTCCGTCTGGCTCGCCTACGAGGTCGAGTTCGCCGAGCGCCGCAAGAAGGAGAAGCACGACGGGCTGCGCCGGCCGGGCAGCGTGGACGACTGGCATCGGCTGACCTGGGGCGGATTCGGCGTCGCGTGGTGCGACGATCCGCGGATCCACCCCCACGAATCACTGGCCGAGGTGCTGCGCCGGCTGATCGCCGCGCTGGAGCGCGAGCCGGGCACGGTCTGCCCGGTCTGCACCGGTGAGCGCCTCACCTGGAAGTACGACCTGGCCCACGAACCGTCGTCGGGTCCCGTCTGCACGGAATGCGGAATCGTCGTACCGCGGCCCGTGCTCACGCCCGAGGCGCTGGCGGAGGCCAGGCGCGGGCGGTTGCTCGTCTCAGTGTGAGCGCTCCGCCGGGTTGAACGGGGGGCGGGGTCGTGGTGAGGGTCGGGGTCGGCCGGGTTACGGGGACTGCGGGTGAGTCGTCGGCTGCGGGATCGTCCGTGGCTGGGCGCGCAGTTCCCCGCGCCCCTGGCGGGGCGCTGACCTCGCCGGGGTGCGGACGGGGCGTACAGACCTGTGAATCCGACGCTAGCAGGCGCAAATCCGTTCGCTCCATCTCTTTCTCCTCGGGACAGTTGGGCTCGATGAAACCCCGTTGAGGTACCCGAGGAGTCCCGATGTCGACGCTGCGCGTCACCGCCGAAGTGCTGACCGTCCACGAGCATCCGAACGCCGACGCGCTCGAACTGGCCCAGGTGGGCCTGTACCGAGCCGTCGTCGCCAAGGGCGCCTACCGCACCGGCGAGAGTGCCGTCTACATCCCCGAGCAGTCCGTGCTCCCCACCACGCTCATCGAGGAGCTGGGCCTGACCGGACGCCTCGCGGGCCCCGGCTCGGACCGCGTCAAGGCCGTACGCCTGCGCGGTGAGCTGTCGCAGGGCATCGTCTGCCGCCCGAAGGCGCTGGCCGACGTCGATCTGGCGCGGGCCGCCGCGGACGGCACCGACTTCGCCGAGGCGCTCGGCATCGTCAAGTGGGTGCCGCCGATCCCGCCCACCATGAACGGCGACGTCGAGTCCGCGCCCGATCTGCTGCCCTGGGTCGACATCGAGAACATCCAGCGGTACCCGGACATCTTCGCGCCGGGCGAGAACGTCGTCCTGACGGAGAAGCTGCACGGCTCGGCCTGCCTGCTGACCTACCTCGCCGACCAGGACCGCGTGTACGTCTCCTCCAAGGGCTTCGGCGCCAAGTCCCTCGCCCTCAAGGAGGATTCCCGCAATCTGTACTGGCGTGCCGTCCACGCCCACGGCGTCGCGGCGGCCGCGGCCCGGCTCGCCGAACGGCTCGGCGCCCGCCGGGTCGGCATCTTCGGCGAGGTGTACGGGGCGGGCGTGCAGGACCTGTCGTACGGCGCCGACGGCCGCCGCGAGTCCCTCGGCCACGCCGTGTTCGACGTGTCCGCGGAGATCGCCGGCGAGGTCCGCTGGCTGGACGCGGCCGCGCTTCTCGACGGCGAACTGCCGCTGGTGCCACGGCTGTACGAGGGCCCGTACGACATCGACCGCGTCCTGGAGGTCGCCTCGGGCCGGGAGACCGTGTCCGGGCGCGCACTGCATCTGCGGGAGGGCGTCGTGATACGCCCTGCCGTCGAGCGCTACAGCCCGGTGACCGGCGGCCGGGCCATCGCGAAGGCGGTCAGCCCGGCGTATCTGACGCGCAAGGGCGGCACGGAGTACGAGTGACGGGTCCGGGCGGTCGCGGCACGGGAGTCGCGGTTCCACCCGGCCACGGCGCGGGCCGAGGGGTGCCCTCAGCAGCACTCCTCGGCCGCGCGCTGCGACTCCTGCTCCCCCTGTGACCGCTGCGGCTCCGGCCGCGCGGTGACGCGCTCCACCATGAGCCGGGAGCCCGCCTGGCGCTCGCCGAAGACGTCGTCCGGGTTGGACAGCACGCAGTTCTCCAGGGACAGACAACCGCACCCGATGCAGTCGGTCAGGTGATCCCGGAGTCGGCTCAACTGCTTGATCCGCTCGTCGAGTTCGGATCGCCAGGCCTCCGACAGCCGGGCCCAGTCCGCGCGCGTCGGGGTGCGCTCCTCGGGGAGTTCGGCGAGCGCCTCGCGGATGGTGGCGAGGGGGATGCCGACGCGCTGGGCGGCCCGGACGAAGGCGACACGGCGCAGCGCGTCACGGTGGTAGCGGCGCTGGTTGCCGGTGGTGCGACGGCTGCTGATCAGGCCCTTGGACTCGTAGAAGTGCAGGGCGGAGACGGCGGCGCCACTGCGGGCCGACAGCTGGCCGACGGTCAGCTCGTGGATCTTCTCAGGGATCTGGGGCACCCCTCGAACCCTACCTACTTCGTCACCCGCTCTACCTACTTCGTCACACGTCCGGTCCGTTGACACGCGCCCCGTACCCGACCATGCTAAGCAGTTGCTTAGACATGGACATGTGGGAGGTCGGGAAGATGGCAGAGCCGAGGACGTTCGCGACGGTCGACGAACTGCGGGCCGCGGTGGGCGAGCAGCTGGGGTACAGCGACTGGGTCGAGATCGAGCAGAAGCGGATCGACCTCTTCGCGGAGGCGACCGGCGACCACCAGTGGATCCACGTCGACCCCGAGAAGGCCGCGACCGGCCCCTTCGGCACGACGATCGCGCACGGCTACCTCACCCTGTCGCTGCTCCCGCTGTTCGGCCCGCAGCTGATCAAGGTCGAAGGCGTGAGGATGGGCGTCAACTACGGGACGAACAAGGTGCGTTTCCCCGCCCCCGTACCGGTCGGCTCACGGCTGCGTGCCACCGCGCAGATCACCGGCGTCGAGGACGTGACCGGCGGTGTCCAGGTGTCCGTGGCCTTCACCGTGGAGCGCGAGGGCGGCGACAAGCCGGTGTGCGTGGCCGAGTCGGTGTCGCGCTACTACCTCTGAGCGCCCCCAACCGCCCCGGGGCCGCTACTGCTTGGCCCCGACCATGCGCAGCACGAGGTCGGCGTAGAGCGCGCCGACCTCGTCGGGCGTACGGGGCCCGTCGACGTTGAACCAGCGAGCCACGTCGATGCAGAGGGAGAGCACGGCGAGCGTGGTGCCCGGCACGTCCGGCACGTCGAAGTCGCCCGCCGCCACGCCGTCCGCGATGATGCCGCGCACGGCCGCGTCGGTCTGCCGCCGCAGCGCGACGATCTCCGCCCGCGCCTCGGGCCCGAGGGCTTCCAGCTCGTACTGCACGACCCGCGCGGTGGTGTGCTGCCCGGCGTGCCACCGTACGAAGGACCGCACGGCGTCGGTGAGCCGCTCGGCGGCGCTGCCGCCGCCCTGCGCCGCGCCGCGCACGATGTCGAGCGCCTTGTCGTGCCCGATCCGGCTGATGCGGTGGAGCAGCTCTTCCTTGGTCTTGTAGTGGATGTAGAGCGCGGCGGGGCTCATGCCCGCGCGGCCCGCGATGTCCCGGGTCGTCGTCGCGTGGTATCCGCGCTCGGCGAAGGCCTCCACGGCGGCGACGAGCAGCCGCCGGGCCGCGTCCGGGGTGACCTCGGCCCACGGCTGCATCTCGCCGCCGGCCGTCTCCTCCGCCGTACTCATCGCTGGTTCGCCCCTCTCGCTGACAGGAGGTACACCATACCGCCGAAGCTGAGCGGGCGCTTAGCGTGCCCGCTCAGCGCCTGCGTCCTGACGGTCCCGGATCACCTTGGCCAGCGTGAAGGACGACGTCACGAGATAGAGAACGGCGATGGCCAGAAAGGCTCGCACCCAGGCGTCGGCGTGCAGCTTGTAGATGCCGACGGCGGTCGCCACCATGGCGACGGAGAAGGAGGCCACGGCCTGGCCGTAGAAGGCCGCCGTGTTCTGATGCTTGACGGGTGTCTCACTCATGGGGACAAGGGTCGGCGGACGCGACCGCCGCCGCATCCGCCGACGTACTCAGTGCCGCGTGCGGGCGTACTCAGAAGGCGGAAACCCCCGTCAGCGCCCGCCCGATGACCAGCTTCTGTATCTGGCTGGTGCCTTCGTAGAGGGTCATCACGCGGGCGTCGCGCAGCAGCTTGCCGACCGGGTACTCGTCGATGTAGCCGTAGCCGCCGAAGACCTGGAGTGCGTTGTTCGCGGCGCGCACGGCGGCCTCGGAGGCGAAGAGCTTGGCCTTCGACGACTCCGTGGCGAAGGGCAGTCCGCGGTCGACGAGATCGGCGACCCGCCAGGTCAGCAGCCGTGCCGCGTCCACGTCGACGGCGATGTCGCTGATCAGTTCCTGGACGAGCTGGTGGTGCGCGATGGTCTTCCCGAACTGCTCCCGCTCGGTCGCGTACCGCACGGCGGCGTCCAGGGCCGCCTGGGCGATGCCGACACACCCGGCGGCGACCGACATCCGCCCCTTGGCCAGGGCGGACATGGCCACGGAGAACCCCTTGCCCTCGGGCGCCAGCATGGCGCTCGCGGGTACGCGTACGTCCTCCAGGGCGAGTTCGGCGGTGGCCTGCCCGCGCAGGCCGAGCTTGCCGTGGATGGTGCGGCGGGTCAGGCCTGGGGTGTCGGTCGGCACGAGGAAGGCGGAGACGCCCTTGTGGCCGGGTGCGTCGGTGGAGCGGGCGAAGAGCAGGACGACGTCGGCCCAGGTCCCGTTGGTGATGAACATCTTGGTGCCGTTGATGACGTAGTCGTCGCCGTCGCGTACGGCCTTCGTCGTCAGGTTGCCCGCGTCCGAGCCGGTGCCGGGCTCGGTGAGGCCGAAGCAGCCCACGTAGGCGCCGGAGGTCAGCCCCGGCAGCCACTGCCGCTTCTGCTCCTCGCTCCCCCAGTACGCGATCGTCTTGGCCACCAGACCGAGCGAGACGGAGACGATGCCGCGTACGGAGGAGTCACCGCGGCCCAGCTCCTCCGTCACGAGGCAGTACGCGAGGTGGTCGCCGCCGCTGCCGCCGTACTCCTCGTCGACGGTGAGCCCGAGGAAGCCGACCTCGCCGAGCTTCTTCACGAGCGAGCGGTCGACCTCCTCCGCCCGGTCCCACTCGACGACATGAGGGGCGATCTCGCGGTCCACGAAGTCCTTGGCGAGTTGCCGGACGGCGGTCTGCTCCTCGCTGAGCTCCAGGTTCATGACGGTCACCCCATTTGAAAGCCGTACATTCGAAAAGCTAAATTAGCACTGCTAGTTTAAGTCCGCAGCCCTACTATGTGCGCCATGGCCCGACCGCGCAAGCCCCTCCTGAGCACCGACCGGATCGTCGACACGGCACGGGCCCTGGTGGACGCGGAGGGTCTGGCCGCCGTCTCCACGCGGCGGCTCGCCGCCGAACTGGGCGTGAGCGGGCCCTCCCTCTACAACCACTTCCGCACCAAGGACCAGATCCTGGAAGCGGTCGCGGACTCCGTGAGCGCGCAGGTCGACCTGGCGATGTTCGAGGACGGGCGGGACTGGCGTACCGCCCTGCACGACTGGGCCGTGTCCTACCGGGCGGCCCTGCGCGACCACCCGAACATCGTCCCGGTCCTCGCCCGCGGTCCCGGGCGCCGACCCGCCGGGCTGCGCCTCGCGGACGCCGTCTTCGGCGCGATGGTCGACGCCGGCTGGCCACCGGCCCAGGCCACGTCGATCGGCGCCCTGATGCGCTACTTCATCATGGGCTCCGCCCTCGGGTCCTTCGCCGGGGGCTTCGTCGACGACGAGAGCGCGTACGATCCCGCCGACTATCCCCACCTCGGACAGGCCCACCTGCTCGCCGAGCAGCAGGAGAAGGTGGACGAGCGGGCCTTCGAGGTGGGGCTCGGGGCGTTGCTGGACGGGCTGACGGAGCAGTTCGGAAGGGTGACGGGCGAAGGCTGACGGCGCCGAGCCGGTTTGATCCCGCCCCGCCGCCCCCGGGTGGGGTTCTTCGGCTGCAGGTGAGTGGGGGCTTGGCGCGCAGTTCCCCGCGCCCCCAAAAGCCTCCAGCCCGTCCGGCGTTCGATGATGAGGCCCATGGGGCGCCGGGGCGCAGCCCCGTGCCCCAGGGGCGCGGGGAACTGCGCGCCCAGCCCCCACCGCCCGGCAGCCGAAGAACCCCCGCGGCCCGGAGACCGTTCGGCGGGGGCCGAACTGTACGGGGCGGATGATGGGTGGCATGACGAGGTCGACGGATCCGGTCGCACCGGGACTCGCCGCGCTGGCGGCGATGTTCGCGGACGAGACCCGCGCCACCTTCCTGCTCACCCTGCTCGACGGCCGCGCTTGGACCGCGGGTGAACTGGCCAGGCACGCCCACGTCGCCCCCTCGACGGCCAGCGAACACCTGGGCAAGCTCGTCGCAGGCGGCCTGCTCGCCGAGGAACGACAGGGCCGACACCGCTACGTACGGCTCGCGGACCCCCACGTCGCCCAACTCGTCGAGGACCTCGCCGCCCAGGTCGCACCCGACACCGCCCGACGCCCCCGCACCCTGCGGGAAGCCGGCACGGGCTCCGCGATGGCCCGCGCCCGCACGTGCTACGACCACCTCGCGGGCCGCCTCGGTATCACCCTCACCGACGCCCTCACCCACCGCGGCCTGCTCCGCCAGGACACCGGGTTCGCGCTCACGGACGCGGGCCTGCGATGGTTCGACGAGGCAGGCATCGACCTGAACCGCACCGGCCGCCGCCCCCTCACCCGCGGCTGCCTCGACTGGACCGAACGCCGCCCCCACCTCGCGGGTACCGCCGGCGCGGCCCTGTGCCGCCACGCCCTGGACGCCCACTGGTGCGTACGTATCGGCTCGGAGCGCGCGGTCAAGGTCACGCCGGACGGCGAGCGGGCCTTCGCGGAACTCCTGGGCATCGAGGCGGCGGCACTCCGCTGACCGGCCATGTCCCACCGCGGCGTCCGAAAGCCGCGAGCACCCTGCCCCGTACCCCACCTAGCCTCGGGACCATGATGAACGCCACCTCTCCCGCGTCCGCCCGTCGCGCGGACCTGCTCGCCGCGGGCGCCGCGACCGTCACGGTCGTGCTGTGGGCCTCCGCCTTCGTGTCGATCCGCAGCGCGGGCGCGGCGTACTCGCCGGGCGCGCTGGCACTCGGGCGGCTGTTGGCGGGATCCGTCGCGCTGGGCGCCCTCTGTCTCGTACGCGGCGAGGGGTGGCCGCCGCGCGCGGCCCGGCGCGGGATCGCTATATCCGGCCTGCTCTGGTTCGGCTTCTACATGGTGGTGCTCAACTGGGGTGAGCAGCAGGTGGACGCCGGCACGGCGGCGCTCGTCGTGAACATCGGCCCGCTTCTCATCGCGCTGCTCGGCTCCCGACTGCTCGGCGACGCGATGCCACCGCGGCTGCTCGCGGGCATGGCGGTGTCGTTCGCGGGGGCGGTCGCGGTGGGGCTGTCGATGTCCGGCGAGGGCGGGTCCTCGGTGCTGGGAGTGGTCCTGTGCCTGCTCGCCGCCGTCGGCTACGCGGCGGGGGTCGTCGCGCAGAAGCCGGCGCTCGGGCGGGCGAGCGCCCTCCAGGTGACCACGTTCGGATGTCTGGTCGGGACGGTGGCGTGCCTGCCGTTCGCGGGGCAACTCGTCCACGACGTGGCGAACGCGCCCGCCGCCGCCACCCTCAACGTGCTCTACCTGGGCGTCTTCCCGACCGCACTGGCGTTCACGACCTGGGCGTACGCGCTGGCCCGGACCACCGCGAGCCGTATGGGCGCGACGACCTACGCGGTGCCCGCGCTCGTCGTCGCGATGTCCTGGCTGTTCCTCGACGAGGTGCCGGCGCTGCTCACGCTCGCGGGCGGCGCACTGTGCCTGGCCGGAGTCGCGGTGTCCCGCTCCCGCCCCCGGTCCAAGGCTTTCCGGGACGCGGCGAACCGCGCGACCGGCCCCCACGCACCCGCGGACAACCAAGTCACCGGGGGCTAGGGCCTGTCCGGCGGATCAAGTCGCAGGAAACGGGCGGTGGCTCATGAACGCCGCAGATGGGCGTGCCAAGCCCCGCGTCTGCGGCATGATCCGCCGGACAGGCCCTAGAACACCACCAGCGCGCGTCCGCCCTTCCCCGCCACCATGTTCTCGAACGCCCCCGCGATCCCGTCCAGCCCGATCCGCTCGGTCACCAGCATCCCCAGATCCAGACGCCCCGCCCGCACATGCTCCGCCAGCACCGGCAGATCCCGCGCAGGGTCGGAGTTGCCGTACACGCAGCCGGACAGCGTACGGCCCCAGTGGAAGATCTCCAACGCGTTGAAGGTGACCTGCTGGTCCTTGCCACCGATGCCGACGACCGTCGTACGCCCGCCGCGGCGGGTGGAGTCCCAGGCCGCGCGAATGGTCACGGCACGGCCCACACACTCGACGGCGACGTCGACACCCTGCTTGCCGGTGAGGGAGCGGATCTCGCGGGCGGTGGTGTCGGAGGCGACGACGTAGTGCGTGGCACCGGCCTCGCGTGCCAGTGGCTCCTTCTCCG
This sequence comes from Streptomyces sp. GbtcB7, assembly GCF_019091445.1. Taxonomy (NCBI): domain Bacteria; kingdom Bacillati; phylum Actinomycetota; class Actinomycetes; order Kitasatosporales; family Streptomycetaceae; genus Streptomyces; species Streptomyces sp. GbtcB7. Next base: position 456,481 of record NZ_JAGXJM010000003.1, read on the forward strand.
GAGAGATGTCCACCGCGATGACCTGCGACGCGCCCGCGATCCGCGCCGCCTGCAGCGCCGCGAGCCCGACCCCGCCCACCCCGAACACGGCGACGGTCTCACCGGCACGCACCCGCGCCGAGTGGTGGACGGCGCCGTACCCGGTGAGGACGGCGCAGCCGAGGAGGGCGGCGTCGGTGAGGGGGATGCCGTCCGGGACGGGGAGGACGCAGCCGGCGGCCACGACGGTCTCCTCGGCGAAGGCGGCGACGTTCAGGCCGGGATGGAGATCGCTCCCGTCGGAGGCGCGCCGCGCGTACACGTCGCCCGCGCCGGTCAGCGCGTTGGCGCACAGCCACACCTCCCCCAGCGAGCAGGCGTGGCACCTTCCGCAGGAGGGCGCCCAGTTGAGGACGACGCCGTCGCCGGGCGCGACACCCGTCACGCCCTCCCCGACGGAGACGACGGTCCCGGCACCCTCGTGGCCGAGGACGGCGGGGACGGGCACCCGCATGGTGCCGTCGGACAGCGAGAGGTCGGAGTGACAGACCCCGGCGGCGGCCAGCCGGACGCGGACCTGACCGGGACCGGGCGCCGGGAGGTCGATCTCGGCGATCTCCAGGGGAGCGCCCACGGCGGGAAGTACGGCAGCGCGAACCACGTAAAAGCTCCTCGGCCCAGAACTCTGGAACTGACGGGAATGGAGTGGAACGGAGTGGAGTGGTGTGGAACGGGCTAGAACTGGAGGGACTTCGTCTGGAGGTACTCGGACAGGCCGTGCGCGCCCAGTTCCCGTCCGACCCCCGACTGCTTGTAACCGCCGAACGGGGCACTGGGGTTGAACCGACCGCCGTTGATGTCGACCTGCCCGGTGTCGAGCCGTCGCGCGAAGGCGACCGCCTCGGCCTCGTCACCCGCCCACACCGCGCCCGCGAGCCCGTACACCGTGCCGTTGGCGATCCGGACGGCGTCCTCCTCGTCCTCGTACGGGATCACCGACAGCACCGGGCCGAAGATCTCCTCCTGCGCGATCGTCATCTCCGGGGTGACGTCCGCGAAGACGGTCGGCTGGACGAAATACCCCTGTTCGCGCGGGGATTCGGGGCCGCCCGCGACGAGCCGGGCGCCCTCGGCGACGCCCTTGTCGATGTAACCGCGCACCCGCGCCTGCTGCTTGGCGTTGACGACCGGGCCGATGCGGTCTCCGTACTTCGCCGCGGCGGTCGCGGCGAGCTCGACGGCCTCCTCGTACTGGGCGGCGTGCACGAGCATGCGGGTCCAGGCGCTGCACGTCTGGCCGGAGTTGGACATCACGTTGGCGACGCCGACGTTGACGGCCTTGGCGAGGTCGGCGCTCGGCAGGATGACGTTGGCGGACTTGCCGCCGAGTTCGAGGGCGACCCGCTTGACGGCCGCACCGGCCGTCGCTCCGATCCGCCGCCCCACCGCCGTGGAGCCCGTGAAGGAGACCAGGTCCACGTCCGGGTGTTCGGCGAGGGCCTGGCCCGCGACCGGGCCGAGGCCGGTGACGAGGTTGAAGACGCCCGCCGGGACGCCCGCCTCCGCGACCGCCTCCGCGAAGAGCTGGGCGGTGAGCGGCGTGTCCTCGGCGGGCTTCAGGACGACCGTGCAGCCCGCCGCGAGCGCGGGGGCGACCTTGGCGACGATCTGGTGCAGCGGGTAGTTCCAGGGTGTGATCGCGCCGACCACACCGATCGGTTCCTGGTAGACGGTCGAGTTGCCGACCTTCTCCTCGAAGGCATGGGTGGCCGCCAGTTCGGCGTACGAGCCCGCGACCAGGATCGGTACGGTCGCGTGGACCGCCTGCGAGAAGGACAGCGGGGAGCCGAGCTCCGCCGTGACCGTCTCTGCGATCTCGTCCTTGCGTGCGGTGAGGACGTCACGCAGGGCGCCGAGCCGCGCGGCCCGCTCGGCGGGCGGGGTCGCGGCCCAGGCAGGGAAGGCGGCACGGGCGGCCCGTACGGCGGTGTCGACGTCCTCGGCCGTGCCCGCCGGAACCCGGCCGAGAACCTGTTCGTCCACCGGGTTCACGACCTCGATCGTGTCCGTCCCGGCGGCGGGGCGCCAGGCACCGTCGATGTACATGCCGTCATGTGCCTTCATCGTGTTCCTCCCGGGCGGGGGCGTGCCGTCCGCCTCGCGGCATCGTCCGACCCACAAACTAGCGGTGTTAGTTTTCAGGCGCCAGACGTCTTCCCGCGACTCACCCTGCTCACCTCACTCGTCCAGGTCCGGCAGCCGCGCCGGAGCGGGGCAGATGCGTTCGCCGTGCTGGTCGAAGACGAACAGATGGGCGAGGTCGACGAGGAGGGGCACCTGCATGCCGTGACGCAGGTCGAAGTCGGGGGTGGTGCGGACCACCAGGTCGCCGGGGAGCCGGCCCTCCGGCGGTATCTCGTCGTCGCGCGCGGGACCCACGTCGGCGGGGTCGTCGAGGTCGACCACCGGGCCGGCCCGCAGACCGGCCCGGCGGTCCCGGAGACGGTCGAGGAGCGAGCCCTCGCGACGGCGGCGCCTGACCGGGCGGACCGGGCGCGGCGCCTCCAGATCCGGGACGAACGCGGGCCGCGAGCCGGTGTTGAAGTGGACGAGCACCTCGTGCCCCTGGAACTCCACATGCTCGACGAGACCGCTGATCGCCACCTCGCCGGGCCGGGCCTCCGACGGCATGGCCAGACGGACGGCCTCGGAACGCAGCCCGACGATGACCTCGCGGCCCTGCTGCACCCGCAGCAACCGCTGATCCACCGACCAGGGCTCGCGCAGCGGCAGATACTGCTTGCCGAGGCTGATCGTCATGGCCCCGTCGAGCGGGGCCCGGACCAGGCCGCGCAACAGATTGATGCGCGGGGTGCCGATGAAGGCGGCGACGAAGACGTTCGCGGGCAGCGCGTAGACCGTACGGGGTGTGTCCAGTTGCTGGAGGACGCCGCCGCGCAGGATGGCGACCCGGTCGCCGAGCGACAGCGCCTCGGCCTGGTCGTGGGTGACGTACACCGTGGTGACGCCCAACTCCCTGGTGAGCGAGGCGATCTCGGCGCGCAGGTGGTTGCGGAGTTTGGCGTCGAGGTTGGAGAGCGGCTCGTCCATCAGGAAGGCGGAAGGGTGCCGGGCGATCGCTCGGCCCATCGCCACGCGCTGGCGCTCGCCGCCCGACAGTTGGTGGGGGAAACGGTCGAGGAGGTCCTCGATGCCGAGCATCCGGGCGGTGGCGTCGACGCGCGGACGCGGGTCCTCGCCGGGGGTCTCTATCCGCAACGGGAAGCCGATGTTGTCGCGGCCCGTCATGCTCGGGTAGAGGGCGAAGTTCTGGAAGACCATCGCCATGTCCCGCTCGGACGGCGGCAGATCGCCCGCGTCCTCACCGTCGAGACGTACCTCGCCCTCAGTGGCGTTCTCCAGGCCGGCGATCATCCTGAGCACGGTCGACTTGCCGCAGCCGGAGGGACCGAGCAGGACGAGGAACTCGCCCGGCCGGATGTCCAGCGACAGCCGCTCCACCACGCGGACACCGCGCGTATACGACTTGCTGACCTGGTGCAGGGAGATGGCGCGTGTCATGAAGGGTGCCCCCGGGGGCTCAAAGGGCGCTGTCGCTCCGCGGTCGAGACGCCCCGAGCGGGCCGCAAGGGACGTATGAGTCACGGAAGTTAACGGACCGCGACCACCCGGGGGAAGACACCCGGCGGGATCCGGCGTGTCGGTTCCCGTCCCTGTTCGGACGCGGCGGAAACGGACGATCGCCTACCGGCCCGACCGACACTTCGCCGCACCCTCGTCGGGCCGGTCGGGAAGGTCAGATGTCGCTCTTGCGACGCAGGGGCACTCCGGGCCGTACGGGCTCGGCACGGCCTGCGGGCGCCTTCCTCGGCGAGCGCAGCGCGATCCCCGAGGACAGCACCAACAGCGCGCCGAGCATCACGAACGGCGCGGCCACACCGGCGACCCCGGCGACCAGCCCCGCCGCGGCCGGGGCGGCCACCTGCCCCAGACGGTTGCCGGTCAGCCGCAGGGCCAGGGCCGTGGAGCGGGCCTCGTCCGGGGCGGCCTGCACGACCGTCGTCATGGACAGCGGCTGGCCGACGCCCAGACAGAAGCCGAGGACCAGCAGCATCGCGGCCAGCGCCCACACCGGCACGGGCAGCGCCATACCCGCGCACAGCACACCGGCCACCAGACAGGTCGCGGTGAGCAGCGCCGCCCGGCCCAGCAGTCGCAGCATCGGCGTCATGACCAGTCGGCAGGCGATGGTCGCCGCCGCGCGGAGACTGAGCAGCAGACCGATCACGGACGGCGCGATGCCCCGGTGCTCGCCGACCACGGGCAGATACGCGGTCAGGATGTCCGTCGCGGACAGCACGGAGAGGCTGATGAGGATTCCGGCGGGTACGCCCCGGGCACGCAGAATGCGGTGCACGGGCACACGGTCGCCCTGAGCCGTACGGGACTCGGCGGGCGTACGGTGCTCGATGCGCCAGAGCGAGGTGAACGACACCGCGGCGAGCGCACCCGCTACGAGCAGGGCCTGCGCGCTGCTGCCCGCCCTGTCCGGACCCCCGATCAGAAGGCCCGCGACGATCGGCCCGACCAGTTGGCCCAGGGAGGCGCCGATGGTGAAATGGCCGAAGTTGCGGTCCTGTTCGTGCGGCGCGGACTGCCGGGCCACGATCGACTGGGCACCGATGACGAAGCAGAGGTGACCCAGGCCCATCACCCCGCTCCAGGCAGCCATCGCCCCCAGCGAGTCCGCCGTACCGCTGAGCGCGCAACCGCCCGCGATGAGGACGACCCCGACGGGCAGCAGCGGGGCACAACGTCCGTGGTCGGTACGGCGGCCCAGCGGTACGGCGGCGAAGAGGGGCAGCAGGGCGTACACACCGGCGATCACACCGATGGCGCGTTCGTCGGCGCCCAGGGCAAGGGCCCGGTAGGAGACGGCGGGCCGGGCCATCGACACCGCCCCCTGCGCGAAGCCGAAGGCGATGACGAGGCGCAGCAGCCAGCCGCGGTTCCGACCGGGCCCCACGGGGACACCCCTCCATCCGATGACGGATTACAGATGACGGATTGCAGAGAACAGGTGGCAGATGACGGGTATCGACTGGCCGATATCGACCGACAGATAACAGATGACGGATTTCAGATGACAGATAACAGATGACAGAATCTGTCAGTCGACACCCGTCCGTCAGATGATGCCGAACAGAATCCCCGCCCCCAACACCACCAGCGAAGTCAGCGCCGCCCACTTCACCACAAACCTCGTGTGGTCTCCGAATTCGACCTTCGCCATGCCGACGAGGACGTATACGGCGGGCACCAGCGGGCTGGACATGTGCAGCGGCTGGCCGACGAGCGAGGCGCGGGCGATCTCCAGGGACGAGACCCCGTGTGCCTGGCCCGCTTCGGCGAGGACCGGGAGGACGCCGAAGTAGAAGCCGTCGTTCGACATGAAGTAGGTGAGCGGGATGCTGAGGACACCGGTGACGAGGGCCATGTGCGGGCCCATCCCGTCGGGGATGTTGGAGACCAGCCACTTGGACATGTGGTCGACCATGCCGGTGCCCTGGAGGACGCCGGTGAAGACGGCGGCGGCGAAGACCATGCCGGAGACGTTGAGGACGTTCTCGGCGTGGGCGCCGAGGCGGGCCTTCTGGTCGGGCATGTGGGGGAAGTTGACGGTGAGCGCGAGTGCGGCGCCGAGCAGGAAGAGGACCGGGATCGGCAGCCACTCCATGATCATGGCGGTGAGCAGCGTGACCGTGAGGAGCGCGTTGAACCAGTAGAGCTTGGGGCGCAGGGTGGCGCGGTGGGGGTCGAGACCCTGGAAGTCGTCGTCCGCGTCGGGCAGATCGGCGTCAGTGCCGGAGCCGGTGCCGGTGCCGGTGCTCGAACCACCCGTGCGCGCCGCCTTCTTCGCGACGGCGGCGGAGCCGTCGCCGGAGGCGCCCGCACCCGCGCCGACGAGCACCGTCTCGGTCTCCGGCTCCAGGACCTCGTCGAGCGTCAGCACGCCGAGCCGCTTGCGCTCGCGGCGTCCGAGGACGTACGAGAGGGCGAGGACGCCGAGCAGGCCGACGGCGAGGGCCGGGATCATCGGGACGAAGATGTCGCTGGCGTCGAGCTTCAGCGCGGTCGCGGCGCGGGCCGTGGGGCCGCCCCAGGGGAGCGTGTTCATGACGCCGTTGGCCATGGCGGCGACGCCGGTCATCACGACCAGGCTCATCTTGAGGCGCTTGTACAGCGGGTACATCGCCGAGACCGTGATCATGAAGGTGGTCGAGCCGTCGCCGTCGAGGGAGACGATCGCGGCGAGGACCGCGGTGCCGACCACGATCCGCAGCGGGTCGGCCTTGCAGAACTTGAGGATCCCCCGGACGATCGGGTCGAAGAGACCGACGTCGATCATCACACCGAAGTAGACGATCGCGAACATCAGCATCGCCGCCGTGGGGGCGAGGCTGGTGACGCCGTCGATGACGTAGTCACCGAGCTTGGCGCCCTTTCCGACGAAGACACAGAAGAGTGCCGGGATCAGCACGAGCGCCGCGATCGGCGACATCTTCTTCAGCATGATCAGGACCAGGAAGGTCGCGATCATGGTGAAGCCGAGGATGGTCAGCATGAGTTGGATTACCTAACGTTCGCCCTTGAACTCCCACCAGGGACGGCGGTGCGATGACGTTAGGTCGCGCAAGATTGCGTTAACAAGATGTTGACACGCGAGCAATAAGCGCAAAACTCCAGGTCACAGGCTTGTCTCGGTGAGCGGAGGCCCACTACGGGCACGCTGCGAGCTCCACCGGCACCCCGTTGAGCACCGCCGTACCCGACAGCGGGTCGAGGAGCGAGCCGTCGAGGAGCTGGTTGACGTTGACGCCCGGATCGAGGGCCGCATGGCTCATCCGGGTGCCGGGGCGGTCGTGTCCCCAGCCGTGCGGCAGGCTCACCACCCCGCGTCGTACGGTGTCCGTGACCTCGGCCGGGGCGACCACTTCTCCCCCGGCACCCTTGACGCGCACGGCCGCCCCGTCGGCGAGGCCGAGGCGTGCCGCGTCCTCGGGGTGGATGTGCAGGGTGCAGCGGTTGGTGCCGCCGGTGAGGGCGGGGACGTTGTGCATCCAGCTGTTGTTGGAGCGCAGGTGGCGGCGGCCGACGAGGACGATCGCCGCCGGACGCTCGCGCAGGGCGGCGCGCAGCCGGGGAAGATCGTCGACAATCGGTGCCGGCAGCAGCTCGATCTTTCCGCTGCGCGTCTTCAGTGGCCGCGGCAGACGGGGGCGCAGCGGTCCGAGGTCGATGCCGTGCGGGTGGGCGAGCAGTTTCTCCAGGCTCAGGCCGTCGGGCCGGGCGCCGAAGCCCTCGCCGTAGGGGCCGAGGCGCAGCATCATGTCGAGCCTGCGTTCGGGTCCGTTCTCGCCGGTGAGCCGCGTGGCGAGTTCCTTCGGGTCGCGTTCGTGGACGGGTCCGTGCGGGTCCTGGACGGCCTTGCCGAGGGTGGAGTCGATGACCATGGCGTCCACGGCGGACGGGTCGGCGCCGTGCATGCCGGTGGCGGCGAGCACCAGCCGGGCGAGGATCTCGGTCTCGGCCATGCGGCCCGGTTCGAGGGGGACGGCGGGGCGGTTGTAGCGGACCTGGTTGCGTACGGCGAGGGTGTTGAAGGCGAAGTCGTGGTGGGCGCTCTGGGAGGGCGGGGGCGGCGGCAGTACGACGTCGGCGTGGCGTGCGGTCTCGTTCAGGTACGGGTCGACGCTGACCATGAAGTCGAGGGAGTCGAGGGCCTTGTCGAGGCGGTTGCCGTCGGGTGCCGACAGTACGGGGTTGGCGGCGATGGCGATGAGGGCGCGGACGGGGCTGCCCTCGGGTGTGGCGGTGTCGATCTCCTCGGCGAGTGCGGCGAGCGGGAGTTCACCCTTGGCCTCGGGGTGGCGGCTCACCCGGCTGTGCCAGCGGCCGAGCGCGAAGCCGCGGCCGGGTCCGGCGGGGCGGGGGGTCTTGTCGGTGGCGGCCTGCGGGAAGAGGGCGCCGCCGGGGCGGTCGAGGTTGCCGGTGAGGATGTTGAGGACGTCGACGAGCCAGCTGGCGAGGGTGCCGTGCGGGACGGTGCAGCTGCCGATGCGGCCGTAGACGGCGGCGGTGGGGGCGGCGGCGAGTTCACGGGCGAGCGCGCGGATGGTGTCGGCGTCCACGTCGCAGGCCTCGCTCGCGGCCTCGGGGGTGAAGTCCCGTATGGCGGTGGCGAGTTCTTCGACGTCCTGGACGTGTGGGGCGAGGTCGCGCAGGTCGACGAGTTTCTCCTCGAAGAGGACGTACGTCATCGCGGCGAGCAGCAGGGCGTCGGTGCCGGGGCGGACGGTCACGTGGCGGTCGGCGAGTTTGGCGGTACGGGTGGTGCGCGGGTCGATGACCGTGAGGGTGCCGCCGCGGGCGCGCAGCGCCTTGAGCTTGCCGGGGAAGTCGGGGGCGGTGCACAGACTTCCGTTGGATTCCAGGGGGTTGGCGCCGATGAGGAGGAGGTGGTCGGTGTGGTCGAGGTCCGGGACCGGGATCGCGTTGGCGTCGCCGTAGAGCAGGCCGCTGGAGACGTGTTTGGGCATCTGGTCGAGCGTGGAGGCGGTGAAGACGTTGTGGGTGCGCAGCGCGGTGAGCAGGACGGGCGGGTAGAGGGCGCCGGCCATGGTGTGCACGTTCGGGTTGCCGAGGACGATGCCGAGGGCGTGCGGGCCGTACTGCTCGACGATCGGGCCGAGGCCCGCCGCGATCGCGTCGAAGGCCTCTTGCCAGGTGGCCTCGCGCAGTTCGCCGTCCGTGCGGACGAGGGGGGTGCGCAGCCGGTCGGGGTCGCCGTCGGCGGCGCCGAAGGAGGCGCCCTTGGGGCAGATGAACCCCTTGCTGAAGACGTCGTCGCGGTCGCCGCGGGCGCCGGTGACCCGGGTGCCTTCGATGGTGAGGGTCAGCCCGCAGGTGGCCTCGCAGAGGGGGCAGACGCGCAGGGCGGTGCGGGAGTCGGGGGTGGCGCCGGAGGTGCGGGACACGGGTCCTCCCGGAGGACGGTGGCGGCGGTGGCACACGGATCGGACCGAGCATACCGACCGGTACGGATGGGAGGGAGGGCTTTGAGGGGGTGAGGTCGGGAAATCGCGAGCCGGCCTCCCGGCCCACACGCTGCGGCGGTGCAGCGGTTCAGTCCAGAACCCTGGCCAGATACGCGCGCAGTAGCTCCCGCGTCTCCCCGATGATCCGCTCGTCTCCCTCCGGGGCAATCCGGAAGGCCAGGTGGACCAGGCTGTCGGCGGCCTCCACAGCGACCAGGAAGGTGCGCCGGAGGTCTTCGTCGGGGGTGCGGTCGAGGTAGTCGGAGAGGAGGTCGGTGAGGCGGTCGGCGACGCGGGTGTTGGGCTGGGCGTCGCGGGTGCCGACGGGTATCTGGTTGCCGAAGTCGACGAGGGAGAAGCCGGGGGCGGTGCGCTTCATGGCGAGGTACTCGTCGAGTACGGCGTCCATGGCGGCGCGCCAGCCCTGTGCGTCTGCGGCTCGGAGGCGTTCGGTGACGCGTTCGGTGTAGCGCTCGAGGTTGCGCTGGGCGAGCGCGTCGGCCATGGCGCGCTTGTTGCCGAAGAAGCGGTAGACGGAGCCGATGGGGACGCCCGCGCGCTGGGCCACGGCCCGGGTGCTCAGGGCGTCGTAGCCGACCTCGTCGAGGAGGTCGGCACAGGCGTCGAGGATCCTGGTCAGTCGTTCGGCGCTGCGCCGCTGAACGGGCGCGCGGCGCAGCGAGGTCGCTTGGGGCACAGGCTTCATGATGCCTTTCCGCCGGGATCCGGTGAACCTCCCGTGCCCGTACGCCCCGCGACGCCGTTCCCGCTCGTCGTCGATGTCGGTGTGGACGGGGCGGTCGACGGGCTCGGCGGGGGCGGCGCGGTGGGTGTCGACGGCTGGGTCGATGCGGCGGCCCCGGAGGCGGTGATGTCCGCCGTGCTCTCGACGGGCTTGCCGTGGACGGCCCACGCCGTGCGGTCGTCGGCGTACAGGCGCGCGGTGACGTGGTGGGTGCCGCGTGGGACCAGGTCGCCGGCGAGGTGGTACTCGACGGTGCGCAGGGTGGCGAGGTTCCGGCCGTCCAGGGACAGCAGCGCGACGCCGCGGCCGGCCACGGCCTCCGCCTTGGCGGCGGCGGGCGAGAAGCGGAAGCGGTGGACGGTCAGGCGGACGTCCCAGCCGTCGTCGGAGGCCGGTTGGACCTCGATGGCGACCTCGGGTGCGCTCTTCTTGTCGACCTCACGGTAGTGCCGTCCTTCTTTGTCCGTATCGTCCAGGATTTTTCCCACGGGTGAGGGCGACACCGCGTCCCTCCGCTCGTGTGCGGCACCGGTGCCGCAGCCCGCCGATCCGCCGAGCAGGGCGCAGACCGCGAGCGCGGCGAGCACTCCACGCTTCCACGACATGCCGGGGACATTAGAACAACGCTCTGACAGGCGGATCCCCCTGGAGTCGGGTTCTTGGGCCGTACCGCCAACCCTGGGGTGTACTCCGCGCGGAGGTTCCGGCGCCGCGCGTTCGTCGGCCACGCGCCTCGGCGTACCTCTTGCGCGCGAAAAAACTGAATCCTACGGTGAAGCATAGGAATCAGGCGCGAGGGAGCGATCATGAGCGGGGACGCGAGGAAGACGGCCGAGGGGCTGACCTACCTCACCGGATTCGGCAACGAACACAGCTCGGAGGCGCTCCCCGGGGCGCTGCCGCACGGCCGCAACGCGCCCCAGCGCGCCCCTCTCGGGCTGTACGCGGAGCAGCTGAGCGGTACGGCGTTCACGGAGCCGAGGGCGCACAACCGGCGTTCGTGGCTGTACCGGATCCGTCCGTCGGCCGCGCACCCGGCGTTCACGCGCACGGACAACGGGGCGCTGCGCTCGGCGCCCTTCACGGAGACCGAGCCCGACCCGAACCGGCTGCGCTGGAACCCGCTGCCGGAGCCGGCGCGGGGTACCGACTTCCTCGCGGGCCTGTGGACGCTGGGCGGCAACGGCGACGCGACCCAGCGCACCGGCATGGCCGTGCACCTGTACCACGCCGACTCCTCGATGGACCGCGTCTTCAGTGACGCCGACGGGGAGCTTCTGATCGTGCCGGAGCGGGGCGGGCTGCTGCTGCGGACGGAGTTCGGGCTGCTGCACGTGGAGCCGGGCGGGGTGGCGCTGATTCCCCGTGGGGTCCGCTTCCGGGTGGAGCTGCTGGACGCCGCGTCCGACGGCGGGCAGGGCCCGACGGCCCGCGGCTATGTGTGCGAGAACTACGGGGCGTCCTTCCAGCTTCCCGACCTCGGCCCGATCGGCGCCAACGGACTCGCCAACGCGCGGGACTTCCTCGCTCCCGTCGCCGCGTACGAGGATGTCGAGGGCCCGGTGGAGGTGGTCAACAAGTTCTGCGGCAACCTCTGGACGGCGACGTACGACCACTCGCCGCTGGATGTCGTCGCCTGGCACGGCAACCATGTGCCGTACGTCTACGACCTGCGCCGCTTCAATGTGATCGGCACGATCAGCTACGACCACCCGGATCCGTCGATCTTCACGGTGCTGACCTCGCCGAGCGACACCCCGGGCCTCGCCGGGGTCGACTTCGTGGTGTTCGCGCCGCGCTGGCTGGTGGGCGAGGACACCTTCCGGCCGCCGTACTTCCACCGGAACGTGATGAGCGAGTACATGGGGCTCATCGAGGGGGCGTACGACGCGAAGGCGGAGGGCTTTGTTCCGGGGGGCGGTTCGCTGCACAACATGATGTCGGCGCACGGGCCGGACCGGGAGACCTTCGACCGGGCCAGCGCCGCCGAGCTGCGGCCGCAGAAGATCGACGACGGGCTGGCGTTCATGTTCGAGACCCGGTGGCCGGTGACCGCCACGGCGCAGGCGGCGCACGCGGAGCATCTGCAGCGCGGGTACGACGACGTGTGGCAGGGCCTCCAGCGGCACTTCAGCCCGTTGCACTGAGCGTCGGCGACCGGTACGGATATCCCTCGTGACCTCCTTCGCCCCGGACTCGATCGTCCTGAACCGCAAACTCCCGCTCTGGTACCAGGTGTCGCAGTCCCTGCGTGCCTCGATACTCGGGCGCTCGCCCCAGGATCCGCTGCGCCTGCCGACCGAGGAGCGGTTGGCGGGCCACTACGGGGTGAGTGTGCTCACCATGCGGCAGGCGCTCAAGGAGCTGGAGGACGAGGGACTGATCACCCGCCACCGGCGACGGGGCACGTTCATCGAGCCGAGCGCGCAGCGGGGCGCTCCGGTGCGGTTGCTGGGCTCGGTGGACACGATCGTCGCGCAGCAGTCGGGCATGACGACCGAGCTGCTGGACCACGGGAGCGTGCCGGTGCCGGCCGAACTCGCCGAGTACTTCCCGGATCTGGCCGAGGTGGGGACGTACCACCGGCTGCGTGGCGACGAGAAGACCGGTGAGCCGACGAACCACGCCCGCAACTACGTCCGTCCCGAACTGGCCGCGCGGATCGACCCGCAGGACCTGGTGCGCTGGCCCATGACCAAGGTGCTGCGGGACGTGGTGGGCGTGCGCATCAGCCGGATCACCGACACGGTGGAGGCGCGGCTCGCGGATCCGGAGACGGCCCGGCTGCTCCAGGTGCCGCTGCTCAGCCCGATCCTGCACTACACGGGCATCGTGCACGGCGAGGACGGCCGCGCCCTGGACGTGGCCCGCATCCACTACCGCGGTGACCGCTTCTCCTTCACGGTCACCCTCGACGCCCACTGACGATGGCGTACGAGACCGGCGCGCGGCGCCCGCGTCGTACGATGCCGGGCGTGACGCACGACGACGCTCCGCTGCTCGCGGACCTCATGCCGTGGTCCGTCGCACCGCCGAGGCTGGGCCGGGGGTGGCCGACGGCGCCCGACGCGGCGTCCCTGAAGGCGCGCTGGGACACGCTGATGAAGGCCGAGGGGCCAGGCCGCGAGGCGTTGTTCGGCCCGACGCGCTCGCGCACCACGCACTCGGCCGTCGGACAGCTGCCGGGGCAGTCGAGCGGGACGGCCCGGCTGGAGCGCGAGTCGGGCCCCTGCCCGGAGCCGGTCCGCGTCCTGCACGGCCCCTTCGACGAGCAGTGGCTGATCCCGGACCACCGGCTGATCGACGCGGCGCGCCCCGAGTTGTGGCGGGTGGCCGACGAGCGGCAGGTGTTCGTGGTGGAGCAGACGGTGGTGCCGGACGCGTCGGGGCCGGTGCTGCTGGTCGCGTCCGTGCTGCCGCTGAGCGCCGGTCGCGGCGGCCGTGTCCGCCCGCTGCACCGGCGCCCCGGGGGCCGCGAACCGAATCTGGCGCCCGGCCTGTTGGAGCACCTCGGCACCCGCCTCGGCCACTCCCCCGACCCCGTCGACGTCCTCGCCTGGACGGTCGCGGTCGCGCGGTCGGGCCGTGACGGGTGGGCCGTCCCGCTCACCGCGGACCCGCAGGCGTGGGCGCACGGCGTCGGGTTGGGGCGCCGGATGCTGTGGCTGATGCGCCGCGACGGCGAGCGCCCCAAGCTCCCCGGGGGCCGCCGCCCCTATGTCCGCGCCCCGCTCCCGTCGCGCCCCGTCGACGTGCGCTACGACCGCGACGAGGAGGCCCTCCTCCTCGACGAGGGCCGTATCTCGCCCGTGCCGCCGGAGGCCTGGGACTTCGAGGTGGGCGGAGTGCGTGTCCTGGAGCAGTGGTTCGCGGCCAGGGCCGAGCCGGCGGCACCACCCGAGCCGGGCACTCTGGAGGCGATCCGGACGGTCGGCTGGCCGCAGGCCTGGACGTCCGAGCTGCTGGAACTCGTCACGGTGCTGACACTGCTCGCGGAACTCCGCCCCCAGTCGGCCGAGTTGACGATCGGTTCGCCGATCACGCGGACCGAGCTGCGGGAGGCGGGCGTCCTGCCGGTTCCGGAGGCGGCGCATCGGCCCGCGTCCGTCCTCGACCATCACGAAGAGGGCCCAGAAGGGCAGTTCGCGCTCATCTGACCCCATAGGTCCGACAGCCCCGTAGATCTAACCCCTCGGTTCGAACGCGTCCAGCACCCGCCCCAGCGCCCGCTCGAACACCGCCTCCAGGTCGATCGGGCCCGCGTCCTGCGTGAAGGCGGCCGCCATCCGCGGATACGCGCCGGTCGCGATCCGGTTGCCGAGGTAGGCGATCCGCATCGCCTGCTCCTGCTCCGCGGACCAGGGCAGCGAGCGGGTGCGCTCGGCGGTGGCCAGTTCGTTGCCGACGTACGTCGTCACCACGCCGTTGAGCATCGCGATCAGCTCCATCTTCGTGCCGTACGACGCGTCCAGCGGGTCGAGGCAGACGAGACAGTGCTCCAGGTAGCGCAGGGCGTTGGGGCTGAAGCCGTAGACCGGGGACATCAGGCGCGGCAGCCACGGGTGGCGGTGCATGAGGGCACGGGTCTGATGGGCGACGCGGAGCATGTCGGCGCGCCAGTCGCCCGTCGCCTCCCAGGAGTCGTGCTCACCGCTGATGGCGTCAACCATCAGCTCGTACAGGTCCTCCTTGCGCGGGACGTAGTTGTACAGCGACATCGTGCCGCAGCCCAGTTCGGTGGCCACATGCCGCATCGAGACCGCGTCGAGCCCGTCCGCGTCCGCGATCCGCACCGCGGCGGCCGCGATGTCCGCCCGGCTGTGGGCCGCCCGCGGACCACGGCCCGCGCGCTCGGGGCGGGCCCAGATCACTTCGGGTACGGCACTGCGCCCTGTCATGTCGTCGATCACCTCGCCACCATCCTAGTTACGTACAGCGTACGCAGTGCGCTATGGTCACCCCATGACAACTACGTACGCCGTACTTAGTGAAGGTCTGGAGAAGAGCTTCGGGACCAAGGGGGAGGTCGTCCACGCGGTGCGCGGGCTCGATCTCGCGGTGGCCGAGGGCACCGTCTGCGGGGTGCTCGGACCGAACGGCGCGGGCAAGACCACGGCGGTGCGCCTGCTCACCACCCTGCTGCGGCCCGACGCGGGGTCCGCGCGGGTCGCCGGGCACGACCTCGTACGGGAGGCGGCCGCGGTGCGCGGCGCCATCGGGGTCACCGGGCAGTACGCCTCCGTCGACGGCGACCTCACCGGCCGGGAGAACCTGCGGCTGTTCGCGCGGCTGCACCGGATGCGGAACGCTCCCACGCGCGCCGGTGAACTCCTCGAACGCTTCGGGCTCGCCGAGGCCGCCGACCGGCCCGCGTCCACCTACTCGGGCGGTATGCGGCGCCGCCTCGACCTCGCGGCGAGCCTGATCCGCCGCCCCGAGGTGCTCTTCCTCGACGAACCCACCACCGGGCTCGACCCGGCCAGCCGCAACCAGATCTGGGAGGCCGTGCGCGCCCTGCGGGGCGAGGGCACGACCGTGGTGCTGACCACGCAGTACCTGGAGGAGGCCGACCGGCTCGCCGACGACATCGCGCTCGTGGACCACGGCCGGGTCGCGCACACCGGATCGCCCGCCGAACTCAAGGCGCTCATCGGCTCGTACGCGGAGGTCGTCGTCGCCCACGCCGACGCGATGCCCGGCGCGGCGGCCGTCCTCGACCGGCTCACCGGCTCCGAACCGGCGTTCGCCCCGGAGCGGCACGCGGTCGGGGCGGTGACCACCGATCCGACCCTGACCCTGCCCCGGCTCGTCCGTGAACTCGACGCCGCGGGGGTGCCACTGCTCGACGCGAGCCTGCGCCCGCCGACGCTCGACGACGTCTTCCTGCGCCTCACCGGAGGCCGCACCGACCGCAAGGAGCTTGTGACTTGAGCACGTTGGCGTACGACGGGACCGCGATGCTGGGGCGGCACCTGCGGCGGATCCGGCACAATCCCGGGCTGCTGATCCTCACCCAGTCCATGCCGATCACGATGCTGCTGTTCTTCGGCTACGTCTTCGGCAGCGCCCTCGCGACACCCGGACAGGAGTACCGCGCCTTCCTGCTGCCGGGACTGCTGGTGGCGACCGCCGCCAACGGGATCATGACCGGCATGTTCCAGGCCGCCCAGGACTCGCACCGGGGCGTGATGGACCGCTTCCGCACCCTGCCGATGAGCCGGGCCGCCGTACCGCTCGGACAGGCGCTCGCGGACCTCGTGGTCACCGCCGCGGGCACGGTGCCGCTGAGGCTGGTCGGGCTGGCCGTGGGCTGGCGGATCGAGGGGTCGGCGCTCCGGGCGGTGGCCGGCGTCGGACTCCTGCTGCTCTTCCGGTTCGCGACGACATGGATCGGCATCGTGCTGGGGCTCGCCTCACAGAGTGAGGAGGCGGCCGGGCAACTGGGCGGCGCGACGTTCATCCTGCCGTTGCTGTCGAACGCGTACATCCCCACCGACAACCTGCCCGGCTGGCTGCGCACGGTGGCCGAGTGGAATCCGATCAGCGCGGTGACCACCGCACTGCGGGACCTCTTCGGGAACGCACCGGTGCCGGACGAGGGGGCCTGGCCGGTGACGCATCCGGTGGCCGGGGCGCTGACCTGGTGCGCCGTCATCCTCGCGGTGTTCGTGCCCCTCGCCGTGCGCCGGTACGCGACCGGGGAGCGATGAACCCCAACGGGGGCGCGGGCATCCGGGGTTGACGACGGCCGAGGGCCGGGAGGAGGGGGAGAAGGAGACCGCCGCGCGCCGCCGGGTGGGAACGAGGCGCACGAAAAGACGAACGGGGGTGCACCCGCGCTCCGGGAACACACCGGGGCGGCGCTGCGTGCCGTGGGGACGACGGGCGGCGAGAACGCAGCGCTTACGCCGGGGCGGTGTGGTCGCCCGAGCGCGGGTTCGAGTACCGCGCGACCGTACTAGTGGCCGCCGAACAGCGAACGACGCAGCCGCTTCAGAGGGGCGAAGAGCGAGACCCGCCGTACGCGCGCGCCCCTCCCACTGCTGTCGTGCGCGGTGTCACGCGCGGTGAGCTCACGCATCAGCGAGGTCGCCTCGGCCGTCTCGCGCTGCGGGACGGCAGGGCCGCCCAGCACCGCCAGATGGCGGTCGAGGCGCGAACTGGTCGCGCTGCTCCCGCAGGTGATCGCAGGGACACGTGCCCTGCTGCGCACTGTTATCTGTTCCATGTCTCTCCCCACCCGTACGAGTCCACCCGGCCCGGGCAGGCTAACCCTATCGCTCCCTCGGGGCACTCGTGTATCGCGGCGGCAGGATTCACCTTCCCCGTAAGGGTGTTGACGGTTACTCTCCGAATCCAACCGATTTCAGGGCGAGTTGCGCAACTGGCCTGGTGGTGGGCTGTACCGAGCCCCCCTGCGGCTCGATCGTGACAGCGAGTGACGTGGCGTTGGTATTCAGTCCGTCGGCTATCAAGGGCGTGTCGCCCTCGAAGAGCCCGAGGGAGCGCGGTTGCACGTTGGGGCGCATGAGCCACAACTGGTGCACGCGCCCCCCTGACGGAGTGGCAAGTCCGCTCAAGGTCACGACGGCGCGCCGCTCCGATGCGGAGGCGACCACTCCGATTCCACGGCCCTGTGCGTCCCGGTCGCTCGTCACCCGGGCGTCGGGGGCCGCCAGAACGTGGGCGATCTCACGCGCCTGGGCCCGCTCCTGGTCCAACTTGTCCTGAGTCTGTGTCGCCTGCACGGCGAAGAGGGACGCCACGACGAGCGCCGCGGCGGCGGTGGCGGTGGAGAGCGGGGCGAGCAGCGACCGGAAGCGCGGGGTCCGGTCGCGCGCGGGCCCGTGCGCCGCGCGCCCACGGGGCACGCCGTTCGGCAACGCCTGCGACGGGTGGGCGGGATGCGACGGGTCCGGCGCCTCTTGAGGAGTCGTGCGTACGGCGGTCAGGACCCGTTCGCGCAGGGCGGCCGGGGCAGGTGCCGTGGTGGACCAGGCGAGCCGCACCGCGTCCTCGCCCAGCTCCCGCACCTCGGCCGCGCACCGGGGGCAGCCCTGCAGATGACGCTCGAAGCGGCGGCGTTCGTCGGGTTCCAGCGCGTCGAGGGCGTAGGGGGCGGCGAGCGAGTGCAGATCGCGGCGCAGCAGACGGTCGAGGACGCTCATACGACGCCTCCCTGGGGGTGCGGGGCGCGGCTGGGCAGTTCCAGGGCGCGGATACGGGGGTGTCGGGAGCCGGGGGGAAGGCGCCGCGGGTGTGGAGCACGGCCCTGGCGGGCGAACTCGGGGTCCGGCGCGGCAGGCCGGCAGATGAACTCTTGATCCGGCGCGGCAGACTGACGGGCGAACTCTTGATCCGGCACGGCAGGTTGACGGGCGAACTCTTGATCCAGCACGGCAGGTTGACGGGCCGGCACGCCGTCCCCGTGGCGCGGTGTCCGACGCGCGCTCATGCCGCACCTCCCAGGCAGTGGCGCAACCGTGTCAGTCCGTCGCGCATACGTGTCTTGACCGTGCCGAGCGGCAGGGAGAGGCGTTCGGCGACTTCGCGATAGGTGTAGCCGTCGTAGTAGGCGAGGGTGACGGACTGCCGTTGCAGGGTGGTCAGCCGCTCCAGGCAGCGGCGCACCCACTCGCGTTCGAGCCCGGCCTCCACCTCCTCGGCGACCTGGTCGAAGGCGGGATGATGGGCGCGCTGCCCCTCGCGCTGCTCGCGTTCGGTGGCCGCGCGGGCGCTGCGGACCCGGTCGACGGCCCGGCGGTGCGCGAGGGTGAGGATCCAGGACAGGGCGCTGCCCCGGCCGGGGTCGAACCGCGCGGCGGAGCGCCAGAGTTCGAGCAGCACCTCCTGGGACACCTCCTCCGACTGGGCCGCGTCCCGCACCACACGGCGTACGAGCCCGAACACGGGCCCGGACACCTGCCCGTACAGCTCCTCGAATGCCTTCTGGTCGCCTCCGGCCACGAGCACCAGAAGTTCGTCCGCCTCCACTCGTTCCCCCCTCTCCGGCCGCGCGCGGCCTGTCCCTGCACCTACATGTTCGCAGCGCGAGCGCCTCCGGATGGGTTACGGATCACGACAGTCAAAACGCGGGTCGGTTGCCAAAGAGTGATGAGGGGTCTCTGAGAGCGCCGTGAAAGAAACCGGCCCGACGATGAAACGAGTCGCGAAACCCGCCGTAAGAACGTTTGGGATTCGACCAATCCACCCCGGCGACCGCTCCGAATGGCGTGCGTCAGGCAATTGGGAACTGAGGACGGACGGCATGACACCTATCTCCAGGAGTGGCTTGGGACGCAGGAGTCTCGCGACCCTCGTCTGCGGTGCGCTGGCTGCCGGGGGGCTCGTAGCCGCCGGCGTAGCCGCGCTGGACCCCGGGGCGGCCTCCGCCTCCAGTCACCGGGAGGCCCCGCTCATCTCGGGCACTCCCCAGTACGACAACACCGACCTGTACGCCTTCGTCAGCCCGGACAAGCCGGACACGACGACGGTCATCGCGAACTTCATACCCTTCGAGGAGCCGGCCGGCGGGCCGAACTTCTACACGTTCGCCGACGACGCCCAGTACGACATCCACATCGACAACAACGGTGACGCGCAGAGCGAGCTGGTGTACCGGTACACCTTCAAGACGCACCGCAAGAACGGCGACACGTTCCTCTACAACACGGGCCCGGTCAACAGCCTCGACGACCCGGACCTGAACATCACGCAGACCTACGACATCGACCTGCTGCGGCTGCACAACCAGAAACTGGTCTCCAAGACGAAGGTCGCGGACGACATCCCGGTCGCGCCGTCGAACGTCGGCAAGGCCTCGATGCCCGACTACACGAAGCTGCGCAACCAGGCCGTGTACAAGCTCGCGGGCGACTCGACGACCTTCGCCGGCCAGGCGGACGACCCCTTCTTCGCCGATCTGCGGGTCTTCGACCTGCTGTACGGCGGCAACCTGTCCGAGGTCGGGCGGGACACGCTCAAGGGCTACAACGTCAACACGCTGGCCCTGCAGGTGCCCAACTACATGATCCAGGAGTCGTCGAAGCAGCCGATCGTCGGCATCTGGTCCACCGTCCAGCGCAAGGACGCCCGCGGCTACTACACCCAGGTCTCGCGCCTGGGCAGCCCGCTGGTCAACGAGGTCGTCAACCCGCAGAAGGACAAGGACAAGTTCAACGCGTCCTCGCCCTGGGACGACGCGCAGTTCCTGAAGAACGTGACCAACCCGGAGCTGCCCAAGCTCATCGAGGCGATCTACAAGATCAAGGCGCCCGCCGAGCCGCGCAACGACCTGGTCGACGTGTTCCTGAAGGGTGTGAAGGGCCTCAACCAGCCGCCCAAGGTGCGCCCGGCGGAGGAGCTGCGGCTCAACACCTCGATCAAGCCCAGCATGCACCCCAAGCGGCTCGGTGTGCTCGACGGCGACAACGCGGGCTTCCCGAACGGGCGTCGGCTCGCCGACGACGTGATCGATGCCTCGCTGCGGGTCGTCGAGGGTGAACTCCTCGGCCAGAAGACCGGTCTGTCGGACTCGGTCGACAAGAACGACAAGAGCTTCGAGAAGTCGTTCCCCTACGTGGCCGAGCCCACCTCGGGTTCGCGCGGACCGCTGGCGAAGGGCGCCGGAAGCAACGTCAAGAACCAGCTGGGTGACGCCCTGCAGACGGGCTCCGGCAGCACGAACGTCATGCTGATCGCGGGCTCCGCGGCGGCGGGCGTGGCCGGGGTCCTGCTGATCGGCGCCGGCGTCATGTGGTGGCGCCGCCGCATGTACAACCGGGCCTACTGACCGGCCCTGACGACCGGGCCCGTTGACCGGGCCCGGTCCACCGACTGGCGCGGCCCGCGCCCCACCACCCCCCACACCGCGGGCCGCGCCGCCCCACCCCCACGACGACCGTTCACCCCAAGGACTTTGAGGAGAGGGCATGTCCCCGCGTACGAACGAGAGCGCGCCGGAGGGCGAGCCCGACGAGGTGACGACGGCCGACCCACAGCCTCCGCACGACGCTTCCGAGCCCGAACCCGAAGCCAAGCTGCCGGTGACCGAGGATCACTTGCCCGAACCCGAAGCCGAAGCCGAGCCGCCCGTGCCCGAAGACCACGTGCCCGTGGCGGAAGACCAGCCGCCCGTGGCCGATGAACGCGTCGCCGCCGTCCGGCGGGTGTCCGCCTCGACACGTCGCTGGCGGGCGGTCCAACTCGGCCTCTGCGCCGCCTCGTTGGCCCTCGCTCTCACCGCCGGGGCCGTGATCGTCGGGGCCCTGCGGGACGGCTCGGGCACCGCGGTCGCCGCCACGACCGGCGCCGTGTCACCGGAGTTGCTGGCCGGCGGGGACCTGGACGCCAGCATCACCTCGCTGCAGGCCCATCTCCGCACCCAGCCCAAGGACTTCGACAGCTGGGCCACCCTCGGACTCGCGTACGTCGAACAGGCCCGCACCAAGGGCGACCCCTCCCGCTACCCCCAGGCGCAGCAGGCACTGGACCGCTCCCTGAAGCTGCGTCCCGACAACGAGTCGGCGCTCGCCGGCCGCGCCGCCCTCGCCGCGGCGCGGCACGACTTCACCGGCGCCCTGACGTACGCGGACAAGGTGCTGAAGGAGAACCCGTACAGCGAGCGCGCCCTCTCCTCCCGTATCGACGCGCTCGTCGAACTCGGCCGCTACGCCGACGCCTCGAAGGCCGCCGACCTGGCCGACTCGCGCCGACCGGGCGTCCCCGTCTTCACCCGGTACGCCTACGTCCACGAGCTGCGCGGCGATGTGCAGACCGCCCGCCGCGTCCTTCAGCAGGCGCTCGACACGGCGACGAGCCGGGGCGACGTCTCGTACGTGGCGGCGGCGCTCGGCCAACTCGCCTGGAACCAGGGCGACTACGACTCCGCGCTGAAGTACTACGCCCGAGCCCTGGCCGCCGACGACAGCTACCTCCCCGCCCTCGAGGGCCGCGCCCGCACCCAGGCCGCGAAGGGCGACCAGGCGGCGGCGATCAAGGGCATGGAACAGGTCGTGGAGCGCTATCCGCTCCCCCAACCGCTCGTCGAACTGGGTGAGTTGTACGAGGCGCGCGGCCGGGCAGGCGACGCGCAGAAGGCCCGCGACCAGTACGCCCTGGTGACCGCCTGGGTCTCGCTGGCCCATTCCTACGGTGTCAACGCCGACCTGGACACCGCCCTCGCCGCCGCCGACCACGGCAACCGCGGGGACGCGCTCAAGGCGGCCCGCGCCGAGTGGGCCCGCCGCCACACCGTGCACACGGCGGACGCGCTCGCCTGGGCGCTGCACGTCAACGGCCGCGACGAGGAAGCTCTGCCGTACTCCCGCCAGGCCACGGCCACCGGCTACCGCAACGCGTCCTTCCTCTACCACCGCGGCATGATCGAGCGCGCCACCGGTCACGAGAAGGAGGCCCGCGCCTCGCTGAGGTCGGCCCTCGACCTGAACGCGGGCTTCTCACCCCTGGGTGCCCGTGCGGCTCGCAAGGCTCTGGGGGAGAGCAAGTGAGGCCCCCTCGAACGCGCGGCCGACGGGCGAAGTCCCCGCGGGGGAGGTCGCGTCGGCTGTTCGCCTCCTGCGCGGCCGTCCTCACCGCCGCCTGCGCCCTCGTCCTCGTCCCCACCGGGGCCGCGAGCGCGCATCCGCTCGGCAACTTCACCGTCAACCGGTACGACGGACTCGTCGCCGCCCCCGGGCAGCTGCGCGTCGACCACGTCGAGGACCTCGCCGAGATCCCGGCCACCCAGGCCAAGCCCGACCTCGAGAAGCTCGGTATGACGGACTGGGCCCGGCAGCGCTGTGAGACGGCCGCGAACGGCAGCAAGGTCACCGTCGACGGACATCCGGCCGCGCTCTCCGTCGCCACGAGCCGGGCGAAGCTGCGCCCCGGACAGGCCGGGCTCAACACCCTGCGCGTGGAGTGCCGGTTGACGGCCGCGCTGCCCAAGCAGGGCACGGTCTCGCTCGGCTTCCACAGCGCCGGTGCCGACCGGGGACCCGGTTGGCGCGAGATCACCGCGCGCGGCGACCGGATGACGCTCACCGCCTCGGACGTACCGACCAAGTCGGTGTCGCACGAACTGACCGGTTACCCCAAGGCACTGCTCTCCTCCCCCGCCGACACCGCGACCGCGTCCCTGCGGATTCGCCCCGGCGGCCCCGCGCTCGTCGAGGAGCGGTCGCAGGCCCCCGGCGCCTCCGTACTGCCCCGGGGCGCCGACCGCTGGACCGAGGCGCTGAACAACCTGGTGGCCCGTCATCACCTCACCGTCGGCTTCGCCGCGCTGGCCCTGCTCATCTCCGTGTTCCTGGGCGCGATGCACGCGCTCGCGCCCGGTCACGGCAAGACCCTGATGGCCGCGACGGCCGCGGCGCGCGGCGGCAAGGCGGGGCTGCGGGACGTGCTGCCGCTGGCCGCCTCCGTCACGGTCACCCACACCCTGGGCGTGGTCGCCCTCGGCCTCCTGGTGACGGCCGGTTCGGCCGCGGCGCCCTCCGTGATCGCGTGGCTCGGCATCGCCAGCGGCGTCCTGGTGACCTTCGCGGGTGCCACGCTCGTACGCCGGGCCTGGCGCAACCGGCCGCGGCGACCCGGACTTGAGCACGCCCACGACCACGCCCACGGACACGCGCACGACCACGCCCATGACCACCACGCGCACAGCCACGCTGACGAGCACGAACACGAGCACGGCCACGAGCACGCGGAAGAGCGCGAACGCCCCCTGGTCCTCGCCCACGCCCACGCTTCCGCCGCGACGGCAGCGGCGGCAGCGACGGACAGCAAGCCGCACACACACGGGCACGAGCGCGGACATTCCCACGACCACGCGCACCCCCACCCTCACCCCCACCTTCACCCCCACCCTCACCCCCACTCGCACGACCCCGCCGTCTCCCCCACCCTCGAACACACCCACGGCGGCTTCACCCACACCCACGAGGTGGCCCCCACCCTCCGCGGGACGATCCTGCTCGGATTCGCCGGCGGACTCGTGCCCAGCCCCTCCGCCGTGGTCGTCCTGGTGGGCGCGGCGGCGCTGGGACAGGCGTGGTTCGGCCTACTTCTCGTCCTGGCGTACGGCGTCGGTCTCGCCCTGACGCTCACGGCGGCCGGGTTCGCCGTCGTCAAGCTGGGCGACGGGATGAACCGGGCGCTGGCGAAGCGTCCCCGGTGGGCCGGGGGACCGGCCGCGGCCCTGATCCGCAGGACCGCTCCCCTGGGTTCGGCGTTGATCGTCGTCGCCCTGGGAGCTGGATTGGTGTTCAAGGGGGCGGCATCCGCACTCGGCTGAGCTACTTTTGTGGAGAAATCACGCGAACAGACATCGCGAAGAGACATCACGCGGATGCACAGCGGATACGAATGGGGGGCACCCGTGTCCGAAGAGCCGGGCAGTGAACGTGTGATCGCGGGCCGCTACCGCCTCCTCTCCCCCTTGGGCGAGGGCGGTATGGGGACCGTGTGGCGCGCCCGTGACGAGGTGCTGCACCGCGAGGTCGCCGTCAAGGAGGTCCGTGCGCCCGCCGGGATCCCGGCGCACGACGTGGAGCGGATGTACGCCCGGCTGGAACGCGAGGCGTGGGCCGCGGCCCGGGTCGCGAACCGCAATGTGGTGACGGTGTACGACGTGGCGACGCAGGACGGCCGCCCCTGGATCGTCATGGAACTCGTCCGCGGCATCGCCCTGTCCGACCTGCTGGACTCCGAGGGCCCGCAGTCGCCGCAGCGCGCCGCCGACATCGGCGCCGAGGTGCTCTCCGCCCTGCGGGCCGCGCACGAGGCCGGGGTGCTGCACCGCGATGTGAAACCGGCCAACGTGCTGCTGTCGAACGAGGGCCGGGTGGTCCTCACGGACTTCGGTATCGCTACGGTCGAGGGCAGTTCGGCGCTGACGATGACGGGCGAGGTCATCGGTTCGCCCGAGTTCCTCGCCCCCGAGCGGGCGCTCGGTCGTACGCCCGGGCCCGAGTCCGACCTGTGGTCGCTCGGCGTCCTGTTGTACGCGACGGTCGAGGGCAACTCGCCCTTCCGTCACAACACCCCGCTGAGCACTCTGCGGGCCATCGTCGACGAGCCGCTGCCCCCGCCGCGCCGCGCGGGGCCGCTCGCGCCCGTGATCGAGGGTCTGCTGAGGAAGGACCCGGCCGAGCGGCTGAGCGCCGCGCAGGCGGAGAGCGATCTGCGGCTCGTCGCCGCGGGCGGCTTCCCGGCCGCGGGACCGCCGTCGCCGACGGCCCAGTCGCCGACGATCTCCTCGTTCTCCCAACCCGCGCAGCAGCCGCCGGGATTCGGACCTCCCATGCAGCCGTCCCGGACCTCTCCGCAGGGACCGCAGCCGGGTTACACGCCGTATCCGCCGTACACCGACACCCCCACCTCCACGGAGCCGGTACGCAACCGGCGCGCGGCCGCCGCCGTGATCGCGGGCGTGATCGTGCTCGCGCTCGCGCTGGGCGGACTGACGTACGCCTTGATGAACCGTGACAACGGCGGCGGGAGCAGCAACGACAGCAGCAGCGGGAGTGGCACCAAGAGCGGTTCCAGTGGCGGGAGTTCGCCGTCCGCGAGCAGCAGCAAGGGCAACACGGCCGCACCGGGCGACTCCACTGCCTCGGCCAGTCCGTCGAGCAGCGCTTCTGCGAGCTCGCCGCCGGCCCAGTCCGTGCAGGTGACGGTCGCGGGTGCGCACACCGACTACTCCGGTTCCTGCCCGCCGCCCCAGGCCCAGGCGCCGACCTTCACGGCGACCTTCACGGTGGGCCGTGTACCGGTGGACGTCCAGTACCGCTGGGTGCTGAAGACGGGCGAGGTGTCCGACCCGGGCTGGAAGACCCTGTCGTTCTCGTCCGACGGTGGCAGGACCAAACAGAAGTCGATCTTCTTGACGACGTACAACGCGAGCGGGATCTTCCAGAACGAGATCAGCGTGGAGGTGCGCAGCCCCGTCCGGACGACGTCCAACTCGGTGCCGTTCTCGGTGACATGCGTGACGGAGACCCCGTCGGACGAGGCCTCCGCTTCCACGTCTCCGTGAGGGGCGGTCAGGCGGCCGAGGTGAAGACCGGCAGATAGCCGCCGGAGTGGCCGGCCGCGGTGGGGTGGTACGACTCGGTGATGTTCAGCAGGTTCAGGCTGTGCAGCCAGGCGCTGCCGGAGCAGAGCTCGTGACCGGTGAAGGTGCTCCTGACGTCGCCGAAGGTGAAGCCGTGGTCGGCGGCGCGCTTGGCGATGGCGCTGTCCAGGTAGTCGGCGGCGCCGTTGATCGCGGCGCGCTTGGTGTCGGAGAGGCCGAGGCAGGTCGCGCCCAGTTTGTAGAACCTGGGGTAGCCGAGGACGACCACGTGGGCGGCGGGCGCCTTCGAGCTGATCGCGGAGTAGACGGAGTCGAGTTGGCCGGGGAGCGTGGAGTCGACGTATGCCTTGGCGGTGGCGATGCGGGACAGGCAGCCGCTGTCGGACTGGAGCACACATGTCGTCATGACGTCCGCGAAGCCAGCGTCGTTGCCGCCGATGCTGAGAGAGACGAGGCCGGTCGAGGAGCTGAGCGGGCCCAGCTGGTTCGCCAGGACGTCACCCGTACGGGCGCCCGAGCAGGCCGTGAAGTCGAACGACGAGGGTGAATGGGCGGCGGCCCAGAGATAGGGGTACGCCTTCGTGCTGCGCAAGCAGTCGCCGCTCGAGCTGATGTAGCTGCCCGCGCCGACACCGGACGAATAGGAGTCGCCGAGGGCCACGTAGCCGGTGGCCGCGACGGTTCCGGACGCCTGCGCCGTCGCGGCCCCGGTGAGGGCGACGCCGACGGCGAGGAGGAGTGAGGTCACGTATGCCGTAATTCGGGAACGTCTCATGGAACCTCCCTTTAGCAGGATCTCTGCCACAACTGTCGTAGCAGCTACGCGTGTTGACAGGAAGTGTCCATGCCAAGACTTTTCGCCCCCTGCGGCCCCTCGCACGACGCGATGACGGGGCGTCAACTCCCTTGAGCCGCACGCATGGACGGCTGCTCCACAGCCGTGCGCCGATACGGGTCGCGCCGAAGATCGTCCCGCGACGCCTCAACCCGCCCGCCCCACAACGCGGTTCCCCGGAGGCGGCCGGCGCCTCCGGGGAACACGCGGTGAACACTCGCGCCGCATGTTTGAAGTCGACCAAGAAGGCCCCATGAGCGCCTACCGCGTCTTGACGACTCCCAGCCCGCTGCGCGACATTGAAGCCCGGCATCCGGCGCTTCAGGGGGCAAAGTCGCCAATGCAGACCATAGGCATCAAGTCACCTTCATCAGACAGTGACAAGCGGTCGGGACAGGATCCGGGGAGGGACCTGGTCCCGCTGCTCGCGGGCATGGCGGTGGCCGTCGCGGGGGTCGGCGCGGTACTCGCGCTCGCCGACGTGAACTCTTCCCTGCGCGGCCCGTTCACGCTCTTCTTCCTGCTCGCCGCACCAGGAGCCGCCATCGGGGCCGCGCTGCGGGGGCTGGATCCCTTCGCCCGCACGGTGGTGTCCGTCGCGGGAGCGATCGCCGTCGACCTCCTTGTCGCCCAGGGCATGCTGGCGGTGCACCGGTGGTCGGTCCATGGCGGGATCGTGGCCGTGACGGCGATCAGCTCTCTTGTTCTCCTCCTGGTGGCGGCAAGACGACTGCGCAAGCGGATGGGGAAAATCCGTTCGAGTCGTTAGGTAACGGCCAAACCAACAAAAACGTGAGGCGTCGTTCCAGGCCTTGCCATATGGGCGTAATCGTCAATACCGTCATACATCTCACCCGCATCGGACCATCACGCACATGCGATCTAGGGGAGGGCTCAAGATCGCGAAGAGGGTCCGGCGCGGGGCGCGGTAGGGGGGTGCCGTGCTCGGTGACCACACTTGTGCCGAGTCGTGCCGCGCGACCGGTTTCCGCATCCGGAATTCCGTCCTCGGGCTTCCGTCTTCGGACTTCCGCCTTCGGAATCGGCCAGCTTTGCCAGCTCACCCGGCATGCACGGAGATCCATTTCGTCATGCCGTGAGTGAGAACCCCCCTTTCGAACCGGACTAAAAGCCGGACCGCCCAGGGGCGGGCGGTCCACCGGACGAGAGGGACCAGACTCATGAGCTCAGTCCTGCGCCCAGCCGTATCGGGCGAAGATCCGTTAATGGCCGGCAAGTACCGGCCGATCTCCTCTCACCTGGCCATCGCGCCACCGGTGAGTGTCGTGATTCCCGCCATGAATGAGGCGGAGAATCTCCCGTACGTCTTCAAGACCCTTCCCGCCTGGATACACGAAGTGGTTCTTGTCGACGGCAATTCCACCGACAACACCGTCGAGGTGGCCCGTGAACTGTGGCCCGACGTCAAGGTCGTCGAGCAGCAGGGAAAGGGCAAGGGCGACGCCCTGATCACCGGATTCGAGGCGTGCACCGGCGACATCATCGTGATGGTCGACGCGGACGGCTCGGCCGACGGCCACGAGATCGTGTCGTATGTGTCCGCGCTGGTGTCCGGGGCGGACTTCGCCAAGGGGTCGCGGTTCGCCAACGGCGGCGGCACCTCCGACATGACACCGATCCGCAAGCTGGGCAACCGAGTGCTGTGCGCGGCCGTCAACGCCAAGTTCGGCGCCCGCTACACCGACCTCTGCTACGGCTACAACGCGTTCTGGCGGCACTGCCTGGACCAGATCGAACTCGACTGCACCGGCTTCGAGGTCGAGACCCTGATGAACATCCGGGTGGTCAAGGCCGGGCTCAAGGTGCAGGAGATCCCCAGCCACGAGTACCTCCGCATCCACGGCACGAGCAATCTGCGGGCCGTGCGGGACGGGTTCCGGGTGCTCAAGGTCATCATGGGTGAGCGTTCCAACCGGCGTGCTCTGCGCCGCAGGCCGCACGCCGCCCAGCTCGACTCGGGCCAGGGAGAGGTGTCTTGAGCAGTCCCGACATCTCTGTGGTGATCTGCGTCTACACCGAGGACCGCTGGGAGGACATCCTCGCGGCGGTCTCCTCGGTGCGGGCGCAGTCGCTGCCCGCCCTGGAGACGCTCCTCGTCGTGGACCACAACGCCGCCCTGCTCGACCGGCTGAGCAGGGAGTACAAGGAGACCGACGCGGTACGGGTGCTCGCCAACGCGGGCCCGCGCGGCCTGTCCGCGGGCCGCAACACCGGGATCGCCGTCGCGCACGGCGAGATCATCGCGTTCCTCGACGACGACGCCGTGGCCGAGCGCGACTGGCTACGCCACTTCGCCTCGGGATACGCCGACCCACGGGTCATGGCCGTCGGCGGCCGTACGATGCCGATCTGGGCGTCGGGTCGCCGGCCCGCCTGGTTCCCCGAGGAGTTCGACTGGGTGGTGGGCTGCACGTACAAGGGCCTGCCGCCGGGCCGGGTCCAGGTCCGCAACGTCCTGGGCGGAAACGCTTCTTTCCGTCGTACGGCGTTCGACGCGGCGGGCGGCTTCGCGATCGGCATCGGCCGCGACGGCGACAAGCGTCCGCTGGGCTGCGAGGAGACGGAGCTGTGCATCCGCCTCACCCGCGCCCGGCCGGACGCGATCCTGCTGATCGACGACCGCGCGGTCATCCACCACCGGGTACCCGAACCACGCGAGCACTTCGCGTACTTCCGCACCCGCGCCTACGCCGAGGGCCTCTCCAAGGCCCTGGTCGCCCGGAGCGTCGGCGCCGACAAGGGCCTCGAGTCGGAGCGCCGCTACACGACCCGCGTCCTGCCCGCCGGGGTGGCCCGCGGGCTGCGCGACGCCCTGCTCGCCCGTCCGGGCGGCGCGGGCCGCGCGGGCGCCATCGTGGCCGGTGTCCTGACGGCGGCCGGCGGGTACGTACTCGGCAGCGTCCGGGCCCGCAGGGGCGGCGCCACGTTCACCGTGGCCGAGATCGAGAACGGGACCGAGAGCGGTCAGGGACGCGAGGGGGCGGCGGCATGAGCACCAAACCCACACGGAGCACGGGGCGGTGCCGGGGGCTGCACGCACGCCCTTCGCCCGGCACCACAGCAGGCCGGGTGCACGAGGGAGGTGCGGGCCGGTGAACGACACCCCCGTACCCATCCTCATGTACCACTCCATCGCGGCCGCGCCCAATGACGCGACGCGTGAGCTGTCCGTGGGGCCCGAGGCGTTCGCCGAGCAGATGGCACTGCTCGGCGACCAGGGGTTCACCCCGGTCGACACGGCGGCGCTGGCGGCACGTTGGCGGTCGGGCGGACCGCTGCCGGAGCGACCCGTGCTGATCACCTTCGACGACGGTTACGAGGGCGTGCACCGGCACGGACTGCCGGTGCTGGCCAAGCACGGCTTCGCCGCCACGCTGTTCGTCTCGACGGGGTGGATCAAGGGCGCGTACGACACCGGAGGCGGCCTCGACGCCATGCTGAGCTGGGCTCAGGTGCGCGAACTCGCCGCCGAGCAGGTCGAGATCGGCGGGCACAGCCACACCCACCCGCAGCTGGACCAGCTCTCCGACGACGCGCTCCGGTTCGAGGTGCTGCGCTGCAAGGAGATCATCGCCGACGAACTGGGCAGCCGCCCGGCCTCGTTCGCGTACCCCTACGGCTACTCCAGCCGCCGGGTGCGCCAGGTGGTGCGGGAGACGGGCTTCGCCCAGTCGCTCGCCGTCGGCAACGGCCTGGCGCGCCGCCGCCAGGGCCCGTACGCCCTGCAACGCGTGACCGTGCGCCGCACCACCGGTATCGAGGAGTTCGAGCGGCTCGTCGAGGGCCGCGCGATCGCCCGCAATTTCGTCCGGGACCGCGCCCTCACCAAGGGGTACGCCATGGTCCGAAGAGCACGACAGGTCCGCCGGAAGGCCATCCGTTCCCGTGTCTGACACGACGACCACAGCCCAGGCCTCATCGCCCACCGCCGAGGCGCCCGAGCAGCGGACCGGGCGCCGCCTCCGCCTGCCCGGCCGGGGCCGCAAGGACGGCGGCGGCGGAGGCAACCAACTCTTCCGCAACGCCTACGCCCTGATGCTCAACACCGGGATCTCCGCGGTGCTCGGGCTCGGCTACTGGCTGGTCGCCGCCCGCTACTACTCCGACTCCGCGGTCGGCCAGGGCTCCGCCGCGATCGCCGCGATGAAGCTCCTCGCGGGCCTGACCGCGGTGACCCTGACCGGCGCCCTGGCCCGCTTCATCCCCGTCGCGGGCCGCGCCACCGGACGCCTCATCTTCCGTACGTACGCGGGAAGTTCGGTGGTCGTGGCGCTGGCCGCCGTGGTCTTCCTGCTGACGCTGAACGCATGGGGACCCTCGTACCGCTTCCTGCACGGCCCGCTCAACGGCCTCGGCTTCATCCTGGCCGTCGTCGCCTGGTCGCTGCTGACCCTGCAGGACGGCGTGCTGACCGGACTGCGCAGCGCGCTCTGGGTGCCGGTGGGCAACACCGTGTTCTCCGCGGTGAAGCTGGCACTGCTGGTCGGACTCGCCGCCGCGATCCCGACGACGGGCGTCTTCGTCTCCTGGGTCGCCGCGATCGCCCTGTCGGTGGTACCGCTCGGCCTGCTGGTCTTCCGGCGGCTGGTCCCCCGGCACATCAAGGCGACCGAGGAGCGCGCGAACCCGCCCACGCTCAAGGAGGTCGGACGCTTCCTCGCCGGCGACTACACCGGCTCGCTCTTCTCGCTCGCCGTGGTCTATCTCGTCCCGGTGATCGTCGCCTCGCAGGTCAGTTCCTCCGACAACGCGTACTTCTACATCACCACGACGATCGGCGGCACGGTCAACCTGCTCGCCATCAACATGGGCGCCTCGCTGACCGTCGAGGGCTCGCACGACCCCGCGCGGCTCGCCGCGAACACCCGGGCCGCGATCAAGCGCATGGCCCGGATCATGCTGCCGGTGTGCGGACTGCTGTTCGTCGGGGCGCCGTTCATCCTGCACGTCTTCGGCGACGGTTACGCGCACGCGGCGACCCCGCTGCTGCGCTGGTTCGCGGTCGGCGCGCTGCTGCGGGTCGTCATGGAGACGTACTTCGCGGTGCTGCGCGCCCAGAGCCGCACCTCCGGACTCGCCTATCTGCAGGGCCTGCTGTGCGTCCTGGTCCTCGGCCTGACGGTGATCCTGCTGCCCCGGATGGGCCTGACCGGGGCGGGCGTCGCGGAGATCTCCAGCCTCGCGGTGATCGTGTCGATCGCCGCGCCCAAACTGTTCAAGATCGTGCGGACCGCGCCGCCCGCCGAACTCCCGGCGGGCGCGGCGCCGGACGGGGACCTCGCCGACCTGGGCGCGCGCGACGTGGCCGCGCCCAAGCCGCGCGAGGCGAAGCGGGGGCCCGCCTGGGCCCTCGACTCCGACACCCTCGCCCTCGGCGTGCACGTCGACTTCGACCACCAGGAACGCCGCCCGGACGTCCGCCCGGGCCCCGGCACCCCACCCACGGGCACACCCAAGGCACGCCCGGACCACCGCCCGACCTGGGCGCTCAAGCCGCAACTGCCCGCAGTGGGTCTGCCGGTGGAGGCGCGGGCGCCGGGCTCGGAGGCTTCCCTGGGCCCGGCGGAGACCCCGGAGGTGGACGCCCCCTTCGAAACGGCCTCCCTCGAAACAGAGGGCACGGACAGCGCCCCGTCAGGGGAGCGGGGCGGGACATCAAGCGGCTCCGCCGCGTGGGCGCGCCCGGCCACAGACAACCCGCAGCCGCCGGACAACACCACGCCACCCCTCCGCGACCGCCTACGACACCCTTCCAAACCCGGCGTGCTCCTCGGCTTCCTGCTGATCTCCGCACTACTCCTCTACTGGGTCCCGGCACTGGGCCTCGACGACGCCTCCCTCGACAAGATGGGCGGCCTCGGCCTCATCTCCGTCCTGCCGCTGCCCACCCTGATCGGCGCGGCCCTCCTGATCACGGTCTTCGCCTCGCTGCTCTGGATGAACCGCGAGCACAGGGGCCTGCTGCTCATCACCCTGCTCGCCACCGTGATCTCCCTGCACGCGCTCCCCGCGGTCATCGAGACCGAGCCACGGTTCGCCACCGCCTGGCAGCACCTCGGCTTCATCGACTACATCGACCGCACCGGATCCGCGGTACCCGACCTGGACGCCCGCTGGAGCTGGCCGGGCTTCTTCGCGGGGGCCGCGTTCGTCGCCAAGGCCTGCGGTGTCAGCGACCTCACCGAGGTGATCCGCTGGTGGCCGCTGACCATGCAGCTGCTCTACCTGGCCCCGATGTTCCTGCTCGTGCGTTCGATGCGGGCGAGCTGGCGCGCCAAGTGGACCGGCATCTGGATCTTCGTGCTGAGCGGCTGGGTGGGCCAGGACTACTTCTCCCCACAGGGCTTCACCTACCTCCTCTACCTCGTCTTCGTGGCGATCCTCCTGGTGTGGTTCCGGGCGCCGCGTGTGCTGTGGGCGAAGGTGCGCCCGGGCGAGGCGGAGGTCGAGCCGACCGACCGGCGCCAGCGGGCCGTGCTCCTCATGGTGCTGATCGGCCTGTTCGCGGCGAGCGTCCCGGCACACCAGCTCACCCCGTTCGTGATGCTCGGGGTGCTCGCGGTCCTCGTCCTCGTGGGCCGCTGTGAACTGCGCGGGCTGCCGATCCTGTTCGCCGTGGTGGTCTCCGTCTGGATCGGCTTCATGGCCGAGCCGTACTGGTCGGGGCACTTCAATGACCTGTTCGGCGGGGTCGGCGGCGTCGGCAGCAATGTGTCGACCTCCGTCTCCGGCCGTATCCAGGGCGGCAGTTCGACGCACAAACTCGTCCTCTACGCGCGCGTGCTACTCGCCGGCGGTGTGATGGCCTTCGCCTGCTGGGGCTGGTGGCGGCGGCGCGACCACAAGTACCGCGAGCGGTCGCTGATCGTCCTGACCTTCGTCCCGTTCCTCGGCTTCGGCATGCAGTCGTACGGCGGCGAGATGGCCCTGCGGGTCTTCATGTTCGCCCTGCCGGGGGCGGCGCTGCTGGCCGGCCTCGCCCTCTTCCCGCGCACCGGCGTCACCGCGAAGGAACGGGAGAAGGACCGGGTGAGCCTCGCCCCGCTGGCCGCGCTCATGGCGGGTCTGCTGCTCGTGGGCGGCTTCCTGGTGGCCCGCTGGGGCAACGAGTCCTTCGAGCGGATCCGGCCGGGCGAGGTCACGGCCATGAACTATGTGTACGCGCACGACAAGCCGACCGTGCGGCTGCTGTGGCTGAGCAACGACACGGTCAACAACGTGACGCCCGCGATGCCGTGGGGCACCCGGGACATGGAGAAGGTGCAGTACGTGCCGACGCTGGCGCCGAGCGACCCGGTGCTGGTGTCCGGGCTGGTCAAGTCGCTCAAGGACGCCGGCCCGAACTCGTACCTGATGATCAACCGCAGCCAGGTGGTCTACCTCCAGATGGACGTGGGCTACTCGGCGACCTGGGAGTCGCGGCTCGTTCGCAACCTCGACGACCGGCAGGACCTGAAGAAGGTCCTCGTCAACGACGACGTGACGATGTACGCGCTGCGCAAGCAGCCCGCGGGCAAGGTGCCCGAACCCGCCCCGGGGCCGATCGGTCCCCTGGTCACCTGGACACCGTGGTCGGTCGTCGGCGCGCTGGCGGCGGTGGCGCTCATCATCATGCTGGCGGCGCGGGAGGTCGTACGGGTCGCGGTGCGGCCGGGTGTGCGGCAGTTGCGGTGGCTGCAGAGCAGCTTCTGGTTCTCGCTGCCGCTGCTGGCGGTGCTGCTGGCCTCGCTCGTACAGCGGTTCCTGACCATGAAGTAACACGAGGTCCAGCCAGGCGGAGTGGCTCACCCGGACCCGGGATCACGGGTTCAGCGGGTGAGCCACTTCACTTCGTAGGCCTTCATGTCGAACCGCTTGCCGTCCACCTGCGCGTTGATGGACCGGTTCAGGGTGTTCACGACCAGGACGGCCTTGTCGGTGGCGAGGACGCGGACGTTGGGCACGTCGTCGGGGGCCACGGACACCGTCGCGTACGTGGAGCCGGGGGCGAACGCCCCGCTGAAGCGGGAGACGAGGTCGAGCATGGGCAGGGCCGCGCCGCCGCCGGCACGGTCGGTCGGCGTCCACAGGCAGCCCGCGCAGTCGGTGCCCTTCTCCTTCTCCGGGTTCCAGTAGAAGCCTGAGCCGGCGCCGCCGCGGGCCATCGCGATCAGGCCGGCGGCCTGGACGGCGACGCGGTGGGCCTCGGACCAGCCCGTGCGCTCGTCGTTGCCGTCGGCGGGCTCGACGTAGTACTCGGCCCACCACAGAGGCAGTCCGTGGGTCTGCTCGCGCACCCATCGGCTGACGGCGGTGAACTTGTCGGTGGCCGCGAACTCGTTCGGGAGCAGGTCGTCGTCCTTGGTGTAGCTGGAGCCGTCGACGACGACGAAGTCGGCGCCCACCTTGTTCTTGTTCCAGTAGTCGAAGGCGTCGAGGACCCGCTGGTCCATGGTGCCCCAGGTGCCCTTCAGGATCGTCGACGCGTTCTCCGTCTGGCGCGGGTCGACGCTGTCCATGTCGAGGTAGGGCCCGCCGACCAGGATGTCCTTGTCGACTTTCTTCAGCGCCTTGTAGACGAGGTTGTAGAGCTCGGTGTAGCCCTCGTAGTCCCAGCGGGCCTTGCCGTCGTTCCAGAAGCCCTTGAACTCGTTCCAGACGATGAAGTGACGGACGTCCGGATAGCGCTTGGCGACGGTCGCGGCGAGCGCGGCGAAGTCCGCGTAGTGGGCGCGGTCCGGGGCGGTCTCCAGGGCGGCCTGACTCCAGTTCGTGTTGTTCGCGCCGGGCTTGCCGCCCTTCATCCAGTCCGGGGAGCAGCACAGGGTGACGACCGGGGTCCCGCCGGACTTCCGCATGAAGTCGATACGGCGGTCCATCTCGGAGAAGTCGTAGCGCCCCTTGGAGGGTTCGGGGTTGCCCGCCCCCCAGCCCATGATGTGCTGGATCTGCGGCAGGGACTGCTTCTGCAGCAGCCCCTCGACGCGCCGGGTGGCCGTGTCACTGCCCTGGTCGGCGCTGTACTGGGTGTGGGTGAAGCCCCAGCCCACCTCGGGTTGCGGCGTTTCGGGCGGGGTGACGGGGGTGCCGTGCACCTTGTCCCCGTCGCGGGTGGTGCCCGCGGTGCTCGCGCCGCCTCCGGGCAGGGTGTTGAGCAAGGTCACCACCAGGGCCAGAGCGGCCACTCCCACGCCGAGCAGCGCGGTGAGCCGCCACCGCCGTGCCCCCGAATTCCACCCATGACGTCCCATCAAGGGCAACAGTAACGGCGGGGATCGGCCGCGGGACAGGTCTTGTAAGACCACAGCCGTGTAACAGGACGGAGGGGATACGGGCAGACACAGCCGACACACAGGACGCACCGCGGAAACCGGGTGCACGGGGCGCCCGCGTGACGGATCATGGCGGCATGTCTGCCAACCCACACGACGCACTGCCGATCCGGCTCAACGTCGACGACAGCGACTCGCCGTCGGACGTCGTCGACGCGCTGTTCCTCGGCCGCTTCGCGACGGGCGAGCAGCCGCACTCGCACGCGGCGAACATCGACCGCGTACGGTCCGGGGCGACGCTCCTCCCGCCGGGCGCCCGCGTGCTGCGCTCGGCCCGCGACGACGACCGCAGCGCCACGCTCGCCGAGGGCGACGGCTGGACCCTGCTGGTGTCCCGCTGGAACCGCGGCGCCGACGTCACGGTCACCGCGACCAGCACCGAACTGGCCGCCAAGATCCTCGACCAGGCGACGGACGGCGCGGCGGACGAACCCGAACCCCAGCCGGAGAACGTGACGATGGGGTTCTGGTACGTCTCCCCGCGCCGCGGCCCGCACCGCACCACCCGGCAGATCTCCGCGGGTACGTGGGAGGAGGTGCGGTCGAACTACACCGGACCGGTGGCGGACGCCATGGACCGGCTGATGAAGACGACGCCCGAGGACATCGCGGGCCGGCTGTTGCTGCTGCACGGCCCGCCCGGCACGGGCAAGACCTCGGCCCTGCGCACCCTGGCCCGTTCCTGGCGCGACTGGTGCCAGGTGGACTGCGTCCTCGACCCGGAGCGGCTCTTCTCCGACGTCGGCTATCTGATGGACATCGCGATCGGTGAGGAGGACGGCACGGGCAAGGGCCGCTGGCGGCTGCTCCTGCTGGAGGACTGCGACGAGCTGATCCGCGGCGAGGCCAAGCACACCGCGGGCCAGGCGCTCTCGCGGCTGCTCAACCTCACCGACGGCCTCCTCGGCCAGGGCCGCAACGTGCTCGTGGGCGTCACGACCAACGAGGACCTCGAGCGCCTCCACCCCGCCGTGGTGCGTCCCGGCCGCTGCCTCGCCCGGATCGAGGTCGGCGCGCTGACCCGCCCGGAGGCGGTGAGCTGGCTGGGCACGGAGGAGGGCGTCGGCCGCGACGGCGCGACCCTGGCCGAGCTGTACGCGCTGCGCCGGGGCACGACGCCGACGTCGGTGCCGGACCAGCGGGAGGGTGCGGACGCGGGGCTGTATCTGTAGCTGCCCGGCACCGCGTGCGGTGCTTTGATGGTCGTATGACCCTGTTCGTCGGCACGTCGGGGTGGCAGTACAAGGACTGGCGCGGCGTCCTGTACCCGGACGGGGTGCCGGTGCGGCTGTGGCTGGAGGAGTACGCGGCACGGTTCGCCACGGTCGAGATCAACAACGCGTTCTACCGGCTGCCGTCGCGGGAGACCTTCGAGAGCTGGCGGGAGCGCACCCCGCCCGACTTCGTCGTCGCCCTCAAGGCGAGCCGCTATCTGACGCACATCAAACGGCTGCGCGACCCGGCGGAGCCGGTCGACCGACTGCTGGGCCACGCCGCCGGGCTCGGCGACCGCCTGGGCCCGATCCTGCTCCAGCTCCCGCCCACGCTGCACGCCGACCCCGCCCTTCTCGACGAGTGCCTGGGCCGCTTCCCCACCGGCGTCCGGGTCGCGGTCGAACCGCGCCACGACTCCTGGTGGACACCGGAGGTGCGCAAGGTGCTCGAGTCACGGGGCGCCGCCCTCTGCTGGGCCGATGTGCTGGCCCGCCCCGTGACACCTCTGTGGCGGACCGCCGACTGGGGCTACGTCCGCTTCCACGAGGGCCGCGCCCAGCCGTGGCCGCGCTACGGCCGGCAGTCCCTGACGACCTGGGTACGGCGCCTCACGGACGCCTGGTCCGACGACCACGACGTGTACGCGTACTTCAACAACGACCCGGACGCGGCGGCCGTCCGGGACGCGGCGGCCTTCGCCTGGGCGGCGACGGCGGCGGGCCTGACGGTGACCCGGACACCGGACAACCTCTGAAGCACCCGGAAACAGAGAAGGGCTAGCTCCCGTAGGCCGCCCGCAGGGCATCCCGTACGGCGTCCAGCGCGGCGGACTCGGAGAGGCCGAGGCGGTGCACGCGCTCGGCGTACGCCTGTGCGGCCGACGCCGCTTCACGCTCCGCCGCCGAGCCCGCGGCGGCGACGAACGTCCCGTTGCGGCCGCGTGTCTCGATCACCCCGTCCGACTCCAGCGCCCGGTAGGCCTTGGCGACCGTGTTGGCGGCGAGGCCGAGTTCCTCGGCCAGCCCCCGCACGGTGGGCAGCTTGTAGCCGACCGGCAGCGCGCCGGACCGCGCCTGCTCGGAGATCTGGGCACGCACCTGTTCGTAGGGCGCGGCCCCCTCATCGATGTGGATCTTCAACGTCACGCAGCGATTGTCCCGTACGGAACGGAAAATGAGAGGCACTCGAACACACCTCGCGCGTAGCGTTCGAGTCCATGACTGTGATCATCAGCGATGTCCGCCCGGACGACCGACGGCACACCGAGGGCTTCGCGCGCGTCCGCAACCGCGCCCTCCCCTTCGTGCTGTACACCCCCGACTCCATCGCGTACGACGTCACGCACGCGCACCCCGACGCCCACTACCGCCCGCTGCTCGCGGAGCAGGACGGCGAACCGGTCGGCACGGCCCAGGTCGGCATCGCGCACGACAGCGCGGAGCCGAATCAGGGCTACCTCAACGTGTACGTCGACCCCACCCGCGCGCGCCGGGGCGCGGGTTCGCTCCTGGTGCGCACCGCCGAGGAGCACCTGGCGGCCCTGGGCGCGACCAAGCTCTTCGCCTGGGTCCTGGACGAGCCGGGCAACCGCGCGTTCGCCGAGAAGCACGGCTACCACGCGAGCCGCTCCGCCCACTTCCTCCGCCTCGACCTGGCGGGCGGCACCCTGCCGCCGCTCCAGGGCCCGCCGCCGGGCGTCGAACTGCGCAAGGGCTCGGACTTCGCCGACGACCCGCGCCCCCTGTTCGCCCTGGACGCGGAGACGATGGCGGACGAACCCAGCGACATCCCCCACGAGTTCACGGACTACCAGGCCTGGCTCCAGGAGACCTGGCACCACCCCCTGTTCAGCGCCGAGCTGACCACGGTCGCGCTCGTCGACGGCCGCCCGGCGGCGTTCAGCGCGGCCCGCACGGACGGTGGCACCCGCTACGGCACCGTGATGACGGGCACCGCCGCCGTGTTCCGCGGTCGCGGCCTCGCCAAGCTCGCCAAGAACGACTCGCTGCACCGTGCCCGCGCCGCCGGGTACACGGAGGCGTTCACGGGCAACGACGCCGGCAACGAACCGATGATCGCGATCAACAAGTGGTTCGGCTACGAGATCTGCGGGACGGAGGTGCGGTATGTCCGCGAACTCGCCTGACGCACCCACCACCGTGGAGGTCGTCCTCGTCAAGTCCGGTCGCACGAAGATCCGTTACCCCGCCGAACTGCTCGCCGACGACGGCACCCGCGTCACCGTGCGCGCGCCGTGGGCGGGCGAGGGCGTCCGCGACTTCGGCTTCGTCCGGTTCGAGCCGGGCGATGTCTTCACCGAGTACTACTGGCGGGACCGCTGGTACGCGGTCAAGGAGGTCCGGGACGCCGAGGGCGTACGGAAGGGCTGGTACTGCGACATCACCCGCCCGGCCACCCTCTCCGGCGGCGAGCTGGTCGTCGAGGACCTCGACCTGGACCTGTGGCGCTCCGCGGACGGCACGGACGTACTGCGCCTGGACGAGGACGAGTTCGCGGCGAGCGGCCTCGCGACGACCGATCCGCGGGCCGCGACCGCCGCGCGGAACGCCCTCGACACACTCGAACTCCTGGCCCGCGAGGGCGACTTCGAGGCGCTGCTCGGCTAGGGCCGGTACCCGGCGGATACCCGCTCGGCGACCGTCGCGTACCCGGTGGTCAGACATGGGCCACCACCGCGTACCGCTCGTCCGCCACCTCGCGCCCCCACAGCCGCGCGTCGTCGGACAGCCGCTCCACCCGGAGGTCCGAGGTCAGGGGTTCGAGCAGGGCGGCCAGCCGGTCCGCCGGTATGCCGGCGGGGCTCAGCGTCCCCCACACCCCCTCGACCAGGACGAGTCGCCCTCCGGGGCGCAGCAGCCCGCGCCAGTGCCGCAGGACGCGTCCGGGGTCGGGCAGCGCCCACAGGACGTGCCGCACGAGCACGACGTCGAACCGCTGCTCGCCGACGGGCGGTGCCGTCGCGTCACCGAGGAGGAACACCGCGTCACGTCCGGCGAGCTTGGCGCGGGCCAGCTCGACCATGCGCGGCGCGCGGTCGATCCCGGTGACGTGGTGGCCCCGCTCGGCCGTGAGGAGCGCCAGGCTGCCGGTGCCGCAGCCGAGGTCGAGCACGTCGGACGGGGTCTCGGGCAGCCAGGCGCGCAGCCGCTCCGCCCAGGCCTCCCGCACGACGGCGTCGCGCAGCCCGTGGTCCGGTTCGTCGTCGAACGTGTCGGCCTCGGCGTCCCAGTCCACCCGGTCCGTGTCGGCCACCGCCTCCGCATCCCCGACCGCGCCGCCGAGCTCCGGCCCCACCTCGCTCGGACAAGGTTTGACACTGCTCTGACCTGGATTCATTTCGTTGTAACCCGTCATGTGCCCCAGGGTGACACCCACCACTGACAGTCGAATCGTGACAGCCGCCACAGACAGATCCGGACTGATGAGCAACTCTCCCGGAAAGGGTCTACCTCCGTACAACCGCGGATCCCGGTAGGCACAAGGAGGCAGCCATGCGCCGTGTGACCGTGCAGAAGCCCCTGAGGAAGTTGGAGTCCCGCCGAGTGCGGGACAAGGCCGACGAGCGCCCGGCCGAGCGTCCGGAGGTCCGCAAGGACATCCACCGCACGTGGTGGCCGGACGAGTGAGCGGCCCGGGCCGCGCGCCCCGGCACTGAGACACGCCCCGGCACGGAAACCGTCAGTCGAGCCGCTTGCGGTAGTGGATCCGGTCGTACCGGCCGTCCACGCGGCGCTCCACGACCTCGTACCCGTACTTCGGGTAGATCTTCTGGTTCTCCCACATCATCGCGTTCGTGTAGAGCCTGACCTCGGACAGCCCGAGCGCACGCGCGTGTGCGTCCACGAACGCCAGCAGCCGTCGCCCGACGCCCTCGCCATGGGCGTCGGGGTGGACGGCGATGCTGTCGAGGAAGAGATGGTCCTCGCGCGCCTCGATCACCACGAGGCCCTTCACGGGTTCCCCCGTGACGAACACCCGCCCCGCGGCCACGTTCGCCGCGTGGTCCGCCTCCATGGGCTGCGGCACCACTCCGATGCGCTCGATGTAGTGGTGGTACGCGGCGTCGGTCACCGTCTTCACGGCGGCGACGTCGGCGGAGACGGCCGGGCGGATCTCCGGTTCGTTCGGTGCATCTGTCATGGCCAGAACGGTAGCTACCTGAGCGCAGGCTCAGCACTCCCTTAAGCCGACCATAAGGATCTCCCTCACCCGCCTCCAACAGGCGATTTCGCGGATTCTTCGGGCTAGCTTGCTGATCACCCCCCACGGGTCCGCCGTCTGTCCGAAGGACCGCTCCGAGGAGTCCCCCATGTCTGCTCGCCGCAAGGCCGCCGCCGTCGCAGTCGCCGTCGGTGTCGCCCCGGTCGCCCTGACCGCGCTCGCCGCGGCGCCCGCCGTCGCGCACGGCACGATGGGCGACCCGGTCAGCAGGGTCTTCCAGTGCTACGCGGAGAATCCCGAGAGCCCGAAGTCCGGCGCCTGCAAGGCGGCCGTCGCGGCCGGCGGCACCCAGGCGCTGTACGACTGGAACGGCATCCGGATCGGCGACGCGAACGGCGGACACCAGCGGCTCATCCCCGACGGGAAGCTGTGCAGCGCGGGCAACGACGAGTTCAAGGGCCTGGACCTGGCCCGCACCGACTGGCCGACGACGAGCGTGAGCGGCGGCGCGTACACCTTCAGGTACCGGGTGACGGCCCCGCACAAGGGCACCTTCGACGTCTACATCACCAAGGCGGGCTACGACCCGTCCAAGCCGTTGGCCTGGGCCGACCTGGACCTGGCTCACCCGGTCGCCACGAAGACCGACCCGGCCGCGACGAACGGCTACTACACCTTCTCCGGCACCCTGCCGCAGCGCTCGGGCAGGCAGCTCCTCTACGCGATCTGGCAGCGTTCGGACAGTCCGGAGGCGTTCTACTCCTGCTCGGACGTCACCTTCGGTGGCGGAAGTTCCGGCAACGCCGGTGCCGGTGGCGGCAGTACGGGCAGCAGCGGTACGGGC
The DNA here is from genome assembly GCF_019091445.1 of Streptomyces sp. GbtcB7. Taxonomy (NCBI): domain Bacteria; kingdom Bacillati; phylum Actinomycetota; class Actinomycetes; order Kitasatosporales; family Streptomycetaceae; genus Streptomyces; species Streptomyces sp. GbtcB7. The sequence continues at coordinate 498,810 of NZ_JAGXJM010000003.1, forward strand.
AGCGGTAGTACGGGCACGGGCAGTACCGGAAGCGTTGCCACCCCCGCGCCGGCCACCCCGGCACCCACCGCCTCCGCGCCCTCCGAGCAGCAGATAGCCGACGGTGCCGACAAGTCGACGGTGCGGCACGACCACCACGACGGCACGGCCACTCCGGCGGCCGACACGAACACCTCCGACGCCGCTCCCGGCGACTCCGCCGACCGGTCCGAGGCCGCGGGTGTCTCGGAGCGGCACCTCGCCGAGACCGGCGGTGACTCCTCCAGCCCCTATCTCGCGATCGGCGGGGCGAGCGCGCTGACGCTGGGCGCGGCGGCGCTGTTCTCCTCGGTCCGCCGCCGCGCGACGAGCGACGGCCGACGCGGGCGCGGTCGCTAGTTCCCGGTGCACTCCGGGGCCTGTCCGGCGGCTCAGGTCGGACAGGCCCCGGCCGGGGCGGTCAGCTGAACACGGAGGCGCAGTTCGTGGGGGTGGCGTGTGCCGGGTCGAGGGCGTTGGCCGCCTCGTGGAAGGCGATCCGGTCGAGGAGGCCGATCGCGGCGTGCTCGGAGAGGTCGACCGGGCACAGGTCCTGCAGCAGCACGTTGTGGACGTCGGATCCGGTGAGGAACTGTGAGCGGTACGGCGTGACCACCTCGTCGTACTTGGTGGCGATCACCGTGTAGTGCACGCCCGGGACGGTGTCGCCGCCGGCGTTGAGCTTGGTCAGGAAGGCGGAGCCGACGATCTGGTCGGCGAGCGCGGGTGTGGCCGCCGACAGCAGGTCCTCGGCGCCCGGGAAGTACGGCAGCAGGTTGGTGAGGCCGTCGAGGGTGGTGCCATGGTTGTCGGGCGCGATGCCGACGAAGGTGTTCACCTTGGCGGCTCCGCCGAGGAACTTGAGGTAGTAGCGGGGCATCAGACCGCCCTGCGAGTGGCCGACGAGGTCGGCCTTGGCCGCGCCGGTCGCGGTGAGCACCTTGTCGACGAATACCTGAAGCTGTTCGGCCGACTTGTCGATGGGGCCGAGGGCGTTGAAGAGGGGGACGCCGGGCAGTTGCCCGTAGTCGAGGGAGAAGACGCAGTATCCGCGGTCCACCAGGTAGGGCGCGAAGGCCAGCCAGTTGTCGATCGAGTTGGCGAAGGTGCCGTGGACGAGGAGGACGGGGCGGGGATGGCTGGCGGAGGGCTTGCAGGAGTAGTCGTTCCAGCCGCTGCTCGGCGCGGCGGCGTGGGCGGTGGCGGCGGGGACCACGGCGACCACCGCGGTCAACAGCAGTGCGGTGAGGGGTCTGAGCAGGCGCTTCCAGGGCAGCATCGGGTGATCTCCTTGCGGCTCAAGGGAGTTGCGACGACGTACGCCCTGTGATCCGGATCACGAGGATGCTGTTCACTCGTCAAGTTACGGGCGAGTAGCCCAAGTGTGAAGTTACGCGTCAGTAAAAAACTTCCGGCGACAAACAGCGGCAACCTCGGCCACCGGCCAACACCTGACGAACCATCACCAGGCGGGCCTGATGGGACCATAGGGCGCGATTCGCCCCAAGCGGTCGCGCAACACGCGCACTTCACCCTCGCCGAGCACTTCGACCCATGCCCGCACGGCGTCGGCGGCCGCCTCCTCCGCCGCACGGGTGCAGGCCCAGCCGAGTTCGGTCAGCACGACGAGCCGGGCGCGCGCGTCGCCGGGATACGGGCGCCGCTCGGCGTATCCCTTGCGCACGAGCTCGTCGACGAGCTGACTGGCGGCCTGCTTGGTCATCCCCAGGTGGGCCGCGAGGCCGGTGACCGTCGCGCCGTCCGGGGCGAGCCGGGTGAACGCGAAGCCGTACGCGGGCCGCACCTCGAAGCCACGGGCCTCGACGCCGTCATTGATGCGCCGTGTCAGATCGCCCGCGGCGGCGAGCAGGGCGGCGGTCAGGGCTATGGCCTCGGAGTTCTCCACGGATGCATTGAAACACCCTTGACGAATTGGTCAAGCAGCTTGACCATGAGTCCACATAGTCAAGCTACTTGACCACTTGCCCCGGAGGCAGCCATGCCCGTCGTCCACCCGTCCGATGCCGTCGTCCACGAGATGCACGGCGCCCGCTTCGTCTCGTACGCCGGTCCCGGCAGCGGCAGCAAGGAGCTGTGTGCCTGGCGTGGCGAGATCCCCGCCGGCACCAAGGCGCCCCTGCACACCGTCAGCCGCGAGGAGATCCTGCACATCCTCGAGGGCGAGCTGGTGATCACGCTCGACGGCCGCACCGAGCGGGTCACCGCGGGCGACACGCTGATCATCAACCCCGGGGTGACCTTCGGCGCCGAGAACCCGACCGACCGGACCGTGATCACCTGGGTCACCACGCCCATCGGCCTGACGGCGGAGCTGTCCGACGGCACCCGCATCACCCCTCCGTGGGCCAACTGACATACACCTGAGGAGAGTTACGCCGCCAGCGTGCCCGGCATCACCGCATGCGGGCCGAACTTCGCTCGCGCGCGGTCCGCGACCTCCTCGATGCGGCGGACCTTCTCGTCCACGGGGTCGAAGGTCAGCTGGTGGGAGGCCTGTTCGGCGGAGGTGAGGCCCTCGGCGCGCAGGCCGATCGCGCGGACCCGGGCGCGCTGGAGGCCGAGCGTCTCGTACAGGGCGTACGCGGTGGCGGTGAGCGCCGAGGAGTGGGCGGTCGGCTCCTTGAGGGTGCGGCTGCGGGTGGTCGAGGAGCGGTCGGCGTAGCGGACGGTGAGGGTCAGGGTGCGGCAGACCTTCTCCAGGGCGCGCAGCCGGGTGCCCAGTTCCTCGGTGCCGGAGAGCAGCGCGCGGCGGTGCAGGGACGGGTCCAACTCGTCGCGGGAGAAGGGGCGTTCGGTGGCGAGAGAGCGCGAGGTGGCGTTCGGGACGACCCGGCCGCGGTCGATGCCGGACGCCTTCTCGTGCAGTTCGCGGCCGGTCCGGGCACTGGTCAGGCGCTGGAGCGTGGACAGGGGCGCGGCGGCGACCTTGCCGATGGTGTCGAGGCCGTACTCGCACAGGGTGCGGGCGGTGGCGCCGCCGACCCCGGGCAGCGCGCCGACGGGCCGCTCGGCGAGGAACTCCGCGACGGCGTCCGGCTCCCCGGGCACCACCCGGGTCACTCCGGGCACGGCCTCCCGCAGTGCCATCCGCGCGAGCATCGGCCCGGGTCCGGCACCGATCGCGCAGTCGATCCCGTACCGGGCGAGTGCCCGCACCCGGATCAGCGAGGCGAACTCCACGGCGGTCCGCCCGAAGTACCGTTCGGCGCCCCGCAGATCGACCAGCACGCGGTCGGGCGGCAGCGCCTCGATGACGGGGGTGAACTCCTCCAACAGTCCGAGGAGCCCCGGCAGGGCGGCCTCGTACATCGGAGGCAGCTGGAAACGTACACAGAGGATGGTCATCCCGCACTCCCCGGACTCTGGTGCCACAACTTCTTTCCTCCCGCGGGCCCTTCGCCCGCGGGACGCAGATCGGCCCAGGGGTGCATCTCGTACCCCGTGGACATCCGGATCTTCCGGCTCTCCTTCGCGCCCTCCCCCTCCGGCAGGGGCTCCGGTACGGGCTCCGCCAGCCGCGCCGCCACCACGTCGAGGCCGCCCTCGGCGCGCAGCTCGACCAGTTCGGCGAGGTTCCAGGCCGCCGCGCCCACCACGCTGAGGCTGCGCGGGCCCCGGCGCTGCACCACTCCGCGCACCAGCAGCAGCCAGGAGTGGAAGACGGTGTGGGCGCAGGCGTCGTGGGAGTCGTCGAAGAAGGCGAGGTCGACCAGGCCGGTGCCGTCGTCCAGGGTGGTGAAGATGACGCGTTTGCCGGAGCGGATCGGCGGGGTCTGGGTGGCCGCCTTGGCGCCCGCGACCAGGACCGTCTCTCCGTGCCGCGCCTCCCGCAGCCGACGTGCCGTCACCACGCCCAGCTCCCCCAGGAACTCCCGGTGGTCGTCCATCAGATTGCGCGAGGCGTCCATCGACAACACGCCCAGTTCGGCGCTGAGCCGCTCCGCCGAGGAGAGGTCGGGCAGCCCGGCGGAGGCGGTCTTCCGCCCGCCGGAAAGCGGGAGTTGGCCGCCGCCCGCACCCCGGGATCCCCGGTGCAGTTCGGTCAGGTGCAGTTGCAGGTCACGCCGGTTGGCGCCGAACGCGTCCAGCGCGCCGACCTGCGCGAGCCGCTGTGCGAGCGGCCTGCTCGGCCGGGCCCGCTCCCAGAAGTCGAGCAGGGAGGCGTACGGCTGTCCGTCCGCGATCCGCGCCGCCTCGGCCTCGCTGATGCCGTGCACGTCGGAGAGGGCGAGGCGGACACCCCAGCGGCCGGCAGAGCCATCAGATTCAGACACCAGTTCGATACGGTGGGCGACCGCCGACCGGTTCACGTCCAACGACAGGATCGGCACCCCCCGCCGCCGCGCGTCCGCCAGCAGCAGCCGCTTCGGATACATCCCGGGGTCGTGCGTGAGCAACCCGGCGTAGAAAGCGGCCGGGTGATGGGCCTTCAGCCACGCCGACTGGTAGGTCGGTACGGCGAAGGCGACCGCGTGCGCCTTGCAGAAGCCGTACGACCCGAAGGCCTCGACGATCTCCCAGGTCCGCGCGATGGTCTCGGCGTCATACCCCTTGGCCGCCGCGTTCTGCGCGAACCAGAACCGGATCCGTCCCTGCGACTCGGGGTCGGACAGCCCCCGCCGCACCCGGTCCGCCTCGTCGCGTCCGCAGCCGGTCATGATGTCGACGATGTCGATGATCTGCTCGTGGAAGACCACGACGCCGTACGTCTCCTTCAGCGGTCCCTCCAGGTCCGGGTGCGGATAGCGGATCGGCGCCCGCCCGTGCCGCGCCTCGATGAACGGCCGCACCATGTCGGCGGCGACCGGTCCCGGCCGGAAGAGCGAGATGTCGACGACGAGGTCGTGGAAGGTCGCGGGCTGCAGCCGTCCGACCAGGTCGCGCTGTCCGGGCGACTCGATCTGGAAGCAGCCCAGCGTCTCGGCGGACTGGATGAGCCGATAGGTCGCCGGGTCGCCCGGCGCCACCGCGTCGATGTCCGGCCGGTCCCCCGTGGCCCGCTGCACCTCAGCCACCGCGTGCGCCATCGCGGACTGCATCCGCACGCCCAGCACATCGAGCTTGAGCAGCCCGAGGTCCTCGACGTCCTCCTTGTCGAACTGCGACATGGGGAAGCCCTCGCCGCTGGTCGGCACGACCGGCGTACGGGCGAGCAGGGAGGCGTCGGAGAGGAGTACCCCGCACGGGTGCATGGCGATGCCACGCGGGAGGGCGTCGAGGGACTCGACCAGCTCCCACAGCCGCCCGTACTTCTCCCCTTTTCGCTGAAACTCCCCCGCCAGCTCGCGCAGTTCGGGCAGCTCGTCCATCGCCGCACGGGCGTCGCGGGCGCGGATGTGCGGGAAGGACTTGGCGATCCGGTCGATGTCGGCCGGGTCCATGGAGAGGGCGGCGCCCACATCGCGGACGGCGTGCCGGACCCGGTAGGTCTCGGGCATCGAGACGGTCGCGACCCGCTCGGTGCCGAACCGGTCGATGATCGCGCGGTAGACCTCCAGCCGGCGCGCGGACTCCACGTCGATGTCGATGTCGGGCAGCACCGAGCGGCGCTTGGACAGGAAGCGCTCCATCAGCAGCCCGTGCTCGACCGGGTCGGCGTGCGCGATGCCGAGGAGGTGGTTGACGAGGGAGCCCGCGCCGGAACCGCGCGCGGCGACCCGGATGCCCATCTTCCGTACGTCGTCCACGACCTGGGCGACCGTCAGGAAGTAGGAGGCGAAGTCGTGGTGGGCGATGATGTCCAGCTCGCGGTGCATCCGCTCCCAGTAGTCCCGCCTGCTGTCGTATCCGCGCAGCACCATGCCCGCCGCCGCCCGGGAGGCCAGGACGCGCTGGGCGGTGCGCCGGCCCGCGCCGACGAGATGCGGCTCGGGGAAGTGGACGGTGCCGATACCGAGGTCGTCCTCGGGATCGACGAGGCACTCGGCGGCGGTGGCCTGGGTCTGTTCGAGCAGACGGTGCGCGGTGTCACGGCGGTAGCCCGCGGCCTCGACGATCCGTTCGGCGGCGCCCAGCATGGCGGCCTCGCCCTTGAGCCAGGCCTCGCCGGAGTCCAGCTCGCGCCGGGGGTCGACGGGGACGAGGCGGCGGGCGGCGTCCAGGACGTCGGCGACCGGACCGAGGCCCGGGTCGGCGTACCGGACCGCGTTGCTGAGCACCGGGCGCACCCGCTGTTCGGCGGCGAAGCCGACGGTGCGGGCGGCGAGCCGCAGGGACCCGGGCCCGGTGCCCTCGCGGCCGTGCCAGACGGCTTCGAGGCGCAGGGCGTCGCCGTAGATCTCCCGCCAGGGCGCGAGCAGCTTCGCCGCGCGGTCGGGGCGCCCCGCGGCGAGTGCGCGGCCGACGTCGGAGGCGGGGCCGAGCAGTACGGTCAGTCCTTCGGCGTGGTTGTCCGGCCGGAGCAGCAGGGGCTGCCGCCCCGGGCCGCTGTCAGGGCCGCCGCCCGCATGCGCCGCCGTGACGATTCTGCAGAGGTCGGCCCAGCCGGCCGCGCCGTCCCGGGCGAGGAAGGTCACCCGAGGAGTCGACTCGTCGATGAAGGCACCGCCACGGACCGGGGCGCGGCGCCGCTCCCCTCGTACGGGCTCCCCGGTTCCTCGTGCGAGTTCCCCGGCCGCTCGGGCGGAAGCCGAGCCCGTCGGGGCGGAGGCCCCGGCCGTCCGGGCGAAGGACCCCGCCGTCCGGGCGGAAGCCCTCGCCTCTCGGGCGGGAGCCTCGACCGCGAGCTCCGCCCCGAACAGCGGACGGACACCCGCCTTCGCGCAGGCCTTGGCGAACCGGACCGTGCCCGCGAGGCTGTCCCGGTCGGTGAGCGCGAGGGCGTCCATGCCCCGCTCCGAGGCACGTTCGGCCAGCCGCTCCGGGTGCGAGGCCCCGTACCGCAGGGAGAACCCGGAGACGGTGTGCAGATGCGTGAACCCCGGCACACGCACCTCCCGTACCCGTCCGTATCCGTTCGTGTTCGAGGGCCCTCTCAACCGGCTCTCGAACATTCGTTCCCAATGACCTCACCCCCACCATAGACCAATTTCCGAACAAGTGTGCGACATCCGTTCGAGCCCGTCCCACCTGCGCAAACACCGGTCCACCCGGCCCTGAGCAGGCAGGACGGAGCACGTCAGCCGATCTGGGCGCCGAAGGCCGACAGCGCCTCGGTGACCGGCTGGAAGAAGGTCTCGCCGCCCGAGGTGCAGTCGCCGCTGCCGCCCGAGGTGAGGCCGATGGCCGTGGAGCCCGAGAAGAGCGAGCCGCCGCTGTCACCGGGCTCGGCGCAGACGTCGGTCTGGATGAGTCCGTCGACGATGTCGCCGTTGCCGTAGTTCACGGTGGCGTCCAGGCCGGTGACCGTGCCGCTGTGCACCTGGGTCGTCGAACCGCTGCGCGTCACCGACTGCCCGACGGTCGCCGCACCCGCCTGGGTGATGGGCTGCGCGGAGCCGTTGTAGAGATCGACCTCGCTCGGGTGGTCGACCGTCGAGGTGTACTTGACCAGACCGAAGTCGTTGCCGGGGAAGCTGGACTGCTCGTTCGTGCCGATCTCCTTGCCGCTGGAGTCCGACCAGGTGGAGATCGCCCGGGTGCAGTGCCCGGCGGTGATGAAGTACGGCTGGCCACCCTTGACCACGTTGAAGCCGAGCGAGCAGCGCCCGCCGGAGCCGGTGATCGCGTCGCCGCCCGCGATGAAGGTCTTGAACTCCCCCTTCGTGCGCTGGAGTTCGGCCTTGGCGCCGAGACCGTCGACGACCTTGGTCAGCCGGGCGAGGGTCGCGCCCCCGACCGTGCGGTCGGCGGTGACGACGACCTTGTTGGTCCCCGGGTCGGTCGCCCAGGACGTGCCGGGGATGGTCGCGTCCTTCTTGAGGGTGGTACGGGCGCTCGTCAGTTCGGCGAGGGAGTTCTCGACGATTCTGGCCTGGGCGCCGGCCGCCTCGACGACACGCGCCGCGGCCCGGTCGAGCACGTTGACGACGAGGTGCCCGGCCTTCGCGTCGTAATACGTTCCCGCCGCGTCGGGACCCAGGTCCTTGCCGAGCGTCGAGGCGAGCTTTCCGGCCGCCGTGATCGAGAGTGGCCGGGGCGCCGCGCTCTTCTGCGTCTCGCTCGCGTTCGCAGTCTGGAAGGTGACTCCCGCGGCGACCAGGGCGGCGACACTCGCGCCTGCCACGGCTGCGCGCCGCCCGGATATACGTCGGTGCTTCACTTCGCGTCCTCCTGTGGGGGGCGGCCCGGGAGGTCGTGGGGACCTCCAGGGCCGGAAGGCGTACGGAATCGAAAGGCGTACGGGCGCCCACTATTCCGAGACCCACAGGTGGCTCACAAGGTCGACTTCAGGACGCGCGTACAGCAACGGGTGTACGCCCCCGGCACCTTGACCCTGTGTGATCGCACCCTGTGCGTTCGCAGTGCAAACACCGCGTGCGAGTGACGCATGTGCAGCCCGTGAGGTCTAGTCCTGTCTGGTTTTCGATCCTTCAGGGTCCGATCCCAACGGGGGCGCGAAGGAAGACGGTTGCTCCTGCACCGATTGCTCCACCGGCTGCTCCACCGATTCCCGCACCGGCTGCGCGGTCGACGGCCGCGCCTGCTCGGGTGCCGGGGCGGCCGGCTGCTGCGCCCGTTCCAGGAACCGCAGCAGTTCCACCGGGAAGGGGAGCACGAGGGTGGAGTTCTTCTCGGCGGCGACCGCCACCACGGTCTGCAGCAGCCGCAGTTGGAGCGCGGCGGGCTGTTCGGACATCACCCCGGCGGCCTCCGCCAGCTTCTTCGACGCCTGCAGCTCGGCGTCCGCGTTGATGACCCGCGCCCGCCGTTCACGATCGGCCTCGGCCTGCCGGGCCATCGACCGTTTCATCGTCTCCGGCAGCGACACGTCCTTGATCTCGACCCGGTCGATCTGCACACCCCAGCCCATCGCCGGACTGTCGATCATCAGCTCCAGGCCCTGGTTGAGCTTCTCCCGGTTGGAGAGCAGATCGTCCAGGTCACTCTTGCCGATGATCGAACGCAGCGAGGTCTGCGCCATCTGCGAGACCGCGAACTGGTAGTCCTCGACCTGGATGACCGCGTCGGCCGCGTCGACCACCTTGAAGTAGACGACCGCGTCGACCCGGACCGTGACGTTGTCCCGCGTGATGCCCTCCTGCGCGGGGACCGGCATCGTCACGATCTGCATGTTGACCTTGCGCAGCTTGTCGACGAAGGGCACCACCATGGTGAACCCGGGCCCGCGCACGTCCGAGCGCAACCGGCCCAGGCGCAACACCACACCACGTTCGTACTGTTTGACGACACGGGCCCCGGCCATCGCATAGACGATCCCCACGGATGCGACGGAGACTCCCGCCGCCACCAGTTCCTCGACCATCACGGCCCCCCAGGGTCCGAAGTGGGCGCATCGGGCAAGTACCGCATCAGGCGCGTACCCGGCGTGTACTTCGACGGTAACTCCGTCACCCGAGCAAGGGCGAGCCCCCGCACGACAGTTGCGTACGGGGGCTCGCCTGCTGCTGGCTGCAGATCCGGTCGTGCGGGTGTTACAGGGGGACCGTCGGTCAGCCGACGCTCACGCCGTAGTAGCTCAGCGCCTCGGTGACCGGCTGGAAGAAGGTCGTACCGCCGGAGGTGCAGTCACCACTGCCGCCGGAGGTCAGACCGTAGGCGACGGAACCCGCGTAGAGCGGACCGCCGCTGTCGCCGCCCTCGGCGCAGACCGTGGTCTGGATCATCTGGTAGACCACGTCGCCGCTGCCGTAGTTGACCGTGGCGTTCAGCGCGGTGACCCGGCCGCTGTGCGTGCCGGTGGTCGAGCCGCGACGGTAGACGGTCGTGCCCACGCTGGGCGTGGCGGCGCTGCTGATGGTCTGGCTGCCGACCGCGCTCGGGTGGGCGATCGAGGTGTTGGTGTAGCGCACCAACGCGAAGTCGTTGGTCGGGAAGCTGTAGCTGACGTTCGTGCCCAGCGTGGTGGTGTGACCCGAGTTGGAGTACCAGGTGGAGGCGACCTCACCGCAGTGGCCGGCGGTCAGGAAGTAGTAGGTGCTCCCGCTGTGCACGTTGAAGCCGAGCGAGCAGCGGTAGGAACCGCCGTAGATGGCGTCGCCACCGGTGATCAGCTTCTTGAACTTGCCCGGGGTGTGCTTGATCGTGAGGGCCGCGGCGTTGCCGCCCGCGTCCTTCTTGATCTTCGCGATCTCGGCCTTGGAGACCGTGCTGTCGACGGTGACCACGACGCGGTTCGTCTTGGCGTCGACCGCCCAGGCGGTTCCCGCGATGTCGGACTTGAGTACCGACTTGTTCACCGTGCTCAGCTGGGTGGCGCTGAACGTATGGACGTCGGATGCGTTCGCGGTGGGGACGGAGAACGCTGCGGCGGCCAGGAGTCCGGTGGTCACGGCGATCAGCCGGGTCCGTCTCGCTATACCGCTGCGGGGGGTGGTGCGCTTGATCCTCACTTGTCGTTCCTCCCGAGGGAAGTAGGGGGCCCGCGTGGGGTCGGGGCCCGTGAGGCGCAGCCGGGAGCCGCCTGACCGGATTCCGGACAAGCCGTGCTCCTGACAAGCGCTGTGGGGGAGTATTCGGCCGCACGGCCGACCGGCGCAAGGGCGCCTTTCGGCCGTGCAGCGTTCAACTGACGTACCACCAGCGGCAGTTGATCTTCCCAGACTCGGGTGTGCGGACTGCGTGTGGATCGTCGGGGCACTCGAGGCGCCTGGAGAGCTTGGAGGAGTGAGTGGAGGGCGCGGAGGGCGTGGCGGAGTGAACCGTCAGAGCAGCGTGCGCTCCCCCGCCGGGACGGCCACGCCCAGGGTGTTCCCGGGCGGCGGGAAGGGGCAGATGAAGTGGTCGGCGAACGCGCACGGCGGGAGCACGGCCCGGTTGAAGTCCACCGTCGTACGCCCCTCGGCGTCGGGTGCCGCGGGGCGCAGGAACCGGAAGCGGTAGCTGCTGTCCCCGCTGGTGGTGTCGGCGAACACGGCCCACAGCGAGCCGTCGCCCTCCACCGACACCTGGAGCGTGAGGTCCTCGCCGTCCAGGGTGAAGGCGAGGATGCCGCCGAGCCCCAGACCGCGGGCGACTCCATCCGCGTTCTCCACATGTACAGTCCGGCTCTCGCCGTACGGCGTGAAGTGCCCCGGCACCGACCAGCGCGGGTCGTACGGCGTCGCCTCGACGCCCTTGAAGGCCGCGCGCGCCTCGGAGGCGGGGTCGAAGTCGCGTACGCCCCAGATCCCTTCGCGCACCAGGACGACGAACCGGCGCTCGCCGAGCCCGACCCGGGCCTCGGCCGCCGACCCGGGGTCGGCGTCGAGCCGGACCTCGCCGGTGAAGGGCTTTCCGTCCAGGATCAGACCGTCCTCGGGGGCGGCCGTCAGCAGGACCCCGTCCTCCTGGTCGGTCCACAGCCCGGGGATGTCCGGAAGTCGCCCGTCCGGATAGTCCTCCAGCCAGTGCGTGCCGGTGAGCGCCAACGGGCCGTAGGAGCCGGACACCGTCTCGACGCGGCGCTCGTGCCACCGCTCCCAGTCCTCGGATGCGCCGTCGAACACGTCTGCGGATGTCCCGTCAGACACGTCTGCGGATGCGTCTGCGGATGCGTCTTTCGTCATGTGATCAACCCTTCCATATGGGTTCCGGCAACCCGAGGTGTGAGCGCAGCGTCGTGCCCGTGTATTCCGTGCGGAAGGCGCCCCGTTCCTGGAGCAGCGGGACCACCCGGTCCACGAACTCGTCCAGTCCGCCCGGGGTCAGATGGGGGACGAGGATGAAGCCGTCGGCGGCGCCGGTCGTCACGAACTCGTCGAGTTCGGCGGCTACCGTCTCCGGCGTGCCGACGAAGGACTGCCGCCCGGACGCCTCGATCACGGTCTGCCGGATGGACAGCCCCTTCGCCCGCGACAGGGCCCGCCACTTCTCCGCCACCGCGAGGGGGTCGGCGACGCGCACCCGCCCCCGCGCGAGGGCCGGCTCCGGCTCCGGGTCGATGTCGGGCAGGGGCCCGTCGGGGTCGTACGAGGAGAGGTCGACGCCCCAGATCTGCTCCAGCGCGAGGAGCGCGTTCTGCGGGGAGACCTGTCGGCGGCGGATCTCGGCGGCCCGCTCGCGCGCGTCCGCCGCGGTGTCGCCGAGCACGACGGTGACACCGGGCATGATCTTCAGGTCCTCGGGCGACCGCCCGTACGTCGCGAGCCGCCCCTTCACATCGGCGTAGAACTCCCGGCCGGCGTCCAGGGTCCCGTGTCGGGTGAAGACCACGTCCGCCGTGGCCGCGGCGAACTCCCGGCCCTCGTCCGAGTCCCCGGCCTGGATGACGACGGGCTGCCCCTGCGGTGAGCGCGGCAGCCCGAACTCCCCCGCGATGTCGAAGTGCTGCCCCTGGTGGGCGAAGGGACGCGCCACGCCTTCCGGCGTCCAGGAGTCCCACAGCTCTCGTGCGGTGGCGACGAATTCGGCGGCGCGCGCATATCGGTCGGCGCGGTCGAGGAAGCCGCCGCGGCGGAAGTTCTCCCCGGTGAAGGCGTCGGAGGAGGTGACCACGTTCCAGGCGGCCCGGCCCCCGCTGAGGTGGTCCAGCGTGGCCAGTCTGCGGGCGAGTTCGTAGGGCTCGTTGAAGGTCGCGTTGACCGTGGCGGCGAGCCCGAGCCGCTCGGTGACGGCGGCGAGCGCGTTGAGCACGGTGATCGACTCCGGTCGGCCCACGACGTCCAGGTCGTGGATGCGTCCCTTGTGCTCGCGCAGCCGCAGCCCCTCGGCGAGGAAGAAGAAGTCGAACAGGCCGCGCTCGGCGGTGCGCGCGAGGTGTTCGAAGGAGGCGAAGTCGATCTGGGACTTCGAGCGCGGGTCGGTCCAGACGGTGGTGCTGTTGACACCCGGGAAGTGTGCCGCCAGATGCATGCGCTTGCGTACGGTCATGACGCTCCCCCTGTCACGGCGTACTGGTTGGCGGGCCGGGCCAGCCCCAGGTGCTCCCTGAGCGTGCTGCCCGGATAGAAGGTGCGGAACAGACCGCGGTGCTGGAGCAGCGCCACCGTTCCGTTCACGAGCCGCTCCAGGTCACGGTGCGGCTCGACCGGGGTGAGGTGGAAGCCGTCGACGGCCTCGGACGCGTGCCAGGCGGCGATCAGCTCGGCCAGGTCGACCGGGCCGCCTCGGTACAGCGGCCCCTGCGCGGTCTGCCGGGGACCGCCACCCCCATGGCCCGGCTCGGCCGCGCGCTCCCCGTCGCCGAGGTCGACGACGAGTGAGGCGAGGACCCGCAGGGTGTCGGGGTAGCGGCCGAACTTCGCTGCCGCGTCCCGGAGTTCGGCCCGTACGGCCCAGGCCTGCGCGGGTCCCACTACCCGGACGAGCGCCACGTCGGCGTACCGGGCGGCGACCCGCCGGGCGGGTCCCTCGGTGGCGTCGACGACCCGGACGGGGTGGCCCTGCGGGGGCCGCGGCACGATCGAGGGGCCCTTCACGAAGAAGGTGGCGCCCCGGAAGTCGACGTGGTGCAGTTTGTCCCGGTCGACGAAACGGCCGGTGGCCTCGTCGCGTATCTCGGCGTCGTCCTCCCAGCTGTCCCAGAGCCGGGCGGCCACCTCGGCGATCTCGCCGGCCTCCCGCCACAGCGCGTCGGCGGGTGCCGCGTGCCTGCGACCGAAGAGGCGGGCCTCGCCCTCGGTCGTCGACACGTCGAGCTGCCAGCCGGCCCGGCCGCGGCTGACCCAGTCGAGGGTCGCCACCGCCGCCTGGACGTGGAAGGGCTCGGTGTGGGTGGTGGTCACGGTCGGCACCAGACCGATCCGGCGGGTGGCGGGCGCGACGCGGGAGAGTACGGCGAGCGCGTCGGGCCCTGGGCGCGCGAAGGTGTCGCCGAGCGTCACGAAGTCGAGCCCGCCACGCTCCGCGAGCTGCGCCGGCCCGACGTACGAGGCGGCGTCGAAGGCCGTCTGTTGATCGAGGGCGGCGGCCAGGTGCAGCAGCCCCCGGCCGTGCGGTGCGGTCATATCGGGTGAAACCTTTCTCCGGTAAACCGATCAGAGCCCCCTGGAGAGGGATCAGAGAACCTTGGACAGGAACGACCGCGTCCGTTCGTGCCGCGGCCGGTCGAGTACGTCACCGGGGGCGCCCTGTTCGACGATCCGCCCGTCGTCCATGAAGACGACGGTGTCGGCGACCTCCCGGGCGAACCCGATCTCGTGCGTGACGACGATCATCGTGGTGCCCTGGTGGGCCAGGTCCTTGATGACGTCGAGGACTTCACCGACCAGCTCGGGGTCGAGCGCCGAGGTCGGCTCGTCGAAGAGCAGCAGCTTCGGCTCCAGCGCGAGCGCGCGGGCGATGGCGACGCGTTGCTGCTGGCCGCCGGAGAGCTGCTTCGGGTAGGAGTCGGCCTTGTCGGCGAGCCCCACCCGGTCGAGCAGCGCCCGCGCCGCTTCGACGGCGTCCTTGCGCGGGCGCTTCAGCGCGGAGACCGGAGCCTCGACGATGTTGTCCAGCACGGTGAGGTGCGGGAAGAGGTTGAAGTTCTGGAAGACGAACCCGATGCGGGTGCGCTGCCTCAGGATCTCGCGCTCGCGCAGTTCGTACAGCTTGTCGCCGGAGCGCCGGTAGCCGACCAGCGAGCCGTCGACGCTGATGCGGCCCCGGTCCACCTTCTCCAGGTGGTTGATGGTGCGCAGCAGCGTGGACTTGCCGGAACCGGACGGGCCGAGGATCACGGTGACCTCGCCGGTGCGCACCGCGAGGTCGATGCCCTTGAGCACTTCCAGTGGGCCGAAGCTCTTGTGGACGGACCTGATGTCGACCATGAAGGTCATCGTGTGAATCCCTTGTGCTGTCAGTGGAGTTGACGGTCGGGGTGGGTTACGCGGCGGCCCGACACGCAAGATCGCGCAGGAACGCCAGCGCGGCTCGCGCGGTGGCGTCGTTCTGCCGGAACGCGGGCCCGCCGGTGCGCGGCCGGGTGAAGGCGCCGGGGGTACGTACGTCGGTGTAGGGCCCGAGTGCGAAGCGCCGCGGATGCGGCCGGCCGCCCCGGTCGAGGATCCGCCCGTCGGAGCGGTCCACCCGCAGCAGCCCCTCCGGGGTCTCGACGGCCCCGTCGGCGTGCAGTTCACGCAGCAGCGGGTCGAGGGCGCGCCCGACGGTGGGCTCGGGCAGCCGCGCCTCGACGAGCGCCCGCGCCTCGACCGTCTCGCCCGGCACGGTCGCGCTCGACGCCCGGAACACCCCGTCCTCGGCGACCACCGCCATGTCCGCGCCCACGAACCGCACGACGCCGGCCCGGGACAGTTCGAGCATCTGCCGCAGCCGGGGTCCGGGCGGCCCTGAGGCGAGGTAGCTGAAGAAGCCGTGCCACCATGGTCCGACGTCTCCGAGCCGGATCAACTGCCCGTAGACGGAGAGGAGTCCGAGAAAGACGGCCAGGTCAGGGCTGTTTCCGGGATCATGACGGCGACGCAGATCTCCCTCGACGTACGCCCGGAGCCCCTCCTGGAACTCCTCGTGCGACGCGTACCGCACCCCGTCCAGCGGACGGTCGAGCGCCGCGAGGTCGAGCCGGTCGGCGGGGTCGGGCACGGCGGACGCCACGAGCGCCTCGCGCTCCGCGGCCTCCCCGGCCGCGTACTTCTCCTCGAAGTCGGTCCAGGCGATCGCCGTCCGCTCGGGGTGGACGGTGAACAGCCGGTGGTAGTGCGCGAACCCCAGCTCCTTCTCGATCGACGGCCATACGTCCCGCCGGAAGTCGAAGCCCTCCGGCCGTGCCAGCAGCGCGTCGACCTCGGCGGGCCCGAAGAACCGTGGCAGCGGCGGCCGTTCACCGGTCCAGTCGTAACCGATCTTCGAGTGGTACGGCACTCCGCGCCGCGATCCGACGTACAGCACCGGCTCCCGCCCCGACGGAAGGTAGGTGTCACCGTCGTACCGTCCGCCCCGCCCCTCCGTGAGCAGCACCATCAGGTCGACGAAGGCGAGCCCGAAGCCGCGTACGAGGACGGGTTCGCCGGGCGCGAGCGAGGACAGGTCGCTGTCTGCGGTGAAGTCGGGCGGCAGATGGACCAGGTCGTGGGCATGGGCGTACGTCGCCAACTCGCGCTGTTCCTGGTCGAGTTCGGCGTCGAGGTGGCCGAGCGCGAGAACGACGAGGTCGGCGAGGAGGGGACGCGGACGGCCCTCCAGCCACACCTGCTGGCGCCCCTCGCGCGGGCCGCTGACACTTAGGGCCCTGCACGGGTGATGGTGGACGGTGACGTCCGGCGGCAGGGCGGCCACGGCTTGCTCGTGCACCCAGCTCAGGTATGCCCCTTGCAACTGTCGGTCGGCGAAGGTACGGCCGTCGATGGCCGCCCATTCGTGCAGCGTGGGACCGGGGCGCACGGGCCCGTCCATGACCACCGTCTCGTCGGTGAACATGGTGACGTCCTCGGCGTGCGAGTTCATCCACAGCAGCGGCGACTGCGCCTCGCGCCAGATGCGTCCGGCGCCCGGCGGATGGGGGTCGACGAGATGGATGTCGAGTCCCGAACCGGCGTACAGCTCGGGCGCGTTGGCGGCGATGCGCTCGATGAGACCGGTCCCCCGCGGCCCGGCCCCGACGATCACGAGAGAGGGCTTCATCGGGTGCGCTCCGAGCCGCGCGCGTAGTGCTTCTCGACGTAGTACTGGCCGAGGCCGAGGACCGAGGTGACGACGGTGTACCAGATGGTGGCGACCATCAGCAGCGGGATCACCTGGTAGGTGCGGTGGTAGACCAGCTGCACCGAGAAGAGCAGGTCCTGCACGGCGATGACGCTGATGATCGAGGTGCCCTTGAGGGTGCCGATCAGCATGTTCCCGGCGGGCGGCACGATGGAGCGCATCGCCTGCGGCAGCACGATCCGCCACCAGCGGCGCCACCGGCTCAGACCGAGCGCCTGCGCGGCCTCGATCTGCCCGCGGTCGACGGAGAGGATGCCACCGCGCACCACCTCGGCGGCGTACGCGGCCTCGTGCAGGGTGAGCCCGATGATCGCGACCGCGATCGGGGTGAACAGATTGACCGTCTTCACGCCGAGGAGCTCGGGATACAGCGCCCCGATGTTGAACCACAGCAGCAGCTGCACCAGGATCGGAATCGACCGGAACAGCCACACATAACCCCAACTGACGCTGCGCAGCACGGGGTTGGCGGACAACCGGGCCGCCGCGAGCAGCGTCCCCAGCGCGAAGCCGAGCACCATCACCACAGCCGTCAGCCACAGGGTGAGCCACAGGCCGCGCAGCACGGAGTCCGAGGTGAAGTAGTCACCGACCACCCCCCACTGGAACGCCTTGTTGCGGACGACGGAGGTGACGGCGAGCCCGAGCAGGACGAGTACGGCGACGGCGGCCGTCCACTGGCCCAGACGGCGCTGCGGAACGATCCGCAGGGAGTCGGCCTGCTCCGGTATGTCCGGTGCGGCGGATGTTTTGGCGAGGGTGTCGGAAGACATGCGAAGACTCCGTGACGTAGTCGAACACGGGTGGATGCCTTCACACGAAGCGCCTCGCGGCGCAGTACGGCCGAGCCCCTCAGCAGGGCCGTCCACCGAGAGTACGGGCCCGTTTCCCCCCGCTGTCAAGGCTGTCCATACTGTGAGCCGTACGTCTCAAGTCGGTTGACGCACAACCGGATGCCTGTTCCACTTGGCCCATGCATCCACAGCAGTGGCTGGTCAAGCGCTCCCACATCGACTTCGGTCGAGTGTGGTCCTCTTCCTGTTGAGCTGACCCACTGCGCGCCCTGATCGCTTGATCCCCTGATCAATCCGATCGCCTGATCCCTTGGTCGACCGGGCGCCCTTCGCGTTCTCCCTCCCTCTCGCCTTCACACGCGTACCCCTCCCCTCGGGTTCTGCTCACTCTTGCTCTCAGGAGACCGCACACCATGCGTACGTCCACGCGTACCCGTTATCGGCATTTTGCGCCCTTTGCCCTCATCACCTCGACGGCCCTGCTCCTCACGGCATGCGGCTCCGGCTCGGGCGACACGACCGGCACCGCGGCGAATGCGGCGGCCAAGGCCGACAAGATCCCCACCACGGACGTCGTCTCGGCCATCCCGAAGGACGAGGCCGCCGCCAAGCTGCTCCCGTCCGGCGTCACCAGCCTCACCGTGGCGGTCGCCGTCGGCGGTACGCCACCCGGCACGACATACCTGGACGACGGCAAGACGCTGACGGGCCAGGACGTCGACTTCGCGGACGCCGTGGCCAAGGTGCTCGGCATCGAACTCAAGACGCAACAGGCCGGCTTCGAGGCGATCCTGCCGGCCCTGGACAGCGGCAAGTACGACTTCGGCGCCAGCAACTTCGGCGTCACCGACGAGCGGCGCAAGACGATCGACTTCGTCACCTACATCAACGACGGCCAGGGCTTCGCCACGCGCTCCGACAGCAAGTTGGCCAAGATCACCGACCTCAAGCAGCTGTGCGGCC
Source organism: Streptomyces sp. GbtcB7 (assembly GCF_019091445.1). Taxonomy (NCBI): domain Bacteria; kingdom Bacillati; phylum Actinomycetota; class Actinomycetes; order Kitasatosporales; family Streptomycetaceae; genus Streptomyces; species Streptomyces sp. GbtcB7. The sequence goes on from NZ_JAGXJM010000003.1 coordinate 517,286, forward strand.
TGAACGTCGCGACCGGAGCGGGCACCACCTTCGAGGCGACGCTGGAGGAGAACAAGAAGGTCTGCACGGACGCCGGCAAGAAGGCGTACGAGGTGCAGACCTACAGTGAGCAGGGCGCGATCTGGTCCTCACTCCAACAGGGCCGCAGCGACCTCGTGATGAGCACCATCAACGGCCTGCGCTACGCCGTCGCCCACCAACAGGGCGTCAAGTTCCTCAACGAGTACCACCGCCTCGACGTCGGCTTCGCCTTCAAGAAGGACACGAAGCTGGCACCGGCCTTCCAGGCGGCGGTGAACAAGCTGATCGCGGACGGCACGTACGACAGGATCCTCAAGAAGTGGGGGACGACGGGTTCCGCGATAGAGAAGTCGCAGATCTCGCCGCCGGAACTGAAGAACTAGGGACGCCTGCCCCCGCGCCCGAAGGGGCGCGGGGCTAAGACAGCAGCCCCCCGAATGAGCAGGCCCGAACCGCTGCGGCCGCGTGATCGCCCACGCCGCCGTATACGAATTTCGTCACAGTCCGCAGTCGCAGCACGAGCAGCATTCACAGCACTCGCAGATCTCACAGGCCTCGCAGCAGCTGCAGTCACAGTCGCAGTTGCCGAGGCAGCCCTCGCGCCTCTTTCGCGACCACGGCCCCTCGAACTCGTCGGCACAGCACACCTTGCAGGTGCAGCACACCCCGATCGCGGCCGCGCATCCGGCCCAGAAGCCTCGCCTGCCAGGCCCGGGCGGCGGGAAGGAGGGGGCGCCGCCGAAGGGGTTGCCGCCACCGGCGTACGGATTCTGCCCGTCGTACGGGCTCCGCGGACTCTGCGGGTTGTACGGCCCACCGTGCTGCGGCGGCCCGAAAGCCCCCCGCGCACCGTCCGCGTGGTCCTGGTGCCCGCACCCCGAGGTCCCGAACGCGCGGTCCACCGACCGCCCCAGCTCGTGCGCGAGCAGCAGATGCGCCAGCTTGCCGTCCGTGAACTCCACGTCGCGCAGCGCGAGCCGTATCCCGTGCAGAGCGTCATCGGCGAGCCGGCGCGCCTCCACGAGCGGGGTGCCGGTGGCCGTGAGCGGGTTCCACGCTCCCGACGCGGCGTCAGTCTCCCGGTCCTCCACGGCGTCCAGCAGATGCGCGAGCCGCCCGAAGAGCCGACCCGCCTCGACGAGCGGCTCGGCGTTGCCCGGCCGCCCGGCCAGGACGGCCGTGTGCGCGAAGGCGGCGGCGGTCGCGGTCTCGGTGGGCTCGGTGACGGTCAGAAGCGGCGTCCCGGGACCGGCGAGCGCCTCGATGCCGACCTGCCGGTCGACGGCGTCGACGAGTACGGCGGTGTCGAAGCCCACGTCGGATCCGGTGCGGGCCCCGGCGCGCCCCCAGCTCGCGGCGACCCGGCGGGCGGCGAGCGCCACCGGCCTGCGCGCCAGCAGCCCGTCCTTGTCCGCCACGTGGTCGCGCACCTTGGCCGAGGCCAGCACCAGCGAGACGGCGGCGGCGAGGCGGGCTCCCTCACCCTGTGCGACGGACGCGGTCCGCATCCCGCGCAACGGGCACGGCCCCGCCGTACGCCGCCACCCGGTGGTGCGCTCGGCCTGACCCTCCGTCAAAACCGATATCAGCAGCCCGTCGTAATTGGTGACAACCCGAGCGAACTGTCCGTGGTCTCCGCGCAATGCGAGACAGAGTCCGCACAGATGCGCCATCCACTGTGTTTTGAGCCCCTCACCGAGGCGGTGGCTGCAGGGCCTCACGATTCCGAACACGACACTCCCCCGTGCGTCGTACGACGTTGAGCTGCGGCATCGTATCGACCCCTTCGTTCACCCGTACGCCCCGCCCGTCACCCGAACGCCGTCGAGAATCATATTTCACTCACAGTCAGCAGCCGTACACGGCAGGACCCTTGGGGCACGCGGGCTCTCGACGAATTCGCTGTGCACCAGTACCGTCACGAAACCCCCGCGCGGCGTCTATCCACTTGGCGCGACATCCGCATCATGGACGACCATGGGGATGCGGAAAGCAAGAAAGACCGCTGTGAGAGGAGGCGTCCATGGGATCGGTGCGCAAGGCGAGTGCCTGGCTTGGCCTCGTCGACGACAACGATGACGAGCGTTACTACGACGACGACAACTACGCCGAAGGACAGGACTCCGGCGATGCCTGGGTCACGGACCCGCGCGTGAAGGTCGCGTCCGAGACGGCGGAAGAGACAGGCCGCCGGATCGGCACGGTCACCCCGGACAGCTTCCGGGACGCACGCGGCATCGGCGAACTCTTCCGGGACGGCGTCCCGGTCATCATCAACCTCACGGCCATGGAGCCCGCCGACGCCAAGCGCGTGGTGGACTTCGCGGCCGGTCTGACCTTCGGCCTGCACGGCACCATCGAGCGGGTCGCCACCCGGGTCTTCCTGCTGACCCCTGCCAACACCGAGATCGTCAGCGGCGAAGCCCCGGGACGCCAGACGGACGGCTTCTTCAACCAGAGCTGAGGCAGGGCCGCTCACCGGCCCTGCTCTCCGGTGCTCGACTCACCGAAAGGCGTCGAGTCCGGTGAGCGCCTTGCCCAGCACGAGTTGATGCATCTCGACGGTGCCCTCGTAGGTGAGCACCGATTCGAGGTTGGTCGCGTGCCGCATCACGGGGTATTCGAGCGAGATCCCGTTGGCGCCGAGGATGGTACGGGCGGTCCGGCAGATCTCGATCGCCTCCCGTACGTTGTTGAGCTTGCCGAAACTGACCTGCTCGGGACGGAGCCGTCCCGCGTCCATCCGCCGCCCCAGATGGTGGGCGAGCAGAATCCCCTTGTGCAGTTCCACCGCCATGTCCGCCAGCTTGGCCTGGGTGAGCTGGAAGCCGCCGATGGGCCGCCCGAACTGTTCGCGCGTCTTCGCGTACTCGACGGCGGCCTCGAAACTGGCCCGCGCGGCGCCCATCGAGCCCCACACGATCCCGTACCGCGCGTGCGACAGACAGCTGAGCGGGCCCTTGAGCCCGGTCACGTCCGGCAGTACGGCGTCGGCGGGCAGCCGTACGTCGTCGAGTACGAGCTCGCTGGTCACGCTCGCCCGCAGGGACCACTTGTGCTTGATCTCGGGAGCGGAGAACCCGGGGGCGTCGGTGGGCACGACGAACCCCCGAATTCCGTCCTCACTCTGCGCCCAGACGACCGCGACCCCGGCCACGGACCCGTTCGTGATCCACATCTTGCGCCCGTTGAGCACCCAGTCGCCGCCGTCGCGCTTGGCGTACGTCCGCATGGCGCCCGGGTCGGACCCGTGGTCGGGCTCGGTCAGCCCGAAGCAACCGATGACCTCACCGGCGGCCATGCCCGGCAGCCACCGCTGCTTCTGCTCCTCGCTCCCGAACCGATGAATGGCGTACATGGCGAGGGAGCCCTGTACGGAGACGAGGGACCGGATGCCCGAGTCGGCGGCCTCCAGCTCCAGACAGGCGAGCCCGTACTGCACGGCGGTCGCGCCCGCGCATCCGTACCCCTCCAACGACATCCCGAGCGCCCCGATCCCGCCCAGCTCGCGCGCCAGTTCCCGGATCCCGGGCAGCTCGCCCTTCTCGTACCACTCGGCGACGTACGGCAGCACGCGGTCCGCGGCCCAGGTCCGTACGGTATCCCGGATCGCCAGGTCCTCCGGGTCCAGGAGGTCGTCGAGGCCGAGGGGGTCGGTGGGGTCGAAGGGCGGGAGCTTCGGGGACGCGGTCATGGGGGGCAGCCTCCGGCACGCTAAAACTAGCACCGCTAGTTACGGTCTCGCCCCGACGGTACGACCCAGCGTCCCGCACGTCCAGTACCTCTCCCACCCACGCACCACCCGTTTCCAGCGCGCTGACACGTGCGGGTCCCCGCGGGGGGGAAGCGCCATCGGCGGCTTCCGGTTCGATCGGGGGCGCTCGGCGGCCGTCGGGAAGTCGCAGGCGCCGACGGCGGGCAAGCCCCACGGGAGACCCGCAGGTGTCGACAGGGTGGAAACGGGTGGTGCGTGGGTGGGAGAACCTCGGCTACGCCGAGACGCGGGACTCCGCAACCCCCCGAGGCGCCGGAATCTCCGCCGAGCCCGCCGCAGGCACCCCACACTCCATGACCCGAGGCAACCGCAACGCCATCCCCGCCCCCAGCAACAACAACCCCGCACTGACGAGCAACGTCACATGCAGCCCGTGCACAAAGGAGTCCCGCGCCGCATGACGCAGGGCCACCCCCCGCACCCCGCCAAGCCGCGCAGCGACGTCGTACGCCTCTCCCAACGAGTGGCCCGCCGCAGCGGAGTCCCCCGGCGAGACCCCCGGTACGGACGACAGTCCGGGCGCGTACGCCGCGTTCATCACACTTCCCAGAAGCGCGATCCCGATCCCCGCCCCCAGCTGGTACGAGGTCTCGCCGATCGCCGCCGCCCCACCCGCCTGCGCCGGCGGCGCCTCGCTCAGCATCGACTCGTACGCCCCGAAGAGCGTCGTCTCCAGCCCGAACCCGAGCAGCACGAACCCGAAGAGCAGCAGCCCGGTGTTGTCGTTCCCGCCCATCGCGGTGAGCGTGACCACGGCCACCGCCGTGAGACAGAACCCGAAACAGACCATCGCGCGTGGCCCGAACCGCCGCAGCAGCCGCGCCCCCGCGAGCCCCGCGGCCATCGCCGCGAAGGTGAGCGGCAGCAGTCGCAGCCCGGTCTGCAGGGGCGAGAGCCCGAGGACCAGTTGCAGGTACTGCGCGGCTATCAGCTCAAGCCCGACCAGCGCGAGCATGGCGAGGACGATGCAGCACACGGACGTACTGAACGCGGGCCGCGAGAACATCCGCAGGTCCACCAGCGGATGCGCACGCCGCCGCTGGCGCCGTACGAAGGCGAACATCAGCGCGCCGCCGACGATCAGCGGCGCCAGCGTGAACGGACCGAACGGCGCTTCACCGCCGCCGAGCCGCTTGACTCCGAGCACGAGCCCGAAGAGCCCGGCGGCGGCCATCAGGGCCCCCACCACGTCCCAGGGACCGTCGCGGTCGCCGTAGGACTCGGGCAGCAGCAGCCGTCCGATCGGCAGGCTGATCAGCATCAGCGGGATGTTGACGAGGAAGACCGATCCCCACCAGAAGTGTTCGAGGAGGAACCCGCCGAGCAGCGGCCCGACCGCCGCGCCCACCGCGGCGACCGCGCTCCAGATGCCGATCGCGAGCGCCCGCTCCCGCCGGTCGGGAAAGACCTGGCGCAGGATCGACAGGGTCGCGGGCATGATCATCGCGCCGCCGACGCCGAGCAGGGCGCGCGCGCCGATGAGGACCTGGGCGTTGTCGGCGAGCGCGGCGATCCCGGAGGCGATGCCGAAGAGTCCGTATCCGAGGAGGAGCACACGTCTGCGGCCCACCCGGTCGCCCAGCGTGCCGAAGAGGATCAGCAGGGCGGCGCACACGAGCGGATAGACGTCGACGATCCAGAGCAGTTCTATCGCGCCGGGCTTGAGGTCCTCGGTGACGGCGGGCACCGCGACGTGCAGCACGGTGGCATCGAGGGCCACGAGGAGCAGGCTGACGCACAGCACCACGAGGACGACCCAGCGGTTGGCACCGGCCCCGGCCTCCCGACGGCGACGCGCGGCGGCCGTGGTCGTCCCGGACATGTACGTACCTCCCAGATGTTCCCTCGCGTTCGGCGATCCGCTGGGTGGGGACTCCCTGCGGCTGCGGTCCAGGAGGAGCGGGGTTCCGGACGCACGCATCAAAGGCGAGTGAGCGGCCAGAGTACGCGAGTTCCTGTCGCATACACGTGGCGGACCTCTCACGTTCTCCTTGCCGAGCGTGTGGCGTACGCCACGCTCCCCCTGGTGCAGCACGCCCCGGACGGCCGCCCGGTTCCGCCCGCCGTCGATAATCGAGCCCGTGACCGATCTTGAGACGCCCCTCGCGACGCCGCCCGGCGCGAGCGCGCCACGCCGGGCCGCGCCCGCCCTCCTCGGGTACGCCGCGGTACGGGCCCTGGGCGTCCTCACGCTCGCGCTGTGGAGCGCGGCGAACGGCAAGAGCGCCCACAAACTGCTGACGGCCCGCTGGGACTCGCTCTGGTACACCCGCGTCGCCGATCTCGGCTACGGCTACGAGGTGCGGCTGCCCAACGGTGACGTGCACTCGAACCTCGCGTTCTTCCCGCTGCTGCCCTGGCTGGAGCGGCTCGTCTCGGCGCTCACCCCTCTGTCGTACGCGGATGCCGGGCTGCTGGTCAGCACGCTGGCCTCGCTCGCCGCGGCCTGGGGGATCTTCGCCGTCGCGGACCACGTGTACGGCCCCCGCGTGGGTGTCTGCGCGGTGCTGGTCTGGGCGGTGCTGCCGGTCGGCGTCGTGCAGTCGATGGCGTACAGCGAGTCCCTGTTCACGGCGCTCGCCGCCTGGTCGCTCTACGCGGTGCTGACCGGCCGCTGGGTGACGGCCGGCCTGCTCGCCGCCTTCGCCGGCCTGACCCGCCCGGTGGGGGCCGCGGTGGTCGCGGCCCTGTGGGTGGCGGCCATCGCCTCGTTCGTGCGGGATCGGAGCGCGCACCCCGCGCACGGCGCGCCCGTGCTCCCACACGCCCTCGGCATGCTCCTCGCGCCGCTCGGCGCCGCCGGGTATGTGCTCTGGGTCGGCCACCGCACGGGCAAGGGGCCGCTCGGCTATCTCGACGTCCAGGCGGGCTGGCGCAACGGATTCGACGGCGGGTACGCGTTCGCCCGCTTCGTGGGCGACAAGTTCACGTCATTCCCGTCGGCCCTGGCCGGCGTCGGACTGATCGTCGGAGTCGCGCTGATCCTCTGGCTGTACGTGACGTGCGTACGACAGGGCCAGCCGACGGCGCTGCTGGTGTACGCGGGGATCGTCATCGCGCTCGCCCTCTGCGCGTCGAGCTACTTCGGCTCGAAACCGCGCCTCCTGCTGCCCGCTTTCCCCCTCTTGCTCCCCCTCGCGCTGGCCCTGGCCCGACTGCGTACGTCCAGGTCAGCGCTGATTCTCGGTGGCGTGGCGATGGCCTCCGCGCTCTACGGAGCGTTCTGGCTGAACGGCTCCGGTCCACCATGATCCACCCGTTGACGCTCGGTGAGCGGCCGGAGAATTCCACCCCAGGATTCGGTGAACGAATTCAAAAGTGGCATAAAACAGAAGCCCGAGCCGATCAATGGAATTGAAGGATCGGTGCGCCGATGATTAGAGAATCATTGGAATTAAACATCGCCCTGAGAGGAATCCCACATCACATCGTCATCACAAAGCGAGTGATTCGGCCTGGAACGCAGCTCACTCGCTGTAACGTCGATTGAGTGCGTACCGAACGAAACCTCACCCGTCTGGACCGGGTCTTCGCCCGGTTGGACCGTGAGCCGGAACGGCCGGCGAACATCGATGTGCCGAAGATGAGCAGGCACAGGGTTGTGCTCTTCGGAGCCACCCTGGCCTTCTACGTGGCCATCGTGTGGGCCGTTGCGATCACATCGTGGCTGGTCCGGTTCGACTGGCAGGTCATGTTCTTCCGGCCCTATCAGCAGTGGCCGGAGATCCACGCGTTCCTCGACTACTACGTGGTGCTGGGCCAGCGCGGTCCCACCGCCGTGATGGTCGCCGCGTGGCTGGGCTGGCGCTCCTGGCGGCAGCACACCCTGCGCCCGATGCTCACGCTGGGCGCCTCGCTGCTGCTGCTCAACATCACGGTCGGCGCCGCGAAGCTCGGCATGGGCCGCCTCGGCCCGCACTACGCCATCACGATCGGCTCGAACGAGATGGGTCTGGGCGGCGATATATTTCCTTCGGGCCACACCGCGAACGCCGTCGTGACCTGGGGAATCCTGGCCTATCTGGCCTCCACCCCGCGGGCGAGGCGCTGGCTGTCGGCGCTGTCCGCCGTGACCTCGCTCGGCGTCGGCCTCACCACCGTCTACCTCGGTACGCACTGGCTGAGCGATGTGCTGCTGGGCTGGGCCGCCGGTCTGCTGATCCTGCTGGCGCTGCCGTGGTGCGAGCCGCTGATCGCCCGCGCCGAGACCGGTCTGTTCACCCTGCGCGACGCCTGGCGCGCCCGCCGCGGCCGTGCGGTGCCCGCCCCGGCCGAGGCTCCGGTCGGCTCCCCGGTCGGTGCGCCCGTGCTGGTCAAGCAGTCGGTCCCGGTGGACGAGGAGGCTCCGGCGCGCGGAGCGGTGCCCACCGCCCGCCCGCCCCGGGCACCGGTCTACCTGGCGCCCGGACCCCACACGACCCGCTCGGAGCGCACCCCGGTCACCCCGGTCGGCAGCCGCCGTCCACCGCACTCGGACCGCGTGGCGCGCACCACCACGACGACGTCCGCCCGGCCGCTGACAGGCGGCTGAGGCACAACGGACCGATCATGGAGAACAGCGGGGCCGGTACGCACAACCTCCCCGCACGGCGAAGGCCCCCGGCTCGTGAGCTGGGGGCCTTCGCGCATTCCGTGGTCTCAGCCCTTCCAGCAGCGGGTCACCCGGCCGTCGGTGACCTCGAAGTTCAGCCGCCCCGTGCGGTACTCCATGGTGATGATCGCGCCGGGCGGCAGCGAGCGCACCGTGGACCAGCCGTGCTCCCGGGCGCGGTGCTCGGCGCTCCTCGCCTCCAGGCCGACATAGGCCTGCGGACTGTCCTGGGGCTCTGCGGGCGGGGTGGGAATGGGTGCCATGACCGCCACGTTAGGCGGCTGACCGCGGCGGGGGAAGTCCGGGCCGGAGACCATGCGTCACCCGTGCCCCTCCGGTCACACTTCTGTCACAGGGTCACGACACCCGTTTCGGCCGAACTCCGTCACACGTACGAGGGGTTCCGTACGTGTCCCGCACGCCTTCGAACGTAATTCGGGACTACCTTGACGCCGTCCCGAATAACCCAATGGAAAGTGCGGAGTCCCCCCTCGAGATCCCGTGGGGGAAGCCTTTCCATTCCGATTCCGGGGCATGTCGCGGAAGCTGACACCGCATAGGAAATGCACGGTTCCAGCACAGAACCCCCGCACACCCTCTGTCGGAGCGCGGAGCGATGCGAGCACCACGGCGTGAGCTTCAGGCAGGCCCACGGCGCGACGGCGAAGGGGCGAGCAATGGGCACGGAGACCGCGCGGGCGACGGCGCGACCCCTACACAGGAGGCAGCGACCGGGGCGGCTCGCCGTGGACTGGCTCACCACGACGGACCACAAGAAGATCGGGCACCTCTACCTGATCACGTCTTTCGCCTTCTTTCTCATCGGCGGTCTGATGGCGTTGGTGATGCGCGCCGAACTCGCCCGGCCCGGTCTGCAGATCGTGGACAACAACCAGTTCAACCAGTTGTTCACCCTGCACGGCACGATCATGCTGCTGCTGTTCGCCACCCCGACCTTCGCCGGGTTCGCCAACGAGATCATGCCGCTGCAGATCGGCTCCCCGGACGTCGCCTTCCCCCGCCTGAACATGCTGTCGTACTGGTTCTTCCTCTTCGGCGGCCTGATCGTCCTCGGCTCGCTCATGGTGCCCGACGGGCCCGCCTCCTTCGGCTGGTTCGCCTATGCCCCGCTCAACAGCCTGGAGCGGTCTCCGAACATCGGCGCCGACATGTGGATCATGGGCCTGGCGCTGACGGGCTTCGGCACGATCCTCGGCGCGGTGAACTTCATCACGACCATCGTCGGGATGCGGGCCCCCGGCATGACGATGTTCCGGCTGCCGATCTTCACCTGGAACATCCTCTTCACCTCGATCCTCGTCCTCTTCGCGTTCCCGGTGCTCGCGGCGGCGCTGCTGGTCCTGGAGGCGGACCGGCGCTTCGGGTCGGTGGTGTTCGAGGCGGCCAACGGCGGCGCGCTGCTGTGGCAGCACCTGTTCTGGTTCTTCGGGCATCCCGAGGTCTACATCATCGCGTTGCCGTTCTTCGGGATCATCACGGAGATCCTGCCGGTCTTCAGCAGGAAGCCGGTCTTCGGCTATCTGACGCTGGTCGCCGCGACGATGGCCATCACCGGTCTGTCGATCGTGGTGTGGGCGCACCACATGTTCGCGACGGGCGCGGTGTTGCTGCCGTTCTTCTCCTTCATGTCGTTCATGATCGCGGTGCCCACGGGGGTGAAGTTCTTCAACTGGAGCGGGACGATGATCAAGGGCTCGCTCTCTTTCGAGACGCCCATGCTGTGGGCCATCGGTTTCCTGGTGTCGTTCCTGTTCGGCGGTCTGACCGGGGTGATCCTGGCCTCGCCGCCGATGGACTTCGAGGTCACCGACTCGTACTTCGTGGTCGCGCACTTCCACTACGTCGTCTTCGGCACCGTCGTCTTCGCGACTTTCGGCGGCTTCTACTTCTGGTGGCCCAAGTTCACCGGCAAGATGCTCGACGAACGGCTCGGCAAGATCCATTTCTGGACGCTCTTCGTCGGCTTCCACACGACGTTCCTGGTGCAGCACTGGCTGGGTGCCGAGGGCATGCCGCGCCGGTACGCGGACTATCTGGCCGCCGACGGCTTCACGGCGCTCAACACCGTCTCGACGATCGGCGCGTTCCTGCTGGGCATGTCGACGCTGCCGTTCCTCTACAACGTCTGGAAGACGTCCAAGTACGGCACGAAGGTCGAGGTGGACGACCCCTGGGGCTTCGGCCGCTCCCTGGAGTGGGCGACGTCGTGTCCGCCGCCCCGGCACAACTTCGTCACGCTGCCCCGGATCCGCTCCGAGAGCCCGGCGTTCGACCTGCACCATCCCCTGTACGGGGTGATCGCTCAGGAGAGCGCTCCAGCGCCCGGGACAACCGGTCCCGGGCCGTCCTGATCGCCTCGGTGAGTTCGGCCGGCTCCAGGACCTCGAACTCGAAGCCCGTCAGCATCACGTGAATCACCATCACGTCGAGGCCGGCGGCGCCGGTGCGCAGGACGCAGCTGTCCTCCCCGGAGGCTTCCAGCGTCCCCGCCGAGGGGGAGATCCGCTCGGCCGCCTCTGCCAGGGGCACGAAGAGCCGGACGACCGCCTGCGAGGCGTAGGCGCGTGTGGAGACCCCTTGGGAGACGTACGCCGCCAGATCCTCGGCCGGTGGCGTACGGGGGGTGAAGCGGGGTCCGTGCGGAGGCGTGGGGGTGATGCGGTCGGCCCGGAACGTGCGCCAGTCGTCGCGGTCGACGTCCCAGGCGACCAGGTACCAGCGGCGTTCGGTGCACACCAGGCGGTGCGGTTCGACGGTCCGGCGGGTCGGGGAGCCGGCGTGGTCGCGGTACTCGAAGCGCAGCCGCTCACCGTCGCGGCAGGCGTTGGCGAGTTCCGTGAGCACGCCCGGGTCCACGGCGGAGGGCTGGGGGCCGCGCAGCATCGGCACGGTGAAGGCGTTGAGGGCGCTCACGCGGCGGCGCAGTCGGCTCGGCAGGACCTGTTCGAGCTTGGCGAGGGCGCGTACGGAGGTCTCGCCGATGCCCTCGATGCCCTGCCCGGCGGCCGTGCGCAGCCCGACCGCGACGGCCACCGCCTCGTCGTCGTCCAGCAGCAGCGGCGGCAGCTCGGCCCCCGCGCCGAGCTGGTAGCCGCCTCCCGTGCCCGGGCTGGCGTTGACGGGATAGCCCAGCTCGCGCAGCCGGTCCACATCGCGGCGGATCGTGCGGGGCGTCACGCCCAGACGGCCCGCCAGATCGGCCCCGGACCATTCGCGGTGGGCCTGCAGCAGTGAGAGCAACCGCAGCAGCCGTGCCGATGTCTCCAACATGCCGTCGAGTCTGCCAGCCCTTGCGGACAGCCACGGTCCGCAAGGTGCTCCTGGGCGCCGGGCTCGGTCAGCCGGCCGCGGTGACCGTCACGGACAGATCGTTGTCCCGCGTGTAGGAGGGTCCGGCCTCCACCGGGCCGTGCAGGGTCTTCACCGGCACCCTCGGGTGGATGAGGAAGGGGCGCTTGTCGGCGATGGCGTCGAGCAGCCGCGCGATCCGTACCCGGGGCCCGCCCTCCCCCGCCGGGCGCAGCCACAGGTCCCAGACGCCGGGCCGCAGGGCGCCGTATGCCACCGTGAAGCCGAACTCCGCCTGCTCCACGGCCACTTCCGCGCGGATCGGCGGACCGGCCGCGTCCCGGTGGCAGACCTCGGCATACGCGTCCGGCACGAGGGGAACGCCGTACACCCGGCCTCGTACGCCCAGTCCCCGCTCCCCCCGGTACAGCTCGACGGCCTCCGCGTGCGGGACCCGCAGCCAGCTGCGCACGGAGAGGTTGCCGTGCCGGGTCGCGTACGGGATGCGGACGGCGACATGGCCGAGGGAGCCGCTGGGGACCCGGGCGACGAGCGAGCGCAGGTCGTTGACGCCGGGGGCCAGCCGTCGCGGCTCGCCTCCCGCGACCTGGGCGTAGGCGTCCCAGCGGCCCTCGGGCAGGGCGACGCCGCTGGGCAGCGCGGCGCGCAGCCGGCCGTCCCCGGTGGGCGTCAGCGGCAGGCTGACCTCCTCGTGGCCCTCGCGGCGGCGCAGCACCAGGAGCGCGGCGCCCGGCTCGCCGGTCTCGGTGACGTCGAAGGTCAGTCCGCCCGCGGAGTCGGCGATGCAGTCGGCGCACGGGGGCACGGCGGCGTCCGGGTCGGCGCGGTGCCGAGCGGTCCGCGGGACCGGCGTCATCATGCGAGCGCCCTTTCGTGCGGGGCGGCACCACCGGGTCCTCCGTCGGATCCGCCTCCTGTCGGGATAGACCCCAGGCCCGGGTGAATGGTTGCTTCTCATGTGCACATCAGGGCGCGCTGGACAGCCGAGGCACGTCAGGGCTCGTACGACAGTTGCGGCACCTCGAAGCAGTCGCTGTTCATGTCGCCCTGGGAGACCCAGCCCCTGCCGTCCTCCCAGCGGGCCACCGAGACGCAGGTCCGGCGGGTCTTCGGGGGCGTGGGCAGGCGCTCGGAGGAGACGGGGATCAGCAGGCCGTCGGCGGTGTACGGGGCGCCGCGGTTCATGAAGCGGTCGACACACGCGCGTGTGACGCCCGTTTTCGCGCAGGACTTCGCGGCGTCCGTGAACCACATCGCGGCCGCCCAGCCCTCCAGCTGCCACTGGGAGTGCGTGGGCAGGCCCTTGGTGGCGTCCCGGAACGCGCGGACGGCGGCGTCGGAGGTGTCCTCGTAGTTCCGGCTGGATCCGGTCGCCCACAGGGCGTTGCGGCAGCGCGGGGCGTCCTTGTAGTCCTCGGGGACGGTGGAGGTCCAGTTCTGCACGTTGGTGACCTTGGCGATGACCTTGGCGCCGACGTCGTCCATCGCCTTGCACAGCTGGGCGTTGCCGTGCGTGTCGAGGGCGTCGAAGACGAGGTCGGCGCCCTGGTCCTTCAGATCGGCCGCGGCGGCGCGGAAGTTGGGCAGCGCGAAGTCGACCTGTTCGGTGACCACCTGGTAGCCCTCGGCCTTCAGGCCCCGGGTGACGAGCCGGGCGTACGCGGCCGACGCGGACTGGTTGTAGGAGATCACGGCGGCCGTACGGGCGCCCTGGACGCGCTTGAAGTATCGGTAGACCTCGGTGCCGCCGTACAGCTTCCCGCCCCAGCCCGGTGTTCCCTCGCGGGGCGCGAGGCTGCCGTAGATCCCGTAGAGGTGCGGATAGGTGTCGTAGGCCGCGCCGATGGGCTGTCCGCCGATGTCGGGCACTCCGGCGGCGGACACGCGGGAGGCGCCCGCGTAGTCGAGGGCGGTGGTGGCGACGAGGGCGACGACCTTGTCCTCGTCGATGAGCCGGTGCACGCACTCGTTGTCGCCCACGCCACTGCCGCCGTCGTCGCAGGTGCGCACCTCGACCGGGCGGCCGCCGATGCCCCCGCGCGCGTTGAGACGGTCGAAGTAGGCCTTGGCCCCGTCGCGGGGGCCGGTGAAGGCGGAGCCGCCGACGGGGCTGGTGGCGCTGGTGACGATGCCGACGCGCAGCGGGGCGGTGCTCTGCGGGGCGGGCGTGGTCCGGTGCTCGAAGTCGCTCTCGGGCAGGCGGCTGCCGCAGGCCGCCGTACCCAGGACGAGTGCCGTGCCCAGCAGGAGCGGCAGGCCCGCGGCGAGGACTCCTCCGGGAACTCCCTTGGGGCGCACGGCGGGTCAGCAGCCGGCCGGGGTCGCGGATCCGTCGCCGCTCAACGCGACCAGGGCGCAGAGGGTGTTGTCGGAGACCTTCCAGGTGCCGTTCTCGTAGACGGCCGTCCCGGAGGCGTTGGGCAGGGCGGTCGCGCCCTTCAGGGTCAGCGCGTACGTCACCTCGGCCACGGCGGGCGCGGTGAACACGACCTTCTGGACCTGGGCCGCGACCTGCTGACCACGTTTGTCGCCGCTGAAGCCCTGGACGACCGCGGTCATCCTGTCGCCGTTCTCCAGGTAGTTCAGTTTGTCCTTGACGGGGACGGACGGGGAGAAGAACTTCTCCCAGTTCCGCCTGACCTGGTTCTCGGCCGCCGCCGGGTCGTCCGGGCCGGTCGGGCTGGCCGACGCGCTGCTGGGCCGCTCCACCGTGGGGGTGGGCGGAGGGGTAGAACTCCCGCCGCCGCTGCTGTCGCCGCACGCCGTGAGGGCCCCGGCGAGGACGAGCGCGACCAGCGCCGCCACCCCCCGGCCGTTGTCCCGCCTGAGGTCGCTCCCGAGAACCATGCTGGCTCACCACCGGGTGTCGGTCCGGGCCGACCGCGCCCGGAGCTTTCAGGGTCAGCTTCCAGAAGGCATAGTGCAAGTCCATTGGCGGACTTGGAAGACAGACAGACACACGACGTCTGGGAGCCAGGATGCGGACATCTCGACTGCGGACCGTGCACCCCGTCCTGTGGGCCGGGTGCGCCGCCCTCGCCGCCGGGGCGGTGCTGTGCGTCATCGGCTGGTACGGCGTCTCGGGCGAGCGGTACGCGGAACGGCAGTTGCCCTTCCTGGCGTCCTGCACGGTTCCCGGGGCCGCGCTGATCGTCGCGGGCGCGGTGCTGCTCACGCACGGCAGGAACGCCCTGGCTGCGGCGCGTGTCGAGGAGTTGTACGGGCTGCTGGTGGCGGCCGAGCCCGCCGACGCGGAGCGGTCCGAACAGGCCGCCGTGGCGCCGCTCGCCGTCAGCGGGGCGCTGCTGATGGTCCCCGGGGGCACGCTGTGGCACCGCGCGGACTGCCCGCTGGTCGCGGGGAAGGCCGCCGCCGTGCCGGTGGACTCGCGGGTGCTGGCGAGCGGGGAGTTGGGCCCGTGCCCGATCTGTGAGCCGCCCGCGGCCGAGCGGTCGCCCGCGCCGGAGCGGTGATGAGCGGTTCCCTGACGTACGACCTCACGCTGGCCGGGCTCTCGGTCGGCGGCGCGGCGGCGCTGACCGGGATCGGGCTGGTCGTCACCCACCGGGCGACCGGGGTGCTGAACTTCGCGCACGGCGCGATCGCGATGGTGTGCGCGTATCTGCTGCGGCAGTTCACGGTGGTGTGGGGCTGGCCGCTCGCGCTCGGTGCCGCGGTGACGCTGCTGTTGGTGGCCCCCTCGATCGGCATGGCCCTGGAACGGTTCGTCTTCCGCCCCCTGTCCGTCCTCGGCGGCGACCCGGCGCAGACGCTGGTCGCGTCTCTCGGCGTCTTCGTGCTGCTGGTCGGCGGGGCCGCGCTGGTGTGGGGCACCGGGGCGCGCGCGGACGCGCCGACGCTGGTGTCGGCGGACCCGTGGGGGCAGTTGGCGGTCGCCGTCGCACTGGCGGTCGGGGTGGGGGGCGTGACGCGCTGGACACGCTTGGGCACGGAACTGCGGGCCGTGGTCGACGACCGCTCGCTCGCCGTGCTCGGCGGCATCGACGCGGACCGGGTGGCCGCCGCGGGCTGGGCGTTCGGCTCCTTCACGGCGGGCCTGACGGGCGTGCTCCTGGCGCCGTACGTACGACTCGATCCGTACGGCATGCCGTTGCTCGTCATGGAGGTGATGGCGGTGGCCGTCGCCGCCCGGATGCGCAGCCTGCCGGTGGCCGTCGTGGTGGCGCTGGGTCTCGGGGTCGCGCAGAGTCAGCTGACGCGGCTGCATCCGGCGGGCTGGGCGGAGCCGCTGCTCCAGGCGGTGGGCGCGAACCTGTTCGTGGTGGCCCTGTTGGTCGCGGCGCTCGTCCTGCCGGGGATCGGCGACCGGGACGTCCTGCCGCGTACGGCGACGGCCCGGGTGGTGACGCCCCCGGGCGCGTGGATCGTCGCGGTCGTGCTGTTCCTGCTGCCGCTCGGCCTCGCGGGCTCGGACCTGCACACGTCGGTGCAGGTGCCCGCGCTGGGTGTGGTGCTCCTGTCCCTGGTCGTGGTGACCGGCCGCGGCGGTCAGATCTCCCTCGGGCAGGCGGCGTACGCCGGTCTGGGCGCCCTCTTCACCGCGCTGCTGGCCGCGGGCCGCTTCCCCGGACTGCCCCGTCTGCCCGAACTGGCCGCGCTGGCGGTGGCGGTGGTGCTGGTCGCCCCGCTCGGGGTCCTGACCGGCTGGCCGGCGATCGGCCGCCACGGCCTGGCGCTGGCCCTGGCGACGTTCGCCGTGGGGGTGGGTGTCAGCCGTTTCGTCTTCGCCCAGCCCTACGCGACCTCGGGGCTGTCCCTGGATCGCCCGGCGGGCTTCGACGGCGACCGCGCGTACTACGTGCTCGAACTGGGGCTGCTGGCGGCCGCGCTGCTGGCGACGGGGGCGCTGCGCCGGGGCCGTACGGGCCGCGCCCTGGCCGCGATGCGCGACCACGCGTCGGGCGCCTCCGCGGCGGGCGTACGGGTCCCTTCGCTGAAGCTGACGGCCTTCGTGGCGGGCGCCGCCCTGGCCGCGCTGGGTGGGGGGATGCTCGGCATGGGTCTGCGCGCCTTCGACGCGACGGCGTACGACCCGGTGCGCGGGCTGCTCTGGTTCGCGGCGGTCGTGGTCCTCGGCGCCGACAGCGCCCTCGGCGCGCTGGCCGCGGCGGCGTTGCTGGTGGGGCTCGACGCGGGGGCGCGCGGCGGGGTCGCCGCGGCGCTGATCGGGGTCCTCGCCGTGTTCGTCGGCCGGTTCCCCGGTGGCCCGTACGAGGCCCTGCGCACGGCGACGTCCCGGCTCCGGCCGCGCCGCGGGGCGACGCCGACCCCGCTGGGGGCGCGGGTGCGGCGACGACTGCGGCCGGTGGAGACGGGGCCCACCGGACGGCCGGACGGCACCGAACCGGCGCCCGCCGCCGCGCCACCGGGCGCCGGTGACCGCCCAGGTCCCGACGGGCCCACGAGGACGGCCCGAGGTCCGCAAGCCGCAACACCCGGGCGGGACACCACATCACGCAGACCGAGCGCCCCGCATACTCCGGCCGCGGCGACGCCCGGATCTCTGTTCGCCCGACGGATACGGGTCGCCTACGACGGGTTCACCGCGCTCGACGGGGTCGATCTCGAGGTCCGGCCCGGGTGGGTCACCGCTGTCGTGGGGCCCAACGGGGCCGGCAAGAGCACCCTGTTCCACTGCCTCGCCGGAACGCTCCGACCCTCGCACGGCCGGGTGCTGTTCGGCGAACGGGACATCACCCGGCTCGCGGCGCACGCCCGGACCCGGCTCGGCATCGCGCGGACCTTCCAGCAGCTGGCCGTCTTCCCCTCGTTGACGGTGGCCGAGAACGTCCAGGTGGGGGCGGAGCAGGGCCGGATCGCCGATCCCGCCGCGGCGGAACGGGCGTTGCGGCTGTTCGGGCTCGACGGGCCGGTCCGCGCATTGCCCGCCGAGGGACTGCCGACCGGGACGCTCAGACGCGTCGAGCTGGCGCGGGCCCTCGCGGGAAGTCCGCACGTGCTGCTGCTCGACGAGCCCGCCGCGGGCCTGGACACCGCCGAAGTGACGGCGCTGGCCCGGGTACTGCGCGCACTAGCCGCGGACGGCACGGCCCTGCTGGTCGTCGAGCACGACCTCGATCTGGTCGCCGACCTCGCCGACGTCGTCCATGTCATGACCGCCGGACGCGTCGTCACCTCCGGCCCCGCCCGCCACGTACTGGAGCGGGGGCGCGGATGAACATCTCCCTGCGCCACGCGCGCGTGCGCTACGGCCCCCTGGAGGCCCTGCACGGCGTGACCCTGGTCGCGCCCGGCCCCGGCCTCACCGTGCTGCTCGGCCGCAACGGCTCGGGCCGTACGACCGCCCTGCGCGCCCTCGCGGGAACCGTGCCGCTGTCCGACGGCGCCGTCGTCTGGGACGGGGTGGACGTGACCCGGCTGCCCGCCTTCGAACGGGCCCGGCGCGGATTGTGCCTGGTCCCGGAGCGTCGGGCCGTCTTCGGCTCGCTCACGGTCCGCGAGCACCTGGAGCTGACCGCGCCCGACTTCGCTCCCGTCCTCGACGCGTACCCGCAGTTGGAGCCCCTCCTTCCGCGCCGCGCCGGCACCCTCTCCGGGGGCGAGCAGCGCATGCTCGCCCTCTCCCGCGCCCTGCTGGCACCCGCGCGTGTGGTGCTCGTCGACGAGCCCGCCCAGGGCATGTCACCGGCGGTCGCGGCCCGCACGTACGAACTCCTCGGCGGCCTCGACGCGTGCGTGGTGGTCGCCGAGCAGCGGCTGCCGCCCGGTCTGCGCGAACGGGCGGGCCGGACAACCTACGTCCATGAACTGAGCCGGGGCTCGGTCGCGTTCAGCGGAGAGGCGGCCGAAGTGCGCCGCCGGCAGACCTAGAACGTCCGACCGGGGTTCATCACACGTGTGCGGTGCCGGAGTTTGTACCTCTTGGCACAGACAGGCCAGGCGCCCCACCCCTGGACGCGCACCACCCGCTTGGCGACCTTGATCTGTTCCTCCCGCCGGGCCAGATCCGCGCGCGGGGCGTACGCTCGGCCGCCGAACGCCACCCAGGTGGCCTGCCTGAACTGCAGTCCTCCGTAGTGGTGGTTTCCGGTGTTCGCGTGCCAGCGCCCGCTGCTCTCGCACTTGGCGAGACAGCCCCAGGGCCAATGGTCCCGCGCACACTTGTACGACACCCGCCCCGCCCAAGGGCCGGAGAACGGGGACGGGGACGCGACGGCCGCCCTCGCGGGAACGAGGACGGCCAGGATGGCCACGGTCGCGGCCACGTACCGCATGCGCTTGCTCAACAGGGGCGATGGCGTCGGCTCGAGGTGCATCGGGTCACGTTAAACAGCACACCGGGCGTGTCCGCCCCGCCGCGCCCGGGGCCCCACCCGGTCGGAGGACCGGGTGGGGCGGCGGGGTGGAGCCGGGGCTCAGAGGTCGAGCCGCTGGCCGGGCATGATCAGGTCGGGGTCACCGCCGATGACCGCCCGGTTGGCGGCGTAGATCTTCCGCCAGGTCGTTCCGTGCCGCTCCGCGATACCGCTCAGGGTGTCGCCGCCGCGGACGGTGTAGTCGCCGCGGGACGCCGCGCGGTTCGTGTGGCCGGATGCGCGCGCCGGGGCCTCGGACGCCTGTGCGGGGGCCGACTTGGTCGTCGACTTGGTGGGAGCCGACTTGGAGGCCGATTTCGACGTCGACTTGGGTGCCGCCTTGGGGGCCGACTTCGTGGTGGCCGACCCTCCGGACGACGCGGCGCCCGAGGACGCGGGTGCGTTGCCATATGCTCCGGCCCGCGCCGAACAGGTGGGCCAGGCGCCCCATCCCTGTGCGTTCTGGACCTTGGTGGCAACGGCTATCTGGGCGGCCTTGGAGGCCTTGTCGGCGGTCGACGCGTAGGCCGTACCGCCGTACGCCCGCCAGGTGCCGGCGGAGAACTGCAGTCCTCCGTAGTAGCCGTTGCCGGTGTTGATGTGCCAGTTTCCGCCGCTCTCGCACTTGGCGATGCGGTCCCACACTCCGCTGTCGGCCGCGGCGGCGTTGCCGGTCGCGGCGAGCAGTCCGAGCGGGGCGAGCAGAGCCGCCCCGGTGAGGACCGCCGTCGTACGCGTCGTACGAACCTTACGAGTGTTATCGGCACATGCGGACATGTAGTTCCCTCTCGAAACACCCGGGATCCCCCAAGGCGGGGCGCGACTTCCTGCGCGTAGGACGCGGTCGTCGTGCTCCGCCCCGTCCGCCGGAGGTGGTGCTGCGAACCAGTCGTACGGTTCGGCCGGCGGACGTACCCGAGCGGTGCTCTGTGCACACGGCCGAGAAATCTATGGACACGGTCGCCCCGATATCAACCAACTCCATGTCATTCGAGGCCAGTTCACAGTTACCGCGGGTATCGGCGATTTTCAGCCACCCACTTCATAGGCTGATTTCAGGATTTATCGACCAGCCGCTCAAGTGACCTGTGACCCACTTCACGGAACCAACTTCCTTGAACGCACACGAAGTTGGCTCGGAGTAACAGATTCCGCACAAGGGATCACCCTGCGCGTCGGATGGTTCGATTCCGTTCGCTCCCGAGCGTGACTCCGGCCACAGATCGCCCGTTGTCATCTTCATGAGCCGGGACCCCCGGATTCATGGGCCGGGAGCCACCCGGCATCGCCACGCACCGCATCCCGAGGAGCCACCCGTGCCGCGCATGCTCGACGTCAGCGACGACGTACGCGCCGAGATCGGCGACGAAGAAGCCGACCGGCTGCTCGCCGGAGAGAACGCCCCGGGCAGTTACGACTGCACGTCCTGCCGCACCCCGGGCGACTCGGAACAGGAGCGCACCAGCACCGTCCTGTTCATCGGCGACGAGACCGCCGTCCTCGCCTTCGCCCACGCCACCTGTCTGCCCTCACAGGTCGTCCAGGTCACCGAGGAGCAACTCCAGGGCGCCGTCCGCTCGATCAACCCCGACGGCGTGCCCGCCCAGGCCGCGCCCGAGCAGGCCGTGCTCGGCGTCACCAGCGGACTCATCCTGATCAGCGGCGAGTTGCACCCCGCGCTCGTCGTCGAGCCCACGGGACCCATCGTGCGGCCCGGCTCGACGGACATCGGTGACGACTTCCTGCCGCTCCTCATCGAACAGGGGTTCATGCCGGTGACCGAGCTGAGCTCGGTGCCGCCGGTGCTGCACGGGTGGTCCGTGCTGCTCGCCATGGGGCAACTGCACGCCGTGCTCCAGCCGGGCACCGGGGGCGGGTCGCCCGTCGCCTGGTGGCAGGCGCACCAGGCGCTCCAGGTCGCGGAGAGCTGGCGGGCCGCCGCCAACAAGCACCAGCAGGTGCTGCTGTTCGCGGCGCCGGTCGGGTCGATCGGGCGGCAGCCGCGGGAGGATCTGCTGCGGGACGCGCTGGACAAGGCGGCGGCGAACGGGAAGTTGGTGGCTGCCGCGATGCCGCTCGCCGGAACGTGAGCGTTCCACCGGGGCGAGCCGGGTGCGGGGGTGCGTTGTCGGCTGCGGGTCGTGTGTGGCCGGTCGCGCAGTTCCCCGCGCCCCTGAAGGGCTTGCGCCCCTGACGGGGCGGGAGGAAGCAAAGGTGTGACCGCATCTGTTGGGCTGTGGGGTCGTTGGCACATACGTGCACACCTACGACGCCCCCCGCCGCCAGCCCTTCCATCAGATCCCGGCCGCGCGATCGGCTCAGGATCCTCCGCGCGGCCCATCGGCCACGCCGATCTATGACGCGCTCTACGCCGAGTGGGTCAGATCGTTCAAGGCCCTGCCCGGCGACCGCCACGGCGAGGACCAACTCGGCTTCACGGCTTTCGGGATCCTGACACAGGGTTCCAGCGCGTACGGCGGATCCTCGTACTCCTCGTCGTACAGCTCCTACAGCGCGGGGGCGTACTCCGCGCGCAACGGCGGCTCCCAGCACGGTCACGGCGCGTCGACGACCGGCGTCTGGCAGCCGGTGGCACGCCAGCACGGTACGGGACTGCACCACATCCCGGCCGCGCTGCCACCCGCGCCCCGCAGGGGCCTGTGAGCAGAAACGGTTGAACAGGTGAGGGGCGGCTCCCATGGGAGCCGCCCCTCACCTGTCGCTACGTCACTTCTTCTTGGCGCCGCGCTTCTCGCGCACCCGCACGGAGATGTGGATCGGCGTCCCCTCGAAGCCGAACTCCTCGCGCAGCCGGCGCTCGATGAAGCGCCGGTAGCCGTGCTCGATGAAGCCGGAGGCGAAGAGCACGAACCGCGGGGGCTTGGTGCCGGCCTGCGTTCCGAAGAGGATGCGGGGCTGCTTGCCGCCGCGGACCGGGTGCGGGTGGGCGGCGACGAGCTCGCCGAGGAAGGCGTTCAGACGGCCGGTCGGGACACGGGTCTCCCAGCCGTCCAGGGCCGTCTCGATCGCGGGGACGAGCTTCTCCATGTGCCGTCCGGTGCGCGCCGAGACGTTCACCCGGGGCGCCCACGCCACCTGGAGGAGCTCGGTCTCGATCTCCCGCTCCAGGTAGTAGCGGCGCTCCTCGTCGAGGGTGTCCCACTTGTTGAAGGCGAGGACGATGGCGCGGCCCGCGTCGACGGCCATCGTCACGATGCGCTGGTCCTGTACGGAGATGGTCTCGGACGCGTCGATCAGGATGACCGCGACCTCGGCCTTCTCGACGGCGGCGGCCGTACGCAGCGAGGCGTAGTAGTCCGCGCCCTGCTGGAGGTGGACGCGCTTGCGGATGCCCGCCGTGTCGACGAACTTCCAGGTGATGCCGCCGAGTTCGATGAGCTCGTCGACCGGGTCACGGGTGGTACCCGCGACCTCGTTGACGACCACGCGGTCCTCGTTGGCCACCTTGTTCAGGAGCGAGGACTTGCCGACGTTCGGGCGGCCGATGAGGGCGATGCGGCGGGGGCCGCCCACCGCGGTGCCGAAGGTCTGTGCCGGAGCCTCGGGCAGCGCCTCGAGGACGGCGTCCAGCATGTCGCCGGTGCCACGGCCGTGCAGCGCGGAGACCGGGTGCGGCTCGCCGAGACCGAGGGCCCAGAGGTAGGAGGCGTCGGACTCGCCGCTCATGCCGTCGACCTTGTTGGCGCACAGGACGACGGGCTTGCCGGCCTTGCGGAGAAGGCGTACGACCGCCTCGTCGGTGTCGGTCGCGCCGACCTTGGCGTCGACGACGAAGACGACCGCGTCGGCGGCCTCGATCGCGTACTCGGCCTGCGCGGCGACGGACGCGTCGATGCCGAGGACGTCCTGCTCCCAGCCGCCGGTGTCGACGAGCTTGAAGCGGCGGCCCGCCCACTCGGCCTCGTAGGTGACGCGGTCGCGGGTGACGCCGGGCTTGTCCTCGACGACCGCCTCGCGGCGGCCGATGATCCGGTTCACCAGGGTCGACTTGCCGACGTTGGGCCGGCCGACGACGGCGAGGACGGGCAGCGGGCCGTGGCCCGCCTCGTCGATCGCGCCCTCGACGTCCTCGATGTCGAAGCCCTCTTCCGCGGCGAGCTCCATGAACTCCGCGTACTCGGCATCGCCAAGCGCCCCGTGCTCGTGCTCGGCCTGGCCGGCCGAGCCGTCGGGCTGGATGTGGTCGTTCATGAAGTCCGTACCTCGTCGTTCATCGTGGTGATCGGTGGACCGCCCGCATATCGGGTGATCCACTACTCAAGTGTCGCCTAGTGCCCGGTGGGGCGCCCGGCGTTTTCCGGGCGTCCGGTCAGACGCCTGGCGTGGTCCAGGTGGGCGCTCAGCTGCTTCTGGATGCGGGTGGTCGCCTCGTCCAGCGCCTTGCGGGTACGCCGTCCGCTGCCGTCGCCGGCCTCGAAGGGATCTCCGAAGACGACGTCGACCCGGCTGCGCAGCGGGGGCAGCGCCTTTGTCAACCGGCTGCTCTTCTCGGAACTTCCCAGGACCGCCACGGGGACGATCGGTGCGCCGGAGCGGACCGCGAAGTACGCGAGTCCGGCACGCAGCGAGGCGAAGTCGCCCTCACCGCGGGTGCCCTCCGGGAAGATCCCGAGCACGCCACCGGACGACAGGACGCCGAGGGCGTCGGTGATGGCGGTGCGGTCGGTGGTCGCACGGTCCACCTTCACCTGGCCGATGGCGAGGAGGAAGGGGTCGAGCGGGCCGATGAAGGCTTCCTTCTTGATCAGGAAGTGGGTGGGGCGGGGCGCCACGCCCATGACCATCGGGCCGTCGATGGCGTGCGAGTGGTTCACGGCCAGGATCGCCGGGCCGGTCGCGGGGACCTTCCAGGCGCCGAGCACGCGCGGCTTCCACAGCCCGTACATCAGGCCGACGCCGATACGGCGCCCTACCTCGGCGCCTCTCTCGGAGGGTGCGGTCACTTGGCGGCCCGCTTCTCCTCGACGAGGGTGACGACGCACTCGATGACCTGCTGGAGCGTGAGGTCGGAGGTGTCCACCTCGACCGCGTCGTCCGCCTTGGCGAGGGGGGAGGTCTTACGGCTGGAGTCGGCGGCGTCCCGCTTGAGCAGGGCCTCGCGGGTGCTGTTGACGTCCACGCCCTTCAGCTCACCGCTGCGACGGGAGGCACGCGCCTCCGGGGAAGCGGTGAGGAAGATCTTCAGATCGGCGTCCGGCAGCACGGTGGTGCCGATGTCGCGTCCCTCGACGACTATCCCCAGCTCGGCGGCGGCCGCGATCGAACGCTGCAGCTCGGTGATCCGGGTGCGCACCTCGGGCACCGCGCTGACCGCGCTGACCTTGGAGGTGACCTCCTGGGTGCGGATCGGGCCCGCGACGTCGGTCCCGTCGACCGTGATGGCCGGCGCGGACGGGTCGGTCCCGGAGATGATCTCCGGCTTCCCGGCCACGTCGGCGATCGCGGTCGGGTCCGTGATGTCGATGCCGTTGGTCACCATCCACCAGGTGATCGCCCGGTACTGCGCGCCCGTGTCCAGGTAGCTGAGGCCCAGCTTCGCGGCCACGGCCTTGGAGGTGCTCGACTTGCCCGTGCCGGAGGGGCCGTCGATGGCGACAATCACTGCCGGGGCGGGCCGGGCGGCGCCGTTTTCCACGGTGGGAACACCTTCCTGGTGCGGGGTGGAGGTCTGTGCGGGGCACGATCGCGCCCAGCACAAGGTTACTGTCTCCCCGGACCCCGCATTACTGGCCCTTCCCGGGCCCACCGCACGGGAAGCACCGGCGTCGCTCCGGGGCAGGCCGCCCCGGGCCGGACGGTGGCCCTACTGCCGCAGCGCCCAGCCCCGTTCCCGCAGTGCCGTGCTCAGCACCGGTGCCGCCTTCGGGTCCACCATCAGCTGGACGAGGCCGGCCTGCTGTCCGGTCGCGTGCTCGATGCGTACGTCCTCGATGTTGACCCCGACGGCCCCCGCGTCGGCGAAGATGCGGGCCAGCTGGCCGGGCTGGTCGTCGATGAGGACGGCCACCGTCTCGTACGTCAGAGGCGCGGCGCCGTGTTTGCCGGGGACGCGGACCTGGCCCGCGTTGCCGCGGCGCAGGACGTCCTCGATGCCGCTCGCGCCCACGCGCCGCTTGGCCTCGTCGGAGGACTGGAGGGCCCGCAGGGCCTGGACGGTCTCGTCGAGGTCGGCGGAGACGTCCGCGAGGAGGTCGGCGACCGGGCCCGGGTTCGCGGAGAGGATGTCGATCCACATCCGGGGGTCGGAGGCCGCGATCCGGGTCACGTCACGGATGCCCTGCCCGCACAGCCGTACCGCCGCCTCCTCCGCGTTCTCCAGGCGCGCGGCGACCATGCTGGACACCAGATGCGGCATGTGGGAGACGAGCGCGACCGCGCGGTCGTGGGCGTCGGCGTCCATGACGACCGGGACGGCACGGCAGTGCGACACCAGCTCGAGGGCGAGGTTCAGGACCTCGGTGTCCGTGTCCCGGGTGGGGGTGAGGACCCAGGGGCGGCCTTCGAAGAGGTCGCCCGTCGCGGCCAGCGGGCCCGACTTCTCGCGGCCCGACATGGGGTGCGAACCGATGTACGCGGAGAGGTCGAGGCCGAGCGCCTCCAGCTCTCGGCGCGGTCCGCCCTTGACGCTCGCCACGTCGAGGTAGCCACGCGCGACCCCGCGCCGCATGGCGTCCGCGAGCGTCGCCGCCACGTGCGCCGGCGGGGCCGCCACGATCGCGAGGTCCACGGGGCCGCCGGGCGCCTCGTCGGTGCCGGCGCCGAGCGCGGCCGCCGTACGGGCCTGCTCCGGGTCGTGGTCGGTGAGGTGGACGACGACGCCCCGCTGGGAGAGCGCGAGGGCCGCCGACGTACCGATCAGCCCGGTTCCGATGACGAGCGCGGTTCTCACTGGGCGATGTCCTTGCGCAGCGCGCCCGCGGCACCCAGGTAGACGTGCGCGATGTCGGCGCGGGGTTTGTCGGACTCGATGTGCGCGAGGACCCGTACGACCCGGGGCATCGCACCCTCGATGTCCAGCTCCTGCGCGCAGATCAGCGGTACGTCGACGATGCCGAGCTTGCGGGCGGCGGCGGCCGGGAAGTCGCTGTGCAGATCGGGCGTCGCGGTGAACCAGATGCTGATGAGGTCGTCGGTGGTGAGACCGTTGCGCTCCAGGACGGCGGTGAGCAGCTCGCTGACCTGCTCGTCCATGTGGCCGGCCTCGTCCCGTTCCAGTTGGACGGCGCCCCGGACCGCTCGTACCGCCACGGTGTCACTCCTCGCTGAGCCGAGCTACGTACCTGTCGTATCTCGTCGTATGTCGTCGTGTCTCGTCTTGTCACACCAGCGTAGTCAGGCCGCAACGCGCGAGTGCGCGGCGCCCGCCTGACGAGACGGCCGCCGCGCACGGAAAGGAGCACGTCTCAGAGCGACTGCTGCTTGATGAGGTCCTCCAGGGAGGCGCCCGGCTGCGGCAGCTCTCCGCTCGGAGTCAGTTTGTCGACCGCCTGGGGCAGGTGCTGGGCGATCTGCTCACCGCTGACGGGCTTGTTCTCGCCCGTGCCGATCCACGACTGGGCCTGGTCCATCAGGCCCGACTTGGTGAGCATGTCCAGCAGGCCGCCCAGGGGATTGCCGCCGGCCGCCTGGCCACCGCCGCCCAGGGCGCCGAGCAGCGCGCCGAGGATGTTGCCCGCGCAGGAACCGCCGGTACCGCCGGAACCACCCTGGCCGCTTCCGCCGAGGAGACCGCCGAGCAGGCCGCCGAGATCGTTACCTGCCATGGTCACGCCTCTCGAGAGTGAGTTTCGGGGAGTGTCTGGGGAGTGTCTTTCGGTTGTGCGACCGGGGCAGGCCACCGCCAGGCCCAAGCCTCCGCCAATGTCACCCGAATCGCCCTATTCCGCCACTTGTAGTGAGAACACACCCGTGCGCCTCTGGACGCCGGGGGCACGGGTCCGCTCTCATGGCAGAAGACTCGCCTCGGGGGAGGCCCGCATGGCCCGTATGAAACGCCCAGGACCGCTGCTCACCCTTCTGGCGGGGCTCCTGCTCGCCGTGTTCATGCTGACGCTCAACGCGACGACGGGGACGAAGAACGCGTCCTCCTCGTCCCAGGAAGCCTCACCCAGCGCCACGCCGCAGGTGAGCCCGCCGCCCACCGGTGCGCCGCCGTCGTCGAGCCCCCCGCCCCCTTCGAAGAGCGCGCCGCCGAACGCCGACTACGCGGGCCGCACCGACGACAACGCCTCCGCGGTCGCGGTCTCCCTGCGGGGCGGCAAGGCGATCGCGTACTTCTGCGACGGCCGGAGCAAGGAGTCGTGGCTGAAGGGCGACGTCAAGGACGACGGCACCATGAAGCTCACCGGCAAGAACGGCGCCGAACTGAACGGCACGCTCAAGGACGGCAGCAGCATCCGCGGCACCGTCGACCTCGGCGGGCAGCGCTACGCGTTCACCGCCGACAAGGCGGTCAAGCCGTCCGGGCTCTACCGCGCGACCGCCACGGTGCGCGGCGCCAAGCTCGACGGCGGCTGGATCGTGCTGCCCGGCGGCAAGCAGGTCGGCATCCTCGACCGGGACGGCAAGCCCGCGGCGGCGCCGACGATCGACCCTGAGTCCAGCACCGTGACGGTCGACGGACAGACACTCACCGCCTCGCCCGTCACTCCATGACCCGTTGCACCAAGGCCCGTCGCTTCGAGACCCGTGACTCCAAGACCTGTCACTTCAAGACCCGTGACGCCAAGACCCGTTCGTGAACCCTTTCCTGGCCCTTTCCTGATCGGGAGCCGATATGACCGTGGATCCGAACGCCGCCACCCAGGGCTTCCCCTCTCCCCCGCCCGCCCACCGCCGCCCGGGCGCGGCCCGCTATCTCGTCCCCGCCCTGGTCGCCGCGGCGGTCGCGGTCGGCCTCGGCGCCTACGGCAAAACGCACCACCCGGCGGGGACCGCCTTCAACCTCGCGGGGTTCAGCAGCACGGGCGCGGTGAAGTCGTGGCTGGCGACGACGGCCTTCGCCTTCGCGCTGGTCCAGTTGGTCTCGGCGTTCATGGTCTACGGGAAGCTGCCCGGGCCGAGCTGGGCGCCGACGCTGCACCGCTGGTCGGGGCGGGTCGCGTTCCTGGTGGCGGTACCGGTCGCGGTGCACTGCCTGTACGCGTTGGGCTATCAGACGTACGAACCGCGGGTGCTGTGGCATTCGCTCCTGGGTTGCTTCTTCTTCGGTGCATTTAGTGCCAAAATGCTCTTGCTCCGCTCGGAGCGACTGCCCGGCTGGCTGCTGCCCCTGGTCGGAGGACTCGTCTTCGTCGTCCTCACGGCCATCTGGCTGACGTCGGCTCTCTGGTTCTTCCGTACGTTCGGAGTGACGACATGACGAACCCCCCGGCGCGGCGCACGGTTCTCGGAACGGGCGCGGCCTTCCTGCTCGCGGGGTGCAGCAAGTACGGCGACAGCAACAGTTCGTCGGCAGCGTCCCCCACCGCGACCACCTCCCCGATCGCCTCCTCCAAGCCCTCGGCCGGCAAGGAACTCGCCGAGAAGAGTGACATCCCGGTCGGCGGCGGCAAGGTCTTCAAGGAACAGAAGGTCGTGGTCACCCAGCCGAAGAAGGGCGAGTTCAAGGCCTTCTCGGCGATCTGCACCCATCAGGGCTGCACGGTGAACAAGGTCGCCGACGGCACCATCGACTGCCCCTGCCATGGCAGCAAGTACCGCATCACCGACGCCTCGGTGGTGGCGGGCCCGGCCCCGCGTCCGCTGCCCGCGAAGAAGATCACGGTGAAGGGAAAATCGATCTTCCTGGCGTGAGCGGGCACGTACGCTCCAGGACATGCATTCCGAGACCCCGGTGTCCCTGGTGCGCGACCACACGATCTACTCCTGCGTGATGGGCTCGCGCGCTTTCGGGTTGGCCACGGACGGCAGCGACACGGACCGCCGGGGTGTGTTCCTCGCGCCGACCCCGCTCTTCTGGCGCTTCGAGAAGCCTCCGACGCACGTCGAGGGTCCGGCCGAGGAACAGTTCAGCTGGGAACTGGAGCGCTTCTGCGCCCTCGCGCTGCGCGCCAACCCGAACATCCTGGAGTGCCTGCACTCCCCTCTCGTCGAGTACGTCGACGACACGGGTGGCGAACTCCTCGCCCTGCGCGAGGCGTTCCTCTCCCGCCGGGCGCACGACACGTTCGCCCGCTACGCCCTGGGTCAGCGCAAGAAGCTGGACGCCGACGTCCGACAGCACGGCGCCCCGCGCTGGAAGCACGCCATGCACCTCCTCCGCCTCCTCATGAGCTCCCGTGACCTGCTGCGCACCGGCGCGCTGACGATCGACGTCGGCCCGCAGCGCGAGGCTCTGCTCGCGGTGAAGCGCGGCGAGGTCCCGTGGCCGAAGGCCGAGGCCTGGATGTCCCGGCTGGCGACCGAGGCGGACGAGGCGGCCGTCCACAGCCCCCTGCCCGCGGAACCGGACCACGCCCGCGTCGAGGACTTCCTCCTGCGCACCCGCCGCGCCTCAGCCCTCCGCGCGGACTCCGAAGCCCCCGGAACCCTCCAGCCGGACCCGGACGACGAACGCGTGCAGGGCGTCGTACGCGGACGGAGCGTCCGGCAGCGCTGAGGCGTCCTGCGCCAGGTCCAGCACGCCGTGCAGCCGCTCCACGTCGGCCGCCACACGCGCGTGGTCGACGTCCGCGTCCCCGTGCTCCCGCTCCGCCTTCGCCGCGATCAGGTCGGGCAGATACCCGGGAGCCTCCCCGACCTCCGCGACCAGCGTGCGCAGATCGGCCTGCACCTCACCGCTGCGCATCAGATGAACGCCGGTGAGCAGCACCCGGAACGTGTAGAGCAGCGGCTTGAGTTCACCGGTCTTCTCGAAGAGCCGCCACTGGGTCGCCGCGAAACCCCGGTAGTGGTGGGCGTGGTGGGAGGTGAGGACTCCAGGGGCGAGCGAGACCAGCTCGCGGTGCGCCTCCCCGGTGTGCACGACCAGGGGCGAGAGCAGCTGCTCCAGCACATAGCCGTTGCGTCGCAGCATCAGCCGTACGAACTTGCGCAGGTCGTGGGTGACGAGGTCCATCTCTGCGCCGTCCCGGTCCCACATCCGCGACCGGGTCTCGTCCGGCTCGCGCAGGCCGACCAGTTCGGCCGTCGGCAACAGGTGCACACCCCGCAGGTCGACATCCGAGTCGCGTGACGGGAAGCCGTACAGATGCGCCCCGGAGACGGTGGCGAACAGCACCGGGTCGGGCTGCTCGGCCACCACACCCGCGAGGTCGATGTCCAGGACGTCGTCGATCATCGCCCAAGCATCCCAGAGCCGTCTCTCAGGCATCCCAGAGCGCCCCCAGCGACATGAGGTCGCTCTGGTACTCGACGCGGTCGGCCCACTCCGTCGGCCAGGCGTCGGAGCCGTGGTGGGCGCCGGCGAACGCGCCCGTCAGACAGGCGATGGAGTCGGAGTCGCCGGAGGTGCAGGCCGCGCGGCGCAGCGCGGTGACGGGCTCGTCGACGAACTGCAGGAAGCAGAGCAGTCCGGTGGCGAGCGCCTCCTCGGCGATCCAGCCCGCTCCGGTGGCCAGGCACGGGTCGCTCTCGGGCGAGGCGGTGCGCACGGCGTCCTGAAGGCGGTCGAGGACCTCCAGGCACTCGTCCCAGCCGCGTTCGATGAAGTGCTCCGGTGTGGGGTCCTGGCTGCGGGTCCACAGGTCGCCGAGCCAGCGGGAGAGGTAGCGGCCGCGGTTCTCCTGGGCGTACGAGCGCAGGAGGCCGATCAGTTCGGTCGGCTCGGCGCCTCCGGCGAGGAGCCACACGGCGTGGGCGGTGAGGTCCGAGGCGGCGAGCGCGGTGGGATGGCCGTGGGTGAGCGCGGCCTGCAACTGCGCGGCGCCCGAACGCTGTTCCTCGCTCAGCCCCCGTACGAGCCCGACCGGCGCCACCCGCATGTTGGCCCCGCACCCCTTGGAGTCGATCTGGCTGGCCTCCTGCCAGGGCCGGCCCTCGGTCTTCAGGAGGTTGCAGGCCACGAGGCAGGTGCGGC
This sequence comes from Streptomyces sp. GbtcB7, assembly GCF_019091445.1. Lineage (NCBI taxonomy): Bacteria > Bacillati > Actinomycetota > Actinomycetes > Kitasatosporales > Streptomycetaceae > Streptomyces > Streptomyces sp. GbtcB7. The sequence continues at coordinate 548,380 of NZ_JAGXJM010000003.1, forward strand.
CGGGCGCGCGGTTGTTGTCGGGCGACTGGTACCAGTCCACGAACTCCTCGCGCACCGGCCGTTCCATCCGCAGCGGTGTGAGCAGGCCGCGGTCCATCGCCGTACGCAGCCCCCGCCCCAGCGCCAGCGTCATCTGCGTGTCGTCCGTGACGATCGCGGGCCGCGGCAGCTTCATCTCCCGCCAGGGGCCGAACTTGGCGAGGATCGAGGGGACGTCGTTGAACTCGGTCGGGAAGCCCAGCGCGTCGCCGAGGGCGAGGCCGAGCAGGGATCCGGTGGCGGCATGCTTCGCGAGCGTCGGGGTGGTGGTCATGAGGGCCGTCCTTCCGAAGGGGGACGCAGCAGGGGTGGCTGCAGGGCGGTGGCGCCGCCCGCGCGGTAGAGCGCGGCGGGTTTGCCGCGGCCTCCGGTGAGGCGTGCGGCCCCCGGGACCGGTGCGACGAACCCGGGCGTGGCGAGGACCTTGCGCCGGAAGTTGGGCCGGTCGAGGACGGCGCCCCACACCGTCTCGTAGATCCGCTGCAGCTCACCGAGGGTGAACTCGGGCGGGCAGAAGGACGTGGCGAGACAGGTGTACTCGAGCTTGGCGCCGACACGTTCGTGGGCGTCGGCGAGGATGCGGTCGTGGTCGAAGGCGAGCGGGCCGACCGAGCCGTACGGCAGCCAGCGGGCCTGTGCCGCGTCACCGCCGCCGTGCGGCTCGGGAGGGTCGGGGAGCAGCGCGGCGAACGCGACGGAGACGACCCGCATTCTCGGGTCGCGGTCGGGTTCGCTGTAGGTCCGCAGCTGTTCCAGGTGGAGGCGGGAGAGGTCCCGGATGCCGGTCTCCACGGCGAGTACACGCCGGGCGGCCGTCTCCGCGGATTCCTTCGGCAGCACGAAGCCGCCGGGCAGTGCCCAGCGGCCGGCGTACGGTTCCTGCCCCCGTTCGACGAGCAGCACCTCGAGTTCGCCCGCGCGGACGGTCAGGACGGCGAGGTCGACGGTGACGGCGAAGGGCTCGAAGGCGTACTTGTCGTAGCCCTCGGGAGCGAGGCCTCCCCTTGCGCGCAAGTCACCCGCCCCCGGTGCCAGTACGAGTAATAGTCAGTACGACTATAAAAAGCCGAACCGCGCCCTACAAGACCTCGGGCGCGGTTCTCGGCAACCGTGTTCTCGGCACATCCGCGTTCTCGGCACATCCGTGCCAGAAGCCCTCAGCGGCCCCTGGAGCGCGTCGGAGCCCCCCGTGCTCCCCGAGGGCGGCGAAGGCGGGCGGAGGGCGCACAGCGCCCTCCAGGGCCGCCGGGCGGGGCCTAGAGATCGACCTCCTGCATGAGCATCCCGACCTCGGTGTTCGACAGGCGGCGCAGCCAGCCGGACTTCTGGTCGCCCAGGGTGATCGGACCGAAGGCCACGCGCACGAGCTTGTCGACCGGGAAGCCGGCCTCCGCGAGCATGCGGCGCACGATGTGCTTGCGGCCCTCGTGCAGGGTCACCTCGACGAGGTAGTTCTTGCCGGTCTGCTCGACGACGCGGAAGTGGTCCGCCTTGGCGTACCCGTCCTCCAGCTGGATGCCGTCCTTGAGTCGCTTGCCCAGGTCGCGCGGGATGGGACCCACGATGTGCGCGAGGTAGACCTTCTTCACGCCGTACTTGGGGTGGGTCAGCCGGTGCGCCAGCTCGCCGTGGTTGGTGAGCAGGATGACGCCCTCGGTCTCGGTGTCGAGCCGCCCGACGTGGAAGAGCCGCGTCTCGCGGTTCGTCACGTAGTCACCGAGGCACTGCCGGCCCTCCGTGTCCTCCATGGTCGAGACCACACCGGCGGGCTTGTTCAGCGAGAAGAACTGGTACGACTGCGTGGCCACGGTCAGCCCGTCGACCTTGATCTCGTCGTGCTCCGGGTCGACGCGCAGACCCTGCTCCAGGACGATCTCGCCGTTGACCTCGACCCTGGCCTGCTCGATCAGCTCCTCGCAGGAACGCCGGGAGCCGTAGCCCGCGCGCGCGAGCACCTTCTGCAGGCGCTCGCCCTCCTCCTCGGCCCCGGGGTGGGTCCTGGGCGTCTTGATCTCCGGCTTGCCCGCGTACCGGTCCCGGTTGCGCTCCTCGGCCCGCGTCTCGTACTCGCGGGAACGCGAGGGTTCCGTACGGCCGCCGCGCTGCTGGCCCTGCTTGGGGCCGCCCTTGGCGCCGCCGCGGGCCGCGTTGCCGCGCCCGGACTTCGGGCCTTCGTGGGACGCGGCGGGGCCTACGTCGTAGCGGCGCTCCTCGGGGCGGGGCTTGCCGGCGCGCTTCGGCTTGTCGTCGCGCCCTCCCGCGCTCCTCGGCTGGGAGCCGCCCCCACCGGCGCCCCGGGGGTTGCCGCTCCCGCCGGTCCCGCGGGGGTTGCCGCCTCCGCCGGTCCCGCGGGAACTACCGCCTCCGCCGGTCCCGCGCGGGTTGCCGCGCCCGCTGTTCCTGCCACTGCCACTGCCACTGCTTCGCATCAAAGTTCCGTCGTCGTCGTGTCGTCTGCATCTGCATCCGGTGCATCCGGATCGAACGACGGGACCCCTTCCAGCGTCTCGGCCTCGATCGCGTCCGCCTCGGGGAGGAAGGGCGCGAGCTCCGGGAGCTCGTCCAGACCGCGCAGGCCCATTCGCTCCAGGAAGTAGTTCGTCGTCACGTACAGGATCGCACCTGTTTCGGGTTCCGTGCCCGCCTCCTCGACCAGACCGCGCTGCAACAGGGTGCGCATCACACCGTCGCAGTTCACTCCGCGGACCGCCGAGACCCGGGATCGGCTGACCGGCTGGCGGTAGGCGACGACCGCCAGGGTCTCAAGGGCCGCCTGGGTGAGCCGGGCCTGCTGCCCGTCGAGGACGAAGCGTTCGACGGCCGCCGCGTACTCGGGCCGGGTGTAGAACCGCCAGCCGCCCGCGATGAGCCGCAGCTCGAAACCGCGGCCCTGGACGGTGTACTCGTCGGCCAGCTCCCGCAGCGCGTCCTTGATCTGCCGTTTCGGCCGCTCCAGGATCTTCGCGAGGTGCTCCTCGGTCGCGGGCTCGTCCACGACCATGAGGACGGCCTCCAGGGCGGGCTTCAGATCGAGGTCGGCGACGGTACGCAGGCCCGCCGGGACGTCGGTGGTCTCCTGGCTCACGCCTTCTCCTCCTTGGCGCCGTCCTTGATCTTGTCGTCCTTGGTGTCGCCGTCCTTGGCCCGGTCGTCCTTGGCCACCTCCGGCGGGCGGTCGAACTCGTCCGTCACCCTCGGCTGACCGTCGCCGTCGCCGCCCGTCCAGCGCACCATGAGCTCCCCGAGGGCCTCCTCCTGGTCGAGGGCGACGGCCTTCTCCCGGTAGAGCTCCAGCAGGGCCAGGAACCGGGCCACGACGGTGAGGGTGTCCTCGGTGTCCTCGACGAGGGCGCGGAAACTGGCCTCCCCGAGCTCCCGCAGCCGCGCCACCACGATCCCGGCCTGCTCCTGCACGCTCACCAGCGGGGCGTGGATGTGGTCGACGTACACCTGCGGCTTGGGCTTGGGCTGCATCGCCTTCACAGCGAGCCTGGCGAATCCTTCCGCCCCGATGCTGATGACCACCTCGGGCAGCAGCTCGGCGTGGTGGGCTTCGAGCCCGACGGTACGCGGGTAGCGGCGGCCCTCTTCCTCCAGCCGGGCGTTGAAGATGTCCGCGATCTGCTTGTAGGCGCGGTACTGGAGCAGCCGCGCGAAGAGCAGGTCCCGGGCCTCCAGCAGCGCCAGATCCGCCTCGTCCTCGACCTCGGCGGCCGGGAGCAGCCGGGCGGCCTTCAGATCGAGCAGCGTCGCCGCGACGACCAGGAACTCGGTCGTCTGGTCGAGGTCCCAGTCGGGCCCCATCGCCCTGATGTGCGCCATGAACTCGTCGGTGACCTTGGACAGCGCCACTTCGGTGACATCGAGCTTGTGCTTCGAGATCAACTGAAGCAGCAGGTCGAACGGCCCCTCGAAGTTCGCGAGCCGCACCTTGAAGACCCCGTCATGGGCCTCGGCCTGCGCCGGAGGCTCGGCCGAAGGCTCGAGCGTCGTGTCGGCCGGAGGGTCCGCCGCTGGAGGCTCAAGCGCCGTATCCATCAGAGGCTCGGGCGCCGTCTCCGCGGCGGCCTCGACGGGCTCCTCGACCGACTCGGCTCGCCCGTCGACCGGCGGCCCCTCGGCGGGCTCGAGGCGCTCCTCGGGCCGCCCGTCCCGCTCCTCCGTCGGGACCGGCGTCGCGCCGGGGCCCCGCCCCAGGACACGACGACGGCCGCCGGAGCCGGCGGGGACAGAGGTGTCGTTCGAGGTCATAGCCGTCGCAGGCTACCGCTACCGCCCGCGAAGCCGTCGTACGAGGATGCTCGCGTCCCCGCGGGATTCAAGATCGGCGAGTACGACGGCGACCGCCTCGCGGACGATCCGGCCGCGGTCGACCGCGAGCCCGTGCTCCCCGCGGAGCACCAGCCGGGCGTGCTCGAGGTCCATGAGCTCCTCGGCGGACACGTACACCGTGATCTTCTCGTCGTGCCGCTCCCGCCCGCTGGGCCGCCGGTTGGCGGCGCGGGAGCGCTTGCTGCCGCGGGCGGGCTGCCCGCCGGCGCCCTCCTGTGTCGCCTGGCGCCGCGCCGAGCGCTCCGGGGCCGTACCCCGGCTGCGGGACTCTCCCGCGTCCGCCTCGGCGTCCGCCGCGACGTGTTCGTCGCCCTCGCCGTCACCGCCCTGCACGGGCACCGACTGCGGCGCGTCCTCCGCGACGGCGGCCGGGTCGCTCTCACCGGCCGGAGCCGGTACCCGGGCCTCGCCGTTGGTCCGGCGGGTGGGGGTGGATGACTGGAGCGCCATGCCCCCGGTGGTACGGAACAGTTCGTCGGCCCCCGGCAGACTCACTCGGCGTGACACCGGGCGAGCACCTCCCTGGCGAGCTGGCGATAGGCGGCGGCACCGACGGAGTTGGAGGCGTACGTGGTGATCGGCTCACCGGCGACGGTGGTCTCCGGGAAGCGGACGGTCCGGCCGATCACCGTGTGGTAGACGTGATCGTCGAACGCCTCGACCACGCGCGCGAGCACCTCACGGCTGTGCACCGTGCGGGAGTCGTACATCGTGGCGAGGATGCCGTCGAGCTCCAGCTCGGGGTTGAGCCGCTCCTGGACCTTCTCGATGGTCTCGGTGAGCAGCGCGACACCGCGAAGAGCGAAGAACTCGCACTCGAGCGGCACGATCACCTTGTGGGCCGCCGTGAGGGCGTTGACGGTGAGCAGGCCGAGCGAGGGCTGACAGTCGATCACGATGTAGTCGTAGTCGGCCATCAGCGGCTTCAGCGCGCGCTGGAGCGTGGACTCGCGCGCGACCTCGGACACCAACTGCACCTCGGCGGCGGACAGGTCGATGTTGCTGGGCAGCAGGTCCATGTTCGGGACCGCCGTCTTCAGGAGCACCTCGTCGGCCGCCATGCCCCGCTCCATGAGCAGGTTGTAGACGGTGAGGTCGAGCTCCATGGGGTTGACGCCGAGGCCCACGGAGAGCGCGCCCTGCGGGTCGAAGTCGACGAGCAGGACCCGGCGTCCGTACTCCGCGAGCGCGGCGCCCAGGTTGATGGTCGACGTCGTCTTGCCGACGCCGCCCTTCTGGTTGCACATCGCGATGATCGTCGCGGGGCCGTGGCTGGTCAGCGGACCCGGGATCGGGAAGTAGGGCAGCGGGCGTCCGGTCGGTCCGACGCGCTCACGGCGCTGACGGGCCGCGTCGGGCGCGAGCGTGGCCGCGTACTCAGGATCGGGCTCGTACTCGGCGTCGGGGTCGTAGAAGTGCCCCTCGGGCAGTTCGTCGTAGTCGGCGAAGTGGGTGTGGTTCCCGCCACTTCCGTTGCCGGCCATGGCGTTCACGTGATGGCCATCCATGCTCTGGTGTGCTGTCTGAGTCATCCGGGGACTCTTTTGCGCTGCGAAGGTTCGGACAGCGACGGAGCCGACAGCCTCGAGCCCCGTGGGGCCCTGGCCCCGCGCCGGCATTCCTGGTTGACCACCCCCGGGAGTAAATGTCGACTCATTCACAAGTCGTCTTACCTCCTTGGTGACCAGGAAACTTCTAGATAGGTCAGCGTGGCACCATGCCGACGGTTGGCGACTCTATGGCGTGTCACCGGTCCGCAGCAACACAATCCGCCGGACCCGACCCGATGTGTCGGCAACCGAACACCCCTCTGTCAAGGGCGTAAGGCCGTCGCACAGCAGGTTTCACGGGTGTGCGAATCGGTTGAAGGGTTACGTTCGTGGCGAGTTGAACGAGTGTCGCAAAGTGACCCGACACACACCCGGGCCGGACCTCGCTGGGCAAGGTCCGGCCGGGTACGGGGCGTTGACGACCTGTGTTGACGTATCGCCTTTTGCTGATTGATGGGTCAGCCGGCCACTCGTCCGGTCACCCTTCGGTGTCTCAGCCGAGCAGGGACTCCAGCTCGACGTGCTCCAGGCCGTGCGCCTCCGCGACCTCCCGGTACACGACCTTGCCGTCGTGCGTGTTGAGGCCCTTGGCCAGCGCGGGGTCACGGCGCAGCGCCTCGACCCAGCCGCGGTTGGCCAGTTCCACGATGTACGGCAGCGTGGCGTTGGTCAGCGCGTACGTGGAGGTGTTGGGCACGGCGCCGGGCATGTTGGCGACGCAGTAGAAGACCGAGTTGTGGACCGGGAAGGTCGGCTCGGCGTGCGTGGTCGGGCGGGAGTCCTCGAAGCAGCCGCCCTGGTCGATCGCGATGTCGACAAGAACACTTCCCGCCTTCATCCGGGAGACCAGCTCGTTGGTGACGAGCTTCGGGGCCTTGGCGCCGGGGATGAGGACCGCGCCGATGACGAGGTCGGCCTCGAGGCAGGCCTTCTCGAGCTCGAAGGCGTTGGAGACGACGGTCTGGATCTTCGTGCCGAAGATCTTGTCCGCCTCCTTGAGCTTGTTGATGTCACGGTCGAGCAGGGTCACCTGGAAGCCCATGCCGATGGCGATCTGCGCGGCGTTCCAGCCGGAGACGCCGCCGCCGATGACGACCGCCTTGGCGGGCAGCACACCGGGGACACCGCCGGGCAGCACACCGCGGCCGCCGTTGGCGGCCATCAGGTGGTAGGCGCCGACCTGGGGGGCGAGGCGGCCCGCGACCTCGGACATCGGGGCGAGCAGCGGCAGCGCGCGGCTCGGCAGCTCGACCGTCTCGTACGCGATCGCCGTGGTGCCGGACTCCAGGAGCGCGTCCGTGCACTCCTTGGACGCGGCCAGGTGCAGGTAGGTGAAGAGGGTCTGGTCCTTGCGGAGGCGGTGGTACTCCTCCGCGATGGGCTCCTTGACCTTCAGCAGCAGGTCGGCGGCGGCCCAGACCTCGTCGGCGGTCTGCAGGATCTGCGCACCGGCGGAAACGTACTCGTCGTCCGTGATCGAGGAGCCGACACCGGCGTTCCGCTCGACGACGACCTGGTGGCCGTTGCGCACCAGCTCGTGCACACCGGCGGGGGTGATGGCCACCCGGAACTCGTTGTTCTTGACCTCGCGGGGGATGCCGACCTTCACGTCGATCACGGTCCTTGACTCAGAGGGTTCTGGGGCTATGCACGGCCGGGGCGATGCAAGCCGGGGCAATGCATGTCATACCCGGATACACGGGGGCGCACCGGGAGACACCACGAAAGAACGCGGCGGAGCCAGTCTAATGAAGGGGTTCTCTCTGTCTAGCCTTTCAATGCATCAATCTTCGACGGATGTACTACGGATTTCGCAGGCGTTAGCGCCTTGTTCCGTGCCTTCTGCGCCTTCTGGGTCCTCCATGGCCGTCGCGCTCTCCGGGAGCTCATCACCCAGCATGCGCTCGGCCGCCTTGCGGTGCAGTCGCGCCGCGGCGGGGTCGCCGAGCCGGTCCAGGGTGTCGGCCAGCCGGAGCTGCAGCGCGGCCTGCAGCCGGTGGTCCTCGGCGCGGCGCGCCCACTCGACCGCCTCGTGGCAGGTGCGCAGCGACTCCTCGGGCCGCCCGGCGTACTCCTGGACGCGCGCCAGCTCGCTCAACGCCCGTGCCTGAGCGGGCACATCGCCGTTCCTGCGGTGTCCGGTGACGGCGGCGCGCCAGTTGCGCAGCGCCTCGCCGTAGCGGCCCGCGTAGGTGTGCGCGGTGGCGATACGGCCGTACAGCCGGGCGGCGTCCACCCGCTCGTCCCGTGCCAGGCGCTGGGCGAGCGCCCTGCCGTACCAGTCGGCGGCCCGGTCGTGGTCCCCGAGCTCCTGATGGGTGCCGCCTACGGATTCCATCGCGCGGCCGGTCGCATACGGGTCGTTCGCCTCGCGTCCGGCGTCCAGGGCGGCCCGGTAGCGGGCCAGGGCGTCGGCCGTACGACCGGTCTGCGCGTCCAGGTCGGCGAGGTTCAGCAGGGCCGCGGCCTTCTCGCGGGGCAGGCCCCGGCGCTCGGCGACGTCGAGGACGAGGCGGTGGATGCCGTACAGCTCGGGCGCCGCGGCCCGGGTGCCGAAGTGGGCGACCATCGCCCGCACCAGCGCGGCCATCAACCGCCTGGCCAGGGTGTCCAGCTCCCCGTCCGCGACCGCGAGCCGGGCCGCGGCCAGCAGCGCGGGCTGCCGGACGCGCAGCCAGTCCTCGGCCGCTCTGGGGGTCGGGAAGCGAAGTTCGCGGGGCAGCGCGGCGAGCTTCTCGCGGGCGGGCGCGTTGTCGGTCTCGGTGATGGCACGGCAGGACACCAGCAGCCGTACGGTCCGCTCCAGCATCCGGGCGCGGGCCAGCTGCAGCTCGGCCGGGCGGTCCTGGCTCTCGGCGAGGGCGCGCAGCAGCGGCAGCAGGCAGCCGGGCACCTCGTACTGCGGCAGCCGCGACTCGACGGGCCGTACGAGGCCGAAGCCGACGAAGTCGTCCAGCGCGGCCCGTGCGGTGTCCACCGAGCAGCCGGCCAGCGCGGACGCGGTGTGCGGGTCGATGAGGCCGGCCGGGGCGAGCGAGAGCAGACGCAGTATCCGCGCGGCGGTGGCGGGCAGCGCGGTGTAGGCGAGGTGGAAGACCCGGCCGAGCGGGGTGCTCTCGTCGCCCTCGGTGCGCAGTTGCTTGGCGAGGTCGGCGACGGCCGAGGTGGGGCGGGCGGCGAGCCAGCCTCCCGCGAGGCGCAGGGCGGCGGGCTGACCGGCGCACTCCTCGACCAGTCCCTCGGCGGCGAGCGGGTCGACGGTGATGCGCACCGAACCGGTGAAGCGGTCGAGCAGTTCGAGCGCGGACTTGGTGTCCAGGCCGCCCAGGGTGCAGGGGCGGACGTCCGCGATGCCGGTCAGCGGGCCTCCGGACACCGCGACGACCAGACACTCGGGAGTGTCCGGAAGCAGCGCGTCGACCTGCTCGGCGTCGGCCGCGTCGTCGAGCAGCAGCAGGACGCGGCGGGTGGCGAGGGCCTCGCGCACCGCCTCGCTCAGGTCGTCGGCGGCTGCCCCCGCCGGCGCGGGCAGCTCCAGGGTCCTCAGCAGTTCCCGCGCGGTGCGCTCGGTGGGCACGGGGGTGCCGTCGGGATCGGTGAGCCGGGCGCGCAGCACCCCGTCCGGGTAACTCCCCGCAACCTGCCGTACGAGCTCCTCGGCGAGCGCGGTGCGGCCCGATCCGGGCCTGCCGGCGATGAGCAGCACGCGCGCGCGAGGTGCCTTGCGACCCGCGAGGGTGTCCAGGCCCGCGCGCTCGATGTCGACCCTGAGTTCCTTCAACTCTCGTGTGCGGCCCAGGAACTGACCCTCCGTAGGAGCGGACCCGGCAGCCGGGCGCCGCCCCGCCGACGACACCTTCGTGCCGTCTGTGTCCACCGCCTGATCCGCCACGGGCCACGCTCCCGTCCCACTGCGCGCGCAAGCCCGCCGGGACTCCGGTTCGGGCGTTTCCAGAGCCTAGTTCACGCTCTGCGACGATCCGGGCGGAGCACGGCGGGGACGTCCCCCGATCGGATCAGCCGATCGTAGGACTGATGGTGTCCGGTCGTGGTGTCCGGTGGTGGGCCGGTCGTGGGATCCGGTCGGGGAGAGGACCGTCCGGGGTGCGTCAGGACTCGAAGGGGCGGGCCGGCCAGGGCGCCTCGGCCGGGCGCAGCGCGTCGAGTCCGTCGCCGCCGCGGGCGGCGACCAGGGAGAGGACGCCCACGACGAGACAGTTGTTGTGCAGTTCGCCGGCGAGCACCCCGCGCACGAGGTCGCCGACGGGGACCCGGGCCAGCTCCATGTCGGCCTCTTCGTCCTCGACCTCGAAGCGCTCCCCCTCGGCCTCGGAGAGATCGCGGGCGAGGAAGATCCGCACGGCCTCGGAGCAGCCGCCCGGGGTGGTGTAGACGTCGGTCAGCACCCGCCAGTCCTCGGCCTTGACGTGCGCCTCCTCGTACAGCTCGCGCTGGGCGGCGTGCAGCGGGTTCTCACCGGGCACGTCGAGAAGTCCGGCCGGGATCTCCCACAGCTTGTGGCGCACGGGGTGCCGGTACTGGCGCAGCACCACCGCGCGGTCCTGGTCGTCGAGGGCGAGGACGGCCACGGAGCCGGGGTGGACCTGGTAGTCACGGCGGGCGACCGATCCGTCCGGCATGACCACGTCGTCGGTGCGGACGGACGTCTTGTTGCCGACGAAGGGAGTCGCGGTGGCCCTGACTTCCCACTCCTCGGGGGTGTCCTTGATCGTCATGTCGCCCTGTTCCTCCTACGCACCGAACGAAAACCGGGGCACGTGTCCCAAAAGACGCGTACCCCGGCCACCGTACAGCCCTGGTGTTACTTGCCCGTCTTGCGCTCGACGGCGGCCTTGACCAGGCCCGCGAAGAGCGGGTGCGGGCGGGTCGGGCGGGAGCGCAGCTCGGGGTGCGCCTGGGTCGCGACCAGGTAGGGGTGCACCTCGCGCGGGTACTCGACGTACTCCACGAGCTTGCCGTCCGGGGAGGTGCCGGAGAACTGCAGACCGGCCTTCTTCTCCAGCTCGCCGCGGTAGGCGTTGTTCACCTCGTAGCGGTGACGGTGACGCTCCTCGACGTACTCCTTGCCGTCGTACACCTCGCGCGCGATGGAGCCCTCGGCGAGCTTGGCCGGATACATGCCCAGGCGCATCGTTCCGCCCATGTCGCCCTCGCCCGCCACGATGTCGAGCTGCTCGGCCATCGTGGAGATGACCGGGTGGGCGGTGGCGGAGTCGAACTCGGTGGAGTTGGCGTCCGGGATGCCGGCCAGGTTGCGCGCGGCCTCGATCACGATGCACTGCAGGCCGAGACAGAGGCCCAGCAGCGGGATCTTGTTCTCGCGGGCGTACTGGATCGCGCCGACCTTGCCCGACACGCCACGGTCGCCGAAGCCGCCGGGGATGCAGATCGCGTCGACGTCGCCGAGCTGCTTCGCGGCGCCCGCCGGGGTCTTGCAGTCGTCCGAGGTGACCCACTTGATCTTCACGCGGGCCTTGTTGGCGAAGCCGCCGGCGCGCAGCGCCTCGGTGACCGAGAGGTAGGCGTCGGGCAGGTCGATGTACTTGCCGACGAGCGCGAGGTTGATCTCGTGGAGCGGGTTGTGGACGCGGTCGAGCAGGTCGTCCCAGGTCGTCCAGTCCACGTCGCGGAAGGGCAGGTCCAGCTTGCGCACGACGTAGGCGTCCAGGCCCTCGGTGTGCAGCACCTTCGGGATGTCGTAGATCGACTTGGCGTCGATGGCCGCGACCACGGCCGCCTCGTCGACGTCGCACATCAGCGAGATCTTGCGCTTGATGGCGGTGGGCACCTCGCGGTCGGCGCGCAGCACGATCGCGTCCGGCTGGATACCGATGTTCCTGAGAGCCGCGACCGAGTGCTGGGTCGGCTTGGTCTTCAGCTCGCCGGAGGGGCCGATGTACGGCAGCAGCGAGATGTGGACCACGAACACGTTGTCCCGGCCGACCTCGTGCCGGACCTGGCGGACGGTCTCCAGGAAGGGCAGCGACTCGATGTCGCCGACCGTGCCGCCGACCTCGGTGATGACGACGTCGACGTCGTCGGTCGCCATACGCCGGATGCGGTGCTTGATCTCGTTGGTGATGTGCGGGATGACCTGCACGGTGTCGCCCAGGTACTCGCCGCGCCGCTCCTTGGCGATGACCGTCGAGTACACCTGCCCTGTAGTGACATTGGCGGAGCCGTCCAAGTCAACGTCGAGGAAGCGCTCGTAGTGTCCGATGTCCAGGTCGGTCTCGGCGCCGTCGTTGGTGACGAACACCTCGCCGTGCTGGAACGGGTTCATGGTGCCCGGGTCGACGTTCAGGTAGGGGTCGAGCTTCTGCATGGTGACCCGCAGGCCCCGCGCCTTGAGCAGCGCACCCAGGCTGGAGGCGGTCAGGCCCTTACCGAGGGAGGAGGCGACACCCCCGGTGACGAAGATGTGCTTGGTCGTCGTGGATTTGGGCGGCATGGCCAAGAGGGGGCTCCCGTGGTCGCGGTCTGGGGTGCGTACCGGCGTGGTGTCCGAAGATTTCCGGAGGTGCCGTCGCTGCGGTTCGGGGGTTTCTTGCCCACCGGTCCACGGGCTACCAGGGTATCAGCGACCCGAGGAGGCTGCTTCCGGCCACGCTCCGCACACACATCGGCACAGACCACACACAGCACTCACTCGATCGGACCAGTCGGGTTGCCGGGAGCGGCACGCGGATCATCCACGTGCGTCGTATCCTGCTCGGACACTCGCTGCCGAGTCCGGCCGGCACACGGCACCATCCCCGCCCGTATCCCGGAACCACGAGAGCTCGTCAGTTCGTTTCGCAACGACAATCGCACCGATAATTGACGTTCCGCAACGACGCTTTACCAACGTTCTAACGTTCAATCTTCTAACGTTTTAACGTTCCTGTTCCCTGACCGCAGAGCGACCGCCCCTCGGGGGCGACGTGGCCGTTCGACTGGAGATGCACGTGGCCGGGCGCATCGAGGACTACGCACTCATCGGAGACATGCAGACCGCAGCACTGGTCTGCCGGGACGGCACAGTGGACTGGCTGTGCCTGCCCCGCTTCGACTCTCATGCCATCTTCGCGGGACTGCTCGGCACGGAGGAACACGGATTCTGGCGGCTCGGGCCCGCCCACGCGGCCGACGCCGAACCACCGACGGCGGCGCGCCGCTCGTACCGCGGCGACTCGCTGATCCTCGAATCCGAGTGGGACACCCCACGCGGCACGGTCCGAGTGACCGATTTCATGCCGCCGCGCGACGGCGCGCCCCAGCTGATCCGGATCGTGGAAGGCGTCACGGGCCGGGTCCCGATGCGTTCCGCGCTGCGGATGCGTTTCTCGTACGGCCGTGTCGTGCCCTGGGTGCACAAGCACGAGGGGCGCACGGTCGCCGTCGCCGGACCCGACTCGGTGTGGTTCGACACCGCCTGCGAGACCTACGGCAAGGCGCTGACCACGTACGCGGACTTCACGGTGGCACCCGGTGACCGGATCGCGTTCACCATCTCGTGGGAACCGTCGCACAAGAAGCCCCCCGCGCTGCCCGAGCCGGAGCAGGCCCTGGAGGCCACCGAGGACTTCTGGCGCGACTGGGTCGACCAGTGCACGTACCACGGCCCCTACCGCGAGGCCGTCGTCCGCTCCCTGATCACCCTCAAGGCCCTGACGTACGCGCCCACGGGCGGCATCGTCGCCGCGCCCACCACCTCCCTCCCGGAGGAGATCGGCGGCGTACGCAACTGGGACTACCGCTACACCTGGCTGCGCGACGCCGCGATCACCCTCTCCTCCCTCCTGCGCACCGGCTACCGCGATGAGGCCCGCGCCTGGCGCGAATGGCTGCTGCGCGCCGTGGCCGGCGACCCGGAGAACCTGCAGATCATGTACGGCATCGCGGGCGAGCGGGAGTTGGGCGAGGCGGAGCTCGACTGGCTACCCGGATACGAGAACTCGGGCCCCGTACGGGTCGGCAACGGCGCCGCGCACCAGCTCCAGCTGGACGTCTACGGCGAGGTCATCGAGGCCCTGCACCTGGCCCACATGACGGGCCTGTCCCGCAACGACTACGCCTCCCTCCTCCAGCTGAAGCTGATCCGCTACCTGGAGGACCACTGGGACCAGCCGGACGAGGGCATCTGGGAGGTCCGCGGCCCGCGCCGCCACTTCGTGCACTCCAAGGTGATGGCCTGGGTCGCCGTCGACCGCACGATCAAGCTCATCGAGTCCGGTGACGCGGACGGCCCGCTGGAGAAGTGGCGCGAACTGCGCGACGACATCCACCGGGACGTGTGCGAGAAGGGCTACGACAAGGAGCGCAACACCTTCACGCAGTCGTACGGCTCCAAGGAGCTGGACGCCTCGCTGCTCCTCATCCCGCAGATGGGCTTCCTCCCCCCGGACGACAAGCGCGTGATCGGCACCATCGAGGCGATCCAGCGCGAGCTGTCCACCTCGGACGGCTTCATCCTGCGCTACCCGACCACCGGCGAGGACGCGGGCGTGGACGGTCTCGAGGGCGACGAGGGGGCCTTCCTGGCCTGCTCCTTCTGGATGGCGGACGACCTGGCGATGATCGGCCGCGTCGACGAGGCCCGCAAGCTCTTCGAAAGGCTCCTGGCCCTCCGCAACGACCTGGGCCTCCTCGCCGAGGAATGGGACCCCCGCCTCCAGCGCCAGGTGGGCAACTTCCCCCAGGCCTTCAGCCACGTGCCCCTGATCGACACGGCCCTGCGGCTGACGGCAAGCGGGGCATACGGCGGCTGACACGAACGGGACGACGGCCCGCGCTCCCCTTTCGGGGGGGGGCGTGGGCCGCGGCCCGTGGGGGCGCGGGGCTGTGACATTGTGCGGCTCCGCCGCGTGGGCGCGACCAGCCCCCACCGGCCCGCACCTCCAAACCCGCCGGTCAAACCCCTACGCTGAAAGCAGACCTGTCCCCGCAGAAAGGGGGCAACTGCAATGTCCCCCTTCTCAAAGGCCCACACCCGCCTCGCCGCCCTGCGCGCAGACCTGACCGGCGACGCTCTCAGGCCGGAAGATCCCGGCTACGACAACGCCCGCAAGCTCTTCAACACCCGCATCGACCGCCACCCGGCAGTGATCGCCCGGTGCGAGACCAAGGCGGACGTGGTCCATTGCGTCCGCTTCGCCCGGGACCTGGACCTCCACATCGCGATCCGAGCCGGCGGCCACAGCCCGGCCGGGATGTCGCTCAACGACAACGGCCTGGTCATCGACCTGCGCCGGATGCACACGGTGACCGTCCACCCCGGCTCCCGCACGGTACGGGTCGAGGGCGGCGCCCTCATGAGCCACCTCGACCAGGCCACCCGGCCCCACGGCCTGGCCACCACCGGCGCCCGGAACTCGACCACCGGCGTCGCCGGCTTCGCCCTCGGCGGCGGCACCGGCTGGCTCGACCGCGCCTTCGGCCTCGCCGTCGACAACCTGCTCGGCGTCGAACTGGTCACGTCCGACGGCTCGCAGATCCAGGCCACCGATCACGAGAACCCGGAACTCTTCTGGGCCCTGCACGGCGGTGGCGGCAACTTCGGCGTCGCCACCGCACTGACCCTGAGACTGCACCCGCTGCCGGATTTCTCGATCGCCCTGCTCACATACCGCCCGAAGTCCGGCCCGGACGTGGTCCGCGGCTACCGCGAGATCATCGAGGCCGCGCCGCCGGAGACGGGCGGTGGCATCATCCGCACACAGCTGGTCGACGCGCTCCTGACGTACCCGGGCCCCGAGCAGGACCTCCGCAAGCTCGCCCGGCCGCTGCTGGCGCTGCCTCACGAGGCCGTGATCCTCACGACCCTCCCCTACGCCGCCTTCCAGCGCATCCTGGACAGCCCGCCGGGCCTGAGGAACCGCTCTTCCGCGGAGTCGCTGACCGGCCTGCCCGACAAGGCCGTGGACGTCTTCTGCGAGCTGGGAAACGCCATGCCCGTGCCCACGGCCACCCGGTACTCGCTGTTCCCGCAGGGCGGCGCGATCGCCTCAGGCCCGGACCGCTTCCCGGTGCCGTTCCGGGACGCCCGGTGGACCGTGCACCCCTTCGGGATGTGGGAGGACCCGGCCGACGACAAGCGCTGCGTCCAGTGGGTCGAGGACGTGCGCGCCGCCTTCCGGCCGTGGAGCACCGGCGCGGTCTGCCTCAACCTCGTCGGCGACGAGGGAGTCGACCGCGTGGTGGCCGGCCTCGGCGCCGGGAACATCCGCCGGCTGGCCGCGGTGAAGGCCGCGTACGACCCGGACAACGTCTTCCGCTTCAACCACAACATCCTGCCCCGGTAGTGAGCGGCCCGGCCTCGGACATGCCTCCGGGAGGCCTCCCCGGGTAGCGTCCGCTGCATGGACAGCCGTTTGGACAGCCACTTGGACAGTCGATACGACACCCAGGGCGCCGGAATCACCGTGCAGCGGGCGCTGGAGCTGCCCGGGCTGCGCAGTGGGCTGCCGGAGATCCTCGCGGGCGCCGAGCGGCTGGGCCGCACCGTGCGCTGGGTGCACGCGGGCGAGGTCCCGAACATCGCCTCGCTCCTCAAGGGCGGCGAACTGCTCCTGACCACGGGCTACGGCCTCGGCACCCGCCCCGCCGACCAGCGCGCGTTCGTCCGCACCCTCGCGGAGCGCGGTATCGCGGCGCTCGTCGTGGAGCTCGGCCCGCGCTTCACCCGGCTGCCCTCGGCCCTCGTGGAGACGGCCCGCTCCGCCGGTCTCCCGCTGGTCCAGCTGCACCGCGAGGTGCCCTTCGTGGCGGTCACGGAGGAGATCCACACCGAGATCGTCAACGGCCACTACGCGCTGCTGCAGCGGGCCGAGGAAGTGCACCGGCGCTGTACCGAGGCCCTGCTCGGCGGCGGGGGCATACCCCAGGTCCTCGGCATCCTCGCGGACTTCAGCGGCAACCCCGTCTTCCTGGAGACCGCGGACGGACAGCTCCTGTACGCCGCGGGGGCCGGCTCCGCCGGCGCCGATCCGCTCCAGGTGTGGGAGGGGCTGCGCGGCCAGCACAAGGAGGAACCACCCGCCGGGACGACCCTCGTGGACGTGCCGGGCGGCGGCCCCGGCACCGGTTCGGTACGCGCCCGGCTGGTGCTCCTGCCCGTCAGCGCCCCGGTCGCCCCCGTGCACCGGATCGCGGCGGAGCGGGCCGCGGGCATCCTGGCCGTCGTCCTCATGCAGGCCCGCCAGGAGGAGGAGCTCGCGGCACGCGGACGCGGCGACTTCCTCACCGACCTCGCGGAGGGCCGTATCGCCGCCGAGGACGCCCCCGCACAGGCCCGCGTGCTCGGCTTCAAGCCCGGCAACAGTCCGCTCCTGCCGGTCGTGATGCGGCTCGCCGACGGCCCCTCCCCCGGCGGCGGCTGGGCCGTCCTGGCGCGCGCGGTCGCGGAAGAGCTGGCCTCGGTGGGGGTGCCGGTCCTTTTGGGCGTACGCCCGGTGGAGGGCCGCGTCCCCCTGTTGCTGGGCCTGCGTTCGGAGTCCGAGCGCGCGGCGGTCGCGGACCGGGTCGCGGCGGCCCTCAGGGCGGGCGTGGAGCGCGCGGGCATGCAGCGGGCGGGGGCACAGCCGCCCGTGGTGGTGGTCGGGGTCGCGGGCGGCTGGGCGGCGGCCTCGGCGGGCCTGCGGCACGCGGCGGAGACGGCGACGGCCGCGCAGGGCCTGACGGACCGCCCCTGGTACGACGCCCGCCGCCTCGACACCGACCTGCTCCTGTGGCGGCTGCGCGACCATCCGGACCTGGCGGCCTTCGTGGAGCGCGCCATCGGCCCCCTCCGCGACCACGACCTCCGCTCCAAGCCGCCGCTGCTGCCCACCCTCGAGACGTACTTGGCGCACGCGGGCCGCAAGGCGGAGACGGCCCGCGAGCTGCACCTGAACCGGCAGACCCTCTACAACCGCCTCGCCCGGATCGGGGAGTTGCTGGGCACGGACCTGGACGACCCGCAGACGGTACTGGCGTTGAGCCTGGCACTGCGAGCGCGACGGCACGTGCCCTGAGCCACCGGACGTCTCCTAGGCAAGGGGCCTGGTCTGGGTCAACTCGTCGTAGACGCTGAGCACTTGGGCGACGGTCTCGTCCTCGGTCGGCCAGGTCGCGGCCTGCCGCACCCCCCGTTCCTTGAGCGACTCCCGGCGATCGTCGTCCCCGAGCAGCCGTACGACGGCCTCGGCGAGCGCGTCGGCGTCCGCGCACGGGACGAGTTCGGCCGCGTCGCCGACCAGTTCGGGGATACCTCCGACGGCGGTCGCGACGAGCGGCACACGCGCGTGCAGGGCCTCCTGGGCGAGCACGGAACGGGACTCCCAACCGCTCGGCAGCACCGCGAGATCGGAGGCCAGGAGCAGCTCGGAGACGTCCTCGCGCCGCCCGACGAGCCGCACCGGCAGCTCCTCGTCCTCGATCCGCCGCTGGAGGGCCGCCCGCAGTGGCCCCTCCCCGGCGATCACCAGGAGCGGCACGGGGTCGAGCGAGCGCCACGCGCGCGAGGCGTCCAGCAGGGTGTCGTATCCGCGGTGCCGGTCGAGGGAACCGACGGCCATGAGCAACGGGCGGTCGGTGGCGCCGAGTTCGGCCCGCGCCTTGTGGCGGAGCCGGTCGGGGTCCCCGTACTCGACGGCCTTGCGTGGCGTCGGGAACGCGACGGCCGCGAGCCGGGCGTCCCGCGCCCCGCGCCTGCGGGCGCGGTCCACGAGGTCGGACGAGGAGCCCAGCACCACCGCCGCGGCCCTGGCGACCCGCCGCTCCAGCAGCCGCAGCAGATGCGCCCGCGCGCCCTCCGCGTGCGAACGGGTGTGCCAGGTGACGACGAGCGGGGTGCGCCGCCCGCTGAGCGCGAGCGCGGCCCGCAGCGCGGCGTGCAGCCCGTGCGCGTGCACGAGATCGGCGTCCGCGCAGGCCACCCGCAGCGCGGCCACGGCGGCCGGATCACTGCTGCGCGGCACGGGAACGTGCTGGGCGCCGACGCCACTGAACCCGTACGCGAGGTCGGCCTCGGCGGGTGCGCACACGGTGACCCGCACACCCCGGGCGACAAGCCCCGAGGCCAGCGACCGCACATGCGCGCTGCTGCCCGCGCTTCCGCCGCCGAGCACCTGCACGGTGCGCAGCGGCGACTGACCGTGCGGTGAGTGGCTGCTCACGTGGCTCACGTGGCCGGGGCTCCTGGTTCGGCGTCGGACGGGCACGGAGAACGTACAGAGGGAAAAGCAGAGGGGGGTGTACCGCACGTCGTGCTCCGCGTACTACGCCAAGGATGCCAGGCCGTACGGGTGTTCCGGGACCGCCATCGGAGCAAGCCTCGCGGCGCAGCGCCCAACTCGACGGCAGCTGTCACCCACAAGAGTGACAAGTCGCGTGTCTTCGCGACGGGTTGTCCTTCGCTGGATGCGCGACGGGGTGTCCGCCCCTCACCCCAGCGGTCGCGCGACCGCCTCGCTGACCTTGTCCCCGTACACGGTCGCGGCCACCAGCGCCGCGGCATGGGCGAGGAGCCCGGCCCGCCCGTTGCCCGCGACGATCGCGCTGCCCAGCGCGGCGCCGAGCGCGTGGGCCCCGGTGTCGCCGATCATCGCGCGCTCGCCGAGGTCGTCGGGGAACACGGCCGCCGCCGCACCCATCGCCGCGGCTGACAGCCGCCCGGCGGGGCCGCCCCGCAGCAGTCCCGGGGCCCCCAGCGCGAGCACCGCACCGGCGGCCCGCCCCGGCCGGACATCCACGAGGTTGACGAAGTGCGCGCTCCCGGCGATCACGACCCCCGCGAGCAGCTTGTCCACAGGCCGCTCCTTGAGCAGCGCCCCCGCCACCAGCCCCGCGGCCGAGATTCCGAACAGCTTGACCGCCCCACTGGTCACCTCCCCGTCCTTCAGCGCCCCCAGATGCGCCCGGAACCCCCGGCGGGGGTCTCCCGCCCCGACCACGTCGTCGTACGCGCCGCACGCCCCGGCGGCCAGGACCGCGGCCCCGGCGCCCCGGTGGACGCGCGCGGCCGCGAGCGCCGCTCCGAGGGCGGTGGCGGGGCCGGCGTACAACTCGACGGTGCGCCCGGCGTAGTTCGTGCGCTGCCAGCGCTCCGGGCCGCCCGGGGTCTTGGTGCGCAGGCCTGCGAGGGTGGCGCGGGTGACGGCGACGGCGGTACCGAAGCTGGTGATCATGCGACAACTCCAGGGGCCCGCGAAGCGGGCAGGTTCGGGGGCCGCGGAGCGGCAAAAGGGGTGGGCGGGCGCCCGCAGACGGAACTACACGTCACCCCGAGCCGTGGCCAACAATTCCTCCGCATGCGCCCGGGCCGTCTCGGAGTCCTCCTGCCCCGCCAGCATCCGGGACAGCTCCCGAATCCGCTCCTCCCCCTCGAGCACCTTCACCCCGGAGCGCGTCACAGACCCGTCGTTGGTCTTCTCGACCAGCAGCTGCCGGTCGGCGAACGCGGCGACCTGCGGCAGATGAGTCACCACGACGACCTGCGCGCTCTTGGCGAGCTTGGCCAACCGCCGCCCGATCTCGACCGCGGCCTTGCCACCCACACCTGCGTCCACCTCGTCGAAGAGATACGTCGGCACAGGGTCGGTCCCCGCGAAGACGACCTCCACCGCGAGCATCACACGTGAGAGTTCACCACCAGAGGCCCCCTTGGCGATGGGCCGCGGCGGCGCCCCGGGATGCGGGGCGAGCAGCAGCTCGACCTCGTCCACACCCGCGGGCCCGTACGCGACGGTGCGCCCGCCGAGCTCCACGCCCTCGGGGTCGTCGGTCTGCCGGATCTCGAACGACACGCGCGCGTGCGGCATGGCGAGCGAGGCCAGCTCGGCGGTCACGGCGGCGGCGAACCGTTCGGCGGCCTCGGTCCTGGCGTCCGTCAGCGCCTGCGCGAGCCCGCCCAGTTCGGCGCGCAGCGCGTCCCGCTCGCCGGTCAGCTCGTCGATCCGCTCGTCGTCGCCGTCGAGTTCGAGGAGCCGCGCGGCGCCCTGCTCGGCCCATGCGAGTACGGCGTCGATGTCCTCGCCGTACTTACGGGTCAGCTGGGTGAGCGCGGCGCGGCGCTCCTCCACGGCCGAGAGCCGCAAGGGATCGGCGTCGAGGTCGTCGGCGTACCCGGCCAGCTCCCCCGCCACGTCGCGCAGCAGGATGTTGATCTCCCCGATCCGCCCGGACAGCCCGGCGAGCGCGGCGTCGTGCGACCGTACGGCCTCCAGGGCCCGGTGCGCGCCCGCGACGAGCGTCGCCGCGTCGATGCCCTCGGGGTCCTCGGGATTGCCCGCGAGCGCGGCGTGGGCGGCCGTGGCGGCGGACGCGAGCGCCTCCGCGTGCCCGAGCCGCTCCGCCTCCGCCGACAGTTCCGCGTCCTCGCCCGCGCGCGGCTCGACCGCCGCGATCTCCTCGAGTCCGAAGCGCAGCAGGTCGGCTTCCTGGGCCCGCTCACGCGCGCGTGTGGTGATCTCGTCCAGCTCGGCCGAGATGGCCCGCAGTCGCCGGTAGGCCCCCGCGTACTTGGCGAGCGGCACGGCGACCGCGTCCCCGGCGTACCGGTCGAGCGCCTGCCGCTGCCGGGACAGTTTGAGCAACCCCTGCTGGTCGGTCTGCCCGTGCACGGCCACCAGCTCGTCGGCCAGCTCGGCGAGCACGCCCACCGGGACGGAACGGCCGCCCAGGTGCGCCCGTGAGCGCCCCTCGGCCGAAACGGTACGGCTGATCAGCAGCGCGCCGTCGTCGAGCTCGGCGCCCGCCTCCTCGGCCCGTACGATCGCCGTACCGCCCGTGGGTACGGTGATCCGCCCCTCCACGACGGCGTTCTTGGCGCCGATCCGTACGAGGGCGGGGTCCGCGCGCCCGCCGAGCAGCAGCCCGAGGCTGGTGACCACCATCGTCTTGCCCGCACCGGTCTCACCGGTCACGGCGGTGAAGCCTGGTGACAGCTCGACGACCGCGTCGTCGATGACTCCGAGCGACCGTATCCGCATCTCCTCCAACACGGACACGACCTTACGAGGTCCAGCCACGGATGTGCGACGGCCCCCGCCTCGCAGCCGCGAACCCGCAGGTGACAAGCACCTACAAACGGTGCCTTGTCACCCACGGGAGTGGACCTGACGGGAGCGTCAGTGCGGCGCCCCGCGCCACCCGGAAACCGGCAGCGCGAACTTGGCCACCAGCCGGTCGGTGAACGAGGCGTGGTGCAGCCGAGCCAGCCGCACCGGCACGGCCCCCCGCCGTACCTCCACCCGTGCCCCCGGCGGCAGCTCCACCGTCCGCCGCCCGTCGCACCACAGCACCCCCGGCGGAATGTGCGGCAGCACCTCCACCGCGAGCACCGAGTTCGGCGAGGTCACCATCGGCTTGGCGAACAGCGCGTGCGCGCTGATCGGCACCATGAGCAGTGCCTCGACCTCGGGCCAGACGACGGGTCCGCCGGCGGAGAAGGCGTACGCCGTGGACCCGGTCGGGGTCGCGCAGACGATGCCGTCGCAGCCGAAGCCGGTGACCGGCCGCCCGTCGATCTCGAGGATGACCTCGAGGAGCTTCTCGGCTGAGACCTTCTGTACGGCGGCCTCGTTGAGCGCCCAGTCGGTGTGCACGATGTCGCCGTTCTGGTGGACGACGACGTCGACGGTCATGCGTTCCTCGACCTCGTACGCCTTGGTCACCACCCGGTCGACGACCTTGTCGAGGTCGTCACGCTCGGCCTCCGCGAGGAAGCCGACGCTGCCGAGGTTGACGCCGAGCATCGGCACGCCGGAGGCGCGGGCGAACTCGGCGCCGCGCAGCAGTGTGCCGTCACCGCCGAGCACGATCAGCAGTTCGCATCCGTCGAGGCACTGCGGAGTGGCTTCCTTCACCAGCTCCACCTCGGGCGGCAGCGGCAGATCTGCCGCCTCCGCCTCCAGCACGCGCACCCCGATCCCGGAGCGCAGCAGTCCCTGGACCACGAGTTCGGCGCTGCGGATCGCAGCGGGCCGCCCGGTGTGGGCCAGCAGGAAAACAGTACGAGCTCGGGTCTGTGTCAACGCGGCCCCTCCGCCACTGCACGGTCAACGTCGGCCGGGTCGAGTTCGGGTGCCCCGGCACGCAGCCACAGAAAGTACTCGACATTGCCCGAGGGTCCGGGCAGCGGACTCGCGGTCACGCCCTTCACCCCGAGCCCCAGCTCCGCGGCCCGCCGGGCCACTCCGCGCACCGCCTCGGCGCGCAGTTCCGGACTGCGTACGACTCCACCACTCCCCAGCCGTTCCTTCCCCACCTCGAACTGCGGCTTGACCATCATCACCAGATCGGCGTCGGGCGCCGCGCACCGCACGAGGGCGGGCAGCACCAGGCCGAGCGGGATGAAGGACAGATCCCCGACAACAAGATCCACGGGCTCCCCATCGATCGCCTCCAACGTCAACTCGCGTACGTTCGTACGGTCCTTGACGGTGACGCGTTCATCGCTCTGCAGAGACCAGGCGAGTTGACCGTAGCCGACGTCGACGGCGACGACACGGGAGGCACCCGCGCGCAGCAGTACGTCGGTGAAGCCTCCGGTGGACGCTCCGGCGTCCAGCGCCCGCCGCCCCTCGACCTTGAGTCCCTGGGGTACGAAGGCCGTCAGGGCGCCCGCGAGCTTGTGCCCGCCGCGCGAGACGTAGTCGGGGTCGCTGTCGTCCTGGGTGACCACGATCGCGGCCGCGGTCTCCACCTGGGTGGCGGGTTTGGTCGCGAGGGTCTTGCCGACGCTCACCCGGCCGGCGGCGATCAGCTGGCTGGCGTGCTCGCGCGAGCGGGCGAGCTTCCGGCGGACCAGCTCGGCGTCGAGGCGGCGGCGTGCCACTCCTGCCACGTTGGGTTCAGCTCCTGCGGTCGTACGGCGTAGGGGGCGCCGGAGGTCCCGGGCGGGCGTCGAGCGCGGTGAGCGCGTCGCGCAGCCCCCGGTGTACATCCTCGTACACCTCGACATGTCCGTCCGTGGCGAGGTGGTCGGCGTCGCCCAGCCGGTCGAGCTGGGCGTCGACCTCGGCGTTCCCGGTGGGGGTGCGGTCCACGTCCAGCGGGGCCGGGGCGGCGGGGTCGTACTCGAGTTCGGGTTCGACCCCGACCGGAACCTCCGGCTCCGGCATCGCTCCCTGCGGAGTCCCGGCCTCCGACACTGACTCGTTCATGCCCCGACGCTACCCCGAAGCACTGCGGTACCGTCGACCGCGATGGCCACGATTGAGGAGTGCCGCAGCGCACTCGACAAGCTCTCGGACAACATGGCGGGCGCGGACGGGAACGTACGCGAGGCGGCGGCCCTGGACCGCTCGCTCAGCTGCCGTATCACCGACCTCGACATCACCTTCGTCGGTCGTCTCAAGGACGGCCGGATCGAGGTGCTCGACACCCTCCAGGGCCCACCCGTCGAGAAGGCCCAGATCAGACTCGCCATGTCCGGTGACGACCTGGTCGCCATGGTCGACGGGCAGCTGAACTTCGCGAAGGCCTGGGGCTCGGGCCGGGTGCGGCTGGAGGCGGCCCTGCTCGACCTGTTCCGCCTCAGGAAGCTTCTTTAGCGGCTCCGGCGGCAGCGGCTCCGGCGGCCACCTTCACGCGGGCCTTGCGTGCCGCGGGCACCACCAGCGGCGTCCCGGTCTCCGGGTCGTCGATGACCTTGCAGCGCAGCCCGAAGACCTCCTCGACCAGTTCGGCCGTGACGATGTCGTTCGGCGCGCCCTCGGCGAGGACCCGGCCCTCGCGCAGGGCGATGAGGTGGGTGGCGTACCGGGCCGCGTGATTGAGGTCGTGCAGGACGGCGACCAGGGTGCGCCCCTGCTCCTCGTGGAGTTCGGCGCACAGGTCGAGCACGTCGATCTGGTGCTGGATGTCGAGGTAGGTCGTCGGCTCGTCGAGCAGCAGCAACGGGGTCTGCTGGGCGAGTGCCATCGCGATCCACACGCGCTGGCGCTGGCCGCCGGACAGTTCGTCGACATAGCGATCGGCCAGTTCGGCGACGCCGGTCGAGGCCATCGACTCCTGTACGACCCGCTCGTCCTCCGTCGACCACTGGCGCAGCAGGCCCTGGTGCGGATAGCGGCCCCGGCCGACCAGGTCACCGACCGTGATCCCGTCCGGCGCGATCGACGACTGCGGCAGCAGCCCGAGCGTCCTGGCCACCTTCTTCGCGGGCATCGACTGGATGACCTGCCCGTCGAGCAGCACCCGTCCCTCGGAGGGCTTGAGCATCCGCGACAGGGCGCGCAGCAGCGTGGACTTGCCGCAGGCGTTCGGGCCGACGATCACGGTGAAGGAGTTGTCGGGGATCTCCACCGACAGCTTCTCCGCGATGACGCGCTGGTCGTAGCCGAGGGTGACGTTGTCGGCGGACAGGCGGTTCACAGTGCTCCTTTGAGTGTTCTTGTTCGTCTGGGTCTTCTCGTTCGCCTGGGTGCCCCTGTTCGCCGTGGCGCTCATATCCGGCCCGCCTTGCGCTCGGTGACCAGCAGCCACAGCAGATAGATCCCGCCCAGGACCCCCGTCACGACGCCGACGGGCAGCTGATCGGCGCCGAAGGCCCGCTGCGAGGCCCAGTCCGCGACGATCAGCAGGGTCGCGCCCACGCACATCGACGGCACCAGGTTCGGGCCCGGCGAGCGGGTCAGCCGCCGGGCGAGCTGCGGCGAGGTGAGCGCCACGAAGCCGACCGGGCCCGCGGCGGCGGTGGCGCCGGCGGTGAGCAGCACGGCGGCCAGCATCAGCAGCAGTCGTACGCGCTCGACACGCACTCCGAGGGCGTACGACACGTCGTCGCCCATCTCCATCATGCGCAGCCCGCGCGCGTTGCCGAGGACGAGCGGGACGAGGACGGCGCACATGACGAGCAGCGGCCAGACCTGCGCCCAGTCACGGCCGTTGAGGGAGCCGGTCATCCAGACGACCGCACGGGCCGCGTCGACGATGTCCGCCTTGGTCAGCAGATAGCCGTTGACCGCCGTGACGATCGCGGAGACCCCGATACCGACCAGGACCAGTCGGTATCCGTGCACGCCCCGCTTCCAGGCCAGCAGATAGATGGCGAGCCCGGTCACCAGGCCGCCGACGAGCGCTCCCAGCGCGACCTGGTTCGCACTGCCCGAGAACAGCACGATCATGATGAGCGCCCCGGCCGTCGATCCCTGGCCGAGGCCGAGGACGTCCGGGCTGCCCAGCGGGTTGCGGGAGATGGACTGGAACAGCGCCCCGCCGAGCCCGAGCGAGGCCCCGACCAGCAGGCCGACGAGCACCCGCGGCAGCCGCAGGTCGTTGACGATGAACTCCTGGCCCGCGTTCCCGTTGCCGACGAGCGTCTTGAGGACGTCGACGGCCGGGATCGGGAAGTCGCCGGTGCCGATCAGCACCACGCTCGCGGCGAGCGCGGCCACCAGCAGCAGTACGACGACGGTGAACGCCCGGACGTCGAGCCGGACGGAGAGACCGCCGCGCGTCCGCACGGCTCGGGTACGTGGGGTCGTCACAGCTGGGCCGTCCTCCGCCGTCGTACGAGATAGATGAAGACCGGCCCGCCGAGGACCGCGGTGACGATGCCGACCTGCAGCTCCGCGGGCCGCGCGACCATCCGCCCCACGACGTCGGCGCCGAGGAGCAGCACGGGCGACAGCACGGTCGCGTACGGCAGGATCCAGCGCAGGTCGGGCCCGGTGAAGGAGCGGACCACGTGCGGGACCATGAGCCCGACGAAGACGATCGGCCCGCAGGCGGCGGTCGCGGCGCCGCACAGCACGGTGGCGGCGGCCATGGACAGCGCCCGGGTGCGGTTCAGGTTGGCGCCGAGCGCGCGGGCGGTGTCGTCGCCCATGGCCATGGCGTTCAGCGGCCGGGCGAGCGCCAGCGCGACGACCGTGCCGACCACCAGGAAGGGCAGCACCTGCCTGATGGTCGAGTCGGTGGCCGAGGCCAGCGAACCCACCGTCCAGAAGCGCATCTTGCCGAGCGCCACGTCGTCCATGATCATCACGGCCTGCAGATAGCCGTAGAGCGCGGCGCTGATCGCCGTGCCGGCGAGCGCGAGCCGCACCGGGGTGGCGCCGCGGCTGCCGCCCAGGAACCAGACCAGCGCCCCGACCGCGGCCGCGCCGAAGAAGGCGAACCACACATAGCCGCTCAGGCTCGTGACACCGAAGTAGGTGATGGCGGTGACGACCGCGGCGGACGCGCCCGCGTTGATGCCGAGCAGTCCGGGGTCGGCCAGCGGATTGCGGGTGAGCGCCTGCAGGACGGCACCCGACAGTCCGAGCGCCGCACCGACGAGCAGCCCGAGGACGGTACGCGAGATCCGGTCGTCCACCACGACGTCGGAGTACGTCCCCGTGCCGTGGAACAGGCCGTGCCAGACCTGGTCCAGCGGCAGCGCTTTCGCACCGATCGCGATACTCACCAACGCGACGAGCACCAGGAGGGCCAGGGACGCGAGGAGCCCGACGGCGCGTATCGCCTGACGGCTCGGGGGCGCGGGGGCGGTCTCCGCGCGCTGTTCGGGGGGACTGTCGACCAACACGTGGTTAGGTTAGCCTACCCTCGCTCACTCTTCGATCCCGGGTGACTACGCCTCACCACCGACGAGCCCCCGCATCCTTCAGAGCCCCAGCCGCGCCAGCGCCTTCCCCCCGTCCAACTCGCACGTCCCGTCCCCCGCGGCCGTCCACGCCGCCGCGCACAACGCCCGCAGCCCGTCGAGCGCCTCACCGTCGCCCGCGAGTTCCAGGCGCTCACTCGCGGCCTGCGCCGTCCAGCCGCCGCAGCGGAACCCGTCGCCCTCCTCCACGACCTCCGGCTGCCCGGTGAGCAGCCCGCGCAGATCCGCGTCCACGTACGTCGGCCGGTGCTGCGGCGGGGCGGCGAGGAGCTGCGCGCCGTCCGTCACCCCGGTGAGCACGAGCAGCGAGTCCACCTCGCCGTTGAACGCGCCCTCGATGTCCGTGTCCAGCCGGTCGCCGACCACCAGCGGCCGCTTCGCCCCGGTCCGCAGGATCGTCTCGCGGTGCATCGGGGGCAACGGCTTGCCCGCCACCTGCGGCTCGGCGCCCGTGGCGATGCGTACGACCTCCACCGCGGCCCCGTTCCCGGGCGCGATCCCCCGCGCGCTCGGGATCGTCAGGTCGGTGTTGGACGCGAACCACGGCACCCCGCGCGCGACGGCGTAGGACGCCTCCGCGAAGCGCCCCCAGGGCAGGTCGGGACCGCCGAACCCCTGGACGACCGCCGCCGGGTCGTCGTCCGCCGACTCGACCGGCTCGAGCCCGCGCTCGCGCAGCGCGACCCGCAGTCCCTCGCCGCCGATGACCAGCACGCGCGCACCGGCGGGCACCTGCTCGCTGATCAGCCGCGCCACGGCCTGCGCCGAGGTGATGACGTCATCGGCGTCCGTCGGTATACCGAGCTCGCTCAGATGCTCCGCCACCGCATCGGGCGTACGCAGCGCATTGTTCGTGACATACGCGAGGTGCATCCCTCCCGAACGGGCCGTGCCCAGTGATGCCACGGCGTGCGCGATCGCGTTGCCGCCCGCGTACACCACGCCGTCGAGGTCGAGCAGAGCCGTGTCGTAGGCCTCACTCAGCGCCTGTTCACTGGCCTCGGGCCGGGTCCTGGCGGTCTGGCTCATTACGCATCGCTCCTCGTTCGATCTCTTTCCCCCGATCATCCCGTACAGCGTCTGCACACTTACGATGCCTCAATGAACTATGCAGGTCCCGCGGAGGAAACCCCGGCGCGCAGCGGCCTCGAACTGACCCCGTTCCGGGGCCTTCGCTACGACCCCGACCGGGTCGGCAGCCTCGCCGCCGTGACATCTCCGCCGTACGACGTCATCGTCCGGCCGGACGGTCTGCTCCACCTCGAGTCCGCCGACCCGCACAACATCGTCAGGCTGATCCTCCCCCAGGACACGACCCCGACGGCCCGCAACCGCCAGGCGGCGGACACCCTGCACGACTGGGTGTCCGAAGGCGTCCTGGCCGCCGACCCCGAGCCGGGCCTGTACGTCTACGAGCAGCACGACGACGGCATGCTGCAACGCGGCATCATCGGCGCCCTGCGCCTGTCGGAGCCGTCCGCCGGCGTCGTCCTCCCGCACGAGGACGTCATGCCGCACATCATCGCGGACCGCGCGGCCCTGATGCGTGCCACCTCCGCCAACCTCGAACCGCTGCTGCTGACCTACCGCGGCAACGGCTCCCGGGTCGGCACGGCCGCCGTCATCGAGCGCGCCGCAGAGGGCGACCCGCTGCTCTCGACGACCACGGAGGACGGTTTCAGCCACCGTCTGTGGGCGATCACCGACCCGGCCGACCTGGCCGAGATCCAGACGGATCTCGGCCGGCACCAGGCTCTCATCGCGGACGGCCACCACCGTTGGGCGACGTACCTGCGGCTACGCGCCGAGCACCCCTCACCGAGCCCCTGGGACTACGGCCTCGTGCTCCTGGTGGACACCGCGCGCTACCCGCTCCGGGTCCGCGCGATCCACCGCCTGCTGCACAATCTGCCGGTCGCGGAGGCGCTGACCGCCCTCACGGACTCGTTCCGCGTACGTCACCTCGACGTTCCGCTCCCCGAGGCCCTGGAGGCCCTCGCCGCGGCCGCCGCCGAGGGCAACGCCTTCCTCCTCGCGGGCGACGGCTCCTTCCACCTGGTCGACCGCCCCTCCCCGGACCTCCTCGCCCGTACGGTCCCGGCGGACCGCCCCGAGGCCTGGCGCACCCTGGACGCGACCGTCCTGCACGCCACACTCCTGGCCCACATCTGGGGCATCCCCGAGGACTCGCCCGCCCACATCGCGTACATCCACGACACGGCCGCCACGGTGGACAAGGCGGAGCGCGACGGCGGCACGGCCGTCCTGATGCATCCGGTCCGCGAGGAGGTCGTACGCGACCTCGCCCGCCAGGGCGTCACGATGCCCCGCAAGTCGACGTCGTTCGGCCCGAAGCCGGCGTCGGGGCTGGTACTGCGGGCGCTGCCCCTCTGAGGCACCCAGGCGATAACTGGGGCTGAAACGCCACGGGCGGCGGGATCCCTTCCGGAATCCCGCCGCCCGTGTCCTACGACAACCGCTGTACGTCAGCCCCGCGGAGCTTCGTCATCGTCGTCGGCCTCGACGACCGGCTTGGTCCGCTCGGCCTCGACGATGTCGTCCTCATCGTCGTCCTCGGTCTCGACCTCGGTGTCGGTCTCCACGTCCGTCTCGATCTCGTCCTCAGCCTCAGCCTCAGCTTCGGTCGCGACCTCGTCCTCGTCCTCGTCCTCGACGAGCGCGTCGACGAACTCGACGCCGTCCAGCTCGGCGAGCCGGTCGGAGGCGTCCGTGCTGCCGTCCTTGTCGGACTCGACGGCCTTCGCGAACCACTCGCGCGCCTCGTCCTCACGACCGGCGGCCAGCAGCGCGTCGGCGTAGGCGTAACGCAGTCGGGCCGTCCAGGGCTGTACGGAGTTCGAGGCGAGCTCCGGGCTCTGGAGCGTCACGATGGCGGCGTCGAGCTGCCCCATGTCGCGCCGGGCGCCGGCCGCCACGAGCCGCATCTCGACCTGACCGGCCTTGTCCAGCTTGTGCACCTCGGGCGCACCCGCCATGTCCAGCGCCTTCTCGGGCCGGCCCAGGCCGCGCTCGCAGTCCGCCATGACGGGCCACAGGTCCACGTTCCCGGTCATACGGCGCGCCGCCCTGAACTCGGCGAGCGCCTCGCTGTACTTCTGGTTGGCGTACGCGGCGAACCCGGCCGCCTCGCGTACGGCGGCCACACGCGACGCCAGCCGCAGGGCGATCTTCGAGTACGCGTACGCGCCCTCGGGGTCCTCGTCGATGAGCCGGGCGACCATCACCAGGTTCCTGGAGACGTCCTCCGCAAGCCCCTTCGGCAGGCTCTGGAGCTCCTGCCGTACGTCCCCGTCGATCTCCTCGCCCGTGACGTCATCGGGGATCGGCAGCCGCTTGATCGGCTCACGGTCCCGGTCGCGCTCGTCGCGGCCACGGAAGCCGCCACCGCGCCGGTCGTCGCCCCGACGGTCGTCACGGCCCCGGAAGCCACCGGGGCCACCAGTGCCACCGGGACGGCCACCCCGGTCGTCACGACGGGGGCCACCACGTCCGCGGTCGTCGCGACCCCGGTCGTCGCGGGCGCGGAAACCGCCGCCGCCACGGCTTTCGTCACGACGGTCGTCCCGCCTGTCGTCGCGGCGGAAGGCCGGACGGTCGCCCTCACGCCGGTCGTCGCGGCGGTCGTCCCGACGGTCATCACGGCGGAAGTCACTGCGGTCGTCGCGCCGGAAGCCGCCACCACCACCGCGGTTGTCGTCGCGGCGGAACCCACCGCGGTCACCGCTGTCACGACGGTCGTCGCGCCGGAAGTCACCGCGGTCATCGCGGCGGAAGCCACCGCGATCGCCGCTGTCACGACGGTCATCACGGCGGTCATCGCGACGGAAGCCACCGCGGTCGTCGTCACGACGGGGACCACTGCTGGGTCGGTCGTCACGGCGCGGGCCACTGCTGGGACGATCGTCACGGCGGAACGCCGGACGGTCCCCTTCGCGACGGAACCCGCCACGGTCGTCGCCCCGACGGTCGTCGCGCCGGAAGTCACCACGATCATCACGGCGGAAGCCACCGCGGTCGTCGTCACGACGGGGACCACTGCTGGGTCGGTCGTCACGGCGCGGGCCACTGCTGGGACGGTCATCACGGCGGAAACCACCGCGGTCGTCGCCTCGGCGATCGTCACGCCGGTCATCACGGCGGAAGTCACTGCGGTCGTCGCGCCGGAAGCCGCCGCCACCGCCACCCCGGTTGTCGTCCCGACGGAACCCACCGCGGTCGTCGTCACGACGGGGACCACTGCTGGGTCGGTCGTCACGGCGCGGGCCACTGCTGGGACGGTCATCACGGCGGAACGCCGGACGGTCCCCGTCCCGACGGACCCCACGGTCACGGTCGTCGCGACGCGGACCGCTGGTGGGTCGATCGTCACGGCGGAACGGCGGGCGACCGCCCCGGTCGCCCTCACGCCGGTCGTCACGGCCACGGAAACCGCCACCGCCACCGCCACCGCCACGGTTGTCATCACGACGGCTGTCGTCACGACGGTTGTCGTCGCGCCGGAAGCCGCCGCCACCGCCACCCCGGTTGTCGTCCCGACGGAACCCACCGCGGTCGTCGTCGCGGCGCGGGCCACTGCTGGGTCGGTCGTCACGCCGGTCGTTGTCGCGGCGCGGACCTCCGCGGTAACCGCCGCGGTCACCACTGTCCCGGCGGCGCTGATCGCGCTCCGGTCGCTCGTCGGGAGAGTTGGTGGACATGGGTGACTCCTGTCATCGGTACCGCAAGTCATTCTCGCGCAGCCGGGTACCCGGCGCGCTTCGGAAAAAGCAAAAAAGGACCTCTGGTCCCAGCGAGTCGCTGGGACCAGAGGTCCTCCAAAGATTGTTCGGCGGCGTCCTACTCTCCCACAGGGTCCCCCCTGCAGTACCATCGGCGCTGTGAGGCTTAGCTTCCGGGTTCG